>CBFCYE010000008.1:0-111193 GCA_965602225.1 uncultured Gammaproteobacteria bacterium | reverse complement strand
CATGCTGGTACTGGCCAACACCGATGGCCTTGGGTTCGATCTTGACCAGTTCCGCCAGTGGGTCTTGCAGGCGGCGGGCGATAGAAACAGCGCCACGGATGGATACGTCGAGCTCGGGGAATTCCCGTGCCGCCAGTTCCGAGGCCGAGTAGACCGATGCGCCAGCCTCAGAGACCATGATCTTGGTCATTTTTAGGGCTGCTTGTTGTTTGATCAGGTCGGCAGCCAGCTTGTCGGTTTCGCGTGAGGCGGTGCCGTTGCCGATGCTGAGCAGATCGACCTTATGTTTTTTGCACAGCTCGCCCAGCACATGCAGCGATTGGTCCCATTGGTTTTTGGGTTGGTGTGGGTAGATGGTGGCGTAATCCACCAGCTTGCCGGTGTTATCTACCACGGCGACCTTGACGCCGGTACGCAGGCCCGGATCAAGGCCGAGGGTGGCACGCGGCCCGGCCGGTGCGGCCAGTAGCAGGTCTTTGAGATTGCTGGCGAAGACCTTTATAGCCTCCAGTTCGGCGGCTTCGCGCAGCTGTTTTTTCAGTTCCATATCGACATGCATGGCCATCTTGACGCGCCAGCTCCAACGCACCGTGTCGGCGAGCCACTTGTCTGCCGGGCGGGACTCATTTTTGATGCCGAAGCGGCGGGCAATCATGTTTTCGCCCATGGTCGGGGTGCGATTGGCAGTGGCCTCGGCATCGCCGGGTAGTTCCAACGACAGGGTTAAAAAACCTTCGCTGCGACCACGAAACATGGCCAGAGCCCGATGTGATGGAGTGGCTTTGATGGCCTCGGTCTTGTCGAAATAATCGGAGAACTTGGCGGCCTCGTTTTCTTTGCCGGCGATGACGGTCGAGTGTAGTTGGCCGTTGTCCCAGGCGTAGGCGCGTAGCTCGCCGACCAGTTCGGCATCCTCGGCGAAGCGTTCCATCAGGATCTGGCGGGCGCCGTCCAGCGCTGCGGTGGTGTCTTTAATCTCAGCGTCTGGATTGAGGAACTTGGCGGCCTCTGTTTCCGGGTCAAGGCTCGGGTCTTCAAACAGCGCGTCGGCCAGTGGTTCCAGTCCTGCTTCACGCGCAATCTGGGCCTTGGTGCGGCGCTTGATTTTATAGGGTAGATAGAGGTCTTCGAGGCGGGTCTTGGTCTCGGCGTCCATGATTGAGGCTTTTAAGGTGTCAGTCATCTTGCCCTGTTCGTTGATGGCTTTGACCACCGCGAGGCGACGATCTTCCAGTTCGCGCAGGTAACCGAGGCGCTCTTCCAGGGTGCGCAGCTGGGTGTCATCCAGGCCGCCGGTGACCTCTTTACGGTAACGGGCGATGAAGGGCACGGTGGAGCCTTCGTCAAGCAAGGTGATGGCGGCGATGATCTGCGCTACATTGGCGTTGATTTCCAGGGCAATGCGTTGTTCTATCGGGGGCAATGACATGCTGCGGGGTCCTTCCTTTGCTACTGAATTTGATTCGGCTGCTGCTGAGATGGCGACATTATACGGTGACTTGGGCCGCTGTGCATTGGAGAAGATGCAACCCTACGTGTCTCACCACGCTTCTACTGCGGCGCCCCAGCAGCACGCGCTGAGCATTTTTTGCTCGGTCAGCCATGTTCGGCGTAGTGTCAACTATGCCTGCGCTGTCTTCGGTCGCAAAAACCGTTCATCCCCCCACTGCTGAGCCGCCTCGATACGAATCATGATAAGGCATGCAGGATAGGCCTTAGCCCGGTAGAATAACCGCAGATTTTGATGGGGTGACGAATGGATTTTTTGCAGATTTTTGTACTGGCGATTTTGCAGGGGTTGACTGAGTTTCTGCCTATTTCCAGTTCTGCGCACCTGATTTTGGTGCCGGTGATTGTCGGCTGGCAGGATCAGGGGCTGGCCTTTGACGTCGCTGTACATGTCGGTACGCTGGCCGCGGTGGTCACCTATTTTCGTAAAGATTTGCAGGTGATGTTGCGCGATTGGGCTGCATCACTGGTGCAGCGCAAGACCGTTGGTGATAGCCGGCTAGCCTGGGCGGTGGGTCTGGGTACTATCCCTGTAGGGCTGTGCGGATTGCTGCTGGGGGATTTGATCGAGGAACATCTGCGTTCGACGCTGGTGATTGCCACCACCACCATCGTCTTCGGCATCCTGTTGGGTTGGAGTGACAAGACCGGCAAGCGTCAGCGCAGTGAGCATTCCATTACCTGGAAAGATATCCTTATTATTGGCTGCGCCCAGGCCATCGCTTTGATTCCGGGGACTTCTCGTTCCGGTATCACTATGACGGCGGCGCTGATGCTGGGGCTGAGCCGTGAGGCGGCGGCGCGCTTTTCCTTTCTGCTATCGATCCCGGTGATTGTGCTGGCTGGCGGCCTGAAGACGCTGGAATTGGCCACCGCTGAAGGGGCGGTGGACTGGCAGGCGATCTTCCTCGGTGCGGCTATCTCTGGCGTTAGTGCCTATCTTTGTATTCATGTCTTTCTCAAGCTTCTGGAACGCATCGGTATGATGCCGTTTGTAGTTTATCGTCTGTTACTGGGGGCGGTGTTGTTATTAGTGGCATTTTGAGCCATTCAAACCGGCCGCTATAAAACACGGTTTTATAGTGCTGTTTTATTAAAACCTAATGTTTTGCTAGACCATTACCCTTGTGTATTGTAGGATTAAAAGTCCTCGGAGTTTGTCAGGGTATGTTCATGCTAATCCGTAGGAAATTACTCAATAATAAACAAAAGAAAAAGTAGTAATTCAGACAATAAAAATCTTATGCAAGTAACAAAATTCAGAGGTTTTAGAGATGGCGATAGATAAAGATCTGGACAGTCCTGATCGTCGTGACTTTCTTGGTAAAGTGACCACGGCGGTGGGTGCAGTTGGTGTGGCGGGTGCGTGTATCCCGTTTGTCAGCAGTATGAATCCGAGTAAAGATGTAAAGGCGAAATCAACCTCAATCGTTGATCTGGCTTCCATCCCCAAAGGCAAAACCCACACCATCGAGTGGCAGGGTAAGCCAGTGTTCGTCACTCATCGTACTGATGAAACTATAGCTGATATGCAGGATGCGTCGACCGAGATTGATCCTCAGTCAGATGCAGATCGTATTCAAAAGCCTGAGTGGTTGGTGGTGGTTGGCCTGTGTACTCATCTGGGCTGCGTTCCCAATCGTACTCAGGAGGGCTGGAGTTGTCCTTGTCACGGTAGTCTCTATGACAATAGTGGCCGTGTCATGCGTGGTCCAGCGCCAAATAATCTCATTGTGCCTCATTATGAATTTATTGATGAGAAGACAATCATCGTTGGCCAAAAGGTCTAGGGGAGACTAATCATGTTGAAGAAAGTGTTCTCTTGGGTCGATGAGCGTTTCCCGCTTGATGAAATGATCAAGCATGAGCTGACTGAATACCCAGTTCCGCGCAACTTGAATTACATGTGGAGCTTCGGTTTTCTGGCCATGTTTGTACTGGTGGTGCAGTTGCTCAGCGGTATTTTTCTGGCTATGCACTACAAGGCTGATGTCGGTATGGCCTTTGATTCCATCCAGCACATCATGCGCGATGTGAATTATGGTTGGCTGATTCGTTATCTGCATTCCACCGGGGCCTCAGCCTTTTTTGCGGTGGTCTTTATCCATATTGGTCGAACACTGTATTACGGTTCATATCGTCGTCCACGCGAACTGCTGTGGTGGACCGGTCTGGTGCTGCTGTTGCTGTTGATGGCCACTGCCTTTATGGGTTATCTGCTGCCATGGGGGCAGATGTCTTTCTGGGGTGCTCAGGTAATTACCGCCCTGTTTGGTGTAACGCCATTTATTGGTGAAGAGATTGTGGTCTGGCTGCGTGGTGATTTTGTGGTGGGTGATGCCACCCTGACGCGCTTTTTTGCTCTGCATTACCTGTTCCCGTTCATTATTACGGTAGCTGTGGCTATTCATCTGGTGGCATTGCACTGGGTCAAGAGCTCTAACCCATCGGGTATTACCTTGCATGCCAAGGATAATATTCCGTTCCACCCTTATTTCACCATTAAGGATCTATTTGGTCTGGGTGTGTTTATGATCATTTTCTTTGGCTTCGTGTTCTTCGCGCCTGAGTTCTGGATCATGCCGGAGAACAATGTGCCGGCAGACCCGATGGTGACGCCGCCACACATAGTGCCTGAATGGTACTTCCTGCCGTTTTACGCCATATTGCGTTCCATTCCAGATCCAATGGGCGGGGTTGTCGCCATGGCCATGTCGATATTGATCTTCCTGGCCATGCCTTGGTTGGATCGATCCAATGTCCCGGGTGGTGCAAAGTTTCGTCCGGGTTATCGCATCATGATCTACGTCTGGTTTCTTGATTTATTGCTGCTGGGTTATGTTGGTGCCCAGGCGTCTGAAGGGGTGTATATCCTGTTGGGCCGCATTGCAACGTTTATCTATTTTGGTTTGTTCCTGTTGTTGCCCTTTATTTCCCGGCGTGAAGAGCGCCGCAGCAGAGAGGAGGGCCTGCCACGAGAAGCTGAACGGTTGATCAGGGAAGAGCAGGAAGAGTTGCTCAGGTCAGAGCATTACCTGCGCCGTGAAAATGATGAAAAAGAGCTGCGAGATATTCGTAAGCGCCTGGAGGATGAGTCATGAGAAAGTTGTTAGTCCTGTTGAGCGCTGTGGCTATGTCCGTTGTTGCTCAGGGTGCCATGGCCAGCGCGGCAGGTGCCTTGAAAATGGTTGATATTGATAACTCGAACGAGGCGCGTCAACGCGGTGTCGAGATCGTGGTCAGTACCTGCATGATGTGCCACAGTCTCAAGTACATAAAGTTTTCCGATTTGACTGAAATAGGTATGACTAAAGAGCAGATCAATAATCTTCTGGAGGACCAGGATATTGATGATCGGATGATGAGTCTGACGCCGGTTGAGGTGCGCAAAGAGTCTTACGGAAAAGTGCCACCGGATCTTTCGGTGATGGCGATTGCCAGAAAGAAGGGTCCACAGCACATCTATACCTTGTTGACGGATTATTACTACAAAGATGCGGAGCAAGAGGAGACCGATAACCATCTGTTTCCGCAGATCAAGATGCCGGATGCTCTAGCCTATGCTGATGCTGAATCAGATGAAGAGCGTGCCGAAATCGAGGTTCAGGCTCATGACGTGGCATCCTTTCTTGTTTGGGCTGCTGATCCAAATGCCGAGTCTCGGCGTACAATCGGGACTTACGTGATTATCTATTTGATCATACTGACAGCACTGCTTTATCTGCTTAAACGCCGCATCTGGGGCAAGATTCATTAGTAGAAAAAGGTTTCGAGAGTAACAAAAAGGCCACATGGAGACATGTGGCCTTTTTCGTTTTTGTGAACTTCGTCACAGAAAACTGAGCAAATAAGGTCTTTCCTTAAGACATGGACACGTTGTCCCTCATGAATGTGGAGGTGTGTTATGGAAATCTCGTTTGGAATGATTCTGTTAGCTTGTTTGGTGCCAATAGTGCTTGGTGTGGTTGCTACCCAGATTGATGAAAATATCGCCATGCATGGCGGTTTTCACAAAAAACATATGTAGCAATTGTTGCTTTGAAACAGGAGGCTCTCCCCTATCAGGGGGAGAGCCTTTTTTTATGAGACCTGCTCACCCGCCGCTTGTAGATCGGCGTGATAGGAGGAGCGCACCATCGGGCCACTGGCGACATTATTAAAACCAAGTTCTGTGGCTATCTCGGCCAGTTTGTCGAAAACCTCTGGTGTGACATAACGCTCGACGGGCAGGTGGTGTTGGCTGGGTTGCAGGTACTGTCCCAGGGTCAGCATGTCACAGTCGTGAGCGCGCAGGTCGGACATTACCTCAATGATTTCTTCATCGGTTTCACCTAGCCCCAACATCAGGCCGGATTTGGTTGGGATGTCTGGGTGCTGTGCCTTGAATTTTTTTAGCAGGCTTAATGACCATTGATAGTCAGCGCCAGGGCGGGCCTGTTTGTAGAGGCGCGGCGCGGTTTCCAGGTTGTGGTTAAAAATATCAGGCGGTGCTTTAGCCAATTCTTCCAGGGCGACCTCCATTCGGCCACGAAAGTCAGGTACCAGAATCTCAATCTTTAGTTGTGGTGATTGTTGTCGCGCCGCCTTGATGCAGGCGGCAAAGTGGCCGGCACCTCCATCACGCAGATCATCGCGATCCACCGAGGTAATGACTACATATTTTAGATTCATAGCCTTGATGGTCTCAGCCAGGTGAGCCGGCTCATTGGTATCCAGCGGCTTGGGTTTGCCGTGGGCGACATCGCAAAACGGGCAGCGACGGGTGCAGATGCCACCCATGATCATGAAGGTAGCGGTGCCGTGGTCAAAACATTCACCCAGGTTGGGGCATTGTGCTTCTTCGCAAACGGTGAACAGTTTTTGCTCGCGCAGAATGCCCTTTAAACGCGCCACTTCTGGGCTGCTGGGCGCCTTGGCTCTGATCCAGCGTGGCTTTTTCAACGGCTCAGCCTTGGCTTGGATCTTGATCGGAATGCGTGCGGTCTTTGATTCACCCTTGAGCGGGGCGAGGGAGTCGATGCGTTCACGTTCCAGATTTTTATCAGCCATTTAGTTTGTCTGCTCAGAAAATTCGAGGTCATTATAGCCTAGCTGTTGTGCCAGCTTTTGGCACAGGCTCGGGGCGATTGCGGCGATATCACTTGGCCCGCCCAGCTCGGAGGTTTGGGTTACCTGCATGCCTTTATGCCCACAGGGGTTGATGCGTTGGAAGGGGTCGAGGTCCATGTTCACATTCAGGGCCAGGCCGTGATAAGTGCAGCCGCGCCTGACCCGCAGTCCGAGGGCGGCGATCTTGCTGTTGCCGACATAAACACCGGGGGCATCACGGCGACCGCGGGCTTCAATCTGATAGTCAGCCAATAGTTCTATGATGGCCTGTTCTATCTTTTCCACCATGGCGCGGATGCCAAGCTTGCGCCGCTTGATGTCGATCAGCAGATAGGCAACCAGTTGGCCTGGGCCGTGATAGGTGACCTGGCCGCCGCGGTCGATTTTAATGACTGGGATCGCGCCAGGCGAGAGCAGGTGTTCCGGTTTACCGTTCATGCCCAAGGTGAAGACAGGCGGGTGCTCTACCAGCCAGACTTCATCTTGTGTGGATGCATCACGCTGGTCGGTAAATTGCTGCATTTTCCGCCAAATCGGCTCGTAATCTTGTTGCCCCAACTGGCGAATCAGAAGGCTGTGCATTGTGGCCTAGAGTGCCATTAACACGCGTTCGTGGCCGCTAACGCTGCGATAGATATTGTCGAGTTGCTCGCGGCTGTCAGCCTGAAAGGTGACGGTGACCGAGATGTATTTGCCTTTGCCGCTGGGTTTGGTCGTGACCGCACCTTCGCTCAAGTCGTTTACGTGCGGACGTATCAGCGATACCACTAGAGCGTCAAAGTCGTCTGTCGCCAAGCCCATTGCCTTGATGGCAAAGGAGCAGGGGAATTCCATTATTTCTTCATGTCTTGCCATCTTGCTATTCCACTTCACCAGCAATCAGAGCCTGTTTGTAGGCCTGATACAGCTTGCGCACCTGCTGCCAGACCGGGCCGGGTTGGCCGTTGCCAACGAGCTTGTCATCAAGTTTGCTCACCGGCAGCACCTCTTTAGTTGAACTGGATAGCCAGACTTCGTCGGCTTGTTGCAGCTCTTTCGGGCCAAAGCTGCATTCTTCATATTTGATGTTGTTAGCCTCAGCCAGCTCCAGTACCAGGTCACGGGTAATGCCGGGTAACAGAAAGGGGCCCTTGGGTGGTGTCTTGATCACGCCGTCCTTGACGATGAAGAGATTGCTGGCGGCACCCTCGGTAACGACGCCGTCGCGAATCAGAATGGCTTCCTGGGCACCGACATCAATGGCCTGTTGGCGTAGCAGGATATTGGGCAGCAGGGCAATGGCCTTGATGTGACAGTGTTTCCAACGGATGTCTTCGAGGCTGATGGCGGCAACGCCGTTTTGCAATAGATCTTTGGCAACCGGTTTTAGCGGGCTGCTGGAAATGAAAACGGTGGGCTGTGTATTTTGAGGAAAGGCATGGTCGCGCGGGGCATGGCCGCGGGTTAACTGTAGGTAAACCGATTGTTCGCCGCCACCGTTTTCGCTGACTAAATGTTTTAGTGTCTCGGTCCATTCAGTATGGCTCATGGGGTTGCTGAGACGAATTCCGCTCAGGCTGTTGTCCAGCCGTTGCAGATGTTCATCGAGACGAAACAGGCGGCCGCCATAGGTGGGGATGACTTCATAGACGCCATCACCAAAGACGAAGCCGCGGTCCATGACCGGTACAAAGGCTTGATCCTGAGGTAGGAATTTGCCGTTGAGATAAACGATATCGGTATTCTTAGACATAGAGTTTTTGTTATTCAAACAGTAACAGGGCTTCGTCTACCAGGCTGTCAAAAAAGCCAGCTTCGGCTACGTCTTGCAGTGCGACCAGTGGCTGAGTGGCCACGGCTTCGCCGTTAAGCATTACTTCCACCATGCCGTATTGTTTACCCTTGTTGACCGGGGCAGTGATCTTGGGTGTGACCTTCATGCTGGCATCGAGCTTGTCGTATTGACCACGGGGAATGGTGATGTACATCTCTTTATTCAGACCGAGAGCAATGTTTTCGTTTTCTCCCTTCCATACTCGCACGTCGGTCAGGGTTTCGTTTGGTGCGTAGAGTTTGTGGGTCTCGTAGAAACGAAAACCATAGCTCAATAATTTTTGGCTTTCACGGGCGCGGCCGTTTTCACTTTTGGCGCCCAGCACTACCGAAATCAAGCGCATTTCATCTTGTTTTGCAGACGATACCAAGCAATAACCAGCGGCTTCGGTGTGACCTGTTTTTATGCCATCGACCTTGTCGTCCTGCCATAACAGTTTGTTGCGGTTGTATTGTTTGATGCCGTTGTAACTGAATTCTTTGATTGAATACCAGGAATAGTGTTCGGGGAAGTCGCGGATCAGTGCCTGCGCCAGTGTCGCCATATCACGGGGATTGGTGTAGTGATCAGAATGAGGCAGGCCAGTGCTGTTGACGAAGTGGCTGGCGCCCATTCCCAGGGCGGTGGCCGTCTGGTTCATCAGATTGGCAAAGACGTCTTCGCTGCCGGCAACGTGTTCGGCCAGGGCGACAGTGGCGTCATTGCCCGACTGGATGATCATACCCTTGAGCAGGGTTTCAACTGGAACACGTTTGCCGACTTCAACAAAGGTGCGCGAACCAGGCATGCGCCAGGCCTTTTCGCTGATCAGCACCTCATCTTTAAGGCTGATCTTGCCGGAATCGAGTTCGTTGAGAATGACATAAGACGTCATCATCTTGGTCAGGCTGGCAGGCTCTAGGCGTTCGTCAGCCTTTTTTGAGGCGATGACATGGCCGCTGTTGTAGTCCATTAGTAGATAACCGCGGGCAGCAATGTCCGGTGCCGGCGGTGCGCCAATGTTGGCGGAGTATGCGGTGGTTGTAATCAAGCAGCTAATGATGAAGCAGACAAGCTGAGCCGGCTTGGAGAAAAGGTGTTTACTTAAATGGGTCATGTTGTTCCGTTTGGGGTAGAGAAGCAGAGTTGGTATAGATGTAGTTAATTGACGCTATTTTAGCGGGAATGTTCCCAAAGATGTAATTTAATCCATTATAACGCTGGCATTGTTAATGCCTTGGCTGATCAACCTGGTGGCCAGCTGCTGAGCCGCCAGGTCATTGACCAGTGGACCGATACGAACCCGGAATATCGGTTGGGATGGATTGTCGCCGGCAAAGATGTGGATGGGGTTGCCGGCAACATTGCTCAGGCGGCTGCGCAGGGTTTCAGCATTGCTGCGTGAGCTAAAGGCGCCGACCTGTAGGTAGAGGTTTGGCGCGACAGGATTGGCGATCGCTTGCTGTGCCACAGATTCAGTGGCCGTGGCGATTATCGCTGTTGGTGCAGTAATCGCTTGCAGGGTTACGGTTGGCGTAGCGGGTTTGCCACGGTGTGCGGTTGGATTGCTGGGGTCGATGGCACGAATCTCGACTCGGCCAGTGCCGGTCTTATTGGTACCCAGCTTGATGGCGGCGGCATACGACAGATCGATGATGCGACCTTCATGGAAGGGGCCGCGATCATTGACCTTGACGATGATCTGGCGGCCGTTGTCTAGGTTGGTGACCTCAACATAAGTGGGCAATGGCAGGCTCTTATGGGCGGCGGTCATGGCGTACATGTTGTAGTTTTCACCGCTGGAGGTGCGGCGGCCGTGGAACTTGGTGCCGTACCATGAGGCAATGCCGCGCTCGACGAAGCCCTTATTGTTGTCCAGAGTTTTGTAGGTTTTACCCAGCACGGTATAGCTGTCAGGATTGCCGTATCTGCTTAGCGGCTCATGTCTGGGGATGGGATTTGGAATGGCATCGACGTTGACGTGTACGTTGGGGGCGCTATCACCGCGTTGAAAAGGGCCGGACGAACAGCCTATCAATGTCGTCAGCAAAGCCATTATGGTGGCGAGTTTGGCTGATCTGCCGCGGTTTTGAATATTTGAGTTCATCCGAACATTATAGCTGGTTAATGCTTCTCTTATTCCGCGCGGGCCTGCGATTGGCCTGTCTGATATTTTTGTTTAATGCCCTGGCTTAATTGGAACACAGCCATGGCATATAGTTCGCTGTGGTTGTAACGGGTAATGGCGTAGAAGTTTTGCAGGCCAAGCCAGTATTCAGGGGCTTGTTTATTCTCTAGCACAATCAGGTCGGCCTTCAGCTGTTCGGCGGTCGTTTCGGTTGGCTGGTAACCTTTGTTTTGCCAGTGCTGAACTGGCTTGCTGGGTTTTTTCAGTTTGCCCATTTTTTGCGGCCCCTGTTGAGCAGTCTCGGTCTTAACGGCAACCGGTTGGCCGCGCTGCCAGCCGTGACGGGATAGGTAATTGGCGATGCTGCCGATGGCGTCAGCGCTGTTGTCGAGCAGGTCACGGACGCCATCGCCATCAAAATCGACGGCATACATGCGATAGCTGCTGGGCATGAATTGCGGTTTGCCCATGGCGCCGGCGTAAGAGCTGCTAATGGCAAGTGGGTCGAATTTTTCTTCACGACTGAGCAACAGAAAGGCTTCTAGTTCCTTGAGGAAAAACTTGCTGCGGCGTGGATAGTCAAAACCGAGCGTGGCTAATGCGTCGACCACCCGGTATTTGCCGCGGTAGCGACCATAACGGGTCTCTACGCCAAGGATGGCGGTGATGATTTCAGCCGGAACGCCGTATTCCTGTTCTGCTTGTTTCAGTGTTTTGTAGTTTTCTTGCAGAAACGTTGCCCCCTCACTGATGCGAGCCTCGGTGACGAAGATGGGGCGGTATTGATGCCAGGGCTTGCCCTCATAGGGGCGGTTCATCGCTTCGATGATCTCCGGCTGGATCTCGATCTGGCCAAACAGCTGCTTTAGATCGTCGTGTTTGAAGTCGTGTTCACTGGCGATACGGTCGATGAATGCCTTCACGTCCTGGCGCTGGGCGGTATTGGCCTGGCCTAGTGACGGGCCAATCATGGCGCCGCACAGGGCCGCTGAAAGGATCAGTTTTTGCCATCTTTTTTGCATAAGGGTTATCCGCTGGTATTTAGTTTTCGGTGTGTCTGGATTGACATCAGCATGCCAAATGCAGCCATCAGGGTCACCATCGAGGTGCCGCCATAACTAACCAGTGGCAGTGGCAGCCCCACTACCGGCAGCATGCCTGAGACCATGCCTATATTGACGACCAGATAGACAAAAAACGTGAGCGTCAGGCTGCCAGCCAGCAGGCGGGTGAAGGTGTCTTGAGCCTGAGCGGCGATATAAAGGCCGCGGGCAATGATGTAGAGATAGATGGTCAGGAGAACCAGGATGCCGAAAAAGCCGAACTCCTCGGCAAATACGGCATAGATGAAATCGGTGGAACGTTCGGGCAGAAATTCCAGCTGCGACTGGGTGCCGTTGAGCCAGCCCTTGCCGTAAAGGCCGCCTGAACCAATAGCAATTTTGGACTGGATGATGTGGTAGCCGGAGCCGAGTGGATCACTTTCCGGATTGAGGAAGGTCAGTACTCGCTGGCGCTGGTAATCATGCATGCCAAAGAACCACAGCAGCGGTGCGCAGGCGGCACCGAGTAACGATAGGCCGCCTACCAGACGCCAGGAGATGCCTGCCAGAAGTAGGGCGAAGATGCCGGACATGCCAATCAGCAGTGAGGTGCCCAGGTCAGGTTGTTTGATGATCAGCCCCACCGGCACGGCAATGATCAGAGCGGTGATAAGCATGGCTCGGCGTGATGGCGGCAGGGTGTTTTCGGCCAGATACCAGGCGATCATCATCGGTACCGCCAGTTTCATTATCTCGGATGGCTGGAAACGGAAAAACCCCAGGTCAAGCCAGCGTTGCGCGCCCTTGCCAACGGTGCCAACGGTCAAGACTCCAATTAGCATCAGTACCCCGGCGCCAAATATCCACGGCGCCCAGCGTTCAATATGGTGGGGTGGGATTTGGGCTATGACGAACATTACGCCAAAGGCGAGACCCAGGCGGATGCACTGGCGCCAGATCAGGTTCATGTCCTGACCGCCGGAGCTGTAGAGCACGATCAGGCCAACGCTGGAAAGCACAATCAGCCCCAGCAATAATGGCCAGTCCATATGCAGGCTGCGGGCGCTAAAACCGCGGCTTCCTGTTGGGCGGCGATCTATCCAGCGGCCATAGTCGCGATTTCGATTCATGGTTGTCTTCCCAGATATTGGTCGATCACCGCGCCAGCGATGGGGGCGGCGACGGAGCCGCCGTGGCCACCATTTTCTACGATTACGGCGATGGCAATTTGGGGCTTATCACTGGGGGCAAAGGCAACAAACAGGGCGTGATCGCGCAGGTGTTTGCCAATATCTTCTTCAACATACTCTTCATCTTGTTTGATACCGAACACCTGGGCGGTGCCGGTTTTGCCAGCGATGCGATAGGGTTGGCGCAGGTTCAGGCGGCGGGCGGTGCCGTGGCGGCCATAGATGACATTTTCCATGCTCTTAATAACCTCGTCCCAATTGCTTGTCTTGTTCTGCTCAATGGTGGTGCTGGCGTTGTCGGGCTGATATTGCAGATATTCTGAGTTTGGCAAGGCAATCTGTTTGAGCAGGTGAGGCTGGACGGTGTGGCCACGGTTGCCAAGAATGGCGGTTGCCTTTGCCAGTTGCAGCGGCGTGGTCAGGGTATAGCCCTGACCAATCCCAGCGATCAGTGTCTCTCCCAGATACCAGGGTTTGCCGCGGACACGACGCTTCCATTCAGTTGATGGCAGGATGCCGCTGGCCTCACCGGCGATATCGATGCCGGTCTTTTGGCCAAAGCCGAACGGTGACAGAAATTCATTGATGCGATCAATCCCCATGGTCTGGGCCAGGTCGTAATAAAAGACATCACAGGATTCGGTGATCGATTTTTTCAGGTCGGTGTGGCCATGACCTTCTTTTTTCCAGTCACGATATTTGCGTTCGTCACCCTTGATAGTGTGCCAGCCACGGCAGAACAGACTGGATTTGGTGGTAATGGTGCCGTCTTCAAGGCCGGCCAGACCAACAAAGGGTTTGACCGTTGAGCCGGGCGGATATTGTCCCTTTAGGGCGCGATTGAAGAGAGGTTTGGCACGCGATGTTCGCAGCTTGTCGTAGCTCTTGTGATCGATACCGTTGACGAACAGGTTGGGATCATAGTCGCCAGTGCTGGCCATCACTAGAATTTCGCCATTATTGGGGTCTATGGCAACTACGGCGCCAGTGCTGCCTTTCAGGGCCTGTTTGGCGGTCTGTTGTAGTTCGGCGTCCAAGGTTAGAGTGATGTTCTGGCCGGGTACCGGTGGGGTGCGTTCCAATACCCGCAGGGTGCGGCCAAGCACGTTGGTTTCAACCTTTTGAAAGCCGACCGTGCCATGCAGTTGTTGTTCATACGCTTTTTCTATGCCCAGTTTGCCTATGTGGTTGGTGGCAGCATAGTTGGATGGGTCAATCTGGCTCAGCTCTTTTTCATTGATGCGGCTGACATATCCCACCGAGTGTACGGCCAGGTTGGTCTGAGGATAGTCGCGCATTAAGCGGGCGGCGATGTCGATGCCAGGGAAGCGGTGGCGATTCACTGCCAACCGGGCAACTTCCTCTTCGTTTAGTCGTAGTCGCAGGGGCACCGGCTGGAAGCGGCGTTTGTGTTTTAGCTGCTTGTGAAAGCGTTTGATGTCGCTGTCGCTGATACTGATGATCTGGGACAGCTCGGTGATGGTTTGATCCATATCCTTGACCCGTTCGGCAATGATTTCCAGGGTGTAGGTGGGCAGGTTCTGCGCCAATACCACGCCGTTACGGTCAAGGATCAGGCCGCGGGTGGGTGCCACCGGTTGGATGCTGACGCGATTGTTTTGCGACAGTGTGGTGTAGTGCTCGTGGCTGAGAATTTGCAAAAAGACCATGCGAGCAATAATCGCCAGCAGGACCAGGATGATGACAGCCAGGGCGGTAATGGCGCGCGAGGTGAAAAGCTGGCCTTCGCGAATCTGGTCTTTGATGGCAATGCGTGAGTACATGTTTACGTATTACCTAGTGTCTAATGCCAAAGTGTCGCCTGATGTCTCTAAGGATCAAATAAAGCCACGGCCACAGCAGGGTGCTGCTGATGGCGGGTAGCCAGTAGTTCCAGCTGCTGCTCTTGATGCCAATGATGCCGTTGATCCACATAATTAGAACTTGATAGAGGATGATTAGCCCCATAATGCTGAGGGCTTGTTGCCACATTGGGTAGACGCGGATCTGCTGGTAGATCTTGAGGGTAAGAAAGGTGACGATAATCAGCGCCAGGGCGTGCTGGCCAATTATTCCACCTTTAAGTATGTCTAGACATAGGCCCAGGGCAAAGGCCGTGAGAATGCCGATGCGGTTAGGTAGGGCCATACACCAATAAATCAGAACCAAAGCCAGCCATTCTGGGCGGAAGGCAACCATCCACTCTGGTAGTGGCACGATGGTTAGCGCCAGCGCGGCAAAGAAGGTGAGGCCAATGATAATAATACTGCCGCCAGGGGTTGCGTGTGCCATTAGTTCTGCTCCCCATTGGTTTCTGTTTCAGGTTTATTGGGCCAAACCAGTAATACCTCTCGACTGCGTTGTAATGCCGCTGCTGGTTTGGCGCTGACGCGGGCAAAGGGTAGACCTGGATCGATTTCAATTTTGGTAATGATGGCAACGGGATAGCCTTGCGGAAAACGACCACCCAGGCCGCTGCTGACTAGCAAATCATCGACTTGGATGTCGGCGTTATTGGGAAAGTAAGGGATGTCCAATTGTTCCGGGTTGCCGGTGCCGATGATGATAGTGCGTAGGCCATTGCGATTCACTGCCACTGGGATGGCATGGTTTGGATCGGTGATCAGGGTGGCGGTGCTGGTCAGTGGTTCAACCGAGGTTACTTGTCCCATGATGCCGTGGGCATCGAGCAGGGCTTGGCCAGAATAGATATTGTGGCTGCTGCCCTTATTGATGACGACCTGGCTGGAGAAAGGCTCCATGTCCACGGCCAGCAGTTCGGCAATCAGAACTCGTTCGCCAACTTGCGATGATGAGTCCAGTAGTCGGCGCAGGCGCATATTTTCACTTTGCAGTGCAGCAAGTTTTTGCAGTTTGACGTCGTAGAGCAGTTGTTGGGTTTTGAGGGTGGTGACCTCGGCCATCAGGGATTCGCGGGTGGAGAAGCTGTCGCCAACCCATTCCCCGGCACTGACTGGGAAGTTCACAATGTATTGCACCGGATAGACAACAACCGAAACCACTGCGCGGATATCTTTCAAATACTGAAAGCGGTGATCCAGAGTCATCAGCAGGATAGAGATCACCAAGCACGCCAAAAAGCGTACGCTGGCAGATGAGCCTTGTACAAATAGGGGTTTGATGATGCGCCCTCTAGCCCATGAGGCTGGTGGTTAATGTATTAGTGGTTCAACGCTAGCAGGCCCCCGCCCGCTAGTCGTAAAAAATCCGTTTGCTATTACTCCACCGAAAACAGTTCGGTGCCGCCTTCGTCGATCATCTCCAGGGCGCGGCCACCACCGCGGGCGACACAGGTCAGCGGATCTTCGGCGACGATGACTGGTAGGCCGGTTTCTTCCATCAGCAAACGGTCAAAATCACGCAGCAGGCCACCACCACCGGTCAATACCATGCCGCGTTCGGCGATGTCGGCACCCAGATCAGGTGGGGTTTGTTCTAGTGCAGTTTTGACTGCGCTGATGATACCAGACAGTGGTTCCTGCAGTGATTCAAGGATTTCATTGCTGTTGAGGGTGAAACTGCGTGGTATGCCTTCTGACAGGTTGCGACCCTTGACCTCAATTTCCAATACCTCTTTGCCGGGGAAGGCAGAGCCAATTTCGTGTTTGATGCGTTCGGCGGTGCTTTCACCAATCAGGGTGCCGTAGTTGCGACGTACGTAGTTGATGATGGCCTCATCAAAACGGTCACCACCAATGCGCACCGAGGCAGAGTAAACAATGCCATTTAGCGACAGTACTGCGATCTCAGTAGTACCACCGCCGATATCCAACACCATTGAGCCCTGGGCTTCGCCAACCGGCATGCCAGCACCGATGGCTGCAGCCATGGGCTCTTCGATCAGGTAGACGTCACGGGCGCCCGCGCCGGCAGCTGATTCTTTGATGGCGCGGCGTTCCACCTGGGTTGAACCACAGGGAACACAGATCAAAACGCGTGGGCTAGGGCGGAAAAACTTGTTTTCATGCACCTTGCGAATAAAGTGTTGCAGCATCTTTTCGGTAACGGTGAAGTCGGCGATTACGCCGTCTTTCAACGGTCGGATAGCGACGATACTGCCCGGGGTGCGGCCAATCATGCGTTTTGCTTCCATGCCGACAGCGGCGATGCTTTTGGGTCCGCCGGGGCCACGATCCTGGCGGACAGCAACCACCGAAGGTTCGTTTAGAACGATGCCCTGGCCGCGCACATATATTAATGTGTTGGCAGTACCGAGATCGATAGAGATGTCGTTGGAGAAAATTCCGCGAAAGCGTTTGAAGACCATTTGCTTGAGTTACCCTAAAATAGTTGTGACTGGTATAGGTTACGACCAAAACTTGCAGTAATTTAGCAATTTGTGAGGGCTTTGGGCAAGTTAATAAGTATGTTAAATTTGCCGCCTGCGTCAGCGCTGGCGGATAAAGTGGAAAAAACCGGAGTTTTGAGATGAGTATTGAGCGTAGCGATGTCGAAAAAATAGCCCATTTGGCGCGGCTTGAAGTGGCCGAGGCCGATGTGCCTGAGTATGTTCGCAACCTCTCCAATATCCTCGGTTTAGTCGAGCAGATGGACAGCGTTAATACTGATAATGTTGAGCCAATGGCTCATCCAATGGAAATGGTGCAGCGTCTGCGTGAAGATGTGGTCACCGAGACAAATCAACGCGAGCATTTCCAGCAGATTGCGCCGCAGACTGAAAACGGTCTGTATCTGGTGCCCCAGGTTATTGAGTAATTTGAATATATGTAGGTTGGGGTAAGCGTAGCGCACCCCAACAAACAGGAGTATTGGGGTCACAAGCACCGCCTCAACCTACGTTTGAACACGCAGTAAGCAAACATAAAGAACCACAGCTATGCATAACAAAACCATTGCCGAATTATCCCAGTGCCTGGCTCAAGGCGAATTTTCCAGCGCCGAGCTGACTCAGGCCTATCTTGATCGCATCGCCAAGTTTGATAGCCAGATCAATAGTTACATCACCGTCACCGCCGACGAGGCTCTGGCTGCGGCCAAACAGGCGGATGTCCAGATCAAGGCCGGTACGGCTGGGCCGTTGACGGGCATCCCGCTGGCGCAAAAAGATATCTTTTGCACTAACGGTGTCAAGACCACCTGTGGCTCGAAGATGCTGGATAATTTCATTTCGCCTTACGACGCCACTGTGATCAGCAGGTTCAAACAGGCTGGTGCGGTGATGCTGGGTAAGACCAATATGGATGAGTTCGCCATGGGTTCATCCAACGAGACCAGTTTTTACGGAGCGGTAAAAAATCCCTGGGACCTGAATGCTGTGCCCGGCGGTTCTTCCGGTGGTTCAGCGGCTGTGGTGGCCGCGCGTCTGGCGCCCGCATCAACAGGCACCGATACCGGTGGTTCCATCCGCCAGCCAGCAGCGCTATGTGGCATTACCGGCCTGAAACCCACCTATGGTCGTGTCTCTCGCTACGGCATGATCGCCTTTGCCTCTAGCCTGGATCAGGCCGGGCCAATGGCGCGCACTGCTGAAGACTGTGCCCTGATGATGAATGCTATGGCCGGTTTTGATGACAAGGACTCAACCTCGATTGAGCATGATGTGCCTGATTACAGTGCTTCACTGAATCAGTCGCTGGCAGGTTTGAAGATTGGTCTGCCAAAAGAGTATTTCGCCGAAGGCCTGGATAATAACGTTGCCACTGCGGTGCAGGCGGCGATCGAAGAGTACAAAAAACTCGGTGCCGAGATTGTTGATATCAGCCTGCCCAACACTGGCTTGTCGATCCCGGCCTATTATGTAGTTGCCCCGGCCGAGTGTTCTTCCAACCTGTCGCGTTTTGATGGTGTCCGTTTTGGGTATCGCTGTGACAATCCCAAAGACCTGGAAGACCTCTACAAGCGTTCGCGCGGTGAAGCCTTTGGTCCAGAAGTAAAGCGACGCATCATGATTGGCGCCTATGTCCTGTCGGCCGGTTATTACGATGCCTATTACATCAAGGCACAAAAGGCGCGGCAGTTGATCTCTCAGGACTTCAAACAGGCGTTTGAAAAGGTCGATGTAATCATGGGGCCAACCTCGCCAACCGTGGCCTTTAATCTCGGTGAAAAGACCGATGATCCAGTCACCATGTATCTGTCTGATGCCTACACTATCGCCACCAACCTGGCCGGCCTGCCAGGCATGTCAGTGCCCTGTGGCTTTGTTGGTCAGCGTCCGGTTGGTTTGCAGATCATTGGTAACTATTTTGACGAAGCACGGCTGCTGAATGTTGCGCATCAATATCAGCAAAACACCGACTGGCACAGCCGTGCACCAGAAGCTTTTAAATAGAGATAAAACGTAGGGCGGGTTTTACCCGCCAGAAACTATTAAGGTGATGTGTTGGCGGGTAGGGCTCGCCCTACAAAGATCACCTTGGTGGTGAAAAAGAGTTAAGAGGAATCAAACATGCAATGGGAAGTCGTCATCGGTCTGGAAATTCACGCCCAGCTTGCGACCAAGAGTAAGATTTTTTCCGGTGCCTCTACCGCCTATGGTGCTGAGCCTAATACCCAGGCCTGTACCGTTGATCTGGGGCTGCCCGGTGTCTTGCCAGTTTTTAATAAAGAAGCACTGCGGATGGCGGTCAAGTTTGGTCTGGCCAATGATTGCGAAATCACGCGTCGTTCGGTATTCGCGCGTAAAAACTATTTCTATCCTGATCTACCCAAGGGTTATCAGATCAGTCAGATGGATCACCCGATTGTCGCCAAGGGCCATTTGGAAATTGAACTGGAAGACGGCACAATAAAAACCATTGGTATTACCCGTGCCCATCTTGAAGAGGATGCCGGCAAGTCGCTGCATGAAGACTTTCATGGCATGACCGGGATCGACTTGAATCGTGCCGGCACGCCATTGCTGGAGATTGTTTCTGAACCCGATATGCGCAGCGCTAAAGAAGCGGTCGCCTATATGAAAAAGATCCACTCACTGGTGCAATACCTGGAAATCTGTGACGGTAACATGCAGGAAGGTTCGTTTCGTTGTGATGCCAACGTTTCGGTTCGTCCTAAGGGTCAGGAAGAGTATGGTACCCGCGCCGAATTGAAAAACATCAACTCCTTCCGTTTTGTCGAGCGTGCCATCAATATTGAAGTAGAGCGTCAGATTGATGTGATTGAAGCTGGCGGTAAAGTTGTGCAAGAAACCCGGCTCTACGATCCAGACAAAAATGAAACCCGTTCCATGCGCAGTAAAGAAGAGGCGTTCGATTATCGTTATTTCCCCGACCCCGATCTGTTGCCGGTAGTGATCGACGAAGCCTACATCGAGGCCATCCGTGCAACGCTGCCGGAATTGCCGGGTGCCAAGCGGAGCCGTTTTATTGCTGATTATGGTTTGAAGGCAGAAGATGCCAGCACCCTAACCGGCGATCGTGCCTTGTCAGATTTTTTTGAAGCGGTTGCCAAAGCGGGTGAAGATGCCAAGCTTGCCGCCAACTGGGTCATCGGCGAACTGCTGGGAGCGTTAAACAAAGACGCTACAGCCTTGAGCGAAAGTCCGGTCAGCGCCGAAATGCTCGGCGGCATGATTAAACGCATTAAAGACAACACCATCTCCGGCAAGATTGCCAAGCAGGTCTTTTCTGCCATGTGGGCTGGCGAGGGTGATGCTGATGCCGTCATCGAAGCCAAAGGTCTGAAGCAGGTGACCGACAGCGGTGCGATTGAAAAGATCGTTGATGAAGTCCTGGCCAACAATCAGGCCCAGGTAGAGCAGTACCGCGGTGGTAACGAAAAGGTATTGGGTTTCTTTGTTGGTCAGATCATGAAGGCCTCGCAAGGCAAGGCCAATCCTGGTCAGGTGAATCAGTTGTTAAAGGCCAAGTTGCAAGGCTAAGTCTTTTCGGTTTGCTTTAAACAAAAGGCGGCGTGCTTTGTTCACTCCGCCTTTTGTCGTTCTAAATTGTCATGCGGCTGTAGTCTGGTTATGATGAAATGCCGCTGATATAGACTGTTGAAGGAAGCAAAAACAGATATGAATAATGAGACAACAGCATCACAGTCGTTGGCTGAAGCCGCCGCCCCCTTGAAAAATAAGTTGTTGGGGCTGGCTGAGCATGACCAACGTTTTAAACTACACAATGAATTGCATGCCGGAGCTGTTGAGCTGCTGGAAGCGCCGATACAAATATCACACCTGGTGCTGCTTTGTGATAACGATCTGGCTAGCCGTGAACGCAGTCTTATTGCGCAGCTATGTGAACGTTATGACGTTGCGCCACCGACACTGCATG
Source organism: uncultured Gammaproteobacteria bacterium (assembly GCA_965602225.1). GTDB lineage: Bacteria > Pseudomonadota > Gammaproteobacteria > Tenderiales > Tenderiaceae > Tenderia. The sequence continues at coordinate 90,161 of CBFCYE010000008.1, read as the reverse complement.
GCGATCATTTCTCTGCCATGCTGGGTGCGTTTCGAATCACCTGGGAACGGCATACCGAATATTCCACTTATACATTTTTTCATAATGCCCCGTTTGAAACGCCATTTGCCGAACCGGCGATTAATTACGTGCCCAAAGAATGGCTGGAGACGCTGCCGGGTGAAATTATTGTTGCCACACACATTGCCTTTGATTCCAGCGAGCGACCACGGCGCGGCCTGAAAGAGTTGTCGTTGTTATTTGCGTCAAATACGGTGATTGGTGCTGAGGTGGCGGCGGGCAATGCGGTTGTCTGGACTGATAATCAGATTCACAGCGATGGTTTTGGTCGTATCCTGATTCACGATGTAGAGTTACGCCGTCGCCAGGCTGGTCGTTTGGTGAGGCGCCTGCTAGAGATCGAAACCTATCGCATGCTGGCGATGTTGCCGGTGCCGATGATGCGTAGTTATATCCCGCAATTGGCTCGCTTTGATGAACGACTGGCAGCGTTAACAGAAAACAATATCAAGCTTGAGTCTGTTGAGGGTGAACAGCGGCTATTGAATGAATTAACACAGTTGGCGGCAGAGATAGAGCGCATCTCTGCCAAGAGCAGTCAGCGTTTTAATGCTTCATCCATGTACTATGAAATCGTCAAGCTACGTGTGTCCGAGTTACGTGAAAAACGTATCCAGGGCCAGCAGATGATTAAGGAATTTATGGAACAGCGCCTGACATCAGCCATGGGTACCTGTGCCCTGGTTCACAACAAGCTGGAAACGCTCTCGACTCGCGTTGAACGCGCCTCATCTTTATTGCGCACCCGGGTAGAAATCTCCATGGAAAAACAGAGTCGCGACCTGTTGCACTCAATGGATAAGCGCGCCCACCTGCAACTGCGTTTGCAGGAAACTGTAGAGGGTTTATCAATCGTCGTGCTCAGTTACTACCTGCTTGGGCTGACCTCGTACGGCTTAAAAGCCATCAAGGCGGCAGGTATCAAACTAGATACAGAGCTGGCAACGGGTATCTCTATTCCTGTTGTTGTTGGAGTGGTGTTTTTTTTAGTCCGCCGCATACGGCGCATGGCTCACACTGATGGTGATTGAAATTCTGCGAACGGCGTAACGGTAACAGTCATGCTGTTGTTGTATGTATGGCATTAACCAAAAACCCAGTAACCTAGAAATTATTGTATCGTCATAACTTAGATCCACCGGAGCACACTCATGGGAAATTCACTTTTTGAACAGCTGAAAAAGAGCGGCCTGGTTGATAAAAACAAGGCGCAAAAGGTCAAGCAGAGCCAATATAAAAACAAAAAGCAGAAGACTCCAAAGGGGGCGGCCACTCAAGTAGACGAAGCAAAATTGTTGGCGCAAAAGGCCCATGCTGAAAAGGTCGAGCGCGACCGCCAGCTTAATCAGCAGCAAAAGGCAGAGGCGGAGCGCAAGGCCATCGCCGCCCAAATTAAGCAGCTGATCGAAAGCAATTGTGTTGAAGAGCGTGATGGCGATATTGCCTATAACTTCACCGATGCCAATGTGGTCAAGCGCATCTATGTTTCACAGCAGATACATACACATCTCACCACTGGCCGCCTGGCCATCGCCAAACTCGGTGAACGCTACGAACTGGTACCTATGCCCGTGGCGGAAAAAATAAAACAACGTGATGAGCAATGCATCATCATGTCTGAACATGCCGCAGAGCCAGAGTTGGATGAAGATGATCCGTATGCCGACTATAAGATTCCGGATGACTTGATGTGGTAAGGGGTGTCTTAAGTTAGCTCAAGTGTTATTTCGCTGGCCTGTTTGTCTTTGATTAAAAAAGCGGTCATCTCTAAAACGCCAGTCGTATTCAGTGAGACTATTAAATAGGCGGCTTCAGGATATTCGGCCTCGTTAAGGTCGGTGACGGACGGCAGTGCCGGGGCGTGTGGGTGTGAGTGATAGATGGCGATCAGTTCTTCATCGTTGTCGCGCATCTGGCGCATGGCGTCGATCTGCTCTTTAGGGTTCATTTGGTAGCGACGAGTTTGATCGGCTGCAGCATTGTCGATGGGGTAGCAGCGCTGGGCGTTTTGACCTTGTCCGCCAATTAGGCCGCAGATTTCACTTTCCGGTGATTGCTGTGCCTGGCTCAGGATGTGGTTGACCAAGGGTCTGGGGAGTTTAATGGTTGTCATTTTTGAGTTTTATTTATGTGGATGGGTATTTTACCTACAGTTTTAGTCTGTTGAGTCGATTATCTCAATTGTGTATATTGCCATTGTATTGGTAGGGGTTTTAATGTGTATTTGCGTGTGCTAATATTCAAGCACCTAAATTCTAAATCGTGTAGGGGGTTATATGGATAAGAAAGAAGTTTCAGTTCGGGACGAGAGCCTGGATCAAGGTAAGCGTCATTTTCTCAAGACAGCCGGTAAGGCCGCTGTGGTAGCACCTGCGGTGGGTTTGCTGTTGTCGGTAAATAGCAAGACGGCTAGTGCTGCTGTTGTTTCTGGCGGGACGACAGTGGTGGATCGCCCTCAGGACTAGAAAAACTTCTCTTGCTTAGAGCTCTAGCCGCCCCCGATAAAAGGGGCGGCTGTTGTTTCAATGGACGAAATAACGCCAGATCAACTACTTCTCGGATTGCTCTCTTGCGATCCAAAGCCTCTCGATAATAATCATTCTGCAAATATAGACTGGACCCGCCTGGTTGAATTGGCCTACCAGCATAGTGTCAATGCGTTGCTGTGTCGTGCATTGTTACGTCAGGAGGCAGATGTGGTGCCTGCTGAAATTCGAGAGGCCTGCCAAATACATTTAAATAGTTGTGCCGGGCATAACCAAATCATTGCCGATCAGTTAAGCAAAATTTTGTTGGCCTTTGCTGCAAATGGAATCTCGGCCATTCCCTTCAAGGGGCCATTATTGGCTATGAAGGCTTTTGGCGACTTGTCTTTACGTTCATTCGCAGATCTTGATTTTCTGGTTCCTCATGAGCAAATAGAGCCGGCTTTGACATTGCTGAATCAGCTTGGTTATCAAGGTGGGCACAATTTAACTCCCAGGCAGTGGCAAGCATTTGTGGGTTATGCCGGGCAGGACATTCTGTTTGGTAAGGGAGCGCCTGTTGAGCCGCACTGGGAGTTTGCCCCGCGAACACTGGCGGTGGATATTGACTATGAAGCCTTGTGGGGCAGAAGTATAGAGGTTCAGTTTAATGGCCATAATGTAAAAAGTTTTACTGCTGAAGATGAGCTAATCATTCTCTGTCTGCATGGCAGCAAGGAGAAATGGACCATGCTTAAGTGGGTGGCGGACTTGGCAGAGTTTGTGAATAGCCATCCGGATTTGGCCTGGGATCAAGTCTTTGATCGCTCTGAGCGTCAGGGTATGGCGCGTATTGTCCGGTTGAGTTTGGCAATTGCTGAGCAATTGCTGTCATTGCAGTTGCCAGAGCGTGTGCTTCAATGGAAAGATAAGGATGCCCTTGCCAGCACCTGGGGCAAACAGATTGCAACAGACTTTTTTTCCCGAACAGCGGATGGAGCTTCTATTTACACCTATTCAGCTTTTCATCTGAAAATGCGGGAGCGATTAAGTGATAAATTTAATTATTTATTTCGCACTATTACCCAGCCGCGAGTGCAGCATTTCGCCACGCTGAACATCCCCGATTCAATGTTTTTTGCCTACTATCCGTTGAAGTTGTTACACGACTATTTTGCATTGCCGGTTTGGAAGTTATTAAAGAAGCGAAGTTAGAGGGGGTGTTGTGCAGATAGCAGAAGGAACTGAGTTGTTTATTCTGGGGGATGAAGGGCTGCTGTTTTCTGAGCGAGCGCAAAGGCTATATCGGCTCAATACCTCCGCTGCATACATCTGGTTTTTGTTGGAAGATGGTTTGGATGACGCTGAAATTTTAGCCGCGCTGCAACAAACCTTTGATCTCAGCCCTGAGCAAGCTGGCGACTATATGCACAAAAGTGAGCTGGTTTTACAGGAAATAGCTGAGGCTGATTCTTTAGAGGAGATAGATCAGAGCTCATTACAGTGGCCGGTTTTAGAGGATGAAGATAAGGCGGCAACAACAGCAGAAATTGTTGCTGAACGTCATTACCAGCTACTGGGATCTTCGGTCTGTATACGTTTTAGCGATGTTGCTCAGTTGGAACTGATTGATCCAATATTGCATCATCTGCGAAAAGAAAAGCAGGGCTCTTTTGATATTGTGTTGGATGTCATTTATCGTGATGATCAAATTTATTTGGTGCGCGATGACAATGTCTATTTTACAAGTGAAAAGCTGGAATCCATTGGGCCGTTGGCTAAAAGCCTTGTCTGGCAGGCAGCTGTATTAAATCGTGATTTCTTTCTTGATATTCATGCCGGGGTGGTGAGTGATGGTAAGCAGTGTTTTATTTTTCCTGCTGCGCCGGGGAGTGGTAAATCAACCCTGGTAACTATTTTGATGGCGAGTGGTTTTGAATTGTTCAGTGATGAGATCGCGCTGATCCATGAGGCTGGCTTTACGGTTTCTCCAGCGCCGTTATCCATCGGTGTCAAAGATGCAGGTGTCGATGTGGTGGCGGAATATTATCCGCAAGTTAGGGCGTTGGCTCGCCATCATCGCAGTGATGGCAAGTGGGTGCGCTATTTGCCGCCAGCCTCGTTTTCTGATGCAGATGTTGCTCGGCCGGTCGGGGCAATTATTTTCCCTCAGTATGACCCAGAGGCCGAAACTTGTTTGAAGCCATTGCAGGGCATTGATGCCATGCAGCGTTTGATGGATGAATGTTTGCTCATTCCGTCCGGGCTTGATAAAGAAAAAGTACGTCGGTTGGTGGAATGGGTTGAATCTACGCCATGCTATTCATTGGCAGTGTCTGACTCGGCTAAGGCCGTTAGTCTGGTGCGCTCACTCAGTGGCTAAAAGTTGCCAAAGTCAGGCGGTCGTTGTTGCTCAGATCCTTTTGGGTGTGGGGCTCGGAATAATCATGCTGGTTCAATAATTCCCGCACTGCTTGACCTTGGTCATAACCATGTTCCAGCAATAGCCAGCCAGGTGGGCAAAGGTGTTTTTTCATCTGTTTGGTAATTGTGCGGATGGCTGCCAAGCCATCTGTTCCGGGTGTTAGTGCATTTAGTGGTTCGTGCGGCAGGCCATCGTGTTGCAGGTGTTTATCGTCGGCATCGATATAGGGTGGGTTGGAGGCGATGAGTTGAAACTGTTCGCCATCTTTTAATGCTTCATGCCAACTGCCCTGACGGAATTCGACGTTGTTGATGTTGAGTCGCTGGGCGTTGGCCTGGGCAACCGCTAGGGCTGCTGTGCTGATGTCGGTGGCAACTACGTGACAGTTTGGTCGCTCGCTGGCGATGGCTAGGGCGATGGCGCCAGAGCCTGTGCCGAGATCTGCGATCTGCCAGTTGGCATCGGCCGGGATTATTTTCAGCGCCTGTTCCACTAGCAGTTCGGTGTCAGGGCGGGGGATCAGGGTGGCGGGGCTGACTTGTAATAATAGAGACCAGAATTCACGCCAGCCGGTCAGGTAGGCCAGCGGTTCACCTGCTGCCCGACGTGTGACCAGTTGCTGGAACTGCTCAAGTGGTTGGCTTTCGATTTCTCGTTCGGGCCAGGTGCGGAAGTAGCTGCGATTTTTATCCAGTACGTGGGCCAGCAGGGCCTCGGCATCAATGCTGTCGATTTTCTGTTTGGCTTGTTGGAGTGCGGCGGTGATGTTCATTCAATCAACAATGATAGCCGTGTTATTCATCACCCATAGCGGCCAACTGGTCGGCCTGGTATTCGTTGGTGAGTGGGTCGATGACCTGAGCCAGTCCACCTGTCATCACATCATCTAGTTTGTACAGGGTTAGATTGATACGGTGATCGGTGATCCGTCCCTGTGGATAGTTGTAGGTGCGGATGCGCTCTGAACGGTCGCCACTGCCCACCAGTTGGCGGCGGGTGCTGGCCTGTTCGGCGGCGGCCTTGTCTTGTTGTTGCGAGTTGAGTTTGGCTTGCAACAGGGACATGGCGCGGGCACGGTTTTTGTGTTGTGAACGCTCGTCCTGACACTCCACCACAATGCCTGAGGGCAGATGGGTCAGGCGGATGGCTGAGTCGGTTTTGTTGACGTGCTGACCACCGGCACCGGAGGCGCGGAAGGTGTCTACTTTCAGGTCGGATGTATTGATGTCGATCTTTTCCAGTTCGTCAGGTTCTGGCATGACAGCGACGGTGCAGGCTGAGGTGTGGATGCGACCTTGCGATTCGGTCTCGGGCACGCGCTGAACGCGATGCGCGCCGGATTCAAACTTCATCTTTGAGAAGGCGCCGTGACCGATGACGCGCGAGATGACCTCTTTGTAGCCGCCGTGTTCACCTTGGTTTTCGCTTATTATTTCAACCTGCCAGCCCTGTTGCTCGGCATAACGTGTATACATGCGGAACAGGTCGCCGGAGAAAATGGCAGCCTCGTCGCCGCCGGTGCCAGCGCGAATTTCGAGATAGATGTTTTTGTCGTCGTTAGGGTCTTTCGGTAACAGCAGTTTCTGCAGTTCGTCTTCCAGCTGATCGCGGAGTTTTTTGGCAGACTTGAATTCGTCTTCGGCCAGCTCTTTCATATCTGGATCGGACATCATCTCTTGCGAGGTTTCAATGTCTTCCTCGGCCTGCTGATGCCTATTAAAGCAGTCGATGACCGGGTCTAGCTCGGCATATTCCTGCGACAGGGCGCGGAACTTGTTTTGATCGGCGATGGTGCCTGGGTCAGACAGCAGCGCACTGATTTCTTGCAGCCGTTCGGAGAGATTCTCCAGTTTGGCGCGTATAGATGCTTTCACAGTTATTGGTCGTTTTTGAGTTGAAAGAGCAGGCGCGCTGCATCCAGGAGTTCATTGCGGCCTTCGAAGCCGGCCTGACGCATCTGGGTGCTGGGGGCGTGGGTAAATTTGTTGGTCATGTTGTGGGCCAGTTTCTGTAATACCTTTTCGGGGCTGGCGCCATTGCTGAGCATCTGCATGGCCTTGGCGACCTCGTCGTCGCGGATGCCGGTGGCGTGATCGCGGAACTGGCGAATGGTGTCGACAGAGTTCAGCGATTGCAGCCAGCCCATGAAATGGCTGACCTGAGTGTCGATAATCTCTTCGGCCTGTTCGGCGGCCTCCTGGCGTGACTTGAGGCCTTCTTCGATGATCTCTTTCAGGTCATCGACGGTGTAGAGGTAAACATCTTCCATTTCGCCGACTTCAGGTTCGATGTCGCGTGGTACAGCAATGTCGATCATCAGCATGGGACGGTGTTTGCGCTGTTTGATGGCGCTTTCTACCGCGCCTTTGCCCAGGATCGGCAGTTGGCTAGCGGTGGAGGAGATGACGATATCAGCCTCGGCCAGATGGGTTGGGATTTCGCTTAGAGCGATGGCGAAACCACCAAATTCTTCTGCAACCGCGTGGGCCTTTTCGACCGTGCGATTGGCGATGATTATGCGGCCAATGCCTGTTGCCTTGAGGTGGCGGGCGGTGAGTTCGATGGTTTCACCCGCACCAATCAGTAGGGCGGTGTGATCTTCCATGTTGCTGAAGATCTGCTTGGCCAGGCTGACTGCAGCAAAGGCGACTGATACGGGGCTGGAACCGATGGCTGTGTCGGTACGCACCTGTTTTGCCACCGAGAAGGTGTGTTGAAACAGTTTGTTGAGCATCTTGCCGATAGTGCCGGCCTGTTCGGCCTTGCTGTAGGCATCTTTGATCTGCCCCAAAATTTGAGGTTCACCCAAAATAAGTGAGTCCAGGCCGCTGGCGACACGCAGTACGTGGCGTACGGCCATCTGTTCCGGGTGGACATAGATATAGGGGCGAACTTCTTCGGGCTTGAGCTTATGGTAGTGCTCAAACCAGTCGATAACTGTGTTGCCATTGATTTCATCGCTGCAGCAGACCAGTTCGGTGCGGTTGCAGGTCGATAGAATCGCGGCCTCGCTCACCTTATTGGTAGAGGTAAGTTCGTGCAGGGCATCGGCCAGACGTTCAGGGGCGAAGGAGACGCGTTCCCTGATATCGACCGGTGCTGTTTTGTGATTTATTCCGACTGCGAGCAGGCTCATTGAAACTTTACTGCATATTAGTGAATCAAATGGATGGGAGATTCTGCTGCAAATGCGCCAGAATGGCAAGTATAGCAAGCAGTTAGAGTGAATGTTTTGGGCTGGGACGACAACGGGTTAGACTAGCCGCATACAATTTTTAAGCGCCGTCGAGAGGCGTGCGATGGAGGGCAGGATGAAGCCTGTTAATTTATTTTTTGGATCTTTGTTAGCGATTTCAATCCTTTCGGGCTGTGCCATGACACCACAGTCGGCCAAGATGGACGCGGATGAGGCCGCTCAGCTGCTGTCGGCGGGGCCGGTTTTGCCTGGTGTCGAGCTGACGCCAGAGTTGCTCAATGATTTGTTTGTTGCCGAGATTGCCTTGCAGCGAGCCCAGTATCCGACCGCCGTTGAATATTATGCGCGCCTGGCAAAACAGACTCAGGATCCACGTTTGGTTGAACGGGCTACCCGGATTGCTGTGTTTGCGCGTGAATATCAGGTGGCGCTGGAACTGGCCAAGCTGCTGACTAAGCTTGACCCGACTAATGTCGGTGCGGGTCAGATTTTGACGACCTTGCTGGTTAAGGCGGGCGATTATGATGCCGCACTGGAATCGCTGGAACAGGTGGTGCAGCAGTCGGCTGAGGATGAGAAGGCACGTCACCTGATGATGATGCGTCTGTTGGGACGCGAGCAGGATAAGGATGGTGCCTTGAATGTGATGCAGCGCTTTGTCGATAGGCACCCCAATGACAATGCAGGGTTGTATGCCTATGCTCAGCTGGCATTGCGAGCAGGTAAGCTGGATAAGTCTGAGCAGACCGTTGATGCCTTATTGCAGAAAAAGCCTGACTGGTCGAAAGCGGTAATCCTGCGTACCCGGGTGATGCAGGCCAGTAATCGTGAATTGGCAGCGCTGGAATATTTGGGTCAGGTTGTTGAGCGCAATGACAAGGATATGGAGCTGCGGGTTGCCTATGGCCGGATGCTGGTTGATATCGGTCGGCCAGAAGAGGCGCTGGTACAGTTTCGCAAGGTGTTGAAGGCTGACTCGGAAAATAACGATGTTTTATTTGCTGCCGGTCTGGTGGCCTTGCGGATTGAAGAGGTCGATGAGGCGCGAGGTTATTTTCTGAATCTGAATGACCGGGCCGTGCGACTGGATGAATCCGGTTATTACCTGGGGCGCATAGACGAGATTAAAGAAAATTATTCTCGCGCAATTCGCTGGTATAGCACGGTTAGTCGTGGTGAAAACTATCTTAATGCCCAGGTTCGTAGTGCCTTGTTGTATGCCCGCGAGGGTGATGTTGATGCCGCTCGTGCTCATCTGCATGCGGCCCAGGCGCGCAGTCCGGGGCAGAAGTTAAGGCTGTTTTTGGCGGAAGGGGAGATTCTGCGTGATGTAGGCCATTTTGATGAGGCGATGGCAGTTTATGATCATGCCTTGATCGATACGCCTGAAAATACAGAGTTGCTGTATGCGCGGGCCATGGTGGCTGAAAGGTTGGGGCGTATTGATTTGCTTGAACGCGACCTGTTGTCGGTGTTGGAGCGTGAGCCGGATCATGTTGATGCCCTCAACTCGCTGGGTTATACCCTGGCTGATCGTACCAATCGGCTGGATGAGGCCTATGCCTACGTAAAGCGCGCCATGGAGCTGAGGCCGGAAAGTTTTTACATCATGGATAGCATGGGCTGGGTGTTGTATCGCCAGGGTAAGCTGGATGAGGCCTTGTCTTATCTCAGAAAGGCGATGCAGGCCAGTCCTGATTCTGAGGTCGCGGCACACCTGGGTGAGGTGTTGTGGGTTAAGGGTGATAAGGACGCGGCACGTGATATCTGGCAAAAAGCCTTGCAGCAGTCGCCTGAGAGCAGTGCCTTGCTGGATACTATTAAACGGTTAGAACGATAATGCGGCAGTTTTTCTCAATCACCCAGAGCCGTAAGGCCCTGGGTGTTTTTTTTGTTAGTGCGGTTCTGTTTGGTTTGAGTGGTTGTGCCACCGCGCCACGGGTCGGCTTGATGCCGCAGCTTGACTGGCCTGAGCGCCAACAGCAGTTGGCGCAATTGCAGCGATGGTCATTCAGTGGCCGCCTGGCGATCAAGGATGCCAATGATGAAAGCTGGAGTGCGTCACTACGCTGGCAACAAGATGGTGATAGTTATGACATTCAGTTATCGGGTGCCTTTGGTCAGGGGGCGGCGCGCCTGTCTGGCCATGATGGTTACGCGGTCATCGAAATGGCTGAGCATTCAGCCTTGACGGCAAATTCGGCCGAGGCCCTGATGCAGCAGCAGCTGGGTTGGTCTATGCCGGTGCAAGGACTCAAGTATTGGTTGTTGGGGATGCCAGTGCCTGGTTCGGTCGTAGGTCAATCTGCCTTTAATGAGGTTGGTCGTCTGCAGTCGCTGCAGCAGTCTGGCTGGCAGGTGCGTTATCGCGATTACCTCGATGTTGATGGGCTTGAGTTGCCGCGTAAGCTGGAGCTGGAAAACCCTCAGTTGCGGGCCAGGTTGGTGATTGATAGCTGGCAATTGCCTGCTCCACGGCTTGAGGCGGAGGTTTGATGTCAACAATGTTGTGGCCAGCTCCGGCCAAGATCAATCTGTTTTTGCATATCACGGGCCGGCGTGCCGATGGTTATCATTTACTGCAGACGGTGTTTCAGTTTGTTGATTGTTGTGATGAGCTCGGTTTTGCTGTCCGTGAAGATGGCGTGATCCGGCGTTTGACCGAGGTTGATGGTGTGGCTGAGATCGATGATCTGACTGTTCGTGCTGCCCGCAGTCTGCAGCAGTTAACGGCTACGCCCTTGGGTGTGGATATTCGCATCAACAAACAGCTGCCCATGGGTGGCGGTCTTGGCGGTGGTAGTTCTGATGCTGCGACCACGTTGGTGGCCTTGAATCAGCTGTGGGGTCTGGGCCTGTCGGTTGACCAGCTTGCTGAATTAGGTTTGAAGTTGGGTGCCGATGTGCCGGTGTTTGTTCGTGGTCATGCCGCCTGGGCCGAGGGCGTGGGCGAGAATCTACAGCCGATTGAGCTGGATGAGCCCTGGTTTGTGGTGCTGGTGCCGCCTTGTCATGTCTCCACGGCAGAAGTTTTTGCCATCCCGGAATTGACACGGGACGCACAAAGCCTCAAAATGCCTGCCTTTCTCGAAGGGCAAGGTCAAAATGTCTGCGAAGAGGTGGTGCGAAAGCACTATCCTGATGTAGATAAGGCCATGAATTGGTTGTCTCAATATAGCCAGCCCCGAATGAGTGGCACCGGAGCATGTGTGTTTGCCCCGTTTGCTGACAAGGCGGATGCGTACCGCGTATTGCAGCAGTTGCCGGCCGAATGGTCTGGTTTTGTTGCCAAGGGTTTAAATCGATCTCCACTGTTGGATCGGCTGGCCCTGGAGACGCATTCAGACGAGAGAACAGTTTAAATATTGGGGTGTCGCCAAGTGGTAAGGCACAAGGTTTTGATCCTTGCATACCCAGGTTCGAATCCTGGCACCCCAGCCATATTTTTCCAGTGAGCAAAAGAGCAAGAGAGGTTAAATCCGTGTCCGATAACAGGATGATGGTGTTCACTGGCAACGCCAACCCCCTGCTCGCCCAAGCGGTGGTCAAATATCTGGAAACCTCACTCGGCAAGGCTGTTGTCGGTCGCTTTAGCGATGGCGAAGTCATGGTTGAAGTGATGGAAAATATTCGCGGCCGCGACGTTTTTATTGTCCAGTCTACCTGCGCCCCTACCAACGATAATCTGATGGAGTTGTGCGTCATGATTGACGCCATGCGTCGTGCCTCGGCCGGTCGCATTACCGCTGTTATCCCTTATTTTGGTTATTCGCGCCAGGATCGACGTTCCCGCTCGGTGCGTGTGCCGATCTCAGCTCGCGTGGTCGCTGACATGATTACGGTCAGTGGTGCCGATCGTGTCTTGACGGTTGACCTGCATGCCGACCAGATTCAGGGCTTTTTTGATCTGCCGGTGGACAATATCTACGCCTCGCCGATTCTGTTGGGTGATATCTGGCGTCACAATACTGGCGACAACATGGTAGTGGTCTCGCCGGATGTTGGTGGTGTTGTGCGTGCCCGTGCCCTGGCTAAGTTGCTGGATGATGCCGATCTGGCGATCATCGATAAACGTCGCCCCAAGGCCAATGAGGCGAAAGTCATGAACATCATCGGTGATGTCGACGGTCGTATCTGTGTGTTGGTGGATGATCTGGTTGATACCGCTGGCACCCTGTGTAAGGCCGCCGATGCATTGAAAGAGCGCGGCGCTACCAAAGTAGTGGCCTACTGTACCCATCCGGTACTGTCTGGTCCTGCGGTTAGCAATATTGAGAATTCACAGCTGGATGAGTTGGTGGTTACCGACACTATTCCGCTGACTGCCGAAGCTCAGGCTTGTAGCAAGATTCGTCAGCTGAGTCTGGCGGAACTGTTGGCTGAAACCATTCGCCGCATCAGCAACGAAGAGTCTGTTAGCTCGTTGTTTGTGGAGTAAAGAATTTGTGGTCCTGATTTCAGGGCCGCGAACCAAGCCAAACCTGGTCGCGGGTGAGGCGTTAAATTAACGGTAATAGAGAGATAGAAAAATGAGTGTTGAAAATTTTGTGGTTGATGCCAAACCGCGTGCTGACGAGGGGAAAGGAGCGAGCCGCCGCCTACGTCGTACGGGTCAGTTTCCAGCCGTTGTTTATGGTAGTAATAAAGATGCTCAAAGCATTAGCCTGTCGCAGAACACTATGCTGCAACATGTTGAGCATGAGGCCTTCTTTTCTCACATCCTGGATGTGAATGTTGCGGGTAAGGTTGAAAAGGCCATATTGAAAGATATGCAGTGGCACCCTTACAAGCCAATCATCATGCACATGGATTTCCTGCGTGTTGATGCGAGCTCTGTCATCAAGGTTCACGTACCTGTGCACTGTATTGGTGGAGATGTTGCGCCTGGCGTTAAGGCTGGCGGTATCGTTACGCATCAGATGACTACGGTTGAAGTGAGTTGTCCTGCTGGCAAGCTGCCTGAGTACCTTGAAGCTGACGTCTCTAAGCTGGAAGTGGGTGAAACTGTACATCTGTCAGACATCAAGCTGCCTGAGGGCGTAGAAATCCTTGAGCTGAGTCACGGTGAAGGGCATGACCAGTCTGTCGCGTCTGTTGTTCTGACTCGTGGTGGTGCAGCGACTGAAGAAGAAGAGGAAGAGGGTGAAGTAGCTACTGACGAAGGTGAAGCTGCTGCTGAATAAGCTCTAGTTCAATAGAGCTGAAGGAGACCGGCGTTGTCTGCTGTTGTCGCTTTGATTGTAGGTCTGGGAAACCCCGGGGCACAGTATGAAGAGACGCGGCACAACGCCGGTTTTTGGTTTGTAGAGCAGGTAGCTCGGCAGCAGGGTGAGCAGTTTCGCCTAGAGAACAAGTTTCACGCTGAGATCGCCAAGGTGCAAATTGGTGCTAAGCAGGTCTGGTTACTCAAACCAAATACCTTCATGAACCGCAGTGGCCAGTCAGTGGCCGCGTTGGCGCGGTTTTACAAAATCCCGTTGGAGAATATTCTCGTCGTTCACGATGAGTTGGATCTTGAGCCCGGCACTGCCCGCTTGAAGCTGGGCGGTGGTCATGGTGGTCACAATGGCCTGCGGGATATCGTCGCCCAAATGGGAGGCAAAGATTTTATGCGGCTGCGTATCGGTATTGGTCGTCCTGGCAACAGTAGTCAGGTGAGCGATTTCGTCCTTAGTCGTGCCGGTGCTAAAGAGCAGCGTGCAATAGATGAATCAATTGACAGGGCCTTGGCGGTCTTGCCGCAGGTGGTGAGTGGCGAATTTCAAAAGGCCATGAACGAGCTGCATACACAGAAATAGATAGGAATAGCGTTATGGGAATCAAATGTGGAATCGTCGGTCTGCCGAATGTGGGTAAGTCCACGCTCTTCAATGCTTTGACTAAAGCAGGCATCGAGGCGGCCAACTATCCCTTTTGCACCATTGAACCCAATGTCGGTGTGGTGCCAATTCCCGATTCACGTCAGGACAAACTGGCCGAGATCGTTCAGCCTGAGCGTGTTTTACCTACTACCATGGAGTTTGTCGATATCGCTGGTTTGGTGGCGGGTGCTTCCAAGGGCGAGGGTTTGGGTAATAAGTTCCTGGCCAATATTCGCGAGACCGATGCCATCGCCCATGTAGTGCGCTGTTTTGATGATGAGAATGTTGTTCATGTGGCAGGCAAGATCAGTCCTCTGGATGATATCGAGGTAATCAATACTGAGTTGTGTCTGGCTGACATGGAAACCGTCGACAAGACTATTCAGCGTCAGTCGCGTGTCGCTAAGGGCGGTAGTAAGGATGCTGTTGCTCAGATAGCTCTGTGTGAGCAGGTCAAGCTAGTGCTGGATGAGGGTAAGCCGGTACGTAGTATGGGGCTTGATGCGGATCAGCTTGATCTGCTCTACGATATGCACTTGCTGACCATTAAACCAAATATGTATATCGCCAATGTTGCCGAGGGTGGTTTTGAAAACAACCCCTATCTGGATCAGGTCAAGGCGCTGGCGGCGACTGAAGGTTCGGCTGTGGTGCCGGTTTGCGCCGCTATCGAGTCTGAACTGATCGAGCTGGACGATGAAGAAAAAGAGATGTTTCTGGCTGAAATGGGTCTTGAAGAGCCTGGCCTGAACCGTGTTATCCGTGCCGGTTATGAATTGCTAGGTCTGCAGACTTATTTCACTGCGGGCGTAAAAGAGGTACGCGCCTGGACAGTAAAAGTAGGTGCCACAGCACCGCAGGCGGCTGGTGTCATTCACACCGATTTCGAGAAAGGTTTTATTCGTGCTGAAGTTATCGCCTATGAAGACTTTATTGCTGGAAATGGTGAGGCGGGTGCTAAAGATGCGGGTAAATGGCGGCTTGAGGGTAAAGAATACATTGTTCAAGATGGCGATGTGGTTCACTTTCGCTTTAATGTTTAGGTCATTTTCCACAAGATCTTGACAATAGGGCTCTAAACCCGGAAAATTCGCACTCCTTGTCCTGGGCAGTTTATGTCCAACGAGAATGGCTACATAGCTCAGCTGGTTAGAGCACATCACTCATAATGATGGGGTCCCAGGTTCGAATCCCGGTGTAGCCACCATATTCCTAAAAAGGCTTAGCTTCGGCTAAGCCTTTTTTGTTTGTGAACTTTCTGTGCGTTCGGCGGCCACTCTGATTCTTCTGCTTAGATTTGCAGTTCAGGTTGTTTGTTGGTTAGTCTGTTGTCTGTTTAAATCCAAACGTGCTGAAAAGGTGTTGTGATGGTCAAAAAAGTTGAAGTCAAACAAAGCCATATTCATGGCATGGGCCTGTTTGCCAAGAATGAGATTCGTCAGGGTGAAGTGATTGGTGCCATCAAGCCAAAGCCCGCGAAGAAAGATGGCCCGCATGTGCTGTGGGTCACTGAAAATGAGGGCTATAAGGTTGATGGGCCGCTGAAATTCATTAATCATTGCCCTAAACCCAATGCCTGTTATTACGATGATCTAACCGTAGTGGCGCTACAAGACATTAGCCCAGGGGATGAAATTACTCATAACTACGGTGATGGCTGGACTGTGGAATAAACGAAACGCTGTTTTCGCTTAAGTTGTAGTTCCATCTCTATTTTGCCGTAACACCCCTTCTCAACCCTGTTTAGCTGCTGTTATACGTAGTTTCCATAGGGTTCCTGTACTTACCCCAATCCTTTCGTGCGCTGGCTTTTAGACTCAATAAAAATCAAGCAAGGCCGATGTTTACAGGTAGTTAGGGTTTGTTTGGGTGAATCTTGTTGTCAAAATCGAAATTCAATATTTTCCGCACAGCCGACGGCGTGTTGTTTGGGCGGCAGCCGTCTGTGTTTGTACGAATGTGCAAATTGGTGCTGCTGGCGTTGTTAGTGGTTTCACCATTGCCTGCGGCAAGTGCTGATGAAGTGCCTAAAACAATTGAAGGGGCAAAAATTATTTCGGCAGAGAGTTTGCTGGATAAAATTTTGGCACATTCGCAATTAGTTATTATCGACTCCCGACATAAAGGTGATAGGGATAAGGGTTATATCGAGGCTTCAATAAGCCTGTCTGATACGAACACCAGCTGTAATAGTCTCGCCAAGATCATTCCATCCTACGAAACTCCAGCAACATTTTACTGTAATGGTGTGATGTGTTCACGCAGTGTTAATGCTATTAACAAGGCCGTTGCCTGTGGTTATAAGAAAATTTACTGGTTACGTGGTGGCTTTAACGAATGGAAAGCGAAAGGCTTTCCATACTTGAGTAAATAGCCAGTTATGTCTTTTTTAAATATCCAACGTTGGTCAATTCGAACGAGTGTGGTGTTTACCATTCTTGCGATGGGCGGTTTGGCTGTCATCTTGGCAATTGTCACCGGCGATGTTTACCGTCAGCTTACTCTGGAGAATCAGAGCAAGGGTCTCGCCAATATTGTCGACCTCGAAGTTTCTGAGCAAATAAAAAATGTACGTGAGAAAACGATTAGGCTTGCGCTGAGTATTCAGGCCAATAAAAACTTTCGCCAGGCCATAGAGGCAAGTCAGCCCGATCAGTTGCATAGCGAACTTAAAGATCAGTTTTATCGCCATTATGTGGTGACAGGCGAAATCGATATTGAGCAATTTGCTGTCTTCGATGACAAGTTTGAGCTTGTGGCTCGTGCTGTGGCTGAGTCTTCAGCGTTAGATAAAAAGGTTTTGCCATGCCATGCCTTGATAGGTGAGCTTAAAAATAAAACCGCACAGGCAAGGCTGCAACCTGCTTCAAAGAAGTGTTTGGTCGATGGCAAGCTCTATCTGAGCGCTGTAGTGCCAGTTGGCGGCGTCAAGTTAAAGGGGTATTTGCAAACAATTGTTGATCCTTTGCTCGAGATAAAAAATATTGAACGTCATTTTGGTATGCCGTTGATGATTGAGTACGAGAATCACCAGGTGGCATATCGTTCGGAATTATGGCCGAGCAATATAGGTTCAGATATCACTGTTGTTGAACATGCTTTAAAAGACCTAACAGGAAAAGAATATTTGTTTGTAAGCCTGGCGTTTGACGTAAGCGAATTGCGTCAGAAATTAGGGAAAACAAACTGGTTTGTCTTGCTTGGCACGGCGTTAGTAACGTTGCTAACAATATTGATGGCAATGTACTGGTTGCAAAAAGCAGCCTTGCTACCGTTGGAACGATTAACAAGTCAGCTGGCTCTGTTGCGCGAAAATAATGATCATCTTGGGCAAACAATTGAAGTTGGTGGCAATAAAGAGATAAGTCAGCTGGCCATAGGTTTTAATGCCTTTACTAGTGAGTTGCATGAGGCGTATCAGAAACTTGAGCGGTTAGCTTTTACTGACTCTCTGACGGGGCTGCCGAATCGCGATCTGTTTTATGATCGCTTGAATCAGTTGATTCTGCTGTGTAAGCGAGAAGGTTTGGTCTTTTCTCTATTTATGATGGACCTTGATCGGTTTAAATATATTAATGACACCTTGGGGCATCACATTGGTGATCAGTTACTGGCCCAGGCAGGTGAGCGTATTCGATCAGTTGTTAGAGAGGCCGATACCATTGCTCGTTTAGGTGGTGATGAATTTGCCGCGTTGCTACCTAAGGTTGTTGATATACAAGGGGCTAGGATTGTTGCTGAGCGTATTGGCGCAGCATTGTCTGAGCCGTTTATGATTGACGGTAATAGTCTGCATGCTGGTGTCAGTATCGGCATGGTGATGTTTCCATATCACGGCGAGATTCAAAACGAGTTGATGCAGCGTGCTGATGTGGCCATGTATTACGCCAAGCATAACCAGCTTGGTTATGCATTTTATGAGTCTGAAATAGATACCCATAATGTGCTTGAGTTGACCATGGAAACTGAGCTCAAACACGCGCTTCAAAACAATCTGTTGAAGTTGTTTTATCAACCAAAAATCTATATCGAAACAGGTGAGGTCTATGGTGTGGAAGCCTTGCTGCGTTGGATCCATCCTGAGCGTGGTTTTATTCCGCCAGATTCTTTTATCCCGATGGCGGAACAGACTGGATTGATCCACCCCTTAACCGAGTGGGTGTTGAAAACCGCTGTGGAACAGGCACGTCAATGGCATGACAAAGGCATCATGCTAAATGTCGCTATTAATTTGTCGGCACAAAGTCTACGTGATCCTGGTTTGGTTGAATCCATAGGGAATGCTTTGAATGAGGCGGGTGTGGATCCTAAATACCTGACTTTGGAATTGACTGAAACAGCGGTTATGTCAGATCCAAAACGGGCGCTTGAAATTTTGTCATTGCTAGATGAAATGGGTGTGAGTTTATCTATTGATGACTTTGGTACGGGTTATTCATCGCTGGCATATCTGAAACGTTTGCCTGTTGATGAGATCAAAATCGATCGCTCGTTTGTAATGGAGATGGATGGCGATAATAACGACAAGGTTATTGTTCAGTCGACCATAGATCTTGCCCATAACATGGGCCTCAAAGTGATTGCCGAGGGTGTTGAAACCGACCAGTCATGGCAGACATTGAAGGCGCTTGGTTGTGATATGGGGCAGGGTTATTTTATGTGTCGTCCGATTGATGTGGAAAGTCTCGATGAGTGGTTTGAAAATTCTGACTGGACAATCCCCAGGATTGGTTAACAGATTAATTTTGGCGACGATCCAGTCGCCGGTATGAAATAGCCTCACTGAGGTGGCTGGTTTTTATTTCATCAGAGCTATCCAGATCGGCAATGGTGCGAGCCACACGCAGGATGCGATGGCTGGCTCGCGCTGATAGTCCAAGCCTGTCTATCGCCTGCTCTAGCAATGAACGATTGTTCTGATCCAGGCGGCAAAACTTTTCTATCTCACGACTGCTGAGCTGATGATTGGCCCTGCCTGAACGCTGTTGTTGTCGTTGGCGAGACGTTTCTACTCGCACCCTGACCTCGGCGCTGGTTTCGCTGTTGCTGGCGGTTTCGCCATAGAGCATTTCTTTCGGCACCGGCGGCACTTCGATGTGCATGTCGATGCGGTCGAGGATAGGGCCGGAGATGCGGCTGCGATAGCGTTGTATCTGGTCTGAGGTGCAACGGCAGCGGCCACTGCTGTCACCCAGATAGCCGCAGGGACAGGGGTTCATGGCCGCAATCAATTGAAAGCGGGCGGGGAATTCGGCCTGCCGGGCGGCGCGGGAGATAGTCACCTTGCCGGATTCCAGCGGTTCGCGCAGCACCTCTAAAACTCTACGATCATATTCCGGCAGCTCATCGAGAAACATCACGCCGTTGTGGGCCAGTGAGATCTCGCCTGGTCGTGGACTACTGCCGCCCCCCACCAAGGCCACACCCGAGGCGGTGTGGTGTGGTGAACGAAACGGCCGTTGCTTCCAGTTGCATGTTTCAAAGCCCGCGTGACTGATGGACTGGATCGCCGCCGCCTCCAGCGCCTCTTCTTCTGTCATGCTCGGCAGGATGCCAGGCAGGCGGCTGGCGAGCATGGTCTTGCCGGTGCCGGGCTGACCAGCCATCAGTAGTGAATGACCACCAGCGGCTGCGATCTCCAACGCCCGTTTGGCATGATGCTGGCCGCGCACGTCGCTGAGATCAGCAATGCTGTCAGGCATGGGCGGTATGGTCATTGGTGCTTGGGCTTGCAGCTTGGTCGTGCCATTAAGGTGGGCGCAGACCTTTAACAGGTGATTGGTGGCGAGGATGGTGACATCACCGGCCAGAGTGGCCTCATCACCGTTTTCTTCGGGCAGTATCAGTGCCCGTTTGGCGTTGCGGCATTGTGCCGCGACCGGCAGCACACCACGAATACCGCGCAGTTCACCACTCAGGGCCAGTTCGCCGACAAATTCGTAGTCACCGAGTCTATCTTTAGGGATCTGGCCGGAGGCGGCGAGGATGCCCAGGGCTATGGGCAGATCAAAGCGGCCGCCCTCCTTGGGCAGGTCGGCCGGTGCCAGGTTGATAGTGATGCGCCGCGCCGGAAAATCGAATTGGCTATTTAAGAGTGCGCCGCGAACCCGGTCCTTGCTCTCTTTAACGGCCGCCTCGGGCAGACCGACGATGGACAGGCTGGGCAAACCATTGGCCAGGTGGACTTCGACCGTCACCAGTGGCGCATCTATCCCTGCACCGGCTCGGCTATAAACAACAGCGAGTGACATTAGACCCCCTTGTCCATCTGTGTTCGCGTATTGGTTGATTATTGCCAGCCTGGCTGCGGCTGGCAATCGATTTTATTGCTGGCTTAGTTCTGTTGGCCTTGTTCCAGTGCCGCGACCAGCTTTTCCAGCTCGTCTAATTTGGCGCGGCTGCGCGCCAATAGTGCAGCCTGCACTTCAAATTCTTCCCGTGTCACCAAGTCCAGTTTGCTGAAGGCTGACTGCAGGGTGGCGTGAAGATTCTTCTCCATATCCTGTTGTAGTTCGCGCACGCCGGAGGGGACCGAGTCGGCCAGTTTTCTAGCCAGGTCGTCGAGCATCTTTGGTTCAAACATGGTTATTCCTTTTGTTTTGGTGGGCCAAGTTTACGCCAATTTGGCTGATGACTGAACGCCCCAGAAAAGCGCACCACACTGGTGCGATATCACTGTTGCTCATATTCGAAATGGTGCGTGGCCTGCATCTGCCAATAGGGTTGCGCGTGTAACTTTTTGAAAAATAACAAAATAAAAGATTGGCACGGCTAATGCTGTATGCCTGTTACAGCTGCATAAAAATATACAGATGTTTGGGGCCATGCCCTGTGATGAAATTTCAATTAAGGAGAGTGCAATGAAACTGGTAACGGCAATTATCAAGCCTTTTAAGTTGGACGATGTCCGCGAGGCGCTCTCGGAGATCGGGGTGCAAGGCATCACCGTGACCGAGGTGAAGGGTTTCGGTCGTCAAAAAGGGCATACCGAGCTCTATCGTGGCGCTGAGTATGTGGTGGATTTTCTACCCAAGGTGAAGATTGATATCGCTATTGCGGCGGATCTGCTTGATCAGGTGATCGAGGCGATCAGCAAGGCAGCCAATACCGGCAAGATCGGTGACGGCAAAATCTTTGTCACCAGCCTTGAGCAGGTGATTCGTATTCGTACCGGCGAGTCCGGCACCGAAGCCCTTTAAGCAAACTGAGAGGTAGAGAAAGATGGAAGGCAATATTTTTCAACTACAGTACGCCATAGACACCTTTTATTTTCTGGTGTGTGGCGCATTGGTAATGTGGATGGCGGCGGGCTTTTCGATGCTCGAGGCCGGTATGGTGCGTTCCAAGAACACCACCGAAATTCTGACCAAGAACATCGCCCTGTTTGCGATCTCTTGCATGATGTATCTGATTTGCGGTTATGAAATCATGTACGGCGGCGGCTGGTTCCTGTCAGGCATCTCTGGTGGTGAAACACTGGTGGCTGATGCCCTGGCCAAATCTGCTGAAGAGGGCTTTGAAGGCGGTGCTGTTTATTCCGGCGCATCCGATTTCTTCTTCCAGGTGGTGTTTGTTGCTACTGCCATGTCTATCGTTTCTGGTGCAGTCGCTGAGCGCATGAAATTGTGGGCCTTCCTGGCTTTCGCAGTGGTAATGACGGCTGTGATCTACCCAATGGAAGGTTCATGGACCTGGGGTGGTAACGACGTTTTTGGTCTGTACAACCTGGGTGATCTGGGTTTCTCTGACTTTGCTGGTTCAGGCATTGTTCACATGGCCGGTGCTGCTGCTGCCCTGGCTGCTGTGTTGGTACTGGGTGCACGTAAAGGTAAATACGGTAAAAACGGTGAAATCAACGCAATCCCTGGCACCAACATGCCGTTGGTAGCGCTGGGTACCTTCATTCTGTGGATGGGCTGGTTTGGTTTCAACGGTGGTTCAGTGCTGAAATTGGGTGACATTGTTAACGCTAACGCTGTTGCGATGGTGTTCCTTAATACTAATGCTGCTGCTGCTGGTGGCGTGATGGCTGCCCTGATTACGGCTCGACTGCTGTTCGGTAAGGCTGACCTAACTATGGCTTGTAATGGCGCTCTGGCTGGCTTGGTAGCTATCACTGCGGGTCCTGACTGGCCGTCACCAATGATGGCGACTGTCATTGGTGTGGTTGGTGGCGTGCTGGTGGTGTTTTCTATCCTGACTTTGGATAAGCTGAAGATCGATGATCCTGTCGGTGCCATCTCGGTTCACGGTGTGGTTGGTATCTGGGGTCTGCTGGCTGTTGCCATGGGTCCAAACGGAACCATCATGGGTCAGTTGGCTGGCGCTGCTACCATCTTTGTTTGGGTCTTTGTCGCTAGTCTGATTGTTTGGTTGGCACTGAAAGCCATCATGGGTGTTCGTGTTAGCGAAGAAGATGAGTACAACGGCGTTGATTTGGCCGAATGTGGGCTGGAGGCCTATCCAGAATTTACCTCTGGTAAATAACACCAACCCTCCATTGCAATTGGTGTTTGCGCCCGGGTAGGAAACTACCCGGGCTTTTTTGTGCCTAATAAAAGCTTGAGAGCGGGGTGTGCTTGAACTAAGGTCATGCCACCAAGTTTTGAATGAAACATAAAAACAGGAAGAAAAAATGTTGCAGAAGAATCAAATAGCGCCGGATTTCAGTTCAGTGAATCAGGACAATAAAACCATCAGCCTGTCGGACTACAAGGGCATGAAAAATGTGGTGCTGTACTTTTATCCCAAAGACGACACCTCTGGTTGCACGATTGAGGCGAATCAGTTCACTGCGCTTATTGGTGAGTTTGCTGCGGCTGATACTGTGGTAATCGGTGTCAGTAAAGACTCTTGCCAGAGCCATCAGGCCTTTATTGAAAAGTATGGCCTGAAAATGGATTTGCTGGCGGATGTTTCCGGTGAGCTGTGTGAAAGCTATGCTGTGTGGCAGGAAAAGGAAAAGAATGGTGTTAAGAAAATGGGCATTGTCCGCTCAACCTTTATTATCAATAAACAGGGTGAGATCGCGGAGGCAATTTATGGCGTCAGCGCCGACGGCCATGCGGAACAGGTTTTGGCCTTGATAAAAGGCTTATAGCTTTTAGGTGGCGAGAAAAAAGCGAGCCCTTTATGGGGCTCGCTTTTTTATGCAGCAATGGCTGGCGAAACTGTTTAGGTATATTTGCACTTGGCCAAGGCTTGGCGAAGGCGTCGCAAATGCATGATGCTAATGCCTATCGCTACCAGGCCAGCCAGGCTTAGGGCTAGATTAAGCGCCGCCAGGGACATGATGCCAGCAGAAAAATTCTGTGCGCCAAGGACAAAGAATAGAAAGAAGAGGAAACCACTAAAACCCATCGCTAAAACGATGTTGGTAGGATCAACTGATGAGACTCTTTTCAGACTCAGGTTGTTGACCGCCAGCGCTTTCATGCTCTGCTCATTGGCATTGCCGGCAATAGCAATATCATCACCAATATTTACCTTGTCTACCAGGTCGCGGTTTAATTCGAAATCTTGATCATCAACACGGCAGATGCTGGCATTTTTCCCTTCGGCCTGGGTGATGGCGGCAACGGTGCCTTTTCTAATTTCTATGGACATTGAAGCAGGTCATCCTTATCTGGTTTTTATTAGCAACAACAGGCCATTATCATGAGTGGATATGTTTGCATGGCCATTTGAGGAGGCTGATTGCACTAACAGGCCTCGTTCAGGGGGTAGATGCTAGCATATCAGTGCGTCAAGATGGATGAGAAATACGCTCAGGTTTGGTGGGGTGTAAGGTTCACAGCCCCTGGTGGGTAAAGATCATGTACAATCTTCAGCATATTTGATCTCAATGGCAGGATTTTTAAGATGAAAGAGTTGATTCGGTTTGTTGGTTATACCCTTGCTACCCTGGCGATGATTGGTGTGGTGATCGCAATCGCCAAGGCAGATACCCCTGAAGGGACGCTGGCAACGGCTGCAATCGTTATTGTGGTGGTATTGCCGGTGATCTTTGCCATCTTTTTGGCCAAGCGTGAGAAAAGGAATGCCGAACCCTCATAGCGCTGGTTGCTTGAGATAAGAACAAAAAAGGCCGCGCCTGGATATATCCAGGCGCGGCCTTTTTTATTGTCCGGATTTGGCTTTAACCGAGTCCGGCTTCTTTGCAAAACTCTGGCTGTGCCAGTGCTGCCCGGTGCATATCGGCGTTGTAATAGCGGGTTTTGAAGGTCTTGTTACGGACATCGTCTTCACGAAAGCCGTCCAGGCCGGTGGTTTCTTTGCTGGCCATGGTGGCACTCCACCAGCCGCTAGGATAGCTGGGCTGAGGAAAGTGGTGGGTCTTGGTGACCTCAAAGCCGGCATGGCGCATGTGTTTGTGCATGCTCTTGATCAGGTCAAGATGATAAAGGGGCGATTCGCTCTGTTGCACTAGGATGCCGTCTGAGTCCAGGGCGTGGAAGCAGTCTCTGTAAAAGGCCTCGCCGAACAACCCTTCGGCCGGGCCGATCGGGTCGGTGCTGTCGACAATGATGATGTCAACGCTGCCAGGCTCTGATTCCTTAACCCATTTAATGCCATCTTCAAACAGCAGCTCAGCGCGGCCATCACCATTAGCGATACATAGTTCAGGAAAATATTTCTCTGACAGGCGGGTAACGGCTTCATCGATATCCACCTGCCAGGCCTGTTCCACATCGCGGTGTTTCAGCACTTCACGCAGAGTGCCGCAGTCGCCACCGCCGATGATCAAGACCTTTTTGGGATCGGGATGGGTGAACAGCGCAGGGTGGCTCATCATTTCGTGATAGAGAAAGTTTTCGCGGCTAGTGACCATATAACAGCCGTCGATGACCATCAGCTTGCCGAACTCTTCCGTGTCGTAGATTTCAATATGCTGAAACGGGGTTTGTTCTTCGTGCAGCTTCTCTGTGATCTTGAGAGAAAAGGCAGAGCCTGCACCGGCGTGTTGCTCGCTGAACCAGTTTTTGTCCAGTGTCATTAGTAACCCCCTAACGGTTAAAATTCAGTGCCATCCACGGCGATATGAGCCTTATAATAACGGCCAATTGTATATCAACCCGACAGGGTCTGTAGAGGGAATAATGAACTGGAATCTGGATCGGGCACGCAGCACCTACAATGTGGCTCATTGGGGTGGCGGCTATTTTGATATCAATCAGCAGGGCCATTTGCTGGTCTATCCAGATCGCGATACGAGCAAGCCGGGGATTGATGTCTATGAGTTGAGTCAACGTCTGGCAGAGCAGAAATTATCCTTGCCGGTGTTGCTGCGTTTTACCGATATCCTGCGTGACCGTGTGGCGACGCTTTGCGCTGCCTTTGACCTGGCCATGGAGGCAGATGATTATCAGGGCGGTTACACCGCAGTCTACCCCATCAAGGTTAACCAGCAACGCACCGTAGTCGAACATATCTGTCAGAACGGTGGCGGCCGCATCGGCCTGGAGGCCGGCAGCAAACCTGAATTGATGGCGGTGCTGGGTATGAGCCAGCCGGGTGGCGTGATTGTTTGTAATGGCTATAAAGATAGAGAATATATTCGCCTGGCGCTGATTGGTCAGCGGCTTGGTTTTAAGGTGTTTATTGTTATCGAAAAGCCATCCGAGTTGCAGTTGGTGTTGCAAGAGTCGGACAAACTTGGCATAGAACCGATGCTCGGCGTGCGGGTGCGGCTAGCCTCTATCGGTGCCGGTAAATGGCAGAACACCGGTGGTGAGAAATCTAAATTTGGTCTGACCTCGAGTCAGGTGCTGGCGGTGGTTAACTGTTTGCGTCAAGAAGGTAAATTGCAGACCTTGCAGATGCTGCATTGTCATCTTGGTTCACAGATTGCCAATATTCGCGACATCCAGGGCGGCATGCGTGAGGTGGCACGTTATTACGCCGAGCTGCACGGCCTGGATGTGGCGTTAGAGTATGTCGATGTTGGTGGCGGTCTGGGTGTGGACTATGAGGGCACTCGTTCGCGCAGCTACTGTTCAATGAACTACAGCGTTCAGGAATATGCCAACAATGTTGTCCATGCATTGAAGGTGGTGTGCGAAGAAAAGTTGTTGCCGCAGCCGATGATCATCTCTGAATCAGGTCGTGCCCTGACGGCTCACCATGCCATGTTGATTACCAATGTCATTGATAGTGACATCATCGAGATTCCAGAAGATGTTGATGCTCTGGAAAATGACGCAGACCCGAAGGCGATCCAATACCTGTGGAACGTAATGAGCCAGTCTGACATTGGTTCACCGCTAGAGGCATACCACGATGCGGTGCACTGGTTGCAGCAGACCCAGGACATGTATACCCAGGGCCTGATGAACCTGGAACAGCGCGCCCGTGCCGAACAGCTTTATTATCTTGTCTGTGCCAAGGTCAAGGCGCGGCTTAATCCTGCTATCCGTGCCCAACGTGAACTGTTGGATGAATTGAATGAAAAACAGGCCGACAAATACTTCTGTAATTTTTCCTTGTTTCAGTCGCTGCCCGATGTCTGGGCCATCGATCAAGTGTTTCCCATCATGCCTCTGCATCGGCTTGATGAAGAACCCACCCGGCGAGTAGTGATTCAAGATCTGACCTGTGATTCGGATGGACGCATTGATCACTATGTTGATAACGAAGGCCTGGAAACCAGTTTGCCTTTACATTCATATTCCAGCGACAAACCGTATCTGCTGGGCATGATGTTGGTCGGCGCCTATCAGGAAACCTTGGGTGACATGCATAACCTGTTTGGTGATACAGATTCAGTGGATGTGGAGTTAACCGAAACGGGTTATCAAATGGTCAGCCCTGAGTATGGTGACGCCGTTGATGAGTTGCTGGCCTACGTCCATTTTGATGCCTCAGAATTGTTGGCGTCTTACGAAACCAAATTGAATAATTCAGACCTGACTGAACAGAATAAAAAACTTTATCTCACAGAATTACAGGCAGGCCTGACGGGTTATACCTACCACGAAGATTAAGAGAAAAAAACATGGACGAAATTAAAATTGAACCTCAGATTGGTCGTGATCAGCTTGAGGCCGATGGTGTATTAGCCTGGCCAATCTGGGAAAAGGAAATCTCAACCTTTCCCTGGACATACGATGCCAATGAGACCTGCTACTTTCTCGACGGTGATGTAGTGGTGACGCCCGATGGTGGTGAGCCAGTGCAAATGAGCAAGGGTGATCGAGTTACCTTTCCTGCCGGTATGTCGTGTATCTGGGAGATTCGTGCTGCGGTGAAAAAGCATTATCGATTTGATTGATTTGTTTTTTTTGAATGATTGTAGATGGGCCGTTTATGCGTAACGAATTTGTGTTTTTAGCAGCTATTTTCGATTTCAGCTCAACAATAAATAATACGGTTAACCGTCGATCAATCCCTGATGTCGGAAAGACTTGTTCATAGGTTCCATAGCTTACAACTAATTAGCTAAGAGCCTTGTGAATTATTTATGCCTATGGTCGATAACCCAATCTAAGTCCAAGTGTTTTCCAATCTAGAAATGAGTCTGAACGAAGCTCGGTGAATCTGAGTATTTAATCCCTGTAACAAAAGCGTATGCTGCTAGTAGCATACTGGGGTAGTTGCGATGAGGTTGACCAGCATCACGTATTATTGAAGGTTGAACTATGTCATCAGTATTAAAAAACGGGAGTTAAAATTGCCTTTTCGCCAGATGTTCGAGCTTCACAGCGCGGTTATGTTATTGATAGATCCTCAGGCTCGCATGATAGTGGATGCCAATCCTGCCGCAGCAAATTTTTACGGCTACGCCCTGGAGACTATGCGCGGCATGAGTGTCGACAAAATCAATCTACTGTCTGAGGAGAAGATCGCCCCTCAAAGACAGATGGCACTTGTGGGAGAAAAAAAACGCTTCATTTTCGATCACTGTCTGGCCGATGGCGCTATCCGTACGGTCGAGGCTCATATATCTGTAATCGAATTCAAGGGTAGGCCCCATTTTTTCACAATCATTGACGATATTACTGACGCTAAACGGGCCGAGGAAGAGCTGCTAAATGCAAAAAATAATTTGGAAGCTCGTGTCGAAGAACGAACCCATGAACTTTCCATTGCCAAACGAGAAGCCGAAGTAGCAAACTTAGCCAAATCAGAGTTTTTGTCATCGATGAGTCATGAGTTGCGCACCCCAATGAATGCAATTCTTGGTTTCAGCCAGCTTATGACTATTGATGACAGTCTTACCTCCGAACAAAAAAACAATGCGCAAGTGATCTTCAAGGCTGGCAATCACCTGCTGAAACTCATCAACGAAGTGCTCGACTTATCTAGGATCGAGTCTGGCCACATAGACATGTCACTAGAATCTGTAGAGGTATGCACGATCGTTGAGGAGTGCCTGGCTCTGGTAACTACCCTGGCCGACAAACGTGACATTCAGATCAGCCACACCTGTTTGAAAGGCGCAATGGTGCGAGCCGACCGTACGCGTCTAAAACAGGCCCTGATCAACTTGCTTTCCAACGCCATCAAATACAATCGCATGGGTGGCAGTGTGACACTTGAAGTAAAGCTCGAAGCCAAGCAGCGATTGCGCATCCTTGTTACAGATACTGGCCCTGGCATTGCCAATGATCGACAAGCTGAGCTATTTCAACCCTTTAATCGCCTAGATGCAGAAAACAGCGGGATCGAAGGCACCGGCATCGGTCTGACTCTGACTCGACGTATTGTCGAAATGATGAGCGGCTCAGTGGACATGGAAAGTCAGGTCGGTGCTGGCAGTACATTCTGGATTGAACTGCCACTTGAATCACTAGCCGAGGCTGATCATGATGAACATGTGGCTGATGATATAACGGTAGTTAGAAACACGGTAGGATCAGGCTCTGAAAATAATGCAGCGCGACACCGCGTGCTTTATATTGATGACAACCCAGCCAATCTGGAGTTGGTTGGGCAAATACTCAGACGACGTACGCATATCAATTTACTAACGGCTCACACACCCGCGCTGGGTATAGAGCTGGCAAAGACGCAACAGCCTGAACTAATCTTGCTCGACATTAACATGCCTGGCATGGATGGCTATCAAGTGTTGGAAGTGCTTAAAGCGGATAGCATGCTAAAAAACATACCTGTTATCGCTGTCACCGCCTATGCCATGCTTTCTGATATCGAACGAGGCAAGGCCGCTGGTTTTTCAGGCTATATAACCAAACCCCTAGACGTCGCAAACATTCGAATGCAGATAGACAAGCAGCTGGGTGTTTCCCTAGAGTAAATTAGGTAGAGTATTCTGGGCTCAGCTAACGGACTTTAATATTCGCTTTCTGAATTTCCATTTTGATGAAACCAAATTTCTTCGGCTGTCCGTTTCATTGCATTTATGCCTTTCATGAAACCAACGATAAATGGCTGCTTTCAGAAAAACTCACTGCTTGATGACAATAGCAAAATGGCTGGTGTTGGCCGAACTCAACCATTCACTGAGAAGTGCTAAGTGATTAACTAAGTAAGTTGTTAATCCATTTTCGACCTGTTTCGCTACCGCGCTCTATTTTTTGATCTGCACTAACATGGTGTTGATATTGTTTTTGTGCAAACGGTTACGGGTTTTGTTTAATTTGCGTTTGTCGGTAAATGGGCCAACCCGTACGCGTAACCATTGTTCGCCTTTGCTGGATACCGGGTCGATGTCGGCCTCGATGCCGAGCATAGCCATTTGTGCCTTGAGGCTGTCGGCTTCACCATAGGAACGAAATGAACCAACCTGGATCATGTAGGCGACATTGTTTTTCTCTTTGATGCGAGCCTGTTCTTCTTTGATTTCACTTTCAGGGATCAGCACCTCAAGCTCAGGCAATAAGGTATAAAAATCAAAGCGTGGGCCATCGTCTTTTTCTGCAGCGCCATCTTTGCCTGGCAGCTGTGGTTTGGGTACAGCTTTGATGGCATCGGTTACGACCTTGGTGGCGGTCTTGACCGTTTCATCGCCCCGGTCATAGAAGTAAACAATTGCGGCAACGCTTAGGCCAATCGCCAGACCGCCAAGCAGCCATACCCACCCCGGGGTGGGTTTTTTAACGCTGCTGGTTTTCTGGGTTGAGGTGTAGCTATTTTTTTTTGGTACCCGTTTTGTCGTCTTCTTATCGCTGCTTCTAGGGGTGTTCTTGTAGTCCTTTGTCATTGACTACATGGCCTCCGGCGCAGATACGCCTAATAGTTCAAGACCATTTTTGATGACCTGTTTCACCGCCAGGGTGAGGCTCAGACGTGCGTCGCGAATTTTGGCATCATCGACCAGAAACTGATGGGCGTTGTAATAGGTATGGAACTCATTGGCCAGGTCACGCAGGTAGTTGGCCAGTTGATGTGGTTCGTGACTGAGTGCTGCCGTTTCAAGCGCTTCAGGATAACGTGACAGACTGACCAGTAGTGCTTGTTCATGCGATTCACTCAACAGATCCAGATTGGCTAAGCCATTGGCGTTGTCGTGACTAAAACCCTTTTCTGTCATTTGTCGCAACACACTGCAAACGCGGGCGTGGGCGTATTGGATGTAGTAGACCGGGTTGTCACTGGATTGTGATTTGGCCAGATCAAGATCGAAGTCCATGTGTTGTTCGCATCTGCGCATGACATAGAAAAAACGTGCGGCATCGTTACCGACCTCTTCACGCAGTTCGCGCAGGGTGACGAATGAACCTGAACGTGTCGACATCTGTACCCGTTCGCCGCCGCGATAAAGGATGGCAAATTGCACCAGCAATACATCGAGTTTGCTTGAGTCATCCCCCAGGGCTTCCAGTGCGGCTTTGACGCGTGGCACATAACCGTGATGATCGGCACCCCAGACATCGATGACGCGATCATAACCGCGTTCCAGTTTATCCATGTGATAGGCGATGTCAGAAGCGAAGTAAGTGGTTTGGCCGTTGTCGCGAACGACGACGCGATCTTTATCATCACCGAAGTCAGTGGAGCGGAACCACCAGGCACCGCCTTGTTCATAGAGATGCTTGCTGGCCTTGAGGCGTTCAATGGCTTTTTCTACTGCGCCACTCTCCATCAATGAACGCTCTGAATACCATTCGTCGTAGTTAACGTTGAAACCGGAAAGGTCTTCGCGAATGTCTGTCAAAACAGTGTTCAGACCCTGGTCGAAAACGGCGCGGTAATCCTCGGCACCTAACAGCTGCTTGGCGTTGTTTACCAGAGCATCGATGTGTTGTTCTTTGTCGCCACCGGCAGGTTCATCAGCGGGCACGCCAGCAAAAACTTTGTCTGCGGCATGATGCAGTTTGTCACCATGGATTTTGTGCAGGGCGGCGGCGATGTCGAGTACATAGTCGCCTTTGTAACCGTTGGATGGAAATGCAAATGCTTCGCCGCATTGTTCCAGATAACGCAGCCACACCGAGGCGGCGAGGATGTCCATCTGCCGACCGGCATCGTTGACATAATATTCGCGATGAACCTTGTAACCAACTGCGTCGAGCAGGTTGGCGACTGTGGCCCCATAAGCCGCGCCGCGACCATGACCAACATGTAGTGGGCCGGTTGGGTTGGCGGAAACGAATTCCACCTGTATTGATTTGTTAGCGCCAAGGCTGCTGCGGCCAAAGTTATCAGCCTGTTCCTGCACCTGGCCAATCACTGCATGATAGGCCGATGGGCTAAGGAAGAAGTTGATGAAACCGGGGCCGGCAATCTCAACCTTAACTACCTGATCTGAACTGCCGAGTACGGCAACAATCGCCTCGGCAATGTCGCGTGGTTTGCGCTTGGCTGGTTTGGCCAGCATCAAGGCCACGTTACAGGCGAAATCACCATGTTGTCGGTCCTTGGTACGCTCCACCTGCAGTTTGAAACTGAGCTCTGCAGGCAATGTTGCATCGGCTTGCAGTTGTTGGATGGCGGCGTTGACCAGTTGTTCAAGATGGTGTTTCACAGAGGAATCCTACAGGGGGGGTTGATTGTTGGGGGGTGATTATCCCTTGTTGGGGTTTGTTAGCGCAACCACCCAATAGAGTGTCAATTTATTTTTTGCGCCGTCATTCCGGCGCAGGCTTGAATCTATAAGGATTGAATTCAGATGTAGGGTGCGCCGCGCGCACCATTGGCTGCTACATTTAATCAGTGGTGTAGGGCGGGGCCCACCCGCCAATCAGTTTATTCAAAACCTCATGGCGGGCGGGGCCCGCCCTACTTAGATTAGGTCGACGGGATCGACATCCAATGACCAGCGTACCTTGCGTGCCTCAGGCAGTTTGTTGAGCTGCACCGTCCATGGCCCTAGTAGGCGATGCAGGTCGGCGCGTTTTTGTGCCTGTAGCAACAGTTGATAACGATACTTGCCGGCACGGCGTTCCATCACCGCCGGCATGGGGCCGTAGAGTTCTACACCTTGTGTGCCCAGCTGTTCGGCCAGGTTGTGGGCCTGATGCAGAAAGTTTTCCGGCGGCAGCGAATGGCTGGCTTCGGCCCGTAACAGCGCCATGTGACTATAGGGTGGCAGGGCGGTGAGCTGGCGTTCGCTTTGTGCCGCCTTGGCGAAGGCGTGATAACCCTGCTGACACAGCAGTTGCAACATGGGGTTTTCCGGATGATGGGTCTGGATCACCACCTGGCCGGGTTTGTCGCCACGACCGGCACGACCGGTGACCTGGATGATGAGCTGGGCCATGCGCTCACCAGCACGGAAGTCGACCCCGAACAGACCCTGATCACCGTCGAGGATGCCAACCAGGGTGACATCGGGGAAGTGATGGCCTTTAGCCAGCATCTGGGTGCCGATGAGGATGCGTCGCTCACCGCTGTTGATGTCATTCAAAATTGCATCGAGGCTGCCCTTGTTGCGGGTTGAATCGCGGTCGATGCGGCTGATGGGGATGTCTGGGAATTGTTCCGTCAGCACGGTTTCTATCCGTTCCGTGCCGGCACCCAGCGGCCGCAGGTCAACACTGCCGCAGTCCGGGCATTGCTGCGGTACAGGTCGTTGGCTGCCGCAGTGATGACAGCGCAGATGGCGTTTTTGCATATGCAGGGTCATGTGGGTGTCGCAGCGGCGACAGTGGCCGACCCAGCCACATTCGTGGCAGATGATGCTGGGCGAAAAACCGCGCCGGTTGAGGAATAACAGCACCTGGTTGCCATTGTCGAGATGACGTTGCATTAACTGTGTCAGTGGCGCGGAGAGCTGCTCTTCCATATTCTGGTTGCGCACATCCATTAATGAAACCGTGGGTGGCTTGGCGCTGCCGGCCCGCTTGGGCAGAGATAGTTGTTGATAGCGTAGTTGTTCGACGTTGAGCAGGCTTTCCAGCGACGGTGTGGCTGATCCCAATACGATCGGGATGTCGAGCTTACGGGCGCGGACGATGGCCAGGTCGCGGGCCGAATAGCGTAGCCCGGATTGCTGCTTAAATGAGGTGTCGTGTTCTTCGTCGACGATGATGATGCCGGGTCGACTCATGGGCGTGAACACCGCCGAACGGGTGCCGATGATGATGCTGGCCTCACCGTTACGGGCAAACAGCCAGGCATTGAGGCGTTCACGGTCGTTAAGTCCTGAATGCATCACGGCCATTGGCACATTGAAACGGCGTTTGAAACGCCCCACCAGCTGCGGCGTCAGGGTGATCTCGGGCACCAGTACCAGGGCTTGTTGATTGTTTTTCAGCACGGCTTCAATGCTGCGCAGATAGATCTCGGTCTTGCCGCTGCCGGTCACGCCGTCGAGCAGGAACGCACTGAACATGCCGAGACAGTTCTGTATCCGTTCGACCGCTTCAGCCTGTGCGTCATTGAGTTCGGGGCCAGTCTCTGGTTTGGTATTGCCAAATTCCAGCGCTGGGATCTGTTCCATCTCGGCCCAGCCGTTTTTGACCAGCACGGCCATGGCGTCGATCCAGGTGCGCGGTAGCTCCTTGAAATGGTCGGCAGTGAGGCCAACCTGACTGGCGCTGAGTCGCAGCAGCAGGTCGGCCTGGCGCTTGGCGCGTTTGGCCAGTTTGTCGCTGTCGACTTCACGGCCTGCCGTAGTGATGCTCCATAAAGAGCGATGTTTGGCGACAGCTGCCTCGCCCTGGCGCAGTGTGGTAGGCAGGGCCGTGGCCAGCGTCTCACCGATGGGATGATGGTAATAGTCGCTACACCATTGCAGTAAGGACATCAGTTCATTCGGCAGCAGCGCTTCGCTGTCGAGAACCTCGATGGCAGCCTTGAGCTTGTGACGTTCAACTTGAGACTTGTTACTGACTTCGAGCAGGATGCCAACGGTCTGGCTGCGGCCAAACGGCAGACGTAGGCGCATGCCCTTTTTTAGCTGGCTGGGGTCACAATGGTCTGGCGGCAGGTAGTCAAAGCTGCTGTAGAGCGGCGAGGGTATCGCCACCCGTAAAATGAGTTCAGATTTCGGCATGGCCAAAGCCTAGCACTTCCTTATTTTGCTGTCTCGAATGGCTTATTTTAGTTGATAGCAGGACTAGGTTTGCTAGCTTCCATCGCTAAGTTATTGTTTTGTTGTCGGCTGTCAGTTTATCCACAGAAGCTGTGGATAACTTTGTGGATTAAACTGGAGTAGTGTCCCTAACTACCCGTTACTGTTACAAATTTGTCATTTTGGTGACATACTGCCCTGTTCTGTAAGTCATTGAAAACAAATAACTTAATTAATGCTTAATGTTTTTGTTGTTTTTATGCGGCAAATAAAAAGTCAAGTCTTGTTATTGCCAAAGCATTGTGTATAAACAGGGTTTGTTAACCGTGTGTTTTCCAGGTTTATTGCCCTAGAAGGGCTGCAGCACCGCTAAAATGATGATAGCAATCAACGCCAGTACCGGTGCTTCGTTGAACCAGCGAAAATAGACGTGGCTGCGCTTGTTGCGGTCATGTTTGAAATCCAGCATCAGCTTGCCGCAATAGACGTGATAGCCGACCAGGGCCAGAATCAGGGCCATTTTGACGTGGAACCAGCCGCCGCTGTCTAGGCCTACGCCATAACCAAATACCATCCACAGACCAAAAATGATGGTTAGCACTCCGCCCGGGGTCATGATGCCGTAGAACAGTTTGCGTTCCATGACTTTGAAGCGGTCGTTGCTGATCGCATCATCGCTCATGGCGTGATAGACGAACAGGCGCGGCAAA
Source organism: uncultured Gammaproteobacteria bacterium (assembly GCA_965602225.1). Taxonomy (GTDB): domain Bacteria; phylum Pseudomonadota; class Gammaproteobacteria; order Tenderiales; family Tenderiaceae; genus Tenderia. Next base: position 55,028 of record CBFCYE010000008.1, on the reverse strand, counting down.
TAAAACAGCCCGGCAAACCAGGTGACCATAAAGATGAGATGAAGTGCTTTGAGCCACAGCATGGGCTTATTCCTTGTCGACTGAATCGGTGGGGCATGTTTGTATCACAGCCGAACCAGAAAATGCCAGTCTCAGGCGGGATTGTTGTTCTCTGTAGGGGATTGCCCTGGGTAATGATAGTGCTCTTCGATGTCCTCACGGGTGACGATGCCCAGTGCCTGCTGGCTATCGGCTGAATCCTGGTCAACGACATACAGCGCATCACAGCGTTGTTTACGCAGTTGCTCCAGTCCTTCCTGCAGGGTGGCGCGCAGATCAATGGCAATCACATTCCGGCGGCTGGCTGGCAATTGCTCAAAATCGATCACGTCATAATCGCGGCTTTGCAGATGCCGAGCCAGGTCGGCACCGGGCAGGATGTAGGCCGGCTTGCCGCTGGGTTGCAGCAGTAGCCATTGCGGTTGCAGTTGCAGTATCTCATCAGCCTGTTGGCGTGATAGTTGTGCTGGGCAGCTGGCGATATTTTGTTTCATGGCCTTGGCGACACTGACCCGCCGTAGCGATTGGGCGATGGGGTCTTCGTTGTAATTGAGGCCGCGGGCGCGCATCAGCATGATGAAGACGGACTCTTTGCCGAATAACTGACTGCTGACCAGGTTGGCGGCGACGATGGCGAGCATGCCCGGCATGATGATGTTGGGGTTGGCGGTCAGCTCTAGCAGGGCGATGAGTGCGGCCAGCGGTGCCTGCAGGGTGGCACCCATCATGGCACCCATACCGATCATGGCATACAGGGCTGGATTAGAAGTCGAGCCGGGACTGAGCTGGGCCGCAACCAGGCCAAAGGCGGTGCCGGCGCAGGCACCTATAATCAAGGTCGGGCCAATCAGGCCGCCAGGAATGCCCAGACCCAGTCCGGCGGTGGTGGCCAGTATTTTAAAGGCGACGATGGCTAGCAGCAGCCAAAAACCAATCTGGCCCAGCATGGCGCCATTGACGGTGTCATAACCCAGGCTCATTACCTCGGGGATGATGATGGCGCAAAGACCGACGAGCAGACCGCCGAGGGTGGTGCGCTGCCATAGGGGCCGGTCTGTTGCTTGGCGCGAAAAAAACTGTAGTGAATGGATGAACAGCGCTGCCAGACAGCCGATTACCAGTCCAGTTGTTAGCACGATGGGTAGCTCGCCCAGCGAGCCCAGTTGCAGGGCTGGAACGCTGAAAGCCGGTGCGGCACCAAATACCAATTGGCTCAGGGCAGTGGCGGTGACGGCGGCCAGGATGACCGGGATAAATCCGGCCAGGGTGTATTCCATCAATACCACCTCCATCGAGAAGATCACCCCGGCCAGCGGTGTGTTGAATGAGGCGGCGATGGCGGCGGCAACGCCGCAGGCGACTAAGGTGCGGTTGCTGTTGTTGGGCAGGTGTAGCCATTGACCGATGCGGCTGCCGCTGGTGGCACCAAGGTGGATGGCCGGGCCTTCGCGACCGACTGAATGGCCGAAGACGATGGCAATGGCGGCACCTAAGAACTGCATCACGGCATTGCCGGTTGGCAGATTGGCCTGGTGATAAGACAACCGTTCCATGGTGTGGATAATGCCAACGGTGCGATATTTTTTATCTACCGAATTAAATAGAAGACCAATCAGTAGACCGCCCAGGATTGGTAGCAGCAGACGCCAGTACCAGCTCAGGCCTTCATAGTTTTCCGGGTCATCGAGAAAGCTTAGCTGAGCCCATTCCACTAGCAGGCGGAAGGCGACGATCACCACCCCGGAGAGCAAACCCACCAGCACACTAACGGCAGCCAGATGGCCGAGTTTGTCCATCATGGCCATGCGCATGTGAAAGCGTAGTCGTCGTTCCGAAGGGGGGCGTTGTTCTCTCATCTATGGATTCTATTTATTGACTAATGGACTTGTCGGCCGTTGCTGCTGGAATTGAAGCAATAGTTAAGTCTTTGTTTAACTTAACAGCTTTTTCTGGATGTGGCAGCATGTCAGGGCCCGTTAACACTAATTACAAATTCGCGTTGCTGTCCCAATTAGGGCTAGGCAAGGCGCGAGGAGAGAGGTTTGGTTGCTCCAAATGAACGACGAGAAACGCAGCATAGCCCTAATTGGGGCGCAACCCGAAGGGACGGGGCCATTTTTCCGCAGGTCAGCGTTGCATTTTCGTTTATGTACGCAAGTACACTACGCTCAATGCGCCTTGCCCTGCGAAAAAATGGCCGCCGGCGCGATTTTGTAATTAGTGTTAGCAGGCCCTAAATGGATGAATTATTGAGTGAATGGGGTTTGTGGGGGCTGTTTGTCAGCGCCTTTATCTCCTCAACCCTGTTGCCTGGTGGTTCCGAGGTGTTGTTGCTGACCTTGGCCGTAAATGAAACCCATGCGGATGGTTTGTTACTGCTGGTGGCGACGGCGGGCAATAGCCTGGGTGGCATGACTTCCTGGTTGATCGGTTGGTGGCTGGCGCGGCGCTATCCACCTGAAAACCTGTCGGGTCATAAATACGAACATGGGGTGGAGCGGCTCAGACGCTGGGGGAGTCCTGTGCTGTTGTTGTCGTGGTTGCCTTTAATCGGTGATCCGCTTTGTGTGGCGGCGGGTTGGTTGAGGATAAACCCCCTCTGGGCCTTGTGTCTGATCGCCCTGGGTAAGGGCGGCCGCTATGCTGTTTTACTCTGGCTGGTCTAGATTGACATGTGGGATCGATATGCGGGGTCGGCAAGTCCTAGCAGGCTTCGGCTGTCATTTCCACGTCGCCGCCAATGCTGGGCAGGCCGTCTTTCAGAACGTTTACTTCGAGTTCGTACTGGCTAAGGATAAAGGCGGCGGCTGAGCTGCGTCGGCCAGTTTGGCAATAACAGATGTAGGTTTTATCTGTGTCGAGTGTTTGTGAGCGGCGGTGGGCATCATTCATGGGGATGTTGATGGCACCGGGCAAGTGGCCTTTGTTAAAGTCGCTGCAGCTGCGGACATCAATCCAGACCGCGCCTTCTTTAATCTTGTCCATTGCATCGTCGTAGCTGATCCAGTTCTGAACTGGATCCTGCATCAGCTTGAGGAAATTCTCTTTGTTTAGACGCAGCAGCACACCATCGGTCTGCATTGAGACCGTGGCATTACGCGGGCTGTCAGAGATCAGTGCCGCCTCGCCAAAGGTAGAGCCTTCGCCAAGGTGGGCCATCTCGACTGAATCCTCGCTGTCTTCATCATCATCGACCATGCGCGTCACCAGCGCCTCGCCCTGTTCGATAACGTAAAAATAATCCCCTTCATCACCTTGGCGAATGATCACTTCGCCGGCATTCATGCGAATCGGTTCCATCTTTTCCAGCAGCATATCAATATTGGCCGCTGGCAGTTTGCGGAAATTGGCTGAATGCTGCATTTTGTTTTTCAGGCCGCCGGTGTCGATGTTGATGATGTCTTCACCGCTCATAATCACCTCTTCATTTTCAGATGAGGCGCTCTCAGCCCAGGTCAGCATGGTGTCAACCAGGTCGCTGTCGATGCGTACAAACAGGATGGGTTTTACTGCAATGGCAGTGCCGCGGCGTGGGCTATGTTCGGTTAGAGGCTTACGGCTCTCTGGGGTGCCACTTTTGACCCGATAGGGGTCGCCGCTGCTTGGAACTATCTCGATTTGGCCTTCGATCAGGTAGATTAGGTCGGTGTCGGTGTCGCCTTCTTTGAACAGGATTTTGCCTGCTGGCAAGGCCTGTTCCTGGGTTTGCGCAGCAAGCTCGACGATCTGGTCTTCAAGCAGCGAATTGATCGGCTGCAGGCGCATTAGCGCCATGAGGTTAACTCTGTTGTTGCTGACGTTCATTTCATCCGTGTCCTTAGTGTCGTTAGTGGTATTGCCAATACCACTACCAATTGGTCGTTAATCCTTGCCGGCAGGCGTGCTAAAATTAGCCAGCTTTTAATAACCCACTATTACTATCGGCCAAAGTAATCATGAATTTAGAGTCTCGCCGTCGTTTGCGCGAAATCCCCTATAACTACACTTCGTTTTCCGATCGCGAAATTGTGATTCGCTATCTGGGTGAAGAGATGTGGGATGTGTTGAACCAGCTACGTGATTCACGTCGCACCGGTCGTTCGGCGCGGATGTTGTTTGAAGTGTTGGGGGATATGTGGGTCATTGCCCGTAATCCCTATATTCAAGACGACCTGCTTGAAAACCCCAAGCGCTGGCAGTCTTTAACTCACGCCCTGCATCATCGCGTTGATCAAATTGTTGTCCGTGCTGATGGTAATGACCTAGCCCTGAGCTTGGTGGAAAGGGCGCGTCAGGCAGTGGCTGATTTCGAGGCCTGGTTGCCGCAGCAGGGTGAGTTGCGTGCCAAGGCCCTCAAACGCCTGAGCAAGATTACCCGTAAGGACAATATCCAGTTTGATGGCCTGGCGCGGGTTTCCCATGTCACTGACGCCACCGACTGGCGTGTCGAATACCCGTTGGTGGTGATCAATCCCGACACCGAGGCTGAAGTCGCACCGATTGTTAAAGCCTGTATTGAGTTGGGGCTAACCATTATTCCACGCGGCGGCGGCACCGGTTATACCGGTGGTGCGGTGCCGCTGCATGCCGATACGGCGGTGATCAATACCGAAAAACTGGAAGGTCTGAGTGGCGTTGAAATGCGCCAGCTCGAAGGTGTTGCTCAGCCTGTGGCAACTGCTCGGGCTGGGGCCGGGGTGGTGACGCGGCGTGTCTCTGATCTGGCCATGGCCAATGGTCATGTCTTTGCGGTTGATCCAACTTCGCAGGATGCCTGCACCATCGGCGGCAACATCGCCATGAATGCCGGTGGCAAGAAGGCGGTGTTGTGGGGCACCACTATCGACAATCTGGTCTCTTGGCGGATGGTGATGCCGGATGCCCAGTGGCTGGAAGTGGTGCGCATTAATCACAATCTGGGCAAGATTCACGACCAGGAAGAGGTGCAGTTTCGCGTCACTCGTTATCTACCTGATGGTGAAACCGTGGTCGGTGAACCAGAGATGATTGTCATGCCTGGTTCGGCCTTTCGCAAACAGGGCTTGGGCAAGGATGTCACGGATAAGTTTCTCGGTGGTTTGCCTGGTGTGCAGAAAGAGGGTTGTGATGGCCTGATTACCTCGGGTGTCTTTATCCTGCATAAGGAACCTAAATTTACCCGCACCGTCTGTCTTGAATTTTTTGGCTCTGACCTGAGTCGTGCGGTACCGGCGATCGTCGAGACCAAGGATTATCTCGATGCCAATCCGCTGGTGCTGCTGGCCGGACTGGAACATCTGGACGAGCGTTATGTCCGCGCCGTCAGTTACAGCACCAAGGCGCCGCGCCGTGAGCGTCCCAAGATGGTGTTGGTGATTGATATTGCCGGTGATGATGAAGATGCGGTTGCTGATGCCTCATCTAATGTTGTGCGAATGGCCAATAGCCGTGGTGCCGAGGGTTTTGTTGCCGTCAGCCCCGAGGCGAGGCGCCGTTTCTGGGCCGACCGCAGCCGTACCGCTGCCATTGCCGCCCATACCAACGCCTTTAAGATCAATGAAGATGTGGTGATTCCGCTTGAACGCCTCAACGAATACAACGAGGGCATCGAGCGCATCAACATCGAGTACTCGACCCAGAACAAGCTGCGCATGGTTGCGGCGGTGAAGGAGTATCTCAACGGCGAGCTGGTTGAGCGCAATCGCCAGGCCGGTTATGAAGAGAGTGCCGAGTCCGACGACATCTTTACCGCCAAGCGTAATGCTGCGCTGGAGTATCTGGATAAGATTGAGGCTCGCTGGCAAACGTCGCTGGATTCACTTGATGCGGCGGCGCTGGATAATATGGAGCTGCTTGATGAGGCGGCGCGCGAGTTGGTGCAGCCGGGCGATACAATTCTGAAACTGCTGTTGCGGCGTGATCTGCGTATCTCCTATCGCGCTGAGATTGAGCGGCCACTGAAAGAGATCTTTTATGGCCGTGAGCTGGATGCGGTGCGTGCCCGTCTTGATAAGATCCACAAAGAGATTCGTTCCAGTCGTCTGTTTGCCGCCACCCACATGCATGCCGGTGACGGTAACGTGCATACCAATATTCCGGTCAACTCCAATGACTACCTGATGATGCAACAGGCGGATGTGATCGTCGATCGGGTGATGGCGCTGGCGACAGGGCTGGGCGGGGTTGTGTCGGGTGAACATGGTATCGGCCTGACCAAGATTCAATATCTCAATAAAGATGACCTGGGCCGTTTTGTTGATTACAAAAAACTGGTCGATCCCAACGACAATTTTAATCGTGGCAAGCTTATGCCCGACTCCGGTCTGGATAATGCCTATACGCCGTCGTTACGCTTGGTCGAACAAGAGGCCTTGATCCTGGAAGAGAGCGAGCTGGGTGCGCTTAATGACGATATCAAGAATTGTCTGCGCTGCGGCAAGTGTAAGCCGGAATGTAATACTCACATCCCGCGCGCCAATCTGCTTTATTCGCCGCGCAATAAGATCCTTGCCACTGGTCTGATCATCGAGGCGTTTCTGTACGAAGAGCAGACTCGTCGCGGTCTTTCGATTCGTCACTTTGATGAGATGAACGATGTCGCTGATCATTGCACTGTTTGCCACAAGTGTCTGGCGCCGTGCCCGGTCAATATCGATTTTGGTGATGTCACCATCCGCATGCGCACCATTCTGAAAGATCGCAATCAACGCCGCAGCAGTCTCGGTACTCAGGCGGCAATGGCCTTCCTCAATGTGACTGATCCGTCGACCATCAAGGCGATGCGTAAAGGCATGATCGAGTGGGGTTACAAGGGCCAGCGCATTGCCCACAAGATAGCCAAACATATGCATTGGCTCGGTGGTAAAAAACCACCGGCGGCGACCACCGGTAAGATGGCGATGAAGGAACAGATCATCAACTTCGTCAAAAAGCCGATGCCGGCGGGGCTGCCAATGCAGACCATGCGCGCCATGCTCGGTGTAGAGGATGAAAAGGTGGTGCCGATTCTGCGTGATCCGGCTAAGGTGACGGATGACAGTGATGCGGTGTTCTACTTTCCTGGTTGTGGTTCCGAGCGTCTGTTCAGTGAGGTAGGGCTGGCGACCATGGCAATGTTATATGAGGTCGGTGCGCAGACAGTGCTGCCGCCGGGTTATCTCTGCTGTGGTTATCCGCAGACTTCAAGCGGTGACAAGGCTAAAGGCAGCAAGATCACCACCGACAATCGGGTGTTGTTTCATCGGGTTGCCAATACGCTTAACTATCTTGATATCAAGACGGTGGTGGTGTCATGTGGTACCTGCATGGATCAGTTGATGAAGTATCAGTTCGACAAGATCTTCCCCGGTTGTCGTCTGCTGGATATCCATGAATATCTGCTTGAGCAGGGTGTCAGTCTTGATGGTGTTGAGGGTAGCCAGTATCTCTATCATGATCCTTGTCACACGCCGATGAAGACTCATGATCCGATCAAGGTGGCATCCACCCTGATGGGTACTGATGTGAAATTGTCAGATCGTTGCTGTGGTGAGGCGGGTACGCTGGCGGTATCACGGCCTGATATCTCGACCCAGCTTCGTTTTCGTAAGCAGGAAGAGTTGCATAAGGGTATCGAGGCGATGACCGGTGAAGTGATGGCCAAGGACGGCAATGTGAAGCTGCTGACCTCATGCCCGGCCTGCGTCCAGGGTTTGTCTCGCTATGGCGATGATACCGGTCTGGAAACTACCTACATCGTCAGCGAGCTGGCCAATAAGGTCTTGGGTGATGGCTGGCAGAAACGTTTTGTCGAGCGTGCTAAAGAAGGTGGTATTGAGCGGGTGTTGTTGTAGTTGATTTGTTACACGGTGTAAAAGATACGGGCGACTCTGACTACACTGGCAGGGTCGCCCGTTTTCGTTTTAGCTGTTGATCTTAAACTGTCCGACCAGCTGTTGCAGCTGTGCTGCCAGCTGAGCCAGCTCTTCACTGGCTGAGGTGGTTTGGGCGGCACCGGTGGCATTGTTCTGCGCCAGAGAATGAATGTTGACGATGTTCTTGTTCATCTCTTCGGCCGTGGCGCTTTGTTCTTCGGCGGCGCTGGCAATCATGGTGTTCATATCGCTGATGGTGGCTACCGCGGTGGTGATGGCCTCCAGTGCTGTTGCCGCCTGCTGAGCCTGTTCCACGCTCTGTTTCGCGGTATTGGTGCCTTGGGTCATGGTGTTGACCGCATTACTGGCGCCGCTTTGCAGTTTGCTGATCATGGACTCGATCTCGGCGGTGGACTCCTGGGTTCTAGCTGCCAGGGTGCGGACCTCGTCGGCCACCACCGCAAAACCGCGGCCTTGTTCGCCGGCACGGGCCGCTTCAATCGCGGCATTCAGTGCCAGCAGGTTGGTCTGGTCGGCAATATCTTTGATGACACTGAGAATGCCGCCGATGTTGTCGGTGTCTTGTTGCAGCCCCTGAATCACCGTGGCGGCGTTGTCGACCTCGCTGGCCAGTTGCTCGATGGTGCTGCTGGCGCTATGAACAACATTGAGACCGCTTTGGGCTTCGGTGTTGGCGGCATTTGCGGCCTCAGCCGCATTACCGGCATTGCTGGCCACTTCGGTCACCGTGGCTGTCATCTGGTTCATGGCCGTAGCCACCTGGTCTGTTTCGCTGCTTTGCTGGGCGATATTGCCGGAGGTCTCCTGAGAGACCGCCGAGACCTCTTCAGCGGCGCTGGCCAGTTGGTTAGCCGAGCCGATGATGGTGCGGATCAATTCTTCAATCTTGTCGCCCATTGCGTTGAAGCTGGAGGCGATCTGCTGCATCTCATCCTTACTGTTGAGTTTGGCGCGGGCGGTCAGATCACCTGCGGCCATGGCCTTGGCAGCGGAGCCAATCTGTTGCACACCGTGGTTGACTGAGTAAAACAGACCTGTGAACAGATAGGCGATGGCCAGCAGCACACCAGCGACCACAGCGATGGCCACGATTTCAGTTTGGATGTCATCGTCGATACGTTTAGCAATGATGCCATCCATCATCGGCAGGGCCTTGTCGAATAGCTCGAAGGCGTGTTTGATGGCGGTGGTGCCAGCACCAAATACGGCTGATCCGGCGATGTTGATGTCATCTTTGTTGAGCAATTCATCTTGCAATATAGACTCAAACTTGTGGATGCTGTCGCTGTTATTGCTGATTAGTTCAGACAGCTCTGCTGCTACATCGGGATTAAATTCCATGGCCGATTCCAGGCCGGCTGCCAGGTTGTTGTTGTTGAGGTTAATTCGGTCGGCCAGTAAGGCCAGGCGTACGGCTTGTTTGCTGCTGATGGCGTGGTTGGCGGCGATACCAGCACCCAGGCCGCGGGCCTGGCCCATGGTTTCAGCCAACAGCGGTAGTTTATTGACCAGGGCGTCACCCAGATAGTAGGTATCCAGTTTGGGGTCGAGGGTGATCTCCGCGGCATCGGCTACATGGACGATCAATTTAAGTACATCGGCGATCATCTTGGTGTGAGCGGCAAAGCTGTCAGGGCCCTGCATGTTCATGGAGCCGTTTTTCATCGCCTGCCATTGTGACTCGATTTGTTTGATTTGGTCGCCGTGGTCGAGGCTGTCCTTGAATTGCTGGTTAACCTCGATCAAGGCCGCCAGATGTGTGTCCACATCCTTGCGCTTGGCCAGGATTCTGTCATGAAAACTTTTGTCGCCATTGAGGTAGGCGTTGGTCATGCCACGATGCTGGGGCATGTGTTCCACCAGTGGCCGCACTGCCTTGATATAGGCCAGGCCGTTGCGTTCGTTTTCGAAAAAGTGGATCTCGTCATTGATATTGGAGATCAACAGATAGCTCAGTACCAGTAACGGAATAAATACCAGTGCGAAGATGAATCCGAATTTGATCGAATAGCGAAAACGGTCCATAAGAGCCGTGGCGGGTTTGAATAACTGTTCCATGGTGTTGTCCCCTTTGTCGTAAAGGGGCTAACGGCATGAAGTTTGGATGTCTTTAGACTTAGAATAAATATGGGATATGGCAACAGCAGTATTATTTGGTGCCAAACGGCCATGTAAAAGCAGCCCAACGCTAAGGCAGGGAGCTGTTTAGCCAGGCAAGAAGTCGATCGGGAAGTCGACATTCGTGGTTTCGACATCCTTGGCGCCGAAGTTGATGCGCTTGATGCGCAGCGCCAGTTTGCGTTCCAGTTTAGGGTTGCCCAGTTCTGAGTCGATGACTTGGCAGTCGGACACCGAACCGTCTGGCTCGATGACGAATTTGAATATCACCTTGCCTTTCAGTAGCGGGTTCTTGCGTAGTTCACGCTGATATACGGTGTAGATGGCATTGTAGTTGGCACGCATCACCCGGGTGATCTCATCCATGGAGCGACCCTTGCTGGTCTCTTCGGTCGGGCCGGTTGCAAGCTCCATCTCAGCAATCTCACTGGTGACGGTGGTCATCTCGCGGCCAGCCAGTTCATTGTTGCTGGCAGTGCGGCTAAATTTCGATGTGTCGATGCCGCCGCTGCTCTTGCTGGCCTTGGCCACCAGGACTGATTGAGCCATGGCGCGCTCTTGCTTGCCCTCGGTCTGCAGCGGTTTGGTTGATTTGAGTGCTGCAACCGGCTGGCTTTCGCGCAGGTCAGCAAGCATGTCTTTCATAGCGAGAACGCCAGCGTTGGAGACCTTTTTGCGGATCTCGGCGACATCGCGCTTTGGCTTAGGTTTGGGCTTAGGTTCGGGTTTAGGCTCCGGCTTGGGTTCAGGTTTTTTCTCTGCTTTAGGTTCCGGTTTTTTTTCTTCGAGCTTGGGTTTTTCCGGTTCCGGCGGCTTGGGAACCACCACCTTGGGTGGCTCAATCTTTTTCTTTTCCAGCAACATCTTGGCCAGTCGCGGCGGAATCTTCTCTGCCTCGAGGCGGTCAGTTTTAGGCAGGTCGATAAACGGCAGGGTGAAACTGAGTATTAGTGCCAGGACAATACAGATGGCAACGATACGACGAAAACGTCTCTCATCGGCAAGCGATGCTGACCAGGGCAGGGTGATATTTGATGCCAAGACTGCTTTCACTTGATTAACCCTGAGGGCCGCCCTTTTTTGAAACTGCCAGCGAGATGTTGTTGTAGTTGACGCTGTTGCAGGTGATCATGATTTTTTTCAGTAAGCGGTATGGAATGCTCTTGTCGCCAAGAATGGTGATTTCTCGTCGCGCTTCTTGTTCAGCCGAAATATTGCTGCGGCTGGCTTGGTATTCCAATTCTTTTTTCAGCGCAGAGATCATATTGTCATCACTGGCCAGTATCTCCTGTACTGCTGCAACCGGGCGCCCCTGAACCAGTAGGTTGGTTTCGCTGATCAAGATGAAAATGGTCTCCTTGGGCAGCTGCTCGGCGACGGATTTAGGCAGTTGAATATCCTTGGTGCTTGGCAGGTTCTGAACATCAGATGAGTTGACCAGCAGAAAGAACACCAGAATGGTGAAGATATCCATCAATGACACCAAGTTGATAGATGTACCGCGCCCCGCACGTTTGTGGTGGCTCTGCATGCGCTTGGCTCGGCGCGACATCTTCATGGTTACTGTTTTCCTTTCACGGCCGGGGCGTCACCCATAGCGATGTCGGGGAATAGCTCATATTGAGTTGACTTGTTGTCTTCTGTTATCTCGATCATGCGGGTCGTATCCATGATCTGAATTAGATGGTCATAGGCAACGTCTGGCTCTAGCAACAGAGTGGCGGCAGTTTCGTCAGGGACGCGAACCTTGATGCTGCGCAGTAGTGCTGACAGGCCTTCAATATCATAGGCATCGCCTTTCATGGCGAAGGTTTTTACCAAGCGGCCGGGCTTGTCGTAGACCTGTAGTTTGTCTTTACGCAGGACAATCTCCAGCTGGAACTCGGGTGGCTTTTCATTGCTTTGTTTTTCAGCCGCCTTTTGTTCCGGCAGGTTCATTTCCAAAATGCTGACCTGATTGAACACGGCCGTGATCAACAGGAAGGGCACCAGGATGACCATCAGGTTCATAAAAGCAGTAATGTCCAGATCCGCCGCTGGGCGGTGTGAACGACGAAAACGCGATGCCATCTTGGTTAACCTGCGTTGTTGCCTTTGGTGATCAGGTTGAGGAATTTCACCGCCGCCATCTCAAAGCTATCCACCAGCTCAGTTGTTTTTGTAGTCAGAAAGGCATGCATCAACAACAATGGGATGGCCGCCATCAAACCAAAGGCGGTGGTGTTCATGGCTACGGAAATACTGGATGACAGCAGGTCAGCTTTTTGTGATGGGTCGGCGCTGGCAACTGCGGTAAAGGCCTGGATCAGGCCCATGATGGTGCCCAGCAGGCCCATCAATGTAGCGATATTGGCCAGGGTGGCTAGATAATGGGTGCGTTTTTCCAGTCTTGGAACAACTTCCATCAGACCTTCTTCCATCGCGGTTTCTATCTCTTCACGATGTTGACTGCGTTCCTGAATGCGCGCCAGGCCATAGGAGAGCATGTGGGCAATCGCAGCCTTGGAGTCAGTTGCCAGTTTGGTTGCCTGGTCAAATTTGCCTTGTTGGATTAGCGGCACCAGTCCATCCCATGTCTTGCGGCTTTTGTTTTTGGCTGCCGAAAGATAGATGAAGCGCTCTATGGCAATGGCCAGCCCGACGGCAAATAGCATCAGGATTAAATACATGAATGTCCCGCCTTCTTGAAAGAAGCGCACGATTGTGGAAAAAAAACCGTCCATCATTTTCTCCTTAGACCACTTACTTGAGATTGATTAATTGCTTTGAAAATACATTGGTGCAGGAGTATAACGCATTCTTAACCTTCGTTGTCATCCTGCTGTTGTGTCAGTAATTCATGGTAACGAATCTGACGCCTGAAAATTTCTGGGTCGATCGGCTCCAGTATATCGCTGGCCAGACTTTTACTGCTTGGCATATCCATCTCACTGGCTTCGCGACGCTTCCACGGCACGATGTAAAGCACCTTAGGTAGTTCACTTTGGCCATAGATCTTCATGCCGTCAGACTGCAACTCAACCTCGGCGGTGGCGGTGCCTGAAATAAGGCTCATGCCGATGATGCTTAAAACCAATGAGATTTTTTTCATGAACCTGCCTGCTGACTTAGATATGCGGCCCATAGCTGTACCTGTTGGTCATCCGGTTTTTCTTCAAGATAGCGTTGATAATATGGCAGCGCAGCCTCGGGCGAGTTGAGATAAAGCTCTAAAAGGATGCCAGTGTTGCGCAGCAGATGGGTGTTTTTAGGTGCGATCATCAGCCCTTGTTTATAAGTTTGTAATGCTTCGTTAAAACGGCCTGTTTGGCGATAGAGCAAACCCAGGTGGTTATAGGCTTCTGCGTTTTCAGGGTTTAGCCTTAGCGCCTGCCCTAATGCTATTTCGGCATTTTGATAATCTTGTTTAGCTTTTAATACAGTGCCGAGATTGGCGTAAGCCCCAGATAGGTTTGGGTAGGCCTGAGTCATTTTCAAAAAGATCTCTTCGGCCTTGTCGTAGTTTTTTTCTACCATGGCTTTCATGCCAAGGTCGAATTCATGTTCGATTTTTGGATCGAGTGCGGCCGGCTCTGTTGTTATTGGTTCGCTGCTGACGCTGGCAGTTGTCTCGACGCTGGTTTGCACCGTGGGCGTGCTGGCGCTACACGCATAGAGCATGACGATCAGGCCGGCTGTAGCGGTGAACTTAGTGAGCTGTAGTGGCTGCAATGCCATGAGTCTCTGTCCTCGAATACTGTGCTGGCATCAATTCGGCCAGGGAGTTGATGCTGTTGCGGATCCATTGGTCAAACAGGCCGTTTTCAGTCATCCGTTTGAGGTTGGTTTCATGCAGCTCAATGGCTTGCTCTTCAAATGGGAAGGCTTGCTCTTCCAGCATGATTTCGTATTGTTCCATCTCCTCGTCATCAAGATTGGCTGGGCGATCTGAATCCATAAGTTTGCTACTGAAGTCGGTATACATGTCGGCGATGCGGAATGTCGCGGCGGTGGTGTATTCAGCCACGCCTAGTTCCACGGCCTTATTGTAGGCCTTTAACGCCTGCTTCATAAGCTGGTTTTTGAGCTGCATGTTTCTGCGTATCGGTTCAACCAGGCGTACTTTTTCGTAGCGTTCAAAGTGCGGTTCGGCCAGGACGAAGGCGGCCTGGGCAGCCAGATAACGAGTACGGTTGGTGCGCTGGTTGCCGCCATTCATATCGGCGTCGTAAATTTTATCTAGCTGGATGCGATAGTAGTTGTCGCGGCCAACGGCCTGGTGCATCAGGCCAGCCTTGTAGAGCGCTTCGATAGCTGGCTCCAGTGGGCTGGGGAACATTTCGGCATAGGCGTTGTAGGTGGTGGCGGCTTTATGTTTTTCACCAGCCTTTTCATATAGCGTGGCGGCTTGCCACAGGGCATCGCGCTGGCTTTCTGGGGAGTCGGAGTTTTTGACGATGTCACGCAATGCCTCGGCGGCCTTGAGTGGGTCTTCGAGGCGGACGTAGGCGATGGCCAGTTTTTCATCAATGCCGTCGTTGAGCGAATGATCGGGATAGTTGTCTCTGAATGCTTCGAGATGTGCTGCGGCCTCCTTCCACATATCCATGATGATATAGGCCGTTGCGATGTCGTATTCGGCAACTGGTCGCACCGATGAGTTTGGCACGGTGGCAATTAAGCGGTTGAACTCATCAATGGCACTGTTGATGGCGCCGTGGGCACGGAATTGCTCAGCCTGTTTGTAGATGCAGGCGGCGAGACGTTCTTTAACTTCGCTGTTGAGTGGATCATCGCTGGCCAACAGGCCGCGCAGTTCCGTATAAAACAATTCGGCAACCTCGTAATTCGAGAGTTCAAACTGAGTATTGGCCAGCACGATTAAGGCGGTGCGGCGGATTTCGGTGTCGCTGTTGGGGTAACGGTGGAGAATGGTTTCAGCGGCTCGAACTGCGTCGTCGTAGTTGTGGCCCTCATAGAGTTCGTGTGCGGCCTTGGCCAATACAGCTGGCACCCTTGAGTCTTTATAAAAGACCCGCGAAAAAGACAGTGCGCTTTGTAGTGCGGTCTGATTCCAGGCCTTTTTATCTGGACCAGTCAAAAGTTTGTCTTGTTCGGTGTAGGCGACCAGTGCCGCATAGCCTGCCTCCGCGGCATTTTCGTGACTGCCGTATTCGTAGGCTGAGCGCTCAAACTCACGAGCTGCTTCATCATAGCGTTTGTCTTCAAACAGAGACTCGGCCAGCAGGAAGTTGATCTGCGCTGCACCTTTGCCCTGAGGAAAACTTTTCAGGTAGAGGCGGTACCATTTAGCCGCTTCCTGGAAGTCGAGCAGATCGTCGGTCTTTTGTGCCTTGGAGTGGTGGTATTTGGCGATGTCTAGCAGGTGTATCTTGAGGCGTGCGTGTATTTCAAACAGACTTTCGCTATCGCTTTTTACCAGGTAGCGTTGGTAGTCGTTGTGGTGTGTTTTATCGAGATGATCGCTGAGAATATCGTAGCGATGCACAAATTCTTTTTTGGCCAGGATGATTTCATGCTTGGATTTTAGCTTGGTGGAAATGTTTATCGATTTATCATGCAATATCACTGCGTAGGGATGCCAGTCGCTACGTTCAAAATATGATTGGTATGCAAGGCTAGCATCGTTTTCACGTTCTTGTTTTAGGTAGAGCTCAGCCAGATTGTTGTAAACCATAAACTCGTAGATGCGGCGAGGCTTGTCTTTAAGATAATTGTTGAGAGCCTCGGGTGTCTTTTGAGTTGAAATGCATAGGTTGATGGCGCGAAAGCTGTCGTTGACCAGTTCAATGTCGGAGCGTGAAATATAATCCATCTTTTTCAGCTTGGCTGGTGTGACGTTGTGCGTCAGTTTCAGATCAAGCATGGAAAAAAACGGTGCCAGTGAGTCCAGGCAGCGATCCTGTTTGTAGATCGACCAGGCGTATTTAAAAAGGGCTTGTTCGTAGTATTTGTTGTTATTTCGACCGCGGCCAATGATGTTGCTGTAGGCGATTTCAGCATCTCTATAAAGGGCTTCCTGAAATAAAAGTTCGCCAAGGCGGAAGCTGACCTCTTCATTACGGGCTGAGCCGGGGTAGTCGCGGATAAATATTTTTAGGGCTTTAATGGATTTGTCGAGGCGATCATTGTGTTCATAGGCGCGTGCCAGTTGGTAAATGATAGTCTCTCGATCGGTGTAATTAGGGTAACGGGTCAGTAGTTTCTGGTAGGCATCGATGGCCTTGTCGTAACTGCTATTGTTTATTAGGTGACCTTCGTTACGTTCAAACATGCGATCGATGCGTTGCATTTCGAGATCGCCGAGACGGCGAAAGGCTTTTTCGTTGAGGCTGGCATCGCCGTCGTCACGAATGATTTCTTCATAGGTTTCGATGGCAGTATTGATGTCGCCTTCAACTGGAGCATCTTTTTCAATAACGATGCTTTTGCCCTTGAGGCTGCCTAAGGTGTCGCTACCGGTGCTGCTGCAGCCAGCAATCAGCGCGACCAGGAAAAGAGTCAGTAGGTGACGGTATTGCATTTAGAGTCCTTCTTCGGCTTTAAATGTGCCGCCCTCAATGGCCTGAGCGATGCCGAAGCGTATTTGTTCTGAATAGCTGTTTAGTTGGGCCTTGTAGCGGTCGAGTGTATTGAGCGCCTGCAGCTTGATACTGATAAATTGTTTGTTGATGGAATGTTGTGTTTGTTCACCCAGTTGTCGTTGGCGCACATAGAGTTTGGCGATGTCGGCAGTGGTTTGGCCAATGTTCGTTTTTTCCAGTTGTTTGATGTTGTCGCCAAGCGACTGGATGTGCAGCTTGAGTTGCAGCAGGGTGCGATATTCTTTGAGTGTTGCCTGAAAATCCGGGTTGTCGAGCAGTAAAGATAGGAGGCGATTTTCTGGCGATGCCGGAGAGTCTTGCCAGACGCCTAGCCAGCTGGTTTCTTGCTCGGGGTTGCTGCTGATGAGTTCAGCAAAGGTGTCGCTGTTGATTTTCTTTTGCGCCTCATTCATGTCGTAAATGTCGCCATCAATTTGTTCCTGTGCCGCTTTGTAATGCTGGATGGCTTGATTGTGGGCGTTGGCCTTGCTTAGTGCGTAAGGCACGGCAAGCAGGATTTCGTAGCCATAGGTGCTGCGGTTGGTTTTGTTGTTTAGCTCCATCCAAAATACTAGCGCCTGTTCGTGATTGTCTTCGATGGAGTAACTCCAGCCCATGCCCAGTAAGGCGATGTTGGATAGATGGCTTTTCAGTCGAACCTGTTCCAGATATATGCGTGCCTTTGCTGGTTTTTTTATTTTTAGCAGCGAAAATCCTAAGGCAAGATTGGCCTGGTCTTTAATGGCCTGGATTTCATCATCTTTATTGTTATCGAGCTTGCCGATGTGATGCAGAATCATGGCGCCATTTTTATTGCGATGTTCGTCAATCAGTCGCTCGCCAATATTGAAGGACTGGTATAAGGCCCAGGTTGAATCATCCGAGATGCGCGGTAGCGTTGCCAGCGCATCTTTGAGTTTGTCTGTTTCAAGTAGGGCACGTGACTTTGCCGCTTTGAAATCAGCCTCTTGTTCCTTGTTCAGGTTTTGTTTGATATTGGCAAGCGAGGCCAGGCTGATTTCATATCGCCCTTGCTGTAGGTGCAATTTGGCCGATTCCAGCCAGGCAATGTCCTTTATCTCTTGTTTGTTCTTGGTCTGTTTGGCTAGCTGTTCGTAAATATTGATGGCTTCTTGATGCAGGCCAAGCTCGGTGAAGTTGTGGGCTAGAAATAGTTGTCCGAGCTGGCTGTCGTCACCGAGGCGATTTTGTTTGTCAGCCGCCATGAGCATGGCCATTGCCTGGAATTTCTGCCCCTGTTGGTGTTTGAAGTAGGCGTGCCCGAGTAGTGGGCTTTTAATCTTCTTGGCATCGATATGGCTGGCAAGGGCGGTGCTGCATCCTAGTGCTGTGCCAGTCAATAGCAGCAGTGGTAAGAGTCTTTTCGGGAGGATTGACTTCATTGCACTGCGGCCCATTTTTCATGGTCGAAAATGATTTCTGGATTGCGTTGCTGCAGAAAGCTGGTGATGGTGATCTTTAGGTTGTCACGGCCAGTCGATTTTTCTAGTTCAATGGTTTTGGTGATGTTCCGATTGTTGGCTCTTAGCAGGATCTGGAATTCATGTTTGCCCGGTGCCAGCTCAATGGCGCCAAGTTTTTGCATGCCACCATGTTCAAGGATTTTGAATTGTGTATCCTCAAAGTCTTGTTTTAGTACGACCTTGCCCGCCAGGCTGATGCTTATGCGGTCAGGTTTTTTCGTGAGCAGTTTGTCGATATTGAGGTAGAAGTTCAGACCGATGCGTTCTTCGTCTAGGTGCTTTTCCCGGGTTAGCAGTATGTCTCGTTGTAGTTCCAGGGTGGTCTGGGTCAGGGCGGCCCTATTGGACGTGCTGTCTGCTTGGCTTTGTTGCATGGACAGCAAAGCTGAGAGAAATGTCAGTGCGAGGGTGAAAAAATGTTTTTTGGTCAACAACAAGGAATAAGCCTCGGGTTCATGCGGTTGCTGTGAGCCGTCCTGCAATTTAGCGTTCTATCTTATATCATGAATTTAATGACAATTTAACCAGTCTTAGGGTTTCAGTTTGTCGTTATCCAAAAAAAAGGGGCCTGAAAGGCCCCTTTGATTTAGTTGGTCACAGATTTAAGCGGCGGTGCGTTTCTTTTCCATCATGTCGTGAATGATAGGTGTCAGAATCACTTCCATTGCCATCCCCATCTTGTTAGCGGGTAGCACCAAGGTATTGGCGCGAGACATCCATGAGCCTTGCAGCATTTGCATGTAGAAACTGATGTCGTGCTTCTTCGGATAGCGGAAACGGATTACGCAAAAGCTTTCGTCAGGGGTTGGGATATCGCGAGCGATGAATGGATTAGATGTGTCTACCATTGGTACACGCTGGAAGTTGATGTCAGTGCGTGAGAACTGTGGTGCGATGCAGGTAACATAGTCAGGCATACGACGCAGGATGGTTTCAACAACTGCTTCAGCTGAATAACCACGCTCTTTGTTGTCGCGATGGATCTTCTGAATCCATTCCAGGTTAACGGAAGGAACAACACCGACCAGCAGGTCTACCCATTGGGCAACGTCAACGTCGTCAGTGACAACGCCGCCGTGCAGGCCTTCATAGAAAAGGATGTCTGAACCAGCATCAATATCTTCCCAAGGAGTGAACTGGCCTGGCAGCAGAGGGGCATAGGGCTCGGCTTCTTCAGCAGAGTGCAGGTATTTACGTGTTTTACCGGCACCTGTTTCGCCATAGGTGCGGAACAGCTCTTCCAGTTTTTCGAAAACATTACCTTCGGCACCGAAGTGGCTCAGGGTACGGCCTTCGGCCAGGGCTGCAGAAACGGCGGTCTTCATATCGTTACGGTCATAGCGATGGAAGCTGTCACCCTCGACGACAGAGGCTTTGATGCCTTCACGACGAAAGATGTGTTCCATAGCGTTTTTAACAGTTGACGTGCCAGCGCCAGATGAACCGGTTACAGCAACAACAGGATGTTTTCTCGACATAGGATTCTCCTCAGACTCAAGATTTGTAGTTATTTAATGGAAATCTGTGGTATCTCGCCTACCCGGTTGGGGGGAGGGTGGCAGCCTTTTGTAAGTGGTTTTCTTTTCAGGCGCCGGGATACTCGAAAGGGCGTTATTATACTACAACCCCTCATATTTGCGATGCTTTGCCTTGGTGTGCTCCTAACTCGCTGATCTGCCGGTAATATTTGTATGTAGGGCAGGTCTTTTTTTACTGGGGTTGGGTTGTCTTTGGCGGTGACGTTGCCGTGGTTTGTGTTGCTGGCTTTGGTTTTCGCTGCAAGATCACGTTGTTCGTGGATTTTCAGGTGTGTGTTGCTGTCAGCTGCTCTGTCGGCCTTAATCGGGGGTGGTCTGCTTGGCAAGTAAAAGCACTCCGGTCGCCGTCTGGAAGGGATTGTGTGAATACCGTACACTGTTTAGGTCTGTAATCTGGAGGCAGAGCCTTGAAACAATCTAAACTGGCATCGTTGTTTGTATTGCTGTTGTCTGCGGCGGTAGTGTCTGGCTGCTCTATGTTCCGTGTTAGCGATGTTAATGATTCCCATAGTTTGGTGCAGCTCGATCAGAATCGTCCCTATGCCACCGTCTATTTTATCCGTCCGACCACCGAGCATGCGGCGGGTTATGCCGACAATGTGCTGGATGTGGAGCTGGATGGTGAGGAACTGATGGCGCTGGCTAAGGCTGAGTACACCCTGGTCTACCTCAAGCCGCGCGACGTTACGATTACCCTGCGCAATCGTACCCAGGTGCGTGGCCGTTGGGAGGTGGCTGAGATATCGAAAAGTCGTCAGTTTAGCTTCGAGGCCGGTGAGACCTATTTTATTCAAACCACCATGTTTGACGGTGAGTTCAGAGGCGCCCATTTTATCCCTGAGGCCCTTAGTCTCTTTGATGCCAGAAAGGCCGCACGTTATTTGCAGCCGGCGGGGCTGGCGCGCGAATTTCCTATTTCTAATCTGTAATTAAGTCTCGTCCTGAGGCGCTTATGCCTTTTCTGTTTCTTGCGCTGTTGTTATTGCTGGCCATCTTTGGGCCGCAGTGGTGGGCCGCCAGCGTGCTGCGGCGTCACAGTCAGCCGCGAGCAGATTTCCCCGGAACAGGGGGTGAGTTCGCCCGCCATCTGCTTAGCCAGTTCCAGCTTGATGATGTCAAGGTTGAGGTTACTGAGCGGGGCGATCATTACGATCCTGAGGCCAGGGCCGTGCGGCTGACCGCAGACAAACTAGATGGCAAATCACTGACGGCGATTACCGTTGCGGCTCATGAGGTCGGTCATGCCATCCAGCATCATCTTGGTTATGCGCCGTTGCTGTGGCGATCACGCCTGGTTCGTCTGGCTCAGATGGCGGAAAAGGCTGGTACTGGGATTATGATGGTGTTGCCGATTGTGGCGTTATTGACGCGCTCACCTGTGGCAGGGTTGGTGACTTTGGGGGTCGGTCTGGGCAGTATGGCAGTCAGTACTATTGTCCATTTAGTCACTTTGCCGGTGGAGTGGGATGCCAGTTTTGGTCGTGCCTTACCCTTGATTCGGGCTGGACGTTATCTGGATCAGCAGGATGAAAAAGCGGCCAGGCGCATACTGCAGGCATGCGCGCTGACCTATTTTGCCTCTTCCCTGGCAAGCCTGCTCAGCGTTTGGCGCTGGTTAAGAATGTGGCGTCGATAAACTTTTTATGGCGCTACCCTGCAAGTCGGGCATTGGGTAGCGCACCAGATCAAGCAGATGCCAGTCATTCAAGTCGACGTGGTAGCGCTTGCCGCTTAGTTGTTGAATGATGACTCGATCTAGCCGGTCCTTTTCATAGGCAAGGCCCCAGATTCTGACGAACTGGCCGTCGGCATTGATGTACCAGTCACCGATGTTTTGTTTTGGATGAGCCGCCAAGTTGATCCCCTTCTGTGTTGTTGGGTTTTGCCGGGTCGGCCCCTTATTGCCCTTTGTCTAGCCACACTTGGAGTCGCCGCAGTTCAGGCAGGTCATGCAGCCGTCCATTTTTATCATGGCTTTGGTGTTGCACTTCATGCAGAGCTGGGCGCCGTCCGGGAAGGCGCTTGGTTCCTCTGCTTCAGCGCTCTTGAGGCTGGCATCAAATTGCTTTCTCTTTTCATCAACCAGTTTTTGCTGGTGTTCATCCAGGCCATCGTCCTTGAGCATACCGATCATGCGCAGGTGTGACTCGATGGCGTCGCCGATTTCGGCTACCAGCGAGGGCATGAACTTGCCGCCCCTCTTGAAGTAACCGCCACGCGGGTCAAACACTGAACGCATCTCGTCGACCAGAAAGGTGACATCGCCACCCTTGCGGAAAACTGCCGAGATGATGCGCGTTAGGGCGACAATCCACTGGAAGTGATCCATGTTCTTCGAGTTGATGAAGATCTCGAATGGCCGGCGCAGTTCGTGCTCAGTGGCCGGATTCAGAATGATGTCGTTGATGGTGACATAGAGTGAATGCTCGGACAGCGGTGTTTTGACCTTGTAGGTCGAGCCGATCAGCATCTCTGGGCGTTCGACCTTTTCATGCATTTGAACCACATTGGATTCAGGTGCCGCTTCTTTTTTGATTTCATCGGCTGGTGCCGCGTCGGGTTTGGCGACGCTGAAGCCGGTAATCTTTTTGCTAATTTTAGTTGTCATATCTGTTGCTCCTTAATTCGTCTGCGGCCTTAGAGTTTGCCGTAGTAGCCTTCTTTGAGGGCGTCGTAGAGGTTGGCTGCGCTATGGGTCTCGCCGTCATATTCGATCTCTTCGTTACCCTTCAGTTCAACCACCGAACCGTCTTCCAGTGTGAACATGTAGGTGGTGTTGGCCAGATCTTCGTCTTTCACCAGTACGCCCTGGAAGGCTTCTGGATTGAAACGGAATGTGGTGCAACCCTTCAGACCCTGTTCGTAGGCGTACAGATAGATATCCTTGAATTCGTCATAGGCGAAATCGGTCGGTACGTTGGCAGTTTTGGAGATGGATGAGTCTATCCACTTCTGTGCTGCCGCCTGGATGTCAACGTGGGCCTTAGGCGTGATGTGATCTGCGGTGATGAAATAATCCGGTAGTTTGTTGGCCTCGTCTTCAGCATAGGCGGAGGCGTTTTTGTTGACCAGTTCACGATAGGCCAGCAGCTCATACGAGTAGACGTCGACCTTCTCTTTGCTCTTCTTGCCTTCACGGATCACGTTACGTGAATACTGGTGGGCAAAGCTGGGTTCAATGCCGTTGCTGGCGTTGTTGGCCAGGCTCAGCGAGATGGTGCCAGTCGGTGCGATTGAGCTGTGGTGGGTAAAACGGGCGCCGGTTTTGGCTAGTTCATCCACCAGATCAGGGTCGACCTCGGCAACGCGTTGCATGTAGTGGCTGTACTTGGCATGTAAAACCTTGCCTTTAAGCTTGTCGCCAAGTTTGAAGCCGTCTTGTTTCATTTCTGGGCGCTTGCGCAGCATGTCGGCAGTGACTTCGAAATCCTGCTCCATGATCGGTGCCGGGCCTTTTTCTTTGGACAGATCCAGCGCGGCGCGCCAGCCTTCCAGGGCCAGTTCGCGGGTGACTCGCTCGGCGAATTGCAAGGATTCTTTATTGCCATATTGCATCTGCAACATGGTGATGGTGGAGCCAAGGCCGAGATAACCCATGCCGTGGCGACGCTTGCTCATGATCTCATCGCGCTGCCCCTGCAGTGGCAGGCCGTTGATCTCAACCACGTTATCGAGCATGCGGGTGAATACGGCGACGACCTTGCGGAACTCTTCCCAGTCGAAATTGGCCTTGTCGGTGAACGGATCACGGACAAAGCGGGTCAGATTGACCGAGCCCAGCAGGCAGGAACCATAGGGTGGTAGTGGCTGTTCACCACAAGGGTTGGTGGCGCGGACATTCTCGCTGAACCAGTTGTTGTTCATCTCGTTGACCTTGTCGATCAGGATGAAGCCGGGTTCGGCAAAGTCATAGGTCGATGCCATGATCAAATCCCACAAGCGGCGGGCGCGAATGGTTTTGTAGATCTTGCAGGCCACCAGTTCGACATCGTTGGTGACGTAGGTGTTTTTGACTGGCCAGTCGCGCCAGATGATTTGCTCTGGATCGTTGAGGTCGAGCTTGTCTAGTTCCACCTCTTTTTCAGTGACCGGAAAGCACAGTGGCCATTGCGCATCATTTTTGACCGCTTCCATGAACTCCTGGGTGACCAGCAGGGACAGGTTGAACTGGCGCAGGCGGCCGTCTTCACGTTTGGCCTTGATGAAGTCGAGCACATCAGGATGGCTGACATCGAAGGTCGCCATCTGGGCGCCACGGCGGCCACCGGCAGATGAGACGGTGAAACACATCTTGTCGTAGATATCCATGAACGACAGCGGCCCAGAGGTGTAGGCGCCGGCGCCAGAGACATAGGCGCCCTTGGGGCGCAGGGTTGAGAATTCATAGCCGATGCCGCAACCAGCCTTTAGGGTCAGGCCTGCTTCATGCACCTTGCCGAGGATGTCGTCCATCGAGTCGGTCACCGTGCCGGAGACGGTGCAGTTGATGGTTGAGGTGGCGGGTTTGTGTTCCAGAGCGCCGGCGTTGGAGATGATGCGGCCAGCAGGGATGGCACCGTGACGCAGGGCCCAGAGGAACTTTTCATTCCATTCGCTCTGCTTGTCTTTATCCAGCTCGACCTCAGCCAGTGCCTTGGCGACACGCTGGTAGGTGGCATCGATGTCTGTGTCGACCAGTGAGCCATCTTTGGCTTTGAGGCGATACTTTTTGTCCCAGATGTCCATAGAGGCATCCTGGAATGCGATTTCAGTAGGATTGATAGAAACGGCTTTCAAGTGAGCGCCCTTCATGCAGTGTTGTCCCCTATGGTTGTGGTTGCTTTCTAATTATTGGTCATCTTGATTGGTTTGATACTGCTAATATGGCTTGTATGTCTCCCCAAGGCCAAACCACAAGATGTTGTGTTAGTAAAAGATTTTAGCTCTATATGATGTATTGTCAACCAGTTTTGTGGGAATTCGTTAAAGACGTTAAAAAACAATGTATTGGCTCGGTTATTTGATTTTTATCAAGGTGAATGAATCTCTGGATAGCCTGTGGATAAAAAAGCCTTACCACAATATATAGTGGTTCTTGTTTTCTCAATTCTACGTATATCAAGGGCTTACGAAGTGATGATTATTGTCAGGGCTGTGGATAAGTAAAACTTTGACGTTTGGCTTGGTTGGCACACCCATATATTGAAAAGAGGGGATAGAGCCACAATCTCTGGTGTCTACTGTTTCCGGTTATGATGTTGATTAGATAAATCTTGAGCAGAATGATGAGGAGTATTAATGAAACGGCTATTGGTAATGTTGGTGGGGGTTTGGTTTGTGTCCGTAGCTCAGGCGACTTTGCCTGCCAGTGATAGTCAGGGGCAGGTCTTGCCGACCTTGGCGCCGATGCTGGAAGTTGTGACGCCGGCAGTGGTCAATATTTCCACTCAAGGCATTCTTGCCGAGCATGATAACCCGCTGCTGAAGGATCCATTTTTCCGCCGTTTTTTTGGTTTGCCCGAGAGCAAGCCGCGCCAGCAGCGTAATCAGAGTCTGGGCTCAGGGGTGATTATCGATGCTGAGAACGGTTATGTGTTGACCAATAATCATGTCATCGCCAAGGCCCAGCAGATCAGTGTTCATCTGCGTGATGGCCGGATTCTGGAAGCGGAGCTGGTTGGGGCTGATCCCGAGGCCGACGTGGCTGTGATCCAGATACCGGCAGAGGGGCTGGTTGCTCTGGAAATGGCGGATTCCGACAGTCTCAAGGTGGGCGATTTTGTTGTTGCCATCGGTAATCCCTTTGGCCTGGGGCAGACAGTGACGTCGGGTATTGTCAGCGCCCTGGGGCGTAGTGGTCTGGGTATTGAAGGATATGAAGACTTTATCCAGACCGACGCCTCCATCAATCCTGGTAATTCGGGCGGCGCCTTGGTTAACCTGCGTGGTGAGCTGGTTGGCATTAACACCGCCATCGTCGCCCCTGGTGGTGGCAATGTTGGTATCGGCTTTGCCATTCCTTCGAATATGGCGCGTGAGCTGATGGAGCAGCTGGTGGTATATGGCGAGATTCGCCGTGGCCGTCTTGGGGTTTCCGGTCAGACGCTCAACCCGGCATTGGCCCAGGCCTTTGCTCTGGATTTCAATAAAGGGGTGCTGATCTCCAGTGTTGAGCCTGGCGCTGCGGCTGATCGAGCCGGTCTGCGTGTTGGCGATGTAGTGATTAGTGTTAATGATCGCGAGGTGGAGGACACTGCCGATCTACGCAATAGTCTTGGTGTGTTGCGTGCCGGTGCCGATGTCGAGCTAAAGATTATTCGTGATGGCAAGCAGCGTCTTGTCAGTGCCAAGGTCGATGCCCCAGTGCAACAGCAGTTTGAAGGGCGGAAGCTGCACAAACGTCTGGATGGTCTGGTGCTGGGCGATATCGGTGAAGACTCACCTCTTTACGGCAAGTTGAACGGTTTACTGATCCACGAGGTTGTGCCTGGTAGTTACACCTGGCGGGCAGGGCTGAGAAAGGGTGATGTCGTTATTTCGGTCAATCGCCAGGCGGTGGCCAGTCGCGCTCAAATGGAGGCCGCGCTAAAACGTTCTCTCGATAAGGTGTTGTTGAATATCCGGCGCGGCAATCGCGCCCTGTTTGTATTGTTGTAGCGTAGCTGAGTTGGCTGAGCACCATTGGTTGGTGCTCAGCCAGGCGGCTAGATCAGGCTGACATTGCTGGCCTGTGGGCCTTCATCACCATCTTCTTCACTAAAGCGAACAGCAGTGCCGACTTCCAAATCATCAAATTTGCCGTTAGTGATGCTATTGCGATGAAAGTAGATGTCGCGGCCCAGCGGTGTTTCGATGCGGCCGTAGTTTTCCTCCGGTACCAGCATACTGATGGTGCCAAGTGGTGGTGCCTCATGGGTTTTGACCTTGCCTCTTTCGCGGCGGTGATGATCTTCCAGTTGGCGGCGGGTGGCGTCAAAGGCATCGCGTACGGCGACATAGGCGTCTTCGTTGGCCTGGTGTAGGTCTGAGTTGCGGCTGACCACGATCTCCTTGCCCGGGGTTTTGAGGTCGATATGAATAGCGAACAGATTGCCTTTGTGTTTGTGATGATTCTGTGGCTCGATCACCACACGGCAACTTATGATGTGATCATGAAATTGTTCCAACTGGGCTGCTCGTTTGCGAATCGCTGTCTCCATGGCTTCTGATTTGTCCATGTGGCGAAATGTGATTTGCAGAGGCAATTGCATCGAGTTCTCTCCTTCATTTATTGTTGGTTTTTTCATAATAGGGCTTTGTGGGGATTGTCGCTAGCCTTGCTTTGAAATATGGCTTAACAGTCGTGTTAATTGCGCCGGGCAATATGTTGTTAGGTGTTGATTTTTTTAGTGTTTGTTGCCTGAGTGGCTGGGTTGATCATTCAAATGAAGCCTGTTGCTAATTCCAGGCCTATCGTGCAGATGGTGGCGTTTTTGATTGTAAGGGAGTGTGGGGCGGAATTATAGAGTGAAGGCTGTTGCAGGCCTAAATGCTGCAGGAGCATATAGCTTGTAGCGATGAGGTCTATAAATGCACAGCGGGCCCCTCATATTCAGACAACCAGATTGAGTTGTTGCGCTGTGCCCGCGCCACCACTCTCTTTCAGAAACAGACCGGTGCTGGCGATTTGGCCAAGCAGTGCATTATCGCTGTTTTGGGTTAGGTCAAAGGCGGTGCTGACGTTGCCGAGATAGATGGCGCCGACATCTTTCTGGCCCAGGGCAAACAACTGCTCGTTGCCATCAGCGTCGCGGCTCCAGATGCGCAGTTTGGAATAGATGGGGTCGGCCTCATCTATCCATTGATTGCCGTCTTCATCATAGGCGGCTAGATCGGCAAAGCCGTTGCCCGATTGGGCGCCGAATAACTCGGTGCCATCATTAATGCTGCCATCCATGTTTTTGTCCAGGGCAAGAAAGCCGCTGTTTGAATCCAGCAAAGAGATCTGTTCTTCACGGCCATCGGCATCGAGATCGAAGCTGAATTTTGTTTCGCTCAGCTCGGCGGCGTTGCCGTTGAAATTCAGAACCAGCGGGTCTTTCAGTCGTTGTGCGGCATCGCCGGCGCGGATGCTAATGCTTTGCTCTTCCATAAAACGGCGGCTCATATTCAGCTCCATGGCGATGCTGATCTCTTTGCCGTCGGCGGTTTTGACCAGACCCTGGGCGGAAAAGCTGGTCTGTTCTTGTTCGATGCGGGCGCTGTAAAAATCGTATTCGATGCCGAAACCAGCGCGGCGTGGTGTTTGTTGTTCGCTCCTGGCTGGGGCTTCAAGGTCTTTTGTTTCAGTCCTGTTCTTGTCGTGCATTTCTTTTGGATCAAAGAACTTGATCCTCTTGCCAGTTAGGCGTTCGATCATCTGGATCAGGGCCTGTAGCTTGGTTACGGCAATGGGGGCGGTTTCTTCTTCCAGTTCGGCCGCTTTTTTGATTGGTTGGGCGGCGTGGGCCCTGGCGGAGATATCGGCTTGGTCGGTGCGGAAACGGGCTGCGCCTTGTGTGGCCGGTTGGCGAGCAGGCTGGCCGGGGTTGTCGATCCATACACGCAGTCGTTCGCGCTCGACACTGTGTTCGGTTTTTTGGTGTTGGCTGCTCAGGCCAATTTGAGAGTTGGTGATGATCATGTCTTTTCCCCGCGCAAGCTTGTCTACTATATATATCGGCATGCTTAGTTTTATATTAAAGTCTTCTAATGTGCTTTTTGTGGGCTCGAAAAGCTGTGGCTTGGGTTGATACTTGGGTGCAGTAATATATTATTGATTTAAAATGTTTTTTTGTGGGGTTTGCGTGATCGTGGATGTAGACAAACTGAAAATACAGCTTGAGGCCTTGCGGCGGAATTTTATTGATCAGTTACCGCAACGACTAGCGGCTTTGGAGGCTGGTCTGGCGGCCTGGAGGCTAGGCTGGGGTGAGACTGAGCTGGCCGAGTTCCATCGTCTGGCGCATTCCCTGACCGGGGCAGGGGCGACCTTTGGCTGCGAGGCGCTAAGCCAGGTGGCGCGGATGCTCGAAAAACAGTTGGTTTCGGCTGAGTCGGCCAAGGATCTGGCTGAAGTCGAGCGTTTGCTGAACGAGATTCGGCTTGCCATCCAGGTGGCTGGTGAGGATGCCTATGTTGAGCCTGAGCTGCCTGTAGCGCACGAGTCCCAGTCTCAGCCAAAGGATATGCAGGCAGGGAAGACGGTTTATATTCTTGAAGATGAGGCCGGGTGCCGCATTCAGTTGGCGGCCCAGCTTGAATATTTTGGTTACAGAGCAGAAGTGTTTGCGACACCATCGGAGTTGAAGGTGGCTGTAGAACGGCAAGCGCCGGCGATAATCATCGCTGACATCGTCATGGTGGAGGGGGCGCTGGCGGGTATTGATGTGATTCGCTCGATTAATGGCAAGCGAGCTGAGCCTATCCCGGTTGTGTTTATCTCTACGCGTGATGATTTTGAGGCCAGGCTGGAAGCGGTTCGAGTCGGTGGGCGTGCCTATTTCAAAAAGCCATTTGTCTTTGAATCGCTGCTGGATATGGTTGATCAGCTGGCCGTGGTGGAAGCGGTTCGTCCCTATCGAGTTTTGGTCGTTGATGATTCTGAGCCGCAGGCGCTGTTTTATTCCAGTGTGCTGGCCCAGGCCGGGATGGAAGCTGAGGTTGTTGTTGAGGCTGGTCAGGTGCTGGCTGCCATCAAGGAGTTTTCGCCCGAGTTGGTGTTAATGGATATGTATATGCCTTACTGCAATGGTGTCGAACTGGCCTCAGTGATTCGGCAGCAACCGGACTACCTGGGTTTACCCATCGTATTTCTTTCTGCCGAGACTGACCGGAATATCCAGCTTGAGGCGCTGAGCATGGGCGGGGATGATTTTCTTACCAAACCGATCAAGTCAGCTGATTTGATTGCTTCGATTTCTATCCGTGCCGAGCGTTACCGCAATCTTCGTTCGCGTATGTCGGAAGACAGTCTGACAGGTCTGCTAAATCACCGTCGTATTATGGAGAATCTATATAACGAGGTGGCAAGGGCAGTGCGGCATGGCGGTCAGCTTGCCTATGCCATGCTCGATATCGATCATTTCAAACAGGTCAATGATAATTATGGTCATGCAGTTGGTGACCGGGTTATCAAAAGCCTGTCGCGGCTGTTGAAACAGCGTCTGCGTGGAACGGATATCATTGGCCGTTATGGCGGTGAAGAGTTTGCGGTGATTATGCCTGAAACCTCTTTGCAGGCCGCGGTGGAGGTGATGGAAGAGGTGCGTCAGAGTTTTGCTGCGCTTGAGCATCATGCTGCTGGAAAGATATTTAAGGTTTGCTTGAGCGGCGGGATTGCTGTTGCGCCGCCGTTTGAAGATGCTGGCGAGTTGCGTGAAGCCGCTGACCAGATGCTCTACAAGGCCAAGCAGGATGGTCGTAATCAGATCGTCGCTGATTCGGCTTAATAAATACCCCTTTTCGGCCGGGATGGCCTGCCTTTTTATTGGTGTACAATAAGCCTCTTTTTTTCAAGAACACATTTAAGGAGTGGCCTCGTGGAGCAATATCGTGGCACAACCATCTTGTCTGTCCGACGTGGCGACAAGGTAGTGATTGGCGGGGATGGTCAGGTATCGTTAGGCAATACGGTAATGAAGGGTAACGCCCGCAAGGTGCGTCGCCTTTATAACGATAAAGTCATTGCCGGATTTGCTGGCGGCACTGCCGATGCCTTTACCTTGTTCGAAAGGTTTGAAGCTCAGCTGGAAAAACATTCCGGTCATCTGGTGCGTGCCGCTGTTGAGTTGGCCAAGGACTGGCGGACTGATCGCGCCCTGCGTCGTCTTGAAGCCTTGTTGTTGGTGGCCGATGCCAAGGCTTCACTGATAATCACTGGTAATGGTGATGTGATTGAGCCGGAGCATGAAGAAGACCTGATGGCCATCGGTTCCGGTGGTTCATTTGCCCAGGCGGCAGCCTGTGCGCTATTGGATAATACCGATCTGGATGCCCGTACCATTGTCGAAAAGGGTCTGGGTATTGCCTCTGATATTTGCGTCTATACCAACGGCAATCTCACCATCGAAGAATTAAGCACAGAACAACAGTAATAAAGGTTCAAAAAGACTATGTCAGAGATGACACCAAGAGAGATCGTCCAGGAACTGGACAAACACATCATCGGTCAGGCTGCTGCCAAACGCGCCGTGGCCATCGCCCTGCGTAATCGCTGGCGCCGCGGCTTGGTAGATGAATCGCTGCGCAATGAAATCACGCCTAAAAACATCCTTATGATTGGCCCCACTGGCGTGGGCAAGACCGAGATAGCCCGTCGCCTGGCCAAGCTGGCCAATGCGCCCTTTATCAAGGTGGAAGCGACCAAGTTTACCGAGGTTGGTTATGTTGGTCGTGACGTTGAGTCCATCATTCGTGACCTGGTTGATGTTTCAATCAAGATGACTCGTGAGCAGGCCAAAAAAGAGGTGCGTTTTCGTGCTGAAGAGGCGGCCGAGGATAGAGTGCTTGATATCCTGCTGCCACCGGCTCGTGGTGATGAAGAGGCGAGCCGTAGTTCGTCGACGCGCCAGGTGTTTCGCAAAAAGTTGCGTGAAGGTGAGCTGGATGAGCGTGAGATTGAGGTCGAAGTTGCTGCGCCAGCCGGTAACGTGGAAATCATGGGGCCACCGGGAATGGAAGACATGACTGGTCAGCTGCAGAATATCTTCCAGAACATGGGCAACGGTAAATTGCAGACCCGCAAGCTGCCGGTCAAAGAGGCCTACAAACTTCTGGTGGAAGAAGAGGCTGCCAAGTTGGTCAATGAGGACGATATCAAGACTCAGGCGCTGTTTAGCGCCGAGCAGAACGGCATCGTCTTTCTTGATGAGCTGGATAAGATTGCCAAGCGCGGTGAGACCTCCGGTACCGATGTTTCGCGTGAAGGGGTGCAGCGTGACCTGTTGCCGTTGGTGGAGGGCTGTACTGTCTCGACCAAACACGGCATGTTGAAGACAGATCACATTCTATTTATCGCTTCGGGTGCGTTTCACATGTCTCGGCCATCTGACCTGGTGCCGGAACTGCAGGGTCGCCTGCCGATCAGGGTCGAACTGGATGCGCTGACGACAGAAGATTTTGTCCGCATCCTCACCGAGCCGGATGCCTCTCTGACCGAACAATATAGCGCCCTGATGGGCACCGAAGGGGTGACGTTGGAATTTGCCGAGGATGGTGTTGCCCGTCTGGCCGAGATTGCCTGGCAGGTCAACGAGCGCACTGAGAACATCGGCGCCCGTCGTCTGCATACGGTAATGGAAAGGTTGTTGGAGCTGATCTCTTACGAAGCGCCAGATAAGTCGGGTAGCAATCTGATTATCGATTCTGCTTATGTTGATTCACAGCTGGATAAGTTGGCTCATAACGAAGACCTGAGTCGTTACATCCTTTAAGACGGAGCGGTTAGTGATGAACATGCCCATACCGACGGATATTCGTCTGCATCAGAAGTCTCATCTGTTGGAGATTTCGTTCGACGACGGTGCCACCTTCAAGCTGCCGTGTGAGTTTCTGCGCGTTCATTCTCCTTCGGCCGCAGTGCGTGGTCATGGCGTTGGTCAGGAGGTGTTGCAGGTGGGCAAGGAGGGCGTCAATATCGTTGCCATAGAACCGGTGGGGCAGTACGCGATCAAGCTCTATTTTGATGACGGCCATAACACCGGTCTCTACGACTGGAATCTGCTGTATCGCTATGGCCAGAATCAGCAACAGATGTGGCAGGATTATTTGGCGCGGCTAGAAGCAGCGGGTCATCAGCATCTGTCACTTGCTATGGCGACGCCACAAACTGAAGAATCAGAAAAATGACTGAACAACAAAAGAACACCCACTTTGGTTTTAAGCAGGTGCCGCTGGAAGAAAAGGCTGGAAAGGTCCGTGAGGTGTTTGATTCGGTAGCGGACAAATACGATGTCATGAATGATGTGATGTCGTTTGGGGTGCATCGGCTGTGGAAGCGTTTCACTATGGAGATGACAGGCCTTAAGCCCGGCCAGCGCGCCTTGGATCTGGCCTCTGGTACCGGCGACCTGGCGGTCAAACTATCGAAGCTGGTGGGCAGTAAGGGCGAGGTGGTTTCGTCTGACATCAATGGCGCTATGCTCGGCAATGGTCGTGATCGTTTGATGGATAAAGGCATTGTTGGCAATGTCCGTTTTGTCCAGGCCGATGCCCAGTACTTACCCTTCCCTGACAACTATTTTGATTGCGTCACCATGGCCTTTGGCCTGCGTAACGTCACCGATAAAGACTTGGCCTTGCGGTCCATTTTTCGTTGCCTCAAACCGGGTGGCCGTCTGCTGGTGCTGGAGTTTTCCAAGCCAGCGGTGCCGGGTCTGAAACCGATTTACGACACCTATTCATTCAAGCTGTTGCCGTTGATGGGCAAGTTGATTGCCAACGACGAAGACAGCTACCGTTATCTGGCCGAGTCGATCCGCATGCATCCGGGTCAGGAAGAATTAAAAACGATGATGCAGACAGCCGGTTTCGAGCGCTGTGATTTTCATAATATGAGCGGCGGTATTGTTGCTCTGCACCGAGGTTACAAATTCTAAAGATGGTCTTGCCTCTGTTAGCCACCGCTGCGCTGGAAAAGGCGCTCAATCATTGTCTGCACATGGACCCAGAGACTCTGGTCCAGGTGACTCGGCTTGAGGGTAAGGTGATTGCGTTGGCGATTGCCGGTCTGGGCAAATCAATCTATCTCGTCCCTACTGCCGATGGCCTGCGAGTGCAGAGTGTCTTTGAGGGTGAGGCGGACGTGACCATCAAGGGCGGCCCTTTTAGTCTGGCGCGGCTGGGGCTGAGTGATCATCCTGCCAGCGTCTTCGGTGATGGTGTCGAGATGGCGGGCGATGCCCAGCTGGGGCGCAAGGTTCAGCATATCCTCGATAGTCTTGATCTGGACTGGGAAGAACAGCTTTCCCATTTCAGTGGTGATGTGATTGCTCATCAGCTTGGTAATACGGTGCGTGAGCTGTTTAGCTGGGGCAGTAAAACGGCCGAGACTCTGGGGCGTGACGTGGCTGAGTATTTTCAGGAAGAGAGCCGTGACCTGGTGGTCAAGCCGGAGTTGGATCAATTTCTCGATCGCGTCGATACACTGCGTTCCGATGTCGATCGCATGGCCCAGCGGGTTAAACGTCTGCAGGCGCAGCTCAAACCCCAGATTAAATCAAGCGAGGCAGACCAAACATGATTAGCTTTGGTCAGTTGCTGCGGCTGCTACATATTCACTGGGTGTTGGTGAAGCACGGTCTGGATGATGTCATCTTTGCTACCCATCTGTTTCGGCCGTTCAGTTTTTTGCTCTACTTCTGGCCGCCACACTGGTTTCGTCATAACCGGGCACCGCGGGCCGAGCGGATTCGTTGCGCCTTGGAAGAGTTGGGGCCGTTGTTCGTCAAGTTTGGCCAGATCCTGTCTACTCGCCGTGATCTATTGCCGGATGATATTGCCGACGAATTGGCCAAGTTGCAGGATAGGGTCTCGCCCTTTCCCGGCGCACAGGCGCGGCAGCTGATTGAGGCGGCCTATAAAAAAGAGATTCATGAAGTTTTTTCTGAATTCAATGAGATGCCGTTGGCCTCGGCTTCCATTGCTCAGGTTCATGTTGCCCGTTTGCTTGATGGTACTGATGTGGTGGTCAAGGTAGTACGGCCGGGCATTAAGCGCGTAATTAAACGCGATGTCAGTCTGCTCTATATCGTCGCCCGTTTGGCTGAACGTTATTGGCGCGAAGGGCGTCGCTTGCGGCCGGTCGAGGTGGTGCGTGAATATGAAAAGACCATCCTCGACGAGCTGGATCTGATGCGCGAGGCGGGCAATGCCTCGCAGCTGCGACGTCATTTTCTTGATTCAGATCAGTTGTATATTCCTGAGATTTACTGGCCCCATTGCCGTCGCAATGTGATGGTGATGGAGCGCATCTCGGGTATTCCGATTGGTAATATTGATGAGCTGCGGCGCCAGAATGTGGATTTGAAGCAGTTGTCCGAGCGCGGTGTGGAGATCTTTTTTACCCAGGTGTTCAAGTACAATTTTTTTCATGCCGACATGCATCCTGGCAATATCTTTGCCTCGCCCGAGGGCCAGTATCTGGCGGTTGATTTTGGCATTATGGGCACGCTTAGCCATGAAGATCAGCGCTATTTGGCGGAGAACTTTCTGGCCTTTTTTAATCGCGATTATCGCCGTGTTGCCGAATTACATGTGGAGTCAGAGTGGGTGCCGAGTGGCACACGCATAGATGAATTCGAAGCGGCTATCCGCACTGTCTGTGAGCCGATCTTCGAACGGCCACTAAAGGATATTTCTTTTGGGCATCTGTTGTTGCGCCTGTTTCAAACGGCGCGCCGTTTCAATATGGAGGTCCAGCCGCAGTTGGTGCTGTTGCAAAAGACTCTGCTCAATATTGAGGGGCTGGGGCGACAGCTCTATCCTGATCTGGATCTGTGGCAGACCGCCAAGCCCTTTCTGGAGCGCTGGATGAGCGAGCAGCTGGGGCCGCGAGCGCTGCTTAAAAATCTCAAGACCAATCTACCCATGTGGGCCGAGATACTGCCACAATTGCCGGCTATGATTCATGATCTGGCCAAGCAGGCACAAAAGGGTGAGCTTGAATTGCAGTGGCGCTCGGAAGAGATCGTTAAACTACGGCGTGAAGTGCGAACCGCAAGCCGGCGCAGCTTTGCCGCTATTGCTGCCACAGGCCTGATTGTTTCTGCCGCTGTGATCCTCGGTCTGGATGGTTATGCGCCGCGGATGGTTGCCGACGCACCTTTTGTTACCTGGTTGTTAGGTGGAATAGGTTTAATGATATTAATGACTTACTGGCCATCAAGTGGCGGGCGTGATTAATCTCCGGGCTACTTGGCAATGTTTTTGCAGTTGTCTAGGTAAATCACTTTTTTGAGTACCGCTTTGACTGATATGTGGCTATTTGCAACCTATGAAGTAAATTTGCCCAAGCCGATTCTGGTGAAGACCGAATCGGAGGAGCCGGTAGTGATATCCGTCAGCCTCAAGGGTTGGGATTCGGAGGTGAAGTTGATTCCGAATGCCAGGCTTGGTCGTATCAAACCGCCGACGGGCAGTGGTTGGTACTACCCGGTATCGCAAATGGAAATTACAGTGACGCGCGATGGTCGTCTGGGTGACGAGATGGTGCATGGCGAGGCGGCCAAGGTGATGGTTGAGCGTCTGCTGGTGTTTTTGCAGCTCAAAATGTGGAGCTCGTTGTTTGATGCCATAGACAAGTATGAGCGTTTTTACAGCGATTCTGACTCGGCAATGTCTGAGGAAGAGAAGGCGAAGTTGATGCGCATTGAGCCGCAGCTGGATCTGGTGGCCGATTATGAACAGCAAAATATGCATGACTACATGAGCGAATTTTTTAGTCGTTCGCTGTCTCAGGCCTTGTTACATGATGCGGCTCGCTCAATCGAGCACAAACGTAGTCGACGC
The DNA here is from genome assembly GCA_965602225.1 of uncultured Gammaproteobacteria bacterium. GTDB lineage: Bacteria > Pseudomonadota > Gammaproteobacteria > Tenderiales > Tenderiaceae > Tenderia. Next base: position 18,927 of record CBFCYE010000008.1, on the reverse strand, counting down.
GCCTGCCTGGAATTGACCATGGCCTGCGAAACAGCTTTGGGTATGCGGCTGGAGTCGGCGGTTCTGGTTAAGGCGGGTATGGGGGATGTGTTTAAAAATCAGTTTAGTCAGCAGTATGAAGAGATTGTCCATTTGTTTCAGGCGCGAGACGCAATCAAGCTGTCAGGAGATGGTTTGTTTAGATTTATTTCGGCAGCGCAAAAGCAGGAGATAGAGCAGCAATTGACCCGTTGGCAAGCTGCTGTAGAATGTTTGGCAGATTGGTTGAGCGGAATGAATAAGGGTTTGCAGGAAGCTCAATAATAATAACAGGGGTGGATAGAAATACTGCCACGGATGGCATGCTAGGCCGCTCATTGAGCGGCTTTTTGTTGTTCTGGGGGCTGTGTTTCTTAGCGCAGCAAGGGGGCTTCGACTTGTTGTTTTAGTTCGCTGCCGCCAAGGGCTTCAATTAGTGCTAGCGCAAAATCTATAGCTACGCCTGGGCCACGGCCAGTGATGGTCTTGCCGTCGATGGTGACGGCCTCGCCAGTGTATGTCATGCCAGAAACTTCCATTAGATCGAGTGTGCCGGGGTAGCTGGTGGCGCGTTTGTCCTGCAATATTCCGGCGCGGGCCAGGGCGCGAGGGGCGGCGCAGATGGCGCAGGTGAATTTGTCTGCCGCTGCCATCTGCTGGATTAGCGCAATGATCCGTGGGTCATCGTTGAGGTGATCGGCACCGGGCAGTCCGCCAGGCAGAACGAGCATGTCATAGTTTGTTTTGAGGGCCTGGTCGAGGCTGGTGTCGGGTAGCAGGGTGGTGCCGCGACTGGCTTTGATGCGGTTCTAGTCCGGCGGTAGTGACTTCGAATTGGGCGCGGCGCAAAAGGTCAATGATGGTGACGGCTTCCAGCTCCTCGCAACCCTGGGTCAGAGGGATTAGTACGTTCATCATGGCGGTGGTTGTCCTGTGGCTAGAGGCTTAGATTGAGCTGCTCTTGCCCAAGTAGGTCGTAAATGGGGTGTTGGTTGTCGCGGCGGGCTAGAGGGCTAAGTGAGTGTTCTTGTATGTGGTCGATGCCGAGCAGATGAACGACGCGCCAGTTGTTGAGCAGCAGGTAGTCGGCAATCAGGCTGCGGTGGCATTGGCTGGCTTCGCGTTCGGCACACATGATGGCTGTCGGGGTTTGGCGGGCTATGCTCATGAGGCGGCTGATGCCGTTCTGAAATAAGCTGCTGGACATGTGGTCTGCGTAGGCTCTGAAACCATCTGAGGCAAGGGCCTGGTGAGGTGATTGGGCTTTGCCACGACGCAGGCCGCCAAGTTCACTCCCTAGCCAGGCGTAGGCAATGCCCTCTTCCTCTAGTGTGGGGGCGAGGCTGCTACGATTGAATATGGAGAAGTTGCGGCAGCCGGGGTTGCTGCGGACATCAACAAGTTGCTGAATGTCGTAGTTGTGAAGCAGATCCAGGAAGCTATCCAGCGATCGGTTGCTATGCCCGATGGTGAAAAGCATCTGTGTTTTGCTTGCTGGGTTTTCAGTTTCTACCACGTTATCAGTTACCTGTTTCGTCGAGCATGTGAAACTAAGCGCTCATTCTAAAGCCTTTTACCTTTGTACTTCAATCAGAGTTTTTTCGTATAAATTAGACGTAAAACTGGCGCTTTGCGTCAAAAAAACGTTGCTAGAGTCAAATTAATGGCATCAATAGACAAAAAAATAGGACGTTTTTGCAAACGTCCTATTGAAGGAGGGTAGGAAGAGATGACTACAGTGCCTATAGTAGGACACTGGTATTTACTAAGCAGGTGTCGTGCCAGTTTGTGTTTTTAGTTGTGTTTATTGGTAGTTAAACTGTTGGTGAGGTGTTTTTAGTACCAGTGGGCCAGGGGGCTCGCTTTCTTCTTCAGCCAGACGGGTTATTGGTTTTTGATAAACAAGCTGGCTGGTAGGGACGAGTTTGATATTTTGATTTTCGAGCCGTGGTATCAGTTGAGAAAGGATGGTCAGCGTATTTTCATAGGGATGGCCAATGCCAATGGCGCTGCCAAACTTGTTGGCTTTTTTTATGAGTATCTCAAATTGTTTGCTGATGGCCGCGGGGCTGGGGTCGTCATCGAGAAATACGTCGCGCTGGCGTGAAGGAATCTGTGATTCGTAGGCAATCTGCCTGGCCACTGTGTGATGCGTGGTACGGCTGTCTATAAAGTATAGGTCGTTCTGTTGTTTAATTTCTTCCATCAGCCATTTCATATGGCCAGGATGGCGGGTCAGGAGGCTGCCCATGTGATTGTTGATGCCGACAACATGGGGCACGGCTTTGAGGTCACTGAGGAATGTCTGGTTGAATTGGTCTCGGCTCATGTCGAGTGTAAGGCCGCCCGGCCCAAGTTTGTTAGATCCCATGGCCTGCATTGGTAGGTGTAGCATGACCTCCCGATTAAGGTGGTGGGCCGCATTGGCAAGGCTGCGGCTATGAGGCGTGTGCGGCAAAAAGGCGTATGTGATGGCGCCGGGTAGTTGCAGGGCGCGTAGTCCAGCATCAAGCTGGCCGCCCATGTCATCGATGATAATGCTTATTTGTGCTGGGCGAGAGTCTGCGGCGACAGCCAGACCGCTAAGGCTACAGAGAAGCAGCGCAGCACACCATGTTAGCCATCGGCTAACGCTGGTGTGGATGCGTCGTTTTGTACGTGAATGCAGCAATGTTTATCTTTGTAATATCTCCAGCCCTTTTAGCAGATTGAGTGCCTCATAGAGCTGGTAGTCTTTTTTCGCCAGAGATTCTTCTTTTTTATCGTCTGTGGCATCTTCGGCTTTAGTGTTGCTGTCATTGTCGTTATCGAGGTGGCCGGAGAGGTTGGACTCTTTTATTGGGTCAAAGGCTGATGCCTCCATCTCGGCCAGCTTTACATTCTCAAGCTTGATGTCAGGAATGATTCCTTCGGCTTGAATTGAACGGCCGGAAGGGGTGTAGTAACGAGCAGTGGTGAGTTTGAGGGCAGCGCCATTGGGGATGGGGAGAATGGTTTGTACCGAACCCTTGCCAAAGGTGGTGGTGCCCATGATGATGGCGCGTTTGTGATCTTGCAGGGCGCCAGCGACAATCTCTGAAGCAGAGGCTGAGCCGCCATTAACCAGTACTACGATCGGTGCGCCTTTTACGATATCAGTCGGAGTGGCTTTGAATTTCATTTCAGAGTCGTTGACTCGACCTTCGGTGTAAACGATCAGGCCGTCTTCAAGAAAGGCATCGGAAACCGCTACGGCTGCGTTGAGGACGCCACCAGGGTTGTTGCGCAAATCTATGATCAGGCCTTTAAGGTTGGCTTCGTATTCTTTTTTGAGTTCGCTGACAGAGTTGATAATGTTTTCGCCAGTATTGGACTGGAACTGACTGATGCGGACATAACCAAAGCCTGGTTCAAGCATGCGTGACTTGACGCTGTTGACTTTGATCACGGCGCGGGTGATTGAGATCTTGAGTGGTCTGTCTTCGTTTTCGCGAACAATGGTCAGTAGAATTTTGCTGCCAGGTTCGCCGCGCATGAGCTTTACTGCGTCGCTAAGTGACAGGCCTTTTACCGGGGTGTCATCAATGCGAATGATTAGGTCGCCAGCCTGTATGCCTGCACGTTGTGCGGGGGTGTCGTCAATAGGGGAAATGACTTTGACAAAGCCGTTTTCCATGCCGACTTCGATACCAAGACCGCCGAATTTACCGCTGGTACCAACTCGCAGTTCTTTGTAGGCCTCTGGGTCAAGGTAAGTGGAGTGAGGGTCAAGGCCGGTGAGCATGCCGCGAATGGCGTTTTCCAGTAGTGCTGAATCTTCAGTGGCTTCGACGTAGTCAGATTTGATCTTGCCAAAAACATCAGTGAAGGTGCGTAGTTCATCGAGTGGCAGGGGTGTTTGTTTAATGTCTTCGCGTTCTGCTAACACACCTTGGCCAATGGTGAGTGATACGCCAAGGACTGTACCAAGACTGATTAGCATGAAGTTGCGGGTGGAAAATTTCATTAATTGCTCCGTAAAAATCACTGATGCGATGACGTTGTTAGAGGAGGATACTCTTTCGTAACCAGCACTTACAAGGGTATGACAGCTTTATCGGCACCACGTTGCTGGATCAACAGGTTTTCCTTTGTGACGCATTTCAAAGTAGAGGTAAGGGCTGTTGTTGTCGTTGCTATTGCCGAGTGTGGCAATGGTCTCATCGCTGGAAATGGTGTCGCCAACATCCTTGTAAAGCATCTTGTTGTGACCGTATAGGCTCATGTAACCATTGTTATGATCGATGATAAGCATAAGTCCATAACCACGGATCCAGTCAGCAAAAATAACCCTGCCAGGTGCAATGCTACGAATCTCCTGATCCTCCTTGCCGCCGATTGTTGTGCCCTGCCATTTCATTTGGCCTTGATTGCGTGGCGAGCCAAATCGGTTTTTGATTCTCCCCTTGGTTGGCCACTTGAGCTTACCTTTGAGTTTATTTAGATTGCTAAAGCTTACTTTGTTGCCTTGTGTTTGCGAGGGTAGATTTTGCAAAAGTTTGCTGAGTGCTGATTCGTCTTCCTGTAATTGCTTGAGCTGCTGCTCTTTGTTGCTGATTTTTCTATTGAGCTTGCTGAGCAGGGTTTTTCGTTGTGATTGGCGCTGCTGTAGTTTCAGGTTTTGTTGTCGTTGCTGTCGCTGCAATCTTTCAAGCTTGTCTCTGCTTTGTTGTAGCTGTGTTTCAGCGGTGCTGAGTTGTTCAATGTTGGTTTGTGTTTGGTTGGTGGCGTTGATATGGGCGCGGTTAAAGTAGTTGTAGTAAGTCATGTTGCGACCTGCTGAGGCAGGTTTGGTTTGGTTGAGTAGTAGTTTGAGTTGTTGTTGCTTACCTGCGGTGTAGGCGGCGCGAGTTTGCTGGCGCAGCTTGTGTTGTTGTTGTTCGAGCTTTTTGCGTAGCTTGGTTGTGTTGTTGATGAGTTGCTGTTGGTTTGTTTTCTGTTGCTTGAGTTCACGTTGTGTCTTTTTGCGGGTCTGATTCAGGCGGGCAATCTCTTTTTCAATCGTGCTGAGTTTCTGCTGTTGTTGTTGCTGTTTTTTCTTGTCGCTGCCCAGGCCTTGTTTGATTTCGCTGATGTTGCCGCGAATTTGTTGCAGGCGTTGTTGTGACGCGGGTTCTTCAGCGCTGCTTATGGAAGAAGCGAATGCCATGCTCAGGATGAGCGCCAAGGCAGGGCCGAAATGTATGTTTGGTATGGGCAATCCGTTGTTCTGCCGTCGGCTGTATGTATTGATACGGATTATGGGTTGCCCTGTCCGGAGCGACAAGGTTTATTCGGTATCGTCTTTTAGGTGCATTAGGGTGTGGCCGCTCATGTTGCTTGGGGCTTCAAGTCCCATCAGATAAAGCATGGTCGGGGCGACGTCTGCCAGGCTGCCCTGGCTTTCGTCTGGTGTGGCGTCACGGCCGACATAGATGAAAGGCACGACGTTGCTAGTGTGGGCGGTGTGGGCTTGGCCGGTTTTCAGGTTTTGCATGCGTTCAGCATTGCCGTGGTCAGCGGTGATTAGCGCTTCGCCGCCAATTTCTGTGAGTGCAGTAATGATCTGTTTCAGGCATTTGTCTATGTACTCGATTGCCTTGACTGCGGCGTCGAAATTGCCGGTATGGCCGACCATGTCCGGGTTGGCGAAGTTACAGATGATTGCATCGTATTTGCCGCTGCGAATTGCCTGGCACAGTTTTTCGGTGACCTCGGCGGCGTTCATTTCCGGTTGTAGGTCGTAGGTGGCAACGTCGGGTGAGTTGATCAGGATGCGGTCTTCACCGGGAAAGGGCTGTTCTTCGCCACCATTGAAAAAGAAGGTGACGTGGGCATATTTCTCGGTTTCAGCGATGCGCAGTTGGCGCATGCCGATGTTGGAAATGTATTCGCCGAAGCTGTTGGTAATGCTTTCGGATGGGAAGGCTGCCGGGATGTCAAAATCCTTGCTGTATTCGGTCAGGCTGATAAAAGCGCCCAGCTTGGGGGTAGCGCTGCGCTCAAAGCCGTCAAAGTCCTCTTCAATGAAGGGGCGGGTTATTTGGCGGGCGCGGTCAGAGCGATAATTCATGAACACAACGACGTCACCATCGTTGATTGCGGTGGCTGTTTCGCCTTCTGGGACGATGGCGGTTGCCTTGACGAATTCGTCATTTTCGTTTCGTTCGTAGGCCATTTCCAGACCGTCCAGTGCGGTGTTTGCCTTGAATTCGCTGGCGCCTTGGGTGATCAAGTCGTAGGCAGCCTGGATTCTAGGCCAGCGGTGGTCTCTGTCCATGGCGTAGTAGCGGCCGATGATCGAGGCGATGCGGCCACTGCCAAGCTGCTTGAATTCATTTTCCATCGCCTCAATTGAGGCTGCAGCACTTTTGGGTGCGGTGTCACGGCCGTCGAGGAAGGCGTGCAGATAGACATCTTTGGCGCCACGTTCAACCGCCAGTTTGGCAAATGCCTGGATGTGCTCTTCGTGGCTATGTACGCCACCTGGCGAGAGGAGGCCAATGATGTGAATGGCCTTGCCGGTCTCGATGGCGGTGTCAACTGCCTTGGTCAGGGTGTTATTGGTGAAAAATGAGCCGGTTTTGATGGCGCGGCTGATGCGGGTGAATTCCTGGTAAATCACCCGGCCTGAGCCAAGGTTGAGGTGGCCGACTTCCGAGTTGCCCATCTGTGCTGCCGGTAGGCCAACCTCTGGTCCAGAGCAGCGCAAAAATGTGCGAGGATTGTTAGCCCATAACTGATCCCAATAAGGGGTCTTGGCGTGATGAATGGCGTTATGTTCGGTTTCTTCGCTATAGCCCCAGCCATCAAGGATGAGTAGGGTCATTGGTTTTGCTGATTCCGGCATGATTTCCTAGTACGATTCAGGGGTTGTGGATAAGCTTTGGTTGGTTGGTAGCGTTTGATAGGGACATATTATGACATATAAGTGTGATTTCGTGATAGAACGTGAGCACGGAGTACATAATTGCTTACGTGTTAATGGTTTAATTGTATAATGTTTTTTTATAAACAAAAACCGTATAATTCGAAAGGGGTAGGCACCCTTCGAATAGTTATAGTTAAGGTTTATGTGGGCAATCTAAATGGGGAATAAAAAATGCTGCCGTTAGAGAGCGAAGACTTGTTAGATAAGGATGAAGATATTGATTTGGCGGCTCGTTCGCTGAAGGCAATGTCGCATCCGATACGTTTGAAGATTCTATGTACGCTGAGTGATGGTGAGGTGAGCGTGCAGGAGATAGTCGATAATGTAGGTACGTCGCAGAGTAATATTTCGCAGCATCTGGCGATTTTGCGGGACAAGGGGATACTGATGTCACGTAAGGATGCCAATCGTGTATATTATCGCGTCGGTGATCATAGGACTCTGCGTCTGATTAGTATGATGAAAGAGTTGTTTTGCGACACTGAATAATGTTGCCCTCGTGGCGGCGATCTCCAGAGAACAATAGAAGTAAGGTGAAATCAACGCCATGGGGCAGTATCTAGAATTTGCGGGTAATCACCCGTTGCTGATGGCTGGGTTTGTTGCTGTCGTTATCATGTTGGTAATGAATGAGTTCAAGCGCAAGCTGTTGGGTTTTAATGAAGTTGGTATCAATGATGCCGTGCGTCTGATTAATCAGGATGACGCTTTGGTATTGGATGTGCGCGAAGATAAAGAATTTTGCGATGGCCATATCCTCAACGCAGTCAATATCCCTTTGGGTTTGTTGGATGGTCGTCTGAAAGAGATCGAACAGCACAAGGAGTCCCCCGTTATTATTTATTGCCGCAGTGGTCAGCGTGCAGCTAAGGCGGGCGCCGTGCTGAAGCGTCAGGGGTTTACTTCAATACATAAACTTAATGGTGGCATGCTGGCGTGGGTGGATGCCAATATGCCGGTTAATCATAAGAAATAATAATTACAGTGACGGGATAGCAAATCATGTCAGAAGCACAAGAGCAGGCTCAGGGGCAGTTTTCGATTCAGAAAATTTACATCAAGGATGTTTCATTTGAGACACCAAATTCCCCAGCTATCTTTGCCAATACCAAGTGGGAACCTGAGGTCAATGTGCAGCTTAATAGCCGCGCCGGGCAGATGGAAAATGATATGCACGAGGTGGTGTTGTCGGTAACGATAACCGCTAAGGTTGAAGATAAGGTTGCCTATCTGGTTGAGGTGCAGCAGGCGGGCATTTTTCAGGCGGCTGGTTTTGAAGAGACACAGAAGGCCCATTTGCTGGGTGCGTTCTGTCCAAATATTCTTTTTCCATATGTGCGTGAGGCAATTTCTGAGCTGGTGTCACGCGGTGGTTTTCCGCAGATGTTGCTGCAACCTGTCAATTTTGATGCCTTGTATGCGCAACGTATGCAGCAGAATCAGGCTCCGCAAGAAGCAACGCATTAAACCTTTAGTCCTGTTTTTTCAATGACAGCTGCCCCACAGGTTGCTACTACGGTATTCGGTGCTGGCGCCTGGGGCACAGCGCTAGCGGCATTGCTGGCTGGAAATGGCCAGCCAACCTGTTTGTGGGGGCGTAATGCTGGTCATCTGCAAGAGATGGCTGATAGCCGCGTCAATAGTTACTATCTTCCTGGTGTGGCCTTGCCCAAAACCCTGCGTTTTGAGGCCGATCTTGCTGCCGCTGTGGCAAGTGCGCAGGACCTGTTGCTGGTGGTTCCTAGTCATGCCTTTCGGCAAACACTTGAAGCCATCAAACCCCATATTACTGAATCAAGCCGTTTAATCTGGGCCAGCAAGGGCTTTGAACCCAAGTCAGGTCGTTTGCTGCACCAGGTTGCTGAAGGTGTGCTTGGCGTTGATTGTTCTATGGCTGTTATCACCGGTCCGACATTTGCGCTGGAGGTGGCCAAGGGCTTGCCGACGGCGCTGACAGTTGCTTCCACCAATCAAACTTTTGCTACAGAGATTGCGGCTCGGCTGCATAACGAAACTTTTCGTGCCTATACCTCGTTGGATGTGCCGGGTGTTGAGGTTGGTGGTGCGGTAAAAAATATACTCGCCATCGCCGCTGGTATCTCTGATGGTCTGGGTTTTGGTGCCAATGCCCGTGCGGCCTTGATTACTCGTGGCCTGACCGAAGTGATGCGTCTGGGCGAGGCGCTGGGTGGCCACAAAGAAACCCTGATGGGCTTGGCCGGGCTGGGTGATTTGCTGCTGACCTGTACCGATGACCAATCACGTAATCGTCGTTTTGGTCTGGCGCTAGGCCGAGGTCAGTCAATTGCCGAGGCTCGCGCATCAATCAATCAGGTGGTGGAGGGTATCGATGCCGCTCGTGAGGCGCACGGGCTGGCTGAATCGCTTGGTATTGAAATGCCTATCATCGAACAGGTCTATCAAGTTTTGTTTAATCAATGCTCGCCGCGTGAGGCCGTGCATCATCTTTTGACTCGGCAGCAAAAGCCCGAGTCGGTTTGATATTTTCTGCACTTGACTTGAATCCCTAAGCTCCTAACAATGGCTTTTATGAAAGCCATGATTCTTGCAGCCGGGCGCGGTGAACGTATGCGCCCACTTACTGATCACACCCCTAAGCCCCTGCTTGAAGTTGCTGGACGGCGACTCATCGAATATCACATTGATAATCTTGTTGCTGCAGGTATGACCGAGTTGGTAATCAATCACGCCCATCTGGGCGAACAGATTGAAACGGTATTGGGCGATGGTTCTGCCTACGGCGCGACTATTCAATATTCAGCAGAAACAACGGCGCTGGAAACTGCTGGCGGAATCTTTAATGCCTTACCTCTGCTTGGCGATGCGCCATTTGTGGTGGTCAATGCTGACGTCTGGACGGACTACCCTTTTCAGCAATTGCCCGGATCAATTGAAGGCCTGGCACATCTGGTGTTGGTGAATAATCCCAAGCACAATCCTCAAGGTGATTTTGCTTTGCAGGGTGCGCAGGTGAGAGAGGATGGAGAGCAAAAATTCACCTTTAGCGGTATCAGTATTCTCCGGCCTGAATTGTTTGCTGGTTGTAAGCCCGGGGCTTTTCCATTGGCGCCCTTGTTACGTCGGGCTATGCAGTCAGGCAAAGTCTCTGGTGAGCATTACAGGGGTGAATGGTGTGACATCGGTACACCTGAGCGTTTACAACAATTGGACCAAAAATTACGTTTGTATGAGTCACAACGGAGGTTGTGAAGGATGGGTGAGGAAATAGGTTCGGACCATTTTAGGCAAAAAGACTTCCAGCGTTTTTTGTCTAGCCTAAGTCGAGAAACAAGTCTGCTTGGAGACTGGTTTGATCAAGGTGTGTTTAGCGATACGGGCAAGGTTGGTGGTTTTGAGCTTGAGGCATGGCTGGTGGATGCTAATGGCCAGCCCAGTGCTATAAATGAATCTTATCTCAGTCTAACAGAGGCTAGTGGCTTACCTGTCGTACCCGAACTGTCGCGTTTTAATGTCGAGATAAATAGTGAGCCGCGTGCTTTGCAGGGCAAGGTATTGAGCCAAATGCACGCCGAGCTGAAAAATACCTGGCAACAGTGTTGTGGTCTGGCGCAGCAGTTGGATGCCTCATTGATGATGACGGGGATATTGCCAACGATAAAAGAGTCAGAATTAATCCTTGCCAATATGTCGAATGTTAAGCGCTTTCGCGCCTTGAACGAACAGGTGTTGCGATTGCGTAATGGTCGCCCTTTAGAGATCGATATACAGGGTTCTGAATCACTGCAGATGAGCCATGGTGATGTGATGTTTGAATCGGCAGCGACATCGTTTCAATTGCATTTTCAGGTGGAAATTAGTCAGTCTGCGCGTTATTACAACGCCGCACATATTTTGTCTGCACCGATGGTGGCGATCAGTGCCAATTCACCCTATTTGTTTGGTCGTGATTTATGGGATGAAACGCGAATCCCTTTGTTCGAACAGGCCGTCGCCATGGCGGACGTATACGGTCGTGATGGCGCACAGGCAGGGCGGGTAACTTTTGGTGCGGGTTACATCGAGTCGTCGGTGTATGAATGTTTTTTACGTAACCTGGGTTGTTATCCAATTTTGTTACCGTCGTTGACCGATGCTCCGGTGGAACAGCTGTCACACCTAAGATTGCACAATGGCACGATCTGGCGTTGGAATCGGCCGTTGATTGGCTTTGATGAAAGCGGCAAACCGCATTTGCGAATCGAACATCGTGTTGTGCCTGCCGGGCCAACGGTGATTGATAGCATTGCCAACGCCGCACTTTTTTATGGTGCGCTTGAGGCTATGGCCAGCGCAGACGTTGCACCAGAAACCCGTTTGGGGTTTGAGCAGGCAAGAGAAAATTTTTACGCGGCTGCCAAGCATGGTTTGAATGCGGAAGTGGTTTGGCTGGATGGAAAAAAGGTGCCGATTTTAAGCCTGTTGCAACAACAGGTCTTACCGTTGGCGCGGCAGGGTCTGGAAAAGCTGGGTATAGATCGTGACGATATGGATTTGTATCTGGGTGTGATTGAAGGCAGGATTAAAAAACAAACTAATGGTGCGGTTTGGCAGCGTGCTTATGTTGCCCGGCATGGTGCTGATATGGTGCAGTTGACGCAGGCCTATCACGAACGTCAGCAGCAGGGGCAGCCGGTGCATGAGTGGTCTTGGTGATAGAGCTGCCCTAAAGGAAAACTATGTTAAGAATTGTTGAAGTTTTGCCGGATGGTTTTATCGAGGCACACCCGGAACAGCTGGATGAATTGCTCGGTGGGCCAACCCTGATTCATTTGTCGGGACGGCAGCAGCCAGCCTTGTTTGTTTCGTTGATGCTGCATGGCAATGAACCGACCGGTTTGTTTGCCGTGCAGGCCTTGTTGAAAAAATACGCCGGGCGTGAATTACCGCGTGCCTTGTCGATATTTGTCGGTAACGTCAGTGCCGCTCGGCACAAACTCAGGCGTCTTGACCAACAGCCAGACTATAACCGTGTCTGGGGCGATGATGGCGACACGGCTGAGCACAGCATGATGGCCCGGGTGGTGACGTCTATGTCTGAGCGTGGAATTTTTGCCAGCGTTGATATTCATAACAATACCGGTATCAATCCTCACTACGCCTGCATAAATAAAGTTGAAACAGCTTTTCTGCAGTTAGCATTGTTGTTTAGTCGCACCGTCGTTTATTTCACCAAGCCTGATGGCGTGCAAAGTAATGTGTTTTCGCGCTTGTGTCCGGCGGTGACGCTGGAGTGTGGCCAACCAGAGCAGAGGTATGGTGTTGAGCATGCGGCGGATTATCTGGATGCCTGTCTTAATCTGCATGAGATTCCACAGCACCCGGTGGCGCCACAGGATGTCAGTGTCTTTCATACAGTTTCAATTGTTAAGGTCCCTGAGGATGTCAGTTTTGCCTTTGGTGCTAGCGATGTGCAGCTGCAGTTTGTTGATGATATTGACCATTTTAATTTTAGTGAGATGCCAGCTGGTACGCACTTTGGTTGGCGGCATGATGAATCGTCCCGGCTGGAGTGTCAGGACGAGCAGGGTAATGATGTCAGTGAACGTTATTTTCGCTATCGGGACGGCAACATCGAATTGGCAATGACTGTCATGCCATCCATGTTGACCCGTGATGAAAAGGTGATTCGCCAGGATTGTTTTTGTTACCTGATGGAGCAGATGGAGTTGCCAGCAGAGTTGTAGCTGGAGTATCAGCAGGAATAAAAAAGCGCGCCCGCAGGCACGCAATTGTTTTCGCTGACAGCCGTGGTATTGCTTATTAGCCGGGACTTGGTTTAATCATTGAATAGAGGTTGTCTTTCAGTTTGACGCGCTCTTTTTTGAGAAAGTCGACATAGTCATCGGTAACTGGTCGGCTCTGGGCTTCAATGCCGTAGATCTTCTTGTCGGTATCATCGTAGTGGGATAGAAGAGCTGCAAACTTCGGATTGCTCCTCTTCATTGTTGTGATGGTTCCTGAAAGGTCTGGAAATTCTTCCAGGATGTGATGACGTACTCCGTACATAGGTCTTGCCTCCTGATGAGTTGAGTGAATCATCGCCATCGATCTGTGAAGTGCCCTTAATTATGAGGCTCACTTTTGAGCGAGGCGAATTCCGACGGTCTCACAGTATTTTGGTTGAAGTCAATTCTTGGTAGGGGGCTTGGTGTTTGGCTAACCAGTTGAAAGATTTAGATAATTTTTCTCTGCATGGAGTGCGCCAGAGTGTCGAAGTGGTTGTTATTTAGTTGGTTTTCAGGACGCTGGGTTTTATTGGCTTTTTTCTGCAGTAATAGCTTCGCAACGCAGTTGCTGTAGTTTGTTGGCCAGTTGCTGGCCTTTTAGGCCTTGTCGGGCCAGTGCGGCAGCATCAACACTGAGGGCGGCGGAATAGGCGCGGCGAAATAGTTCGGCCTGGGGGTAGTCTTTGTCTTCAAAGCCGAGGCGACCACGTGAATCGGCAATGCAGGTGAGCAGGAATTCTTCAAACCGTTCTGGTCGACGAAAGGCATCCAGTGCCTGCAGTGTCTCGAGCAGGGTATTGGGTCGCAACTCGGCAGCGCGATGGCAGTGGGTGTGGTATTGCGCTGCCAGCAGGGCCAGGTCACGAAAATCATTTGGGATGCGTAGTCGTTGGCACAGCTGTCGTACTGAGGGTAGTGAGCGGGCCTCATGACCAATGTGACGTGGCCAATCGGCCTCTGGTGTGGTGCCTTTGCCCAAGTCGTGTAGCAGGGCAGCACAGCGTACCCGTGGTTCGGGGCTGAGCTGGCAGGCCTGATCCAGCACCATTAGGCTGTGGATGCCGGTATCGATCTCGGGATGATGGGTTTCGGTCTGCGGTACGCCGAACAGGGCGTCCAGTTCAGGGAAGATTCTGGCCAGTGCGCCACAGTCACGCAGTGCTTCAAAAAAGGCGCGCGGTTGTTGTTCGGCCAGGGCGCGCTGAGTTTCCTGCCAGACCCGTTCGGGCACCAGGGCATCGACCTCGCCGCTGTTCACCATTTGTCGCATCAGGGTCAGGGTTTCGTCGGCAATAGTGAAGCCCAGAGGGGCGAAGCGGGCGTAGAAGCGGGCCAGGCGGAGGATGCGTACCGGGTCTTCGGCAAAGGCCGGTGAGACATGGCGCAGGATTTTGTTTTGCAGATCTTGCTGGCCGTTATACGGATCGATGAGTTGGCCGTCTTTGGCCATGGCGATGGCGTTGATGGTCAGGTCGCGGCGGATCAAATCCTGTTCAAGAGTGACATCCGGCGCGGCATGAAAGACAAAACCGGTATAACCCGGGCTGGTCTTGCGTTCGGTGCGGGCGAGGGCATATTCCTCGTGAGTTTTGGGGTGGAGGAAGACCGGGAAGTCCCGGCCGACCGGTTTATAACCCTGCTTAAGCATCTGCTCGGGTGTGGTGCCCACTACCACCCAGTCATGGTCCTTAACCGCCAGGCCGAGCAGCTTGTCTCTTATCGCACCACCGACCTGGTAGATTTGCACGGTTAAGCAGGCTGATCTTTATCGCGCGCTGCTTTTTGACGGATATCATCGTAGCGGCCACGCATATCAGCGGCGCCAATGTATTTGGGGACAGTGATTTCGACACTTGTGGGTGTCACGCCGAACTGGCTGGGAAAGGCGCCGTTGCATACCGCTGGTGTTTGCAGGCTCAGGTAGTTGTCATAGCTGAATGGTTTGAACGGCATCATGCCCATGATGCGTCCTGCCATTGCTGATATGCCGTTGCCGAGCGGGATAATAGTGCGCTTCTGGCCGGTGAGGTGGTTGGTATAATCGGCCAGCTCTTTCAGGCTATAGCTCTTGGGGCCGCACAGCTCGTAGCTTTGGCCAAACGTGGTTCTATCGTTGAGCGCCTTAACCATCACCTCGGCAACATCGCTGACATAGATCGGTGCCATGCGGCTGTCAGGGCAGGTCAGCGGCAGTATCGGTAGATGGCGCAGTAGTTGGGCAAATTTGTTGAAGAAGCTATCGTCTTCACCAAAGATCACTGATGGGCGGAAGGTAGTTACGTCCAGGCCTTCGGCAGCCAGGGCCAGCGCCTCGCCTTCACCTTTGCTGCGCAGGTACTTGCTGCTGCCCTTGTCGGCATCGGCATTGATGGCGCTCATATGTAGCAGACGGCTGATGCCGGCGTTTTTGCAGGCGTTGACGATCTTTTCCACCAGCTCGACATGTACGCGTTGGAATTCACCGCGCTTGTTTTCATTGAGGATGGCGGTCAGGTTGATGACTGCATGGCAACCGACAAACAGGGCGTTCAGGGTATCTTCGTCATGGATGTCGGCGTCGATGACATCGACCTTGGGTAGTACTTGCAGAGAGCGATGGCGTTCACGGTTTCGCGAGGGGGCAACGACGTAGTAGCCAGCCCGTGTCAGTTGCGATACCAGTTGGTGGCCTACGAATCCAGTTCCGCCGAGGACGCAGATAGTTTTTGCTGTCATGCCTAATCCTTAGTTCAAATTCTCAGAAGTGGCACAAATTTTCCGCGTATGGGCACGCTAGGTCAAGTTTTAGCTGCGCTATACTCAAAACAAATCATGCACAGGAGTAAGGTATGCCGTTTATTTGTTTGAATCCCGCCACCAACGAGCTGATCAAGGAGTATCCCTGTTGGGATGACGAGCAGTTGGACGAGGCTCTGGTTGAGGTAGCGGTGGCCACACCGATGTGGGCGAATACCCCATTGGGTGAACGTTGCGAGCATGTGCGCCGGCTAGGACAGTTGGTGTTGCAGCGCCGCGATCAGCTGGCTGAGTTGATCACCCTTGAAATGGGTAAGTTGATTGGCGAGGCGCGTGCCGAGGTGGAGAAGTGCGCCCTGGTGTGTGATTACTATGCCGATAACGGACCGAACTTTCTCGCCGATGAGGTGATTGAGTCTGACGCGGGTAAAAGTTTTGTTGCCCATCAGCCGTTGGGTACGGTGTTGGCGGTAATGCCGTGGAATTTCCCGCTCTGGCAGGTGTTTCGTTTTCTCGTTCCTGCTTTGGTGGCGGGTAATACCGGGGTGCTTAAACATGCCTCTAATGTGCCGCAGTGCGCGCTGGCGATTGAGGCGCTGGTACGGGATGCGGGGCTGCCAGCAGGGGTGTTTCGTAGTCTGATGATTTCATCCGGCCAGGTGGCAGGGGTGGTTGAAGATGTCCGTATCCATGCGGTGACATTGACCGGTTCTGAGTCGGCTGGGCGTCAGGTGGCCGCGACTGCCGGAGCTAACTTGAAAAAGACGGTGTTGGAGTTGGGTGGTTCTGACCCCTTTATCGTGCTTGAGGATGCCGATCTTGATTGGGCCGTGCAGCAAGGCGTGATGTCGAGATTTTTGAATGCCGGGCAGAGTTGTGTCGCTGCCAAGCGTTTTATAGTGATTGAGGCTGTGGCTGATGAGTTTGTCGCCAAGTTCAAGCTTGCAGTTGAAGCGCTTAAGACTGGTGATCCCATGACTGCTGATACCAGCTTGGCGCCTATGGCCAGAATAGATTTGCGTGACGAACTGCATCAACAGGTGTTGGCCAGTCTTGCCAAGGGCGCGATTGCGGTCAGTGGCTGCGGCCCTGTTGAGGGTGCTGGTGCCTATTATCAGGCTTCAGTTCTGGATGGCGTCAGGCCGGGTATGTCGGCCTGGGATGAAGAGTTTTTTGGCCCGGTGGCGATTGTGATACGCGCCAAAGATGAGGCTGAGGCGATCAAGATTGCCAATGGTTCTGATTTTGGTCTGGCCGGCAGTGTCTGGACGCAGGACTCGGCGCGTGGTGAACGTGTTGCGCGCCAGGTGCAATCTGGTGCGGTATTCGTGAATGGTATGGTCAAGAGTGATCCACGCCTGCCGTTTGGTGGTATCAAAAATTCAGGTTACGGTCGTGAGCTGAGTCGTCACGGCATGTTGGAGTTTGTGAATCAGAAGACGATTTGGGTTAAATAGGTCTGGTTTGGGGGGGGCGGAACAACAAGCCTTTTATCCCAAAATGAAAAGGCCGCATATCTGGTGATATGCGGCCTTTATGTGTTATCAATCTTACCTGTTTTTAGGGCAGGTTTAGGCTTGGTTCAGGGCCGAAATTGTCTATGGCGTCTTGATTCCAGGCGAAGGGTGTGACAATAGGTGTTGGTTTGTGTTTCGCAATATCGGTTTCAGATGCATAAGATGCGGGTGAAGTTCTGTTTTCAATGGACTGATGAGAAAGGACGTTGGTGTCAGACATTACCAGTTCCTGAACCAGCCAGTTGCTAACGATTTCGTCACCATCAGCCCAAGATACAGTGTCGCCACCCAAGGTCAGGCTGCCAGCCTTTGAAATTGGGGTGCCTTCGGTAAGGTAGTTTGAGCTGCCAGCCCAGCCAGGCTTGATCTCAACATTACCTGTTTTGCCCATGCGGCGTTTGTGCTCGAAAAACTGTTGTTTGCTGGCAGGGTCAATGGCTTCGCCGATGGCTACTTGCTGAGAGATATCCAAGACTCGGCCAATGACCTTGTCGCTATCTGGGTTTATGCTAGGAACGATTGCAAATTCGGTGTAGTGGGTATAGTCGAAAGTGTCGGCATAGTTGTTGTCAGGGTCTGTGATTTTCTGAGACAGTTTCATTGTGTACATCTCAGCGGGATCTGTGTAGCTCATCTCATCTGTAATGGTGCGCATTGCCGGGTTGCTGAAACGCATCATTGAACGTTGTAACTCAGCGGTGGCTTCGAAACCAGCCGTTGTGTCGCGCATAATCTGCATTGAGGCGATACCCTGCGACATGCCTTCACTATTGTAGGCAAAAGGGATAAATGTTTCTGCAGTAAATCCAAGGTTGGTGGTGTCGCCAGTTGCGGTTGGGTCGGCGACGATATAACGAATGTAGGTGTAGTTTTTGCTGGAATCGAGGGGGTCTTTAACATCAATCTGTTGAATGAGAAAGCCAGCATCCTCAACCATGGTTGTGCAGGTTATGCCTGTTCCACATGAGCCGGCGGTGTCGATGACGCCATCGTTTGCTGTCCAGCCGTTATAGTTAACCGGGGGGCCGGCAAAAACGCTGCTGGCTAAACAAAGCAAAGGTAAACCAATAAAATATTTGGTATTGCCTAGTTGTTTCATTTTCATATCCCCTGAAGAAAATGGCGATCAGTATCGACCTAGCACAAAAAAACTTTAATAAAAAAATATGGCTAGCATTGTATAGCATGATTTACTTGTGCGTCCAGAATGTTTTTTGTTGGCAATCAATAGTTTAGTGTTTTGCTGGGTATGAAAGTAAGGGTTTTATGAAATAGATCTGGTTGCTTGTTTGGTATGTCTGTTGGAATGGAGGGCAAATATACTAACTTGGTTGTTTCAGGGTTTGCCCTTTGCTTGTTGGCCTAGTATCTTTCCTGCAATGGACAAGCCTATGATTTTCTTGGGATCTGCGTCGCCACGTCGGGCTGAATTGTTGGCTCAGATTGGGTTGGCATATCAGATTCTGGTCGCTGACATTGACGAAACACCTAGACTGGCTGAGCCAGCCGAGATTTATGTGTTGCGTATGGCGCTGGAGAAGGCCGAGGCGGTGTTGACCCAATCGCAGAATGGTTATCCGGCTTTGCCGGTGTTGGCGGCGGATACTTCGGTTGTGGTTGATGGCAAAATACTGGGCAAGCCCCGCGATCAGGCCGAGGCAATGGCGATGTTGGGCCGCCTGTCTGGTCGAACGCATATGGTGTTGACTGCGGTGGCGCTGATTGAGCCTGGTGTTGAGGGGCGTAGAGCCAGTCGCCTGAGTGTAAATAAGGTGAGGTTTCGAGTGATCAGCGAGGCCGAGCGTCTGGCCTATTGGCAAACAGGTGAGCCGCAAGACAAGGCCGGTGGCTATGCCATTCAGGGCCGTGCGGCGGTATTTATTGAACACCTGGAGGGCAGTTTTTCCGGTGTTATGGGCTTACCCCTATTTGAGACAGCCGAATTGCTGGCTGAATTTGGAATTAATGTGTGCGATAGCTG
>CBFCYE010000007.1:0-115305 GCA_965602225.1 uncultured Gammaproteobacteria bacterium | reverse complement strand
ACTGTCAGCACACGGCAATCATCACCAAACTCCTGTTTCAGGATCTGAAAATAACGCTTTGAAAATACGGGCGTACCCAGGGCATGAACACTTTGGGAATAGGCATCATACAAGCGATCTACATTCTCATCCCAAGTACTTTCGAGGCCCGCCTTTATCCCCTTACGCACCACGGCACGCTGTTTACGAGGGATATTACTGAGATTCTGTTCAACATCAGGATCTATTTCTTTTTTGAAACTGACATAAAGATCACGTTTAGCTGGCCAATCTGGTTGAACTACGGATTCATTTCTAATTTCAAGCGAATCAACACCTAGATTTTTAGCCAGTTCTATTGCGCGCTGTTCAAGTGCAGCCCTCACTTCATCACTTACGGCAACCACCCCACCAGAGACACAAAAGGGCATTGAAATTAACGCATTGCCAAATAGCATACTCTTCACATGACCTAGCGGCAGTACACCTTGAATCTCACCCGCGACTTCGGCATAAAACAAATAGACTTTGTGACCAAAGGCCTCCTCTATCACCTGCTTCCAACCACTGCGATGGAAGAAGCTTGCACCGTCAGCAGCTTCAACAAAACAATCCCAGCGCGCTTCATCGCCGACTTGAAGTTGCTTTATTTCAATCGTTTGCACCGGCTTATCCATTAACATCCGCCATATTATTCTTATCTAGAAACACCTGATCCATTCGTCCCCATTCAAAATCCTGGAGCAACCGAGAAAGCCTATGCTGCATTTTTTTCAGATTCAGATAATGACGGAAGCGAGCTTTACGACTAATCCCCATCTGGCGCGGTTGATCTGGATCGATCTCCCAGGGGTGAAAATAAAACATGCCCGACTCGCCATCTGCATTATTCACATGCTGTAAGGCCCAGCGCGAAAATGCATATGGGTAGAGACGAAAAAAGCCACCGCCACCACAGGGCAGTTTTTTGCCTAACACCTGCAACGTTGTTACCGGAATTTCCAGAATGCCTTGTTCACCCAATGGACGAAATGCAAACCGAGGCGCGTCAGGCACACCGTAAAGATCATGTTTGATTGGATAAATACTGGAGCTATATTTATGCCCCGTTTCACCAAGCACATCCAGCGCCCACATATTAGTCTTATTGATTGAATAGCTTGCGGCTCGATAGCCAACAACCTCTATTCCGGAAATATCCTCAAGCAGCTGTTTGGTTTTTATCACATCTTCCCTAAAGGCCTCAGGGGTCTGCTGGGTGACACGTACATGTGAGTAGCCATGACTGGCCAGCTCATGCCCTTCGGCAACCATGCGTCGAATCAAGTCGGGGTAACGCTCGGCAACCCAGCCAAGGGTGAAAAATGTTGCCTTGGCGTCATGTTGGGCGAACAGGTCAAGAATCTTGTGGGTGTTTTGTTCTACGCGACAAGGGATGTGCGCCCATTCATCGCGAGAGATATAGGGTTCAAAGGCTGAGACCTGGAAATAGTCTTCAACATCGACTGTCATGGCGTTGGCGGTCATCTCAACTAAAATTCTGCTCTAGAACCGCAACAATACGTTCAGCCGCTTTGCCATCCCAATACTCAGGAACACAGCCAGTTTTACCGCCGTTATCAAGGGTTTCATTAAAAACCTGTCTGATTTTCTCAACATCAGTACCAACGATGGTATTTGTGCCTTCGTCTACAGTAATAGGCCGCTCTGTATTTTCACGCAAAGTGATACATGGCACACCCAGGGCGGTGGTCTCTTCCTGAATACCACCCGAATCAGTCAATACCAGTGTTGCCTTTGACATCACGCCTACCAGTTCAAGATAACTTAGTGGCCCGGTACGACAGATAGCCGGACTATCAATAAGCGCTGTCAGACCAAACTCTTCTATCTTGTTTGCGGTACGAGGATGAACAGGGAACACAACAGTCAAGCGCTCACTTAGTTCTCTGACCACTGTCAGCAGACGTTCTAGAATTTCTTTATCATCTACATTCGATGGCCTATGCATGGTCAACAGGGCAAAGCCTTTTTTCGCCGCCAACACCGCATCCAGACCAGGAATTTTCTTTGCCAGACTTGCAAGCGGCACAGACCGCTCTACATTTTTCAGCAAGGTATCGATCATCACATTACCAACAAAATGGGCTCGGTCAGGGTCAATACCTTCCCTAGCCAGGTTTGCTGCGGCGCTTTGCTCGGTTGTGAACATCAAATCAGAAATTTGATCGGTCAAGACTCGATTGATTTCTTCCGGCATCTTTCTGTCGTAGCTACGCAGGCCAGCCTCGACATGGATCACAGGGATGTCTTTTTTGACTGCCACCAGCGCACAGGCAATGGTCGAATTTACATCACCAACAACCAACACGGCCACTGGCGCTTGTTCATCCAGCACCGGCTCAAAACGTTTCATCACCTCAGCTGTCTGCTGCGCATGACTGCCAGAGCCTACACCAAGATCAACATCTGGCTCAGGAATACCTAGCTGCTCAAAAAAACTGTGTTTCATATCGGCATCGTAATGCTGACCTGTGTGCACCAGAAAGGCATCAAACTTACTATCCGGCCGATTCATGACCGCCATGATCGGCGCAATCTTCATGAAGTTTGGCCTTGCACCACAGACACAGACAATTTTTGGCTTTGACATCATTACAACCCCATCTTATTTTTGAATTAACGCCGACCAGACTCAAGAAAACGCCTTAACGCCCGTTCAAGAATATCGATTCTATCTTCAAGTATCCCGATCCTGACTTCAGCACCTTCTAACTGCTCAGACTCGCGGCTTTGCGACACACCAACGTGAATCGGAGCAGTTGGTATCTCTGGCAGGGTCTCTTCGACCACCGCTGCTTGCGGCGATAGCTGCGACATTGGGGACTCTTGTTTAAGCTCATTGGCGACCTCCTGGATATGCTTTGGCTCAAGCACGTGAAGCTCCTCCAGGTAACCAAACAACATAAGACGATCACAAAAGGTATTGATGCGGCGCGGTACACCACCGGTTTGCGCAAATATCAGTTGATGCGATTCAGCGCTGATCTCAGGATCATTGGCCCAACCAACCAACTGCATTCGGTGTTCGATATATTCACGCGATTCATCTGCATTGAGCGGCTCCAGATGATAAGCCGCAATAATTCTCTGCCTCAGCTGCTCCAGGCGATCGGATTGTAAGGTGTCCCGAAACTCGTTCTGCCCCAACAGAAAGCTCTGTATTAGAGAACGACCACCAGCCTGAAAATTAGACAACATCCGCAACTCTTCCAGCGACTCGACAGGCAGGTTCTGAGCCTCATCAACAACCAGCAACACCCGTTTACCCTCTCGTGAGCGGGCCATCAGGAATGTTTCCAGGTTTTTTAGTATCGCTGCCTTGCTTGCTCCCTCATGGGCCAGACCAAATGCGGCGGCCACCATTCTCAGAGTATCGTCAGCCTCAAGGTGAGTATTGACCAACTGTGCTGCAATAATATTTTCTTTTGCCAGACTCTCAAACAGGGTTCTGACCAGCGTCGTTTTACCTGTGCCAACGCCACCGGTGATGACGATAAATCCCTCACCCTGGGTCAGCCCGTAACGCAGATACGACATGGCACGCTTATGGCCCTGACTACCAAAAAAGAACTTGGGATCAGGACTTAGCTGAAACGGTTTCGCTGATAACTTATAAAATGACTCGTACATAATCTCTGGCTAGAATTTAATTGAAAGCGATGCCGAAATTCGATTTTCAGTATAGCTGTTGTTTGTCTGAGTCTGGTTCATATCTGCCTGTCGCCAAATCAATTTTAAGACTGCCTTTTTGCCTATATCTCGATTCAATGAAACATCGCTGATCACTGACTCAGTCTTTCCGGCAGTCAGCTCTTCCGTTTGCACCAGACCATAACCGACCTCGATAGATGTTCTTGAGGCAAACTTCCTGTTTAAACTTAGGTGTGCCGACTGTGTCTCTGAATGCCTGGCAGTCACTTCATAGTCACGCTGTTCATCAGACCACAGCAACCGTACCTGGCTCTTGCCAAGTGTATAACTGACACTGGCTGAAGCAACGGCCCTGACAAATTCCTCATCAACTATACCCAGTTGATTTACCAGTATCGGAACAGGTACCCCGTCGATAAAAACCGTTTGGCCATTAATTGTAAAAACCTCGTACTCCTGTCCGGTAATGGCCAGAACCGCATCACTGGTAATATTCTCTGTATACCCCAAAGTCCATACAGTTCTGCGGGTGCGGTGACTGCCATTAACAGACCAGGTCTTGCCGGTATTGGCACCTACATCCCGGCTAACAAAGTCTACTGAAAGCTGTGACCGCGTATTAGGGGACAACTCAAGATGAGCTTGTGTATCTTTATCACCCTGAGTTAGCTCAAGTGAAAATTTGGGCGATGGCTGCCAAAGCGCACCAAGGCTCCAGTAGTCACCATCTTCAAGCTTGCGAGAAGTATCAAGCTTGCTCGTTTCACGCCCGGCATAGGCAACGACACTGACATCATCGATGACAGGAACACCCAGACGCCCTTCGACCGACTGGCTTTCAAAATCATTTCCATCTTTGCGCTCTGTTCGGCTTTCTGCTGCGCTCAAGCTCCAATCAAGCCCGGCACCGGAGCGAGATTTAGTCATAGATAAAGACAGGTCTCGACTAGTGGTATCACTCAAGCTCGGCAACTCATAATTCACTCGCCCCTCTGTCAGGCCAAGATTGAAATCCAGCCCCTTGCCAATCCGTCGTTTAATGCTGGGGGAAACTCTGGTCGTAACCACATCACCACGACTGCCGTTATCCGCACTCAGATTGTCGAGTACGATGCCATTCTGGGGAGCCAGCAACTGCTGACTAAGTTGGCCATTCAGGTCGAGATAGAGCCAGTCAGCAATCAGTTCTGAATTCAGGTTCAGACTAAACTGACTATCAGTTCGATTAACCGATGAATCATTTGAGTAGCTTAAATCTTGTGCGTTATAGCGTGACTCAAGCGTCAGTCGCCGACCCTTACCTGATAAGGAAAGCCCCGGTTTTAGCTGAGTAATGGTTTCACTGTGCTGCTGTCCTGCGGGTGCTAGGTTCAGGTTATCTGTTCGGGTCTGCTCAACAGCCAAATTTGGCGCGAATGTCCACTCCGCCGCCGGCACAGCGCCTGTCACCAAGGCAAGGGCCAAACCACAAAAAACACTAACATCCCCCTTACTAAATGGCATTCCACCCTTCCCAAACCATATTACAACTGGACATCCTATTCGCCGTAGGAACCATAATAGCCATAGTAATCTGTACCGAACGAACCCCGCGCCTTGTTCAACACCAGCCCCACATATTTATTGTTTTGATCAATCAGGGACAAGGCTTCATCCAGCTCCTGCTTGGTGGTTTTTTCTGCCTCAACAACCATCACCACCTGGCCGACCAAACTAGCAACCACCGCCGCCTCGCTGGTCGCCAGCAATGGTGGCGAGTCAAATATGACAATTCGATCGGGATAACGTTTTGATAAATCCTTTACTAGCGCAATCATGCCATCACTGGCCAACAGTTCTGTAGAATGTATATGCCTGCGACCCGCCGGCACAAAACGAAAATTGGGCACGTTGGTCTTTAACATCACCTCGGCCAACGTTAGCTCGTCATCAACCAGGTATTCCACCAGACCTTTCTCAGACTCCAGCCCCAACACGCGAGTCACACCGGGTTTGGCGACATCAGCATCAACCAACAACACAGTTTTGTCTCGCTCCTTGGCAATACTCATAGCCAGATTAAGCGAGGTATAACTTTTGCCTTCAGATGGCCTGGAACTGGTCACCATAATCAGGTTGGAACCTAATGATTCTTTAGACGCGCCCACTGCATTCAGCAACAGAGGACGTTTGATGTGCCGCATTTCCTCAGCCAGCTGGGACCGGCCAGACTCTGGCGTTAAAAAACCTGCCCGTGACAAACGTTCAAGATCAAGGTTTAGACGGCGACTGGTTTTTGTTGTTTTTGAAGCTACCGAGACAGGCTCTATTTCAGTGGACGCCTGACTATCAGGTACATTAAGTTCTGTCCCCTCAATAGGATTAGGGGGTTCTGGTTTAGAGGGTCCTTTGCCAAGCTTTTCCAGAGCCTTTTCGATTGTGCTCATCGCCCTACACTCCTATCTGAGACAAAAGGCCTGCCAAGCGTTCCTGCATCAGCAGAACAACAAAATAAACCAGCAGCAAAAAACAGCCTATAGCTATAAACACGGCAGTTTCTACTCGCAACTTCATCCTCTGAACAGGGGTCCACTCCATTGCCACACTCCCTAATACAGGCAATTGAGTCGCATCACGCAGACTCACACGGGTATCAAAGGTCTGTTTTAACTGCGAAATAAAGAACGCCATCGCAATGCCTGCGCCCATGGCGGCAAGCATAACTACAGAAAGGAATAGAGGTCGATTGGGACCGGTAGGCTGCAATGCCACGCGTGGCGGCTCTATCACCTTGAATTTGACACTATCACCAGTTGCCTCGGCCTGCTGAGACATGTGCGCGGATTCACGCCGACTCAGTAACTGTTCGTAATTGGATTTAACAATGCTGTAGTCACGATTAAGACGCTTCATTTCTGCCTCAACTGCAGGAATGGTGTCGACTAGGCTATCCAATCTCTTCACATCATTTTTTGCCTTTTTCACACGCTCGTTAAGCGCCGCCATTTCGGCCTCAGCCTGACCTAGTGAAATTTTAAGTTGTTGAAATACAGGGTTTTGCTGTAGAGGCGAGGCGCTTACTGCTTCAGGCATTTCTGCTTTCACCTCATCCATTTCTTGCTGACGCTGCTCCTTAAGGCGGCTCATAGTATCTGTCAGGGAAACAACATCCGGGTGTTTTTCTGTATATTTCAGCAGCAATTCGTCACGCCGCTTTTCCATATCGGCAATCCGGCCATCAAGCGGATGAGCCAGACCACCAGAAAATATATTCGCCGACGGTGCCAAACCAAATGTAGGCTCCTCACCCAACATCTGCCGTTTAAGCTCATCCCGACGCTTGGTCACCTCAGACAACCTATCCTGATTCATTGCCAATGCCGTGCTGGCAGATTTGAGTTGATTAAAATAATCCCCTCCCGAACCCGGCATCATCGCCACATTCTTTTGTTTAAACTCTTTTAGCCGCTCTTCAGCCTCAACCAGCCGCAGTTCGTAGTCTTTAATCTGCTCATCAATAAATTTCTGCGCCACGTCACCATCCTTGCGACTAGAACCCAACGAGCTTTCTACAAAAATAGTCAAAAAAGACTGAACTACCTTTTTGGCCATCTCCGGATCTTCATCATCAAAACTGATGGTATAGATGTTTTGTCTGCCACCACCACCAAGCTTGACCCTGCCCAGAAGAGAATTCAGCAAGTCATCCATCTCTTGCTCATCCTTAACATTAAGATCCAGATCCGTCATCCGTGCAGCTTTTTCAAGATTGGGACGACTAAAAAGTGTCTTCGTCATCAACTGAACTTGCTGGGTGACATTGCTCTGCATGGCAATCCCCCTGAGCAGAGGCTGCAGCACCGACTGGGTATCAACATAGACCTTCGCTGAAGAACTATATTGATCAGGCATTTTCAACACAAATGTCCAGCCAACCAGACAAATGAACCACGCCATCAGCAACATTGGCCAACGACGCTTCCAGATACCACGCAGATAGGAATAAATCTGAACTAGAACTTCTTGCATGAGTCGCTCTTAATAATTATTGTCAAATCGACTGACCTGACCCAACCTAGAACCATGACTCGGGAACAATCAAAATATCGCCGGGCAACATATAGGCGTTTGCAGACATATCGCCATTTTGAATCAGATCATCAACACGCAATTGATATTCAAGCTGTTCACCATTAACCCGGCGCACCAGCGTGGTTCTATTACCCGCGGCAAATTCCGTCAGGCCACCAACGGCAATCATCACATCCAGCAGGGTCATACGCTCTTTATATGGTAAGGCCTGGGGCTTGGCAGCCTCGCCAACCACACGAATCTGCTGATCATAGGGGCCTACAAAACCAGTCACGATGACGGTAACCGAGGGGTCTTTTATATAGGTAGCGAGAACTTTTTCAATTTCACGTGCAAGTTCGGTAGGCGTTTTACCGCTGGCCTGAAGATCCTCTACCAGCGGCGTGGTAATTTTGCCATCAGGACGAACTGGTACTGAATTGGAAACCTCAGGATTACGCCAAACGAAGATATTGACGTTATCGCCCGGACCAATAATGTAATTGTAATCCGACGTATTCTTGAGCACATCTGCAGAGGAAGGCATGATATTACCGGCACAGCCACCCAACAAAAACAGACAGGTAATAGCCAAAGACAGCGACACCCTAATCTTGAAATAGTACTTTTGCAACATACTTCCCCCGTGGAAAAAAGTGCTTACACAGCTACAGCGTCAGCAAATCAGAAACCTTTAAAAATACATGCGTTTAAAATCATTGGTAACCGTCTTGCTCGATGAGACAGACCGTTTGACTAGATATTATCCAACAACATCAATCAAGGAACCATATTGTAAAGATGGATAATTTTACGGCAAAACCTGATAAAAATCAGTCTAGTTACTATAAAATAAACAGTTGAAAGCACGAGGAATAACTCAGGCTGGGCAAGCCTCCTCATGCGTAATCTGGCTTTCAGTATCAACAGACCGCACACCACCTGGTTCCAAACCAGAACAATGCTGATATGTATTCTGCTTGCTGAACATAGCCTGTATTTTATCAGGGCCAGAAAAAACCCTGTCAAAGCAGGTCGCTACTTCACCACAATAGGGGTGCCTAAAGCCACGATGTTGCACCTCAGGGCCACAACATTGCAGGTCAATCCCAACCCGCTTCAGGCCTCTTGCCAATGCAGGCTCAACCAAAAAATACCAGCTACTAATGTCTTTTCTCAGGCCAAATTCACGCGCAGCGCGAATCAGGCCCAGCATAACCTCATAGTGATGACCGCTCTTACCTGTATTACGCCGCCCCACCATATCGCCAACAACAATCTCAGAAGATGGCATACGGCCACAACGAAAATCAGGCAACACAAACAGCCTTGAAATCTCGACGCATCGCCCCTGACCAAACAAATGCGACTCTTTTTCATCAAACAAACAAAACTTTGAAATGGGCAGTGAAGAAAACGGTAACTCAACCAGCCTAAGCCCGCCAACCCAAGCTTGACTAGCATGATCCCACACCAAAAAATGATGCGAAGAATCATCAAAACTATCACGTTCAATTTTTTCATGAAAAAACTGACGACTGCGCTCCCAGCCAGTCTCCTCACAGTAAACCTGGTAGCGTAACTGATAGTGTAGCGTTTTACTCTCACGAGTATCCGCCAGAAAGACCTCATAACGGTCGTCAAATATCATCATCCACTCCGTGGAGATATCAGGCGGTCTACAAGCCGCACTGTAAGCCATCTATTTAAATATATTTAAGTGCCTACCAACCCAACACTTCATAACAATATTATTTTTATACTCCTATTATCATTCAATCCACTACAGACATACAACCCTGCATTTAAGTCTGAAACTAACTTTATAAAAACATTTGGTATACAATGAACGGTAGAAGCAGATCCACCATGGACGGAGGGAGCAACCTCAAGAAGAGGCCAACAGCCATGACAGATACCTCCATCACATCTCTATTTAATCAATATTTCAGTGTTGTTCCAGCTGATTCTGAAGGATTAATCAAAGAGGTTTATCGCATCCGCCACCAAGTCTACTGCGAAGAGCTTGGCTTTGAGGAACAACACACCAATCACCTCGAGTTTGATGAATATGACCTGCACTCAGCCCATTGTCTGCTGCTACACAAAGCCAGCCAGTCATACGCAGGCTGCGTCCGTCTAATCCTAGGTGACAAAAACAATCCAGAGGCAAAATTCCCATTTGAGATCACCACCGGTGAGCATCTGGAGTGGGATTTCAACAAACCGCCTAGCCACAGCCGAATAAAATATGGAGAAACATCTAGGCTGGCCATCACCAGCCAGTTCAGACGCCGTCGCGGCGAAAGTAAATCGGCCGATGGCGGCAGTGAAGGGATTGATAATTCTGCAGATGATGAGCGCCGCCGCTTCCCATCGGTAGCACTAGGCCTTTACCTAGCTGCCACCGCTATTGCCTTAAACAAGCAATTAGAAGGGGTTTTTGCCATCATGGAACCACGCCTGGCTCGACAACTACGCCGCTTCGGCTTTATATTCAATCAAGTTGGCGAAGCCGTTGAACATCGCGGCCTCAGAGCCCCCTTCATCATAAATACCAGAGAAGTACCCGAAACTCTAAAACCAGAATACCTGGAACTACTGAAAAACATACAACAACAACTCAATTCACCCACTCAAACCACATCATTACACAATGAGCGACTTTGATTACTCGTCAGCATTTTCAAGAAACATTGGCTGGATAACTCCAGCTGAACAGCAATCCCTCCGCCATAAACGAATTGCCATTGCCGGCATGGGCGGAGTCGGTGGCAGCCACCTGATCACCCTAACTCGGCTGGGTATTGGCAATTTTCATACAGCTGACTTTGACACCTTCGAGGTAGCCAACTTCAATCGCCAAGCAGGCGCAAATATCACCACCCTCAACCAGCCAAAAGTCGATGCCATGGCGACAGCGGCACTAAACATAAACCCCGAACTTAATATCAACCGTTTTTCTAGCGGCGTAAATACCGAAAATATCGATGAATTTCTAGATGGTGTTGATCTCTATATCGACGGCCTTGATTTTTTTGCCGTGCCAGCCCGGCGCGCCGTCTTCACTGCCTGTACAGAGAAAGGCATACCCGCCATTACCGTTGCCCCGCTGGGCATGGGGGCAGCACTGCTGAACTTCATCCCCGGAAAAATGACCTTTGAAGAGTACTTTCGTCTTGAAGGCTGCTCAGAAGAAGACCAGCTGCTCCATTTTCTGGTTGGGCTGTCGCCCGCTATGCTGCAACGTAACTATCTAGTGGATAAATCCACCGTGGACTTCAATAACCACAAAGGACCATCAACCCCCATGGCCTGCGAGCTGTGCGCGGGCATCGCCGCCACAGAAGCACTTAAAATCCTGCTCGGCCGCGGCAAGGTCAGCGCAGCCCCCCATGGAGTCCATTTTGATGCATACCACAACAAACTCAGCCACACTTGGCGCCCGGGTGGCTTAAACAACCCGCTGCTGCGCATCGCCAAGATGATCGCCCGCCGGCTGGTCAACCAAATCCGTCACAGCTAACAGCACAAGACATGGATAGTTCAATACAACAACGCCTGATAGAGGCCGCCCGACTCGCCCCATCGGCGGACAACTCTCAGCCCTGGCAATACGACTGGGAAAACGACGCGCTAAATCTCTGGATCGACGCACAACGTAGCGGCGGGGTCTCCGATGCACGATACGTATTGAGTGACCTGGCCATCGGTGCGTGCATTGAAAACATCGCCATTCTGGCCAAATCACTGGGCTTTAGCACCCAGACAGACTATCTCCCTGACGAGCCAAACAGCCCCTTATGGGCGGCGAAACTCAGCTTCAGCCCATCCGATCCAGGCGATGAGGTGCTGACCCAGGCAATCGAGCAACGCCATACCAATAGAAGTTTTCCCTGGAGCGGCCCGATTAGCCAAATAACCAAGCAGGCAATCTGCAGCGCAACCGAGCAATTTCCAAACACCAAACTAACGTGGCTAGATGGCACAGCCCTATATAAAACCGCACTCAAGGCAATGTGGAAGGCTGAATCCCTGCGTTTCAAAAGCCAGCACTTGCATCAGGAACTATTTTCCAGCATCCGTTTCGACATCGGCTACAAAGCCACCTGCGAAGAAGGCCTGGCACCCGCGACCCTGGCCATAGAGCCACCTTTAAAATCAGCCTTCAAGGCACTCAAACACTGGAGACTCATGCGCATATTAAATTTTTTAGGCATGAACTACCTGATCGGTTTTCGCTCAGCCGTATTGCCCTGCCTGCTATCGCCCGGCCTATGTTTACTAAGCCTAAGCAAAACCGACCGACCTGCCATCATCAAGGCTGGCCGGTCGCTGGAAAGAGCCTGGCTAACCGCCAATACTCAAGGGCTTGCAGTTCAACCCTTTGCCGCAGCAGGGGTTCTATCGCTTGGTCTCAGCCAGCTAGAGCAACGGCACGCTCATACACCCCAAAAGATAGCCTCGACCATGCAAAAGCTAGATAACAATCACCACGGACTAATATTTCTAAGAATGGGAAAAACCAAACAAGCCGTGCAGCAGAGCAGTGGCCGCAGAAAGGCCAGCAGCCTGCATCACTCAACCCCATCCACTGAGTGAGTGTCGGCATACTTTACAGTCACCAAATTCCAACAGCACTAAAATACTTATAACTGTTTGATTTATAAAAGATCGAAGCCAGACGGATATGAATACAATCACCCCTATTTCAAACTACGAGGCTTCAAGCAAACACCGTCGAAATTCTTTACACCCCCACCAAACAAGCACATCAGGAAGACAAAAAACGCACCAAAACTCAGCATGACGAGAATTTTTAATCCCAATATTTTCAATGAGATACACAACCATCAACCGCACCAAAGAATACATGGCACACCATCTGCATAGTATTAACCGAGATTAAATTTTGGTGGGGTTAGCCCCGGATTTAAGAACCACGTAGAGCCCATTCAGCACTAAATCTGGGGCCGAAAGAAACTAAGGAGCATTAAAATGGCGAATTTAAATACAATTTTCAAAACAGCAGCGCTGGGTATCGCACTGACTGCAGCAGGAGCGGTTCAGGCTTCACCTATCAATGTTGGTGGTGTGGTTTGGGATCCAGATAACGCGTTTGACTTTGAGTCTAAAGGCGGAATGTACGAAAACATTGTTCAACCGCTAGCCATTGCAGGTAACCACACTGCTAGTGGCTTTGGTAAAATCACCGAAATTAACGCTAATCTTGGATTTTGCTCTGGTTGTGAGCTGACCTATGAATTCGGTGGTTTCAACCTGATCTCCGATGGTGGCTTTGTTGACACAAATTTGAATGGTATCGCAGATGCTGGTGATACCCCAGGAAATGGTCTGCTGGTATTTTCTGGTGGTTGGATGAAGATCTACGTCGATAACTCTATGAACTATGATCCACTTAACTCTAATGCGACTGCTGCAAATGCAAATGATGGCGCGCTTTGGCTTTCCTTAGTTGCAGATACTGATCTTCGCTTGGTAGATGGTGTTCTTACAAATGGTACTTTGTTCGGCAGCATCAGCTCAGGGCTTCTTGGTTCTGGCCAAGAACGTGGAACCGGCGGTGGCCTGATGTCTGTCGCGGCTGTTGGTGGTATGGCTGCCAGCAACTTCGACACCAACGCTCAAACTGGTTTTTATGGTATGTCTGACTTCAACTTCACCTCAACATTTGAGAACACTGCACAAGCTGCAATTGATGCTGGTGCTCTGCCTATGACAGGTAACGCAACCTTGCGTGGTGACTCTATCCCAGAACCAGCTTCAATAGCTCTTCTTGGTGTAGGTCTGCTTGGTTTAGGTGCAAGCGCGATGCGTCGTCGCAAAGCTGCCTAACACTAAAAAACAAGTAACACGAAAAAGGGCTGTACTTTGTACAGCCCTTTTTTTATGCTCAATAATCTTCAGCTTATTTTATTTTGGAAGAAGCCTTATGCCCTTAAAAAAACACCTGATTCTTGCCGCCTCTCTTCTTGTTGCAACCCCCGTTTATTCAGCTGATAAAAATAACGCCTACGCCATTGAAGGTGCGGGTATTGCTGGCTGTACACACTTTTTAGAGTCCGCAAAAAAACAAGACAACAACTACTTTATCTTTGGCGGCTGGATTGAGGGTTATTTCACAGCTTCAAACCAACACATAAGCAATACCTTTGATCTATCACCGTGGCAATCAACCCAGCTTCTGCTTAAGATTACTGAATCAATCTGCAAGCAAAACCCAAGCCTTAAGTTCAACCAGGTGGTCAGCTCTATCGCTATGGATATGAGCAACCAACGTCTAGACCAAGGTAATAAATTTATTCCAATAAATGAGGGCAACACTAGCTATGCTTTCCAAGAGGAAGTCATCATCCGCATAAAGCAGGCCCTCAAGAAAAAAGACTTCTACAATGGCAATATTGATAATCAATATGACGACTCAATCAAAAAGGCCGTGAAATTATTCCAGAAGGAGGTTGGCCAGCCAGAAACTGGGCTGCCTGACCAAGGCACGCTTTACGAACTATTCAAACCCAAGCAGTAATCAACCTCACTTTTACTCTTAATTCTAAAGAGTTAAAGGGGGCTCTCTTAACGCCCCCTTTTTTCAAACTTGCCTACAACCAAATTAACGTCCTAATTGTTCTATTTCCATAAGTGTATCTTTTACTGCTTGATTATCTGGCGCCAGCTCACTAGCCCTTTGTGCATATTCTCGTGCCTGCTTAGGATTATCATTTCGAATAAGCCAAGCAAGATTATTCAATGCAATCACATGCCTATCATTCAATTTAATCACAACTTCATATGTATCGATTGCACTAGCCATTTCACCTAACGCCTCATAAGCTGAAGCCAACAGATATTGCACCTCAACGTCTTGTGGCTTTTTGACAGCAGCATCTTTTAACAAAGAAATCGATAGTTCCTGCTTGCCCATACTCCAATAGGCTTGACTGAGTTTATGCAGAACAACTGTGCTAGAAGTTTTGTTATAAAAATTCTCATAAATTGAGACTGCTAATTCGGGCTGATTTTCTCTCATAGCAATTTCCGCACTGAACAACAACACGGCATCATTAGTGGGAGTCGCAGTCTTCAATTGACTCAGCCGCTGTTTTGCACCAACAATATCCCTACTTGAAAGAGCCATTTCAACTGCGGCTACAAGTGAAGGAACATATTTGTTATCAAGCGCCAATGAGGCAGCCAAGGCCTTCTCGGCATTCGCCTTGTCATTGGCCGCACGATAGGCTGTATATACGAGATAATGAGCCGTGGCAGAGCTACTTTCCAGGGCAACCACCCTATTATAAGAATTAGCGGCATTTAAATACTCCGCCATCATCATCTGAGCATTACCCTGCTCGGCAAAGACTGCGGAATTATTAACATCAGCCAACGGACGCAGCTCGGACAGCGCGAGGGATGGTTTTTGCTGCCTAATATATAACCGCGCCAACAATACAGCACTCCTGGTCTTGTCTTGATCCAGCCCTTTTGCCTTTTTCAACAGCTCGGCTGCCTTTTCAAACACATCATTTTGCATTGCCAGCTGAGCATAATCATACATAGTGGCGTAATTAGCTGAGTCTACGGCCAACAGATCCTTGTAATACTGTTCAGCCTCGTCTTTTTTTCCGACCTTGAGGGCCATTAATGCCAGACTCCTGGCTGCTGGCGCGTAGGCAGGGCTGAGCAACAAGGCGCGTTTAAACTCATTTTTGGCCTTCGCTTCATCACCCATCAATTGATAAACCGTGCCCTGCAGACTTACTGGCAGTGGATCGTCAGCATTTGTTTTTTCTATTGCCACCAGTGTTTCCAGTGCTGCTACAAAGTTCTTAGCCTTGATATGAGTCTCGGCGATTGCCAGCTCGGCTCCGTGCTTTTTGTCATCATCTTTGGCAATTTTTTCCAGCTCAACAATGGCCTTGTCAAATTCGCCCTGGGCCACATAACTCTGGGCCAAACCCATCATCAAACCCGACTCATCAGGATTCTCTTGCAAGGCAAGCGCATAATAGCCTTCACTTTTCACTGCATCGCCTACCTGAAGTGAAGCACGCGCAATCAAGGCCAGGGTTTCAGCATCTGGCTGCGCTACGTGCTCAATGATAGGACTCAAGGTTTCTACCGCTTCTTGCGCTCGACTGCGATTGACCTGTACAAATGCAAGTAGCTTTCTGGCCTGAATATGACCAGGAACGAACGATAGAAAGCGAGTTAAATGTTTTTCAGCCTGCTCATAACGGCCACCAACCGTGTTAATAGCACCTACCAGTAAAATGCTGCCCAGATGCTTGTCATTCTGCTTCAGCACTTTATTTGCCAGCTCAGCCGCCTGCTCATAGTGCTTTTGCTGATATGCCAATACTGAGCGAATCTGATTTAACTCAATTACATCCGGAAACTGCTCCTTATAAAATGCCTTTTGCAGTTCATTCAGAGCCACTTCTGCTTGCTCTGTATTGCTTATATTAAGCTGCTCTAAAACCACACTCCGCATTGCGACAAAGTAAAAATAGTCCTGTTTACTCTTGGCCAGTGTGGCCGCCTTACTAAAGGCCTGAATAGCAGCCTGGCCATCTTGTTGGGCTCTGTGTAAATCGGCCTTGGTTAACCACGCTAGAATTTCATTAGGGGTTTGTGAAACCACCTCATCTATAAGTCTGGCAGCTTGACCATAGTCACGTTTCGTTAAGGCAACACGTGCCAGGCCGAGTTTGGCCCTGGTATTATCCTGCACGGCACCAAGCGCCCGTTGAAATGCAACCGCTGCCTCTGCATAGTCTCGCTTCTGAAAATAAGCATCTCCAATAACGACACTTTTGTATGATCTGACCTGTTTGGAATCTGAATCTAGCAGCTTAAATTCATTAATCAACTTGTCTGCCTCACCTTGAAGCAACAGTGCATCACCCAGTTTTAAGATAATTGCTTCAGGCTCGACCCCAAGCTCAGCAGCCTTACGTAGCTCTTTTTCAGCGGAGCCACCATTGCCCCCCCTAACGTACACTTCACCGAGCAAATATCGCCCCGTCATGCTGTCAGGGTTGGTTCGAATGGCATTTTTAAGCTGAATCACAGCCGCCCGGTAGTCGCCGTGATCAATAAAATCTTTGGCTTGCTCAATGTATTCTTGTTCACTCAGCGAGGACTGATTACTGCAACCAACGCTAGCAACAGCAACAGCAACAGCAACAAACAAAACCAACCATACTTTCTTAAACATACCCACCCCTATTTCTGTCCATCAATTTGCGACAGCAGCTCATCAATTTTAGATTGATCGCCATAGTCACTTTGTTTGAGCCTCATTAGTTCTTTTCTTGCAGCCTGTGGCTCACTGTTTTTGTAATACGCATATGCCAAATGATACTGGATATCTTTGATATGAGGAGCCTTAGCCATTGCCTCCTTCAATATATTAATACCGTTTGTAATCTTGCCATTTTGTACATAGATCCAGCCAACCGTATCCATAATGGCAGGATTCCCGTCTGCCTGGGCGATAGCTTTCTCAGCATATTCCATCGCCCGTTTATCACCTTGCTCCTGGAATAACCAGGCCAGGTTATTCAATGACACCAGGTCATTCGGTTGAACGACTAACACCTGTTCGTATGCCGCTATCGCTTTTCCATTGGTGCCTGCAGCTTGATAGGCCATTGCAGCAATTTGGCGGACCTTCCAATCAGCAGACTCTTTAGCCAACCAAGCCTCTAGGGGTTCAATACTATTTTCCTGCGCCAGTGACACTCTGACTCGATGCAGTTTAACTGCCAGTGCCGCTGTTTTGTTTTTCAAGAAGGCCTGGGTAAAGCTTGTCTCTGCTTTTTGAGGCTCTTTTGTCGCCAGATATACATTACCTTCCAGCTCATGACCAACACCATGTTCGGGATGTTGTGCCTGTACTTTTCGGGCAATCTCTAGTGCCTGCTGGTGTTCGCCCAGCTCCAGCTTTACGCTTGCTAGTAAAACATAGGCCTGCAAGGCAGCATCATTGCGTTTAATCAGTTTTTCAAGCGTAGTCGCCGCCGCTTTAAATTGCTTAGCCTTTATTTGTCCCTCGGCCAATAGCAACAAGGCCTTATCTGAATTTGGCCGTAGCTCCACCAAGGTCCGCAAGGATGCCAGGCCATTGCTAACATCATCATTGGCAATCTGCGTCATAGCCAGAACGGTAAGAACATTTGGATTTTTGGGCTGGAGCTGCTGCGCCTCTTTCGCTTTTGACAAAGCCTTGAGTCGGTCACCCTTTTTTAAATAGGCATTGGCCAACAACACTGGTGGTTTTATGGCCTTGGGGTTTTTCTGCTGTGCCATTTCAATCCACTCAAAGGCCTTGGCAGTGTCGCCAGATGCATTTGCCATGCGAGCCATGGCCAACATTGCGGCCATATTTTTGGGATCTATTACCAATATTTCCTGATAGTGTTTTTCTGCGGCCTGCTGATCACCTTGCCTCATGGCGACTTCTGCCAGGCCCATATATGCGGCGGTAAATTTTGGTTCGACGGCTAATGTCTTTTTGAACTGAGTCTTGGCCTTTTCATAGTCCCCTTTACTGGCAAGGCTGACGGCAAGCAGATTGTGGGCCAAGGGGTTATCAGGCTGTTTATTAACCAGAGCCTGTGCAGCAGCAATCGCTTTTTCAAAATTCTGACCACGAAGATGCGTGTATATGAGCAGCAAATCTGCCTGTAGCAGGCTTTCATCCATATCAACCGCCATCTCCAGGTCATCAATGGCACTGCTTGCGTCTCCTGTGGCCAACTTACCCAGCGCCAACTGAGTACGAATTGCGGCGGCATCTGGTGCCATCTCAGCGGCTTTCTGAAGATATTCAGTACCTTTACTGCTATCACCCGCCTGAAGATAGGCATTGCCCAGCAGGGCCAATAACTGCGAATCGTTTGCCTCTGATTCCCCAACCACATCCAGCGTCTCGATGGCCTTGTTTGGCTGTTTTAATTTTATATAGGTAGCTGCGAGAATTTTTCGGGCTGGTGTATGCCCAGGTGCCATCGCCACAAAATTACTCAGATAATATTCCGCCTGCTCAAGTTGCCCCTGGCCATAATCGATAACGCCAAGCAGGAACTGAGCCTGAGGATGTTTTGGTGCGAGCTTGAGCGTTTCGTTAATGCTCTCCCTTGCCAAATCAAGTTCTTGCCGTTGGAAATGAATAACACCTTTCAGATAATTAGCCGCTGGCATATTAGGGGCAATCTTTTGCACCAGCCGCAAATCTTTAATGCCATTATCCAGCTGCTTATTTTGTACTTCTAATGTTGCCTTACCCATCAATGCACCAATATTGCGAGGATCAATCTCCACCGCCCGACTGAATGCCTGGAGTGAATCGGCAGGCTTGCCATCACGACGCAATAATTCAGCTTTAATCATCCAGGCATCAACATTGTTTTGATCCAGTTGCAGCAGCGTTTGCAACTGTCCCTTAGCTTGATCGATATTATTTTCTATTAATGCCAACCTGATCTGACCTAGCAGGGCGTTGGAATTATCAGGAGCCCGTTTCAAAGCTGCGTCATAATCTGACCGCGCTTCATCCAATAAACGCAGCATGAGAGCGGCATCGCCCCGCAGTGCATAAATCACTGCCTGATTTGCTGCGGTGGCTTTAGCATCAACGCTGATTTCGTCACGCAGCTGCTGAGACCTCCCCTGTCTCAAATAACTCTGACCCAACAAAGGCAATACATCAGGACTATTGGCGCCATACTGTAGTGCACGGCGAAATTCCTTTTCTGCCGCTGCAGGGTTATTTATTTTGAGATACGTCTTACCCAGCATCAGCCTTGCTAATGCATCTTCTGGATTGGCCTGAAGTATATTTTTAAGCTCAATCATCGCTGAACGATATTCAGCCCGATCAAAATAGCTACGAGGCTTATCCAGATAACCAAGATTTGACTCTGCCAACACGGATGACTGCAGCGTCAGCGATAACAGTAGCCCCAAGCCAAAACTTACTTTATGTATATTTTTCATCTGACACCCCGGCTCGGCCTAAAAACTCAATATTTATTTCAGGCCATATTTATTCATTAAGTCATACAAAGTTGGGCGACTCACGCCAAGCAATTCTGCCGCCTGGGTGATATTGCTATCACACTTATTCATAACATCAAGAATTGCCTGCCGCTCAGCATTTTCGCGAACCTGCTTTAGATTTAGTGGCAGTGAACCTGGCTCATCAACATCATCAAGTTCCAGTTCTTCTGCAGTTACATTACCACCTTCCGTCATGATCACCGCGCGCTTGATTCTATTTTCCATTTCACGGACATTACCCGGCCAGGCATAGGCCTGAATGGCCCTGACGCCATCATCACTAAAGCCTTTGATATTGCGCGCATACTCTCCGGCAAACCGGTCAAGCAGTACCCTTGCCAACATCAGCGCATCACCGTCACGCTCGCGCAACGGTGGAATATTGATAGTGATTTCACTAATTCGATAATAGAGATCTTCGCGAAAGCTGCCCTGACTTACCTGTTGCATCAAGTTCTGATTGGTCGCGCAGATCACCCGCACGTCGACAGGAATTTCACTTCGCCCCCCCAGGCGTTCGATCACACGTTCCTGCAAGAAGCGCAGCAGCTTAACTTGCAAGGACTGGGGAATATCGCCTATTTCATCCAGAAACAAGGTACCACCATCGGCATACTCAATCTTGCCCTTGGTCTGTTTGGCTGCACCGGTAAAGGCACCCTTCTCATAACCAAACAGTTCACTTTCAAGTAGCGTTTCTGGAATCGCACCGCAGTTGATTGCGACAAACGGCTGCTTTGACCTGTCACTCAGACTATGTAGCGCACGCGAAATGACCTCTTTACCGGTGCCGCTTTCACCTAGCAGCAGGGTTGTCACCCCGGTGGGCGCGACCTTTTCAATGGTACGACAAACCTTGAGCATTTGTGGGCTCGAGGCAATCAGCCCATGAATCGCTGATGTACCGGCCTGCAACATCAGCTTGCGATTGTCCTGCTCCAACTCATAGAGATAATAGGCACGCTCAACCAGCATGCCCAACACCTCAGGGTCGACAGGTTTCTGGTAAAAATCATAGGCACCCTTGGCAATGGCCTTCACGGCATTTTCGCGTTCATCATTGCCCGTCACCACAATCACCTTGGTTGACGGCGCCAGGGCCAGAATCTCTTCCAGGGCGGCTAGGCCTTCAGAGGCATTTTCTGGATCAGGCGGCAAGCCTAGATCCAGCAACACCACGGCAGGCTCATGACGACGCAGAAGGTTAATCGCGTCAGGGCGGTCACCGGCGATCAGAACTTCATAGCCCTCAAAACACCAGCGCATCTGACTCTGCAAGCCAGGGTCATCCTCAACCACCAGTATCTTTTTTTGTTCTTGCTTGGAACGACTCAATATTTCCTTCCCCATCTGTTCAAAGCGCCCGACCGGGCATCAGTCCAGTACCTTCGGAATATAGAGCTGAAAAACACTCCCCACACCCAGCTCACTCTTGACTCGCACATCACCACCCAGACCACGCACGAACTCGCGACATTCATAGGCACCGATGCCCATCCCTGCATTGCCCTTGGTGGTATCAAAGGGCCGAAACAGGCGTTCACGGATAAATTGTTCGTCCATGCCGCTGCCGCTGTCTTCTATTTCAATCACAGCATTTTGCTCATCTGAAATCAAGCGCAGCTCTATCTTGCCTGCCGCTGGCGTCGCATCCTGGGCATTTTGCACCACATGTTCAATCACTGCTGCCAGCCTATCCTGTTCGGCAAGCACACTCATCTGGGTACCAATCTTGGTCAGCACTGGCACGGGGCTTTTTTCCGAACATTGCTGTATGACTGCCTCAATCAATGGCTGCAACTTGGTCGCAGTGGAGCTATGCTGTGACTCACGCCCTTGACGTAGCTGCGCCAACATCCGCTGCATCTTGTTGACCGAGTTTTCCACCGTGGCAAAGGCATCATCAACAAATTCCTTTCTGTCACCAAACTTCTTTGAATTGGCAACCACCAACGACAACTGACCAATCACATTTTTGAGATCATGTACCACATAGGCCGACAGTCTGTTAAATGCCTCAAACTGGCGCGCATTGGCAAGTTCGGTGCTGGCCTGTGACAGAGCCAGATAACTGGCCGCCTGGGTCGCAACCGTTTTAAGCAAATCCCGGTCCTCCCAGTTAATCTGCCTGGCTGCGCGAGGTTGCAGCAACAACATCAGCCCTGTCAGCTGTTTATTCTGAAACAAGGGGATTACCAGCCAGGCACGCTCAATTGCAACCAGCCACTCTGGCAACTCCAACCCTTCATAAACCTCAGGGGTGTTGTTGTATTCATTCAGGTCAAACAGCCATTCCTTCTGCCGCAAGTAGACCACGAACGGATCATCTACGGCGATGATTGGGCAGCCAGCCGCATTTGATTCGACACCCAGTTCAAATCGAGCAGTATCATTATCAAACACCCACAACACGCCGCCCGGACTATCAACAATCGCAGCCATGGCCTGCAATACATGCACACCCAAACCAGGCCCTGGCTCTTCACTTGCCAGCGCACCAATAAACTTCAACCACTCATCACGGTAGTCATATTTATAATTAAAAAAATGCTTGCTCAGAAAGACCCGCATCCGCGCCCGCATCTGCCCCGAGAACATCAGGGCAAACAACAACAACGCCGCGCCAAACAGAAAAATCACCTGCGCCAGACTGCCCCAGCTACCACCGAAATAACGTAAGGCATAACCGCCCAGGGCCATCAACAATAAATAAAACCCAGCCCCTAAAACCGCAGCACTATGAAATACAGCCCGGCGGGAGACAAAAATCTCTAACGACCATTGCGGGTTACGGGCGGCGGATACAGCAACTAGCGGGACTACCAGCAAGTGAATAAAACCACGCGCATCCCACAATTGCGGATCCAGACTCTGGAATAACACAGCATTGGCGTAGAGAAAAAAGTCGTAGGCGAATAGCCCCCCCAGGCCCAGACAGAGATATTTAATCGCCCAGCGTTGCTGGGTTGGTGTATTACGAAACAGCTGTTCAACCAATACCAGCCCAGACAACGCCAAAACCAGGTGCCCGGCCAGGCGTGGATCGTAACCCAATAACTCCAATAAGGATCGACCTGAAAACCAGTTGCTGCTATGCAGCAAAGCCAGGCCAAGCCAGACGGCAATAATCACATAGCCCAACCCCTTGAAACGCACATCGGCAGAATCCGGCCTAACCCTGTCAATGGCCAGTACTTTATAAAGAAACAACAATACTGCGCCATCACGCAACAATTCCAGCCAGATATGGACAATTGAAAGCGGCAGGCCATTAGCCAATGAATATGACAACATAGCCGCCCAGATTGCCGACAGCAGGCATACGGCCACCAACAGGCCACCCTGAAGGCGGCCGCGCCAGCTGGTCAATAACAGCAACGCCAAAACCAGATAACACAATGCGGCAAGGGCATAACCCCAGGCACCGGGATGCAAAATAAAATCTGTATCACTCATGGGGCAACAAGCCCCCAGTGACTCACCACAGACATAGTTAAATGTTTAGCGAGCACCGGCACCAAAAATCACTACTTCGCCGGTCTGGAACATGATCAGACAATCAAGAAACAGGCTGTAGTTCTTGACGTAGTACAGGTCATACTGCAATTTTTCGCGGGCATCATCATCCGAAGCACCATAGGGATAACGCACCTGCGCCCAGCCGGTAATACCGGGTTTAACCCGATGACGTTCAGCATAATATGGAATCTTTTCTGCCAACTGCTCAACAAACTCTGGCCGTTCCGGGCGTGGGCCGATGAAGCTCATATCACCTTTTAAGACATTAAAGATCTGCGGTAACTCATCAATACGACTACGGCGTAGGAACTTTCCTATACGTGTTACACGACTGTCATTCTTCTGCGCCCACTGAGGCGAGCCATCTTTCTCGGCATCGACCACCATACTGCGAAATTTAAACACCTGAAACAGACGCCAGTTCTGACCTACTCTGATCTGCTTATAAAAGATTGGCCCCTTAAAACCATTTTCAACAAAAATGGCAACCAGTGCCAGTAACATAATCGGCCATGTCAAAAACAAAATCATGCTACTGGCCAGAACATCAAAACCACGTTTCACCATTAACTGAAATCCGGCATGGCGAAAGCCATCCGAGAAGATAAACCAGCTTGGGTGCAAGGTCTCCAGCCGTACCTTACCCGTCTCACGTTCAAAAAAGCACAGCGCCTCGGTGACATCAATACCACTCATCTTGCAATCGAGCAGATCATCGACCGGGAAAGATTTGCGCCTATCTTCTAAGACAACGACAATCTCCTGAACATCATGCTGTTGCACATACTCAATCAGCGGTACATCGAGGCGAATAACCTTATCCTCGGGCATAACATCGTGTTCACCGGCGACATGAACATAACCAAGTATTCGAAAACCAAGCTGATCGCTCTTGCGCCGCAGCGAATTAAACTGTTCAGCCCGCTTGCCAGCCCCCAGCACTAACACATTACGCCTTAACGCATTACTACCAATAGTTTTGAAAAATATAAGCCTGATAACAACCACACCTGCCACCGCAACTACAAATGACCAGGCAAATGCGCCACGCCCCAGAAATAAATACGGAAACAGATAAAACAATACACTCATAGCGGCCAGAGCAATCATCATGCAAGCACCCAGTCTGAGCACCATGCCATTCAGGCCTTCACGATTTATATTTTTATACAGCCCCATGGCTGTCATGGAGACAAAAAATACCGAGCAAAACAATAAGGCCTTTGGCCAAAGCGGCAACAGATCATTATCAAGCCCGGCACCCCAGAAGCGAATTTCAGCGCCCATATAGATCGCTGAATAAAATAGTACCAGCTCAATCAATACCAAAAAAACAAATGACGCAGGAACAAAATGTCTAAAGAGTCTTATCATGATTATTATCGGGCAATAACTATTAGGTTGGCGCGGACGCAAGGGTTAGAAATAAACAAGGCATTGTACTAATCACAGATGGCTATCTAAGCCCTTATTCTTAAGCCCCCAAGCGAACAGGGAGAAAATTCGTTGATTGGCCTTACGCAATCTATGTACCACTACTGACAGCAACTCTTTCATGATTGGATAGCCGCTTTCTGGATGGGCATCCAGAAAACTAAACAGATCATCCGCCTTTATAACGGCCAATTCCACATCGGTCAGGC
Source organism: uncultured Gammaproteobacteria bacterium (assembly GCA_965602225.1). Classification (GTDB taxonomy): domain Bacteria; phylum Pseudomonadota; class Gammaproteobacteria; order Tenderiales; family Tenderiaceae; genus Tenderia. The sequence continues at coordinate 90,316 of CBFCYE010000007.1, read as the reverse complement.
TGACAACCGTTGCCGAACGCGGCAGGTCATCAAATAACACCAACTCACCAAAGACATCACCTTTGCCAAGTTCACCAAAACCAGGTTGAATTCTGCGCTGATCATCCAGGTCAACCTTACCCAGCACACGTAACTCACCGGCCAAAACCAGGTAAACCTCGCTACTGCAGTCGCCCTCTGAGAAAATGGTCGAATGACCTGGCAGGCTGACGCGCTGCCACAGTTTGCCCTCTTTAAATTTAGGGTTGTCTAATAAAGAAAATAATAGCGAAGACACCTTACCCCCTGGTCAAATAAAATCTTCAAATGTCGGACTGAGTATACCCTTTAGAAATTGCATAAACAAAAACATGGAAATGTTTACTGACGCAGAGGCCAAGCTTTGGTATCTTTTCACCTTTAAACAATCCTTCACACTATATATTAGGGCAGGGGTCCTGAATGATAGTCGCAGTATTTCACTCGGATAATGCCCGCCTTATTATGGATTTGCACCAAAAGGACAACGGTAATAATGCATTTTGCATTAATGCTCAACATAGCCGAAACGCAAGCGCCAAGCCACGATAGAATAAATCTGACTTAAATTTTTGTGCCGCTGGCCGCTGCATAACTAAATACAATAACTAACTAGAACTGGGGTATTTCATGCATTCACTAAATGATGTCAAAATCGGAATGATTGGCTTGGGCTATGTTGGCCTGCCGCTGGCGGTTGAATTCGGCAAAAAGATGCCCGTTGTTGGTCTCGATATCAATCAGCCTCGCATTGATGAATTAAAGGCTGGCAAGGACAGCTCACTGGAAGTTGAGCCAGAAGAGCTACTTACAGCGACCCATCTTACCTACACCAGCAACCCTGATGACCTGAAAGACTGCAATGTCTACATCGTCACCGTGCCGACCCCTATCGACAACCACAAGCGCCCGGATCTAAGCCCATTAATCGGTGCCAGCCAGACCTTGGGCAAACTACTGAAAAAAGATGACGTGGTGATCTTTGAGTCCACAGTCTACCCAGGAGCCACTGAAGAGGTCTGCATCCCTATCATCGAAGCTGGCTCAGGCCTGACTTACAACAAAGACTTTTTTGCCGGCTACAGCCCTGAGCGCATCAATCCAGGCGACAAAGAACACCGCGTCATCAACATCCTCAAGGTCACCTCAGGCTCGACACCGGAGATTGCCGACTTTGTCGATGAACTTTACAACCAGGTCATCGAGGCCGGCACCTATAAGGCCAGCAGCATTCGTGTTGCCGAAGCCGCCAAGGTTATCGAAAATACCCAACGTGATGTCAACATCGCCCTGATCAACGAACTGGCACTGATCTTCAACCGTCTCGACATCGATACCGAAGAAGTGCTCAAGGCCGCCGGCACCAAGTGGAACTTTCTACCCTTCCGTCCTGGCCTGGTTGGCGGTCACTGCATTGGCGTCGACCCTTACTACCTGACCCACAAGGCGCAGGAGATAGGCTACCAACCGGAAATGATCCTGGCTGGCCGCCGCATTAATGACGGCATGGGCGCCTATGCCACCCAACAGGTGGTCAAACTGATGACCAAGAAACGCATCCCTGTCGTCGATGCCAAAATCCTGATCATGGGCCTGACCTTCAAAGAAGATTGTCCTGATCTGCGCAACACCCGCGTGGTTGACATCATCAAAGAATTTGGCGATTACAATTGCCAGATTGATGTCTATGACCCTTGGGTCAACATCGCTGAAGCCGAACACGAATACAACATCACGCCAGTGACCGAGAAACCTACCGATGGTCAGTATGACGCCATCATCCTGGCTGTCAGCCATCGCCAATTTAAAGAAATGGGCTTGGATAAGATCAAGGCACTAGGCAAGACAAACTCTGTCATCTATGACATCAAGTACCTGTTTCCAGCAGGTTCCGTTGATGGTCGTTTGTAATCCAATCACTAAATCAGGACAATTTTAATGAAGGTATTAATTACCGGTACAGCTGGTTTTATTGGTTCTAATGTTGCTCTCAGGCTGCTTGCTCGCGGCGACGAAGTTGTTGGTTTGGATAATCTCAACGATTACTATGACGTCAACCTCAAAAAAGACCGACTGGCCAGACTGACAAACCAGGATGGTTTTACCGACGTCCGCATGGACCTGGAAGATCGCGACGGCATTGCCAAACTGTTTAGTGAACACAAACCTGACAAAGTAGTACACCTTGCTGCCCAGGCCGGCGTCCGCTATTCGCTGATCAACCCACACGCCTACATCGACAGCAACATCCAGGGCACCACCAATATCCTCGAAGGCTGCCGCCACAACAAGGTACAACACCTGGTCTACGCCTCCAGCAGCTCAGTCTATGGTGCCAACACCAAAATGCCGTTTTCGGTACATGACAATGTTGATCACCCAGTCAGTCTTTATGCCGCCTCGAAAAAAGCCAATGAGCTGATGGCACACACCTACAGCCACCTCTTTCAGCTACCTACTACGGGGCTGCGTTTCTTCACTGTCTACGGTCCCTGGGGCCGCCCTGACATGGCGCTATTTCTATTTACCAAAGCCATACTCGAAGGCAAAGCCATTGATGTCTTCAACTATGGCAAATGCCGCCGCGACTTCACCTATATCGACGATATTGTCGAAGGTGTAATCCGTACCCTGGATAATGTTGCCACCCCTAATCCGGATTGGTCAGGTGACAATCCAGACAGCAGCACCAGCTATGCACCATTTAAAATCTACAACATCGGCAACAATCAACCGGTAGAGCTGCTGCGTTTTATTGAAATCATTGAAGAATGCCTGGGCATGAAGGCAGTGAAAAATCTACTTCCACTACAGCCCGGTGACGTACCAGCCACCTACGCCAATGTTGATGATTTGATGAATGATGTCGGTTTTAAACCCGCCATGCCTATTGAAGATGGCATTGCCAACTTTGTCGCCTGGTATCGGGACTATTACAAGGTCTAATCTGGATTAACAACCAGAACCAGAACTTAGAATCAGCAGCTTTCCAAACGGGGAACAGAAATGAAAATTGCAGTAGTAGGCTCAGGCTATGTCGGACTGTCAAATGCGGTGTTGCTGGCACAGCATAATCAAGTCGTCTGCCTGGATGTTATGCAGGAAAAAGTTGACCTGATCAACAATAAAAAATCACCCATCTCTGACATTGAGCTTGAAGATTATCTGGCCAACAAAACCCTAAACCTAACCGCAACAATGGACAAAGGTCTGGCATACAAAGACGCTCAATTTGTCATTATTTCGACACCCACTGATTATGACCCGGTAACCAACTACTTTAATACATCAACCGTAGAGTCTGTCATTGAGGATGTGCTCAAAATCAATCCAGCTGCGATGATGGTGATTAAATCAACCGTCCCAGTAGGCTATACAGAAAAAATCAAACAAACATATAGCGAAGCCAACATCATCTTCTCACCCGAGTTTCTAAGAGAAGGAAAAGCGCTATATGACAACCTTCACCCCTCTCGCATCATCGTCGGGGAAATCTCAGCAAGAGCGAAGACGTTTGGGGAACTACTGGCACAGGGCGCCATAAAGGAAGATGTAAACATTCTCTACACCCACCCGACAGAAGCCGAGGCCATCAAGCTATTTTCCAACACCTATCTGGCAATGCGCGTCGCCTACTTTAACGAACTGGACACCTATGCCGCCAGCCACAGCCTTGATTCCAGACAAATCATTGAAGGAGTTGGACTAGACCCACGTATAGGCTCACATTACAACAACCCATCCTTTGGTTATGGTGGTTATTGCCTACCCAAAGACACCAAACAATTGCTGGCAAACTACAAAGAAGTACCAAACAATATTATCGAAGCCATAGTCAATTCAAATACCACCCGTAAAGACTTTATCGCCGATGCCATAATCAACAAAAAACCACGTGTGGTTGGCGTTTATAGACTGATCATGAAAAGTGGCTCAGACAATTTTCGGGCCTCCTCCATCTTAGGCATCATGAAACGCATCAAAGCCAAAGGTATCAAGGTAGTGGTGTACGAACCAGGCCTAAAGGATGCTGACTTTTTTAATTCAAAGGTAATCACAGACCTGAATGAGTTCAAGAGCATGTCAAATGTGATTGTATCTAACCGTATGAGCACCGACCTGGAAGACGTGTCAGACAAGGTTTATACCCGCGACCTGTTTGGCTCTGACTAGCCTCATTAACCCCCAGATACATAAAAGCCGCTATCTAAAGCGGCTTTTTATTTAGACAAAAAAAAGGGCGAGATAAACTCGCCCTTTTTATAACTACAAAAGTAAAAACTTATTTGTAGAAATCGATCATAGTTTCAAGTGACTTGGCAGTGATCTTAGATGCTTGGCCAGCAGCACCAAATGCTTCGTAGCGAGCCTGACAGATCCCAGCCATTGCATCAGTAGAAGCTTTGAATGCCTTACGCGGATCAAAGTTAGACTTGTTTTCTTCCAGATGACGACGAATCGCACCAGTAGATGCCATACGCAGATCAGTATCAATGTTAACCTTACGCACACCAGACTTGATACCCAGAACGATCTCCTCAACTGGAACACCATAAGTCTGTGGCATCTCACCACCAAACTCATTAATGATCTTCAACCACTCCTGCGGCACAGAAGAAGAACCATGCATTACCAAGTGAGTATTAGGAATAACAGCGTGGATTTCAGCAATACGATCAATACGCAGAACTTCGCCGGTTGGCTCTTTAGTGAACTTGTACGCACCATGGGAAGTACCGATAGCGATTGCCAAAGCATCACAGCCAGTCTGTTCAACAAAGGTCTTAGCTTCTTGTGGATCAGTCAACAACATATCCAGATCCAGCTTACCTTCTGCACCATGGCCATCTTCTTCACCCATTTCGCCAGTTTCCAGTGAACCCAAGCAACCTAGTTCGCCTTCAACTGAAACACCACAAGCGTGAGCCAGCTCAGCAACCTTGCGAGTAACATCAACGTTGTACTCGAAAGATGATGGTGTCTTGCCATCAGCTTCCAGTGAACCGTCCATCATTACCGAGGTAAAGCCAGACTGAATAGAACGAAAACATACATCAGGAGACGCACCGTGATCCTGATGCATACATACTGGAATGTGTGGGTACATTTCAACCGCAGCAGTGATCAGGTGACGCAGGAATGGTTCGCCTGCATATGAACGAGCACCGGCAGAACCCTGCATGATAACTGGTGCATTAGCAGCATCAGCAGCGCGCATGATAGCGTGCACTTGCTCCATATTGTTGACATTGAAAGCTGGCAGACCGTAGTCGTTCTCAGCAGCGTGATCCAGCAGTTGACGCATTGAAATTAGAGCCATTGTAATCTCCTCAAACTTAAAATTATTGTTACGAAACTATTTAAAAAACCTTATGATTCTGTCGACGAAGGCTCATGCATGTCACCGACACGAACGATCTTCATTGCATTGGTACCGCCCATCTCACCCATAAAATCACCCTTGGTAATAATGACAAGGTCACCATCACGAACAGCACCGCGGCGCATCAACTCATCCACTGCCTCTTTGTTAATAGTAGCGTGATCAGTTGATGTAACAGTAAAACTTACCGGACACACACCACGATAGAGAGTTACCTTGCGACGCGTTTCTACATGCGGGGTCATCGCATAGATAGGAATACCAGAACTAATTCGAGACATCCACAATGGCGTTGCGCCTGACTCTGTCAAACACGCAATGGCCTTAACGCCAAGATGGTTAGCAACATACATCGCTGACATAGCAATCGCTTCATCAACACGACTAAACTGGGTGTGGATACGGTGGTCAGAACTGCTGGCCAACTCTTCCTTTTCAGCACTAATACAAATCCGTCCCATAGCGGCAACAGCCTTGACTGGAAACTTACCCGCGGCGGTCTCGGCTGACAGCATCACTGCATCGGTGCCATCCAGAACGGCATTAGCAACATCAAACACTTCCGCACGTGTCGGAATAGGGTTCTCAATCATGCTTTCCATCATCTGGGTTGCAGTGATTACAACACGATTCATTTCACGAGCAATCCTGATCAGACGTTTTTGTACTGCTGGCAATTCAGCATCGCCGATCTCAACGCCTAGATCGCCACGCGCCACCATAATGGCATCAGAGGCAGCAACAATCTCTTCGATATTATCAATCGCTTCGGCACGCTCAATCTTGGCAACAATACCACCATGACCACCTGCCTCACGCAATAGTTCACGAGCCAGATTTACATCGGCAGCACAACGAGGAAACGAAATAGCGACATAATCCGCTTTCATTGCGGCAGCAGTTTTAATGTCAGCTCGATCCTTGTCTGTCAGGGCCGCAGCGGACAAGCCACCGCCCATCCGATTGATACCTTTGTTGTTTGATAGAAAACCAGCTACCTGAACCTTACAAATGATCTCTTGCCCAGCAACCTCTTCCACCCACAACACGATACGGCCATCGTCCAGCAACAAAGTGTCACCACGATTGACATCGTTTGGCAGTTCTTTATAGGTCAGGCCAACACGCTCTTGATTACCATCTTCTTTGCCACAGGCAGCATCAAGGATAAATTTATCCCCTTCTACCAATTCAACTTTACCGTCTTTGAATCGATCAATACGAATCTTAGGACCTTGAAGATCAGCTAGCACACCTACCTGGCGGCCATGGGCCCTGGCTCGATTGCGAACACCCTCAGCCCGGTTGATATGATCCTCAGCAGAACCATGGGAAAAATTTGCGCGCACTACATCTACGCCCGCCTGAATTAAATCATCCAGCACCTTTGGGTCATCTGTAGCCGGACCTAGTGTGGCAACAATCTTTGTGCGTCTAAACATATATATTGATTAACACCTAATCATCATTATTGTCATTATAAGTTAAAACCCCCTAAGCAAAACCCAGGGGGAAATACGTATTACTTAGTTTGCAGCGCGCTCTTCAAGGATCGCAACTGCTGGCAACTTTTTGCCTTCCAAAAACTCAAGGAAAGCGCCGCCGCCTGTAGAAATATAAGACACCTTATCAGCAATTCCGTACTTATCAACTGCCGCGAGGGTATCACCGCCACCCGCAATTGAGAAAGCAGGTGAGTCAGCAATTGCCATAGCAATCGACTTAGTACCTTCGCCAAACTGGTCGAATTCAAATACGCCAACTGGACCGTTCCAGACAATAGTACCGGCAGATTTCAGCACTTCAGCCAAGGCCTTGGCACTGTCTGGACCGATATCAAAAATCATGTCGTCGTCAGCAACGTCAGATGCTGCCATCAGCTCAGCCGCAGCCGTTTCAGAAAACTCTTTAGCACAGACAACATCAGTCGGAACAGGGATATCACCACCGCGCGACTTGGCATCAGCAGTCAACTTCTCACACGTGCCAATCAAATCAGCTTCGTAGAGCGACTTACCAACATTGTGACCAGCTGCAGCGATAAAAGTGTTGGCAATACCACCACCAACAATCAACTGATCAACAACCTTAGACAGCGACTCCAATACAGTCAGCTTGGTTGAAACTTTAGAACCACCAACGATGGCAACCATTGGGCGGGCTGGATTATCCAGTGCTTTACCAAGGGCTTCCAGCTCACCAGCCAACAGCGGGCCGGCACATGCAGTAGGGGCAAATTTAGAAACACCGTGTGTAGAACCTTGTGCGCGATGGGCAGTACCAAAGGCGTCCATCACAAACACATCACACAAGGCTGCATATTTCTTAGCCAAAACATCGTCGTTTTTCTTCTCACCGACATTAAAACGAACATTTTCCAGAATGGCGACTTCGCCAGCGGCTACAGTAGCGCCATCCAAGTAGTCTTTTACCAATTTAACATCTTTACCCAACAAACCACCCAGGTGATTGGCAACTGGAGCCAGAGAAAACTCTTCAGCGTACTCGCCTTCAGTTGGACGGCCCAGGTGAGACATAATCATCACGGCAGCACCAGCTTCCAAGGCTTTTTGGATTGTTGGCAGCGAAGCACGAATACGCGCATCAGAAGTTACTTTGCCATCTTTAACTGGAACGTTCAGATCCTGACGAATCAGAACGCGTTTACCAGCCAGATCTAGGTCAGTCATTTTAATTACAGACATAAATACATCTCCGAATGTTTTTGAAAGAAATTTGGTAAAGCTCCCCAAATTAAATTGGGCAGAATATGAGCTTTAACAAGTTTCTCTCCCGATTATATAAACCAGAAAGAGAGAAGGCACAGGAGCAACGCTCCCATGCCTTTTCAAGACTTACTTAGTTAGCCGCAACGTGGCGAACAAAACGCATCATGTTGCAGGTGTAACCATACTCATTGTCGTACCAGGCAACCAACTTAACGAAAGTGCCGTCAAGGGCAATACCAGCACCAGCATCAAAGATAGAAGAGTAACCACAACCGCGAAAGTCAGTAGAAACTACTTTCTCGTCGGTATAAGCCAAAGTTTCACCGATACCAGCAGACTCAGAAGCGGCTTTAACAGCTGCGCAGATCTCATCATAAGTTGCAGACTTGTTCAGTTCAACAGTCAAATCAACCACTGAAACATCAGAAGTAGGCACACGGAAAGCCATACCCGTCAGTTTGCCATTCAGCTCTGGTAAAACCACGCCTACAGCTTTAGCCGCACCCGTTGAAGAAGGAATGATGTTTTCCAGGATACCGCGACCACCGCGCCAGTCTTTCTGAGAAGGACCATCAACAGTTTTCTGCGTAGCCGTTGCGGCGTGAACAGTAGTCATCAGACCACGTTTGATACCGAAGTTATCATTGATAACCTTGGCCAAAGGTGCCAGACAGTTGGTAGTACAAGAAGCTGCTGAACTGATTGCTTGACCAGCGTATTCTTCGTGGTTAACACCATAGACGAACATTGGAGTCGCATCTTTAGAAGGTGCAGACTGAACAACCTTCTTGGCACCAGCGTCGATGTGAGCCTGGCAAGACTCTTCGGTCAGGAAGAAACCAGTACAATCCAGAATAATATCTGCACCAACATCACCCCATTTCAGATCTGCAGGATTACGCTCAGCAGTCAAACGGATTTTCTTGCCGTTAACAATCAGCGCACCATTATCAACAGACACATCACCATCAAAACGACCGTGGACTGAGTCATATTTCAGCATGTAAGCCAGGTAGTCAGCATCCAGCAGGTCATTGATCGCAACGATTTCCATATCTGGAAAGTCTTTAGCGACTGCACGGAAAGCCATTCTACCGATACGACCGAAGCCGTTAATTCCGATTTTAATTGCCATTGTGTATTTTCTCCCTAAAGGTAAATAAAAATCTTTGTCCGTCTCTACAGCGCAGAGACGGACTAATAATTGTTATTTAGAGCACGCCTTCTACCGCTGCAACAACGTTCTCTACAGTAAAACCAAACTCTTTAAACAGCTCGCCAGCAGGTGCAGACTCACCGAAGTGGTCGATACCTACAACAGCATCAGCATACTTGTACCAAGCATCTGTAACGGCAGCTTCAACAGCAACCGTTGGAATAGCTTTATCCAATACTGATGAGCGATACGCTGCATCCTGCGCATCAAACAGATTGGTTGATGGCATAGAAACAACACGAATCTTTCTGCCAGACATCGCTGCCGCTGCACCGACCGCTAGCGCAATTTCTGAACCCGTACCGATAATGATTGCATCAGGAGTGCCTTCACAATCTTTCAGGATATAACCACCCTTAGCGATAGCAGCGATTTGCGCATCAGTACGCTCCTGATGTGGTAAACCTTGACGTGAGAAGATCAATGTAGATGGACCATCCTTACGTTCAATGGCCTGCGCCCAACATACGGCTGATTCAACTGCATCACATGGACGCCAAACCGCCATATTAGGAATCATACGCAATGTAGGAATCTGTTCGACAGGTTGATGCGTAGGACCATCTTCACCCAGACCGATAGAATCATGAGTGAATACAAAGATGCTTTGAATTTTCATCAGAGCAGCCATACGCAGTGCGTTACGGGCATACTCAGAGAACATCAGGAAGGTTGCGCCGAATGGGATCAGACCACCGTGCAAAGTCATACCATTCATGATTGCAGACATACCGAACTCACGCACACCGTAGTTCAGGTAGTTACACTCTTCATTGTCGATCATCGGTTTGTAACCAGACCATTCAGTCAGGTTTGAACAACCCAGGTCAGCTGAACCACCAAACATTTCAGGAACCATTGGTGAATATGCTTCGATAGCGGCCAATGATGCTTGACGTGTTGCAGGGCTTTTCGCATCAGCATTAACAGAAGCGATGTAGGCAGCAGATTTAGCTGCCCAGTCTGCCGGCAGATCACCCGCCATACGACGCTCATATTCAGCAGCCAGTTCAGGGAAAGCTGCTTTATAAGCTGAAAACTTCTCATTCCATGCTGCTTCAGCCTTAGCACCTTTGTCTTTCGCGCTCCAACCTGCATATATATCAGCAGGCACTTCGAATGCTGCGTGTTCCCAACCCAGAGCGGCTTTAGTCAAGTTGATCTCTTCTTGACCTAATGGTGCACCGTGACAAGCGTGGCTGCCGGATTTGTTTGGTGAACCAAAACCAATAGTTGTTTTACAACAGATCATGGTTGGCTTATCAGTCATTGCCTTAGCCGTATCAATGGCCTTAGTCAGTGCTTCAGGATCATGACCATCTACATCAGCAATCACGTGCCAGCCGTAAGATTCAAAACGCTTAGGGGTATCGTCAGTGAACCAGCCTTCAACGTGACCATCGATAGAAATGCCGTTGTCATCCCAGAAAGCAATCAATTTGCCCAGACCCAAAGTACCAGCCAATGAACATGCTTCGTGAGAGATACCTTCCATCAAACAACCATCACCCAGGAATACATAGGTGTTGTGATCAACAATGTCGTGACCTTTCTGATTGAACTGGCCAGCCAATGCCTTTTCAGCAATTGCCATACCAACACCATTGGTAATGCCTTGACCTAGAGGACCAGTAGTAGTCTCTACACCTGGAGCATAACCATACTCAGGATGACCTGGAGTCTTGGAATGTAGCTGACGGAAATTTTTCAGATCGTCAATTGACAGGTCATAACCGGTCAGATGCAATAATGAATAGATAAGCATGGAGCCGTGGCCGTTCGACAGAATAAAACGGTCGCGGTTGCTCCAGTTAGGATTGACTGGATTGTGGTTCATGTTGTCGTTCCACAATACTTCAGCAATATCCGCCATACCCATAGGTGCGCCCGGGTGGCCTGAATTCGCTTTTTGTACCGCATCCATACTCAGGGCACGGATGGCATTCGCTAGATCTCTGCGAGAGGGCATAAAATCTCCTCGACTCTTTAGGTTAATTAAAATAAAAACAACATGTTACATCTAAAAATCGTATCTGCTCCAAGCGTTGAGCCGAGCAAGAAAGGCGGCAATATTACCATAAAACACTACTATCAACACCCGCCCCGGCAAAAATTTGAGATTCACCAATAAAAATCAACAAGTTAAAAGCTCATCTGCGTACGCGTAGCAGTCGTTTCTATTTAGAGTGAACAAAACCGCTATTTTTTCATCCTTGCATTAGCCATAAAAGTCCACTCAAAACGAATGGCTATTGTTACCCATCCACCCAAAACCAGCAACTTTGACTGTAATGCTGCAAGATTTTACCGCCCGACAGTTTCCCCATAGAAAGTTTACCTATAGAATGTCGCCTACTACGCCTAGGACAGCGTTAAACAACCATCGCAATTGGAGCAAAATAAACAATGTCAAACAGTCACTTATTCACTTCTGAGTCTGTTTCAGAGGGTCACCCGGACAAGGTTGCCGACCAGATTTCTGACGCCGTACTTGATGCCATCTTGGAACAAGACCCTAAGGCCCGTGTTGCCTGCGAAACCTTGGTCAACACTGGCATGGTCATCCTCTCAGGTGAAATCACCACCTCGGCCTGGGTCGACATGCAAGACATTGTTCGCAAAACCGTAAAAGAAATTGGCTATAACAGCTCCGACATGGGCTTCGACTGGGAATCCTGTGCCGTCATCAGCTCTATAGATAAACAGTCAGCTGACATCGCCCAGGGCGTAGATGAATTTGAAAACCACGAACAAGGTGCTGGCGACCAGGGCCTGATGTTCGGTTATGCCTCAAACGAAACTGACGTACTCATGCCTGCGCCGATTCACTATGCTCACAAACTGGTTAAGCGCCAGGCTGAAGTCCGCAAAAACGGCACCTTGTCGTGGTTGCGCCCAGATGCCAAGAGCCAGGTCACCTTCCGCTATGAAGATGGCAAACCAGTTGGCATTGATGCTGTTGTTCTATCTACCCAACACAGCCCAGAGATTGAAACCAAGGCGCTGCGTGAAGCGGTCATGGATGAGATCATCAAGCCAGTTCTGCCTGCCGAATGGCTAAACGCTGACACCCAGTACCACATCAATCCAACAGGCCGTTTCGTTATCGGTGGACCCGTGGGTGACTGCGGTCTGACTGGTCGTAAGATCATTGTTGACACCTACGGCGGCATGGCCCGTCATGGTGGTGGGGCGTTCTCAGGCAAGGATCCATCCAAGGTTGATCGCTCGGCCGCTTATGCTGGTCGTTATGTCGCCAAGAACATCGTTGCTGCTGGCCTGGCCGACCGTTGCGAAATCCAGATCTCTTACGCCATTGGCGTCGCCGAACCTACCTCTATCTCGGTAGAGACCTTTGGTACTGGCAAGCTAGAAAACGGCCGTATCATTGAGCTGGTACGTGAGCACTTCGATCTGCGCCCTAAAGGTCTGGTCACCATGCTTGACCTGTTGCGTCCTATCTATCGCCAAACAGCCGCCTACGGTCACTTTGGTCGTGATGATATTAACCTGCCTTGGGAAAAGACTGACAAGGCTGATGCCCTTCGCGACGCTGCTGGCATCTAAAGAACGACATAAACCTTGAGCAGGCTGGGGGATGAAAAAATATCCCCCAGCCTGCCAACTTAACAATTTCAAATACCGCCCATATAATGGGCTCCCCTCTTTTCGAGGAGCGCTGCGACAAACTCACAGAAGTTTGCCAGGCTCGAGAAGAGATTTTATAAACAACGGCGCTCGGTTCATTCTGGAGACAACACATGTCTGAATTTACCGATTATAAAATAGCCGACATCTCACTGGCCGATTGGGGCCGCAAAGAAATGAACATCGCCGAGACAGAAATGCCCGGCCTGATGTCCTTGCGTGAAAAATACGGCCAATCAAAACCGCTCAAAGGCGCTCGCGTCATGGGCAGCCTGCACATGACCATTCAAACCGCCGTACTGATCGAAACCCTGACTGCACTGGGTGCCGAAGTACGCTGGGTATCATGCAACATCTTCTCAACCCAGGATCACGCTGCTGCTGCCATCGCTGCCGCCGGCATTCCTGTCTTCGCCTGGAAGGGTGAAAGCCTGGAAGAATACTGGTGGTGTACCGAGCAAGCCTTCAAATGGCCTGGTGGTCAAACAGCCAACATGATCCTGGACGATGGCGGCGACGCTACCCTGCTGGTTCACAAGGGTGTTGAATTTGAGAAGACTGGCGTCGTACCTGGCCCAGAAACTACCGATAACGAAGAGTTCAAGTGCATTTTGGGTGTATTGGCTCGCGTTATAAAAGAAGATCCACAATACTGGACCAAGCAAGCAGCCAACATCCAGGGCGTTACCGAAGAAACCACTACCGGCGTTCACCGCCTGTACGAAATGGTTCAAGCTGGCGAACTGCTGTTCCCAGCCATGAATGTTAATGACTCTGTCACCAAGTCAAAATTCGACAATCTCTACGGCTGTCGTGAGTCTCTGGTTGATGGCATCAAGCGCGCTACTGACGTAATGATTGCCGGCAAAGTTGCCATCGTCGCGGGTTATGGCGATGTAGGTAAAGGTTCTGCCCAATCTTTGAAAGGCCTGGGCGCAACCGTAATGGTTACCGAAATCGATCCTATCTGCGCCCTACAAGCGGCAATGGAAGGTTTTCGCGTTATCACTATGGATGAAGCCGCCTCTATCGGCGACATCTTTGTTACCACCACCGGCAACAAAGACATCATCACCCATGACCACATGGTGCAGATGAGAAACCAGGCTATCGTTTGCAACATCGGTCACTTTGATAACGAGATCGACATCAATGGCATGCGTAAATACCAGTGGGAAAACATCAAACCACAGGTTGATCACATCATCCTGCCTAGCGGCAACCGCATCATCATGCTGGCTGAAGGTCGTCTGGTAAACCTGGGTTGCGGCACAGGCCACCCAAGCTTCGTTATGTCCAACTCTTTCACCAACCAAGTGTTGGCTCAGATCGAGTTTTACGTTAGACGTGACCAGTATGAGATCGACGTTCACATCCTGCCGAAACATTTGGATGAAGAAGTGGCTCGTTTGCACTTGGAAAAGATCGGCGTAAAGCTGAGCACTCTGAGCAAAGAACAGGCCGACTACATCGGTGTTCCAGTAGAAGGCCCTTACAAGCCTAATCATTATCGGTATTAATCCACAACAAGTTCCTTCCCCCTGTTAGGGGGAAGGTTAGGATGGGGGTAAACCCTAAGATTTAACCCCCTCCCTAGCCCTCCCCCTTTAAAGGGGGAGGGAATTAACAAAGGAATACCGAACATGAACAACGCACAATACAAAGCCTACAGCTGCGAATTCTTCCCACCCAAGACCGACAAGGGCGCGGAAAAACTACGCACTACGCTGACAGAATTAGCAGAACTAAAACCGGCCTATTTCTCCGTCACCTTCGGTGCCGGTGGCAGTACTCAGGACGGCACCTTTGACACCGTCAAAGAAATTCAAAACAAAGGTTATAACGCCGCCCCACACCTATCCTGTATTGGTGGCAATCGTGACAACATCCGCGAGCTACTAAACAACTACATAGCTATTGGCGTCAAACGCATCGTTGCCCTGCGCGGCGACATGCCCTCAGGCATGCGTGAGATGGGCGATTTTCGTTACGCCAACGAACTGGTGGAATTTATCCGCGCTGAAACAGGTGAGCACTTTCATATCGAAGTTGCCGCCTACCCCGAGATCCATCCGCAGGCAGCCAGCGCCCAAAAAGACCTGGAAAACTTTGCCCGCAAGGCCAAGGCTGGCGCCAACGCCGCCATCACCCAGTATTTCTACAACCCCGATGCCTATTATCGTTTCGTCGATGACTGCAGAAAACTCGGCGTTGAGATACCCATCATTCCCGGCATCATGCCCATCACCAACTACAGTAATCTAAAACGATTCTCCGACATGTGCGGCGCTGAAATTCCGCGCTGGATAGCCAAACGCCTGGAAGGCTATGCTGACGACAAGGAGTCTATCGTCGCCTTTGGTGAAGAGGTGGTAACAGAACTGTGCAACAACCTGCTGGATAACGGCGCACCAGGACTGCATTTCTACACCATGAACCAGACTGGACCGACCAAAACACTTTGGAACAATCTGGGACTGGAAAGCGCTTAATGTTAAAGCCACCGTCAGGTGGC
Organism: uncultured Gammaproteobacteria bacterium; assembly: GCA_965602225.1. Lineage (GTDB taxonomy): Bacteria > Pseudomonadota > Gammaproteobacteria > Tenderiales > Tenderiaceae > Tenderia. Next base: position 74,807 of record CBFCYE010000007.1, on the reverse strand, counting down.
TTTATTTTTTAGCCCAACAAAATCAATTCATACAACAACGTTTAAACTTCTTGCCACTGCCGCAAGGACAAGCATCATTCCGGCCAACCTTGTCACCCTCGCGTTCAATCGGTGTCTGATCCTGCTTTTGCAAAGCCAGATAGATAGAACGACCCATTTGGGCATAAGACGCCATCGCCATATCCAGACCATCCACCGTCATCTCCGCCAGGCGTTCAAGCGGCAGCGGTTCATCACGCCCTTCACTGGCATAGGCCTCAGCCAACTCTTTACTTGAAAACAGTGTCAGCGCCATCAAACAAGCAGCCAGCTCAGACTCCATATCATCCAAGACATAGTGATCCCACACCTCACTCAACCAGTCATGACCGACCAGAAAACCACGTGACCAATAAGCCAACGGTGCTTCATCACCAAAGTTTTCCATGGGTGGACTTAACATTTCCAGCCACGCGGGCAGAAGCGGTTCTGTAGAAATAACACCTTTATTTACTTCGTTATAGACATCCATAATACCGGCCATCACCATTTCGGCCTCAGCCTCATCGGCGTATCCCGCCTCTTCACCATTGAAGACCAGCGGCAGCCAGTCTGAAGGCGTGGTCATCTCCGGAGCACTACAAACGGCGAACAAAAAGCCGTATAACTCGGGATAAATCATCGCCTCCTCAGGCCGCTCATCGGCAGCAAGGAATTTTGCAAGTTCGGTATTCACATTAATACTCCAACAATGGTTGGGTGTTTCATTAACCCACCACATCCAGTTTACGGCCTCGAAACTGCACACCCAACTCAGAGGCAATCTTGCCACAGGCCTCAACATCCACCCCGTCCAGCCCATCAATCGCCGTCAGGGTGACGGATGGAACAAATGCCTTGGCCTTGCTGGCAAATTCCAGCATCGCCTGATAGGCACCGGGGTATTCTTTTTTGGGTCGACAATGGCGGTTATAAACCGCTTCGTTCTGGGCATTCATAGAGATAGACAAGGCATCTACCAGACCGGCCAACTCTGGCGCTACGTCACGACCGTGCACCAGGCTCGCCAGACCATCACTGTTAAGACGAATCTTCGCCCCCTGCTGCTTTAATTGTCTTGCTACCTGCAGCAACACATCCAGTCGCAAGGTCGGCTCACCCAGACCACAGAAGACAATCTCTTTATAGCGACTCGGATCACCCACCGCCGCCAGGATCTCATCTACCGATGGTTCAAATTTCAAGCGCAGATCATAGCCCTGTACTTCAAACGTCTTGTTGAACTTGGGACAAAAGGCGCAACGCAGTGTGCAGTGGTCGGTGATATTGAGATAACAATTGCCGTGCAGCTCATAGGCAATTACCTCGTCGGACAATTTATTGGTTTCTATTTGCTCAGCCATAAGATCATTTTACCTCCATTGCCAACACCCGGCCACTCATTGCCTCATGCCCCAGCAACACCCAATATCACGCTGCCAATTTTCCTCGACACCTTGATCCTATCCAGTAAGGTTTTTTACTCTGCTGCAATCACCTGTCACCATAAACAATCCAGCCCAACAAATATGCTAAAGTTCGAGGCCAGCTAACAACCCAAACAAGAACCCATCATGAGCGAAGCCACCTTCTACTGGTACGACTACGAGTCCTTTGGCCTCAACCCCATGAAAGATCGCCTCAGCCAGTTTGCTGGCGTCCGTACCGATATGGATCTGAACATCGTCGGCGAGCCGCTGATGCTGTATTGCAAACCGGCCGATGATTTTCTGCCCAACCCGATCTCATGTCTGATTACCGGCATCACACCGCAAAAGGCCTTGGCCGACGGCCTGCCTGAGGCCGACTTTATTCAGCGTATCAACAAAGAATTTTCGCAGCCCAATACCTGCGTACTAGGTTATAACAATCTGCGTTTTGATGATGAGTTCACCCGCCACGTCTTATACCGCAACCTGTTTGATGCCTATGCCCGCGAATGGCAAAACGGCTGTACCCGTTGGGATCTGCTCGACGTGGTACGTATGACCCGCAGCCTGCGGCCAGAAGGCATCGAATGGCCGATCAACGCCGAAGGTCGCCCCAGCGTCCGCCTGGAAGACCTGACTGTGGCCAACGGCATCGCCCATGAGTCGGCCCATGACGCCCTCTCGGATGTCTACGCCACCATCGCCATGGCCAAGTTGGTCAAAGAAAAACAACCCAAACTGTTTGATTTCGCTTTGAACAATCGCAGCAAAAACAAACTCTTCAAACTGCTAAACCTGCGTGAACAAAAACCAGTCCTACACGTCTCCGGCATGTACCCAATGGAACAGGGCAACATGGCGGTGGTCGTACCGATAGCCCAACACCCGACCAACAAGAACGGCATCATCGTCTATGACCTCAGCGTTGACCCAAAAGATTTGATCAACCTCAGCCCGGCCAAGATCTTTGAGCGCATCTTCACGCCCAACGCAGAACTGCCAGAAGGCGTCGATCGTATCCCGCTCAAGACTGTGCACGTCAACAAGTGCCCAATCATTGCACCCTTCATGACACTGGATGGCAAAGCGGCCAAAAAATACAACATCGACATGAATGTCTGCCGCACCAACCTCGATGCCATCAAGAACCAACCAGGGCTGGCTAAAAAGATTCAAAAGGTCTTTTCTGAAACAAAATTTGAAAAACGCACCGACCCGGATCAGATGCTCTATGGCGGCGCATTCTTCAACGACGATGACAAAGAACGCATGAGTCACATCCATACCATGCCACCTGAAGAACTAGTCGGTTACCAACCACCCTTTAACGACCCTCGTCTACCGGAAATGATGTTCCGCATGCGCGCCCGCAACTGGCCAGAAACACTAACCGAAGAAGAAAAACAGCGCTGGCAGGAATTTAAAACGGCCCGCATCGATGTCGATAGCTATCGTACAGAGCTGGAAGAACTGCGCCAGGCACCGGAACGAACCGCCGCTGAGCAGGCAATACTGGACGAACTGAAAATCTATGCCGAACAGATCGCTGTATAGCCTCATTCTCGTTCCCACGCTCCCGCGTGGGAACGCATACGGTAGGCAAGGCCTAATGCCAAGTATGGGTTCCCACGGAAGAGCGTGGCAACCAGACGTATAATTGCATTGTAATTGGCTCTAATCGCCGCCTTGCAGCCGCCCAGCCCAGCCATCGCAAGCAACCGTTATCCAGCGAACCCCACCATTTATGAACAACATTACCTATTTCCCCATTGCTCCAGCCGCCACTGACATTCCTGGCGTAATGCCCAGCCCTTTTTTCGATGTGCCGCACCCCCTGGCAAAGCAGGCCTGCGAAATACTGCAGCAACGTTTGGCTACAGAAAAAAACTGGCCGCGTGATTTCTTTGCGCCGGATGCAGGAAAAATGTTTGGTGTGTTGGTAGTGCGTGATAGGGATGGGCGCATAGGATTTCTCTCCGCCTTTTCCGGCATGATGAGCGGCCTGTGGCAGTTACCTGGTTTTGTGCCGCCGATATTTGATCAGGCAGAACACGATGCCTTTTTACCTGCCGGTAAAAATGAATTGGCCCTCATGGCGCTGCAATTAGAGGCGCTAGAAGATGCACCGCAGCGCTTAGAGCTATTGCAAACAATCCCCCGAATACAGCAACAACGTGATCAGGCCCTGGCCGAACTAAAGCAACGGCACAAGGCTGCCAAGGCTGAACGAAAACAGCAGCGTCTCGCGCTGGAGCTGCTGGATGACAACGAACAACAGCGACAAATGCAGGCCTTGGCCTTAGCCAGCCAACACGATAAGCGCGAAGCAAAAAACACCGCCATTGAGTGGGAAGAAAAACTACAGTTGCTACAACAACAGTTAGACGTGTTTGAACAACAGATCACCAAAATAAAACAAACACGCACAGAAAAATCGCGCAAGCTGCATAAAAAAGTCTTTGCCGCCTATGTATTAGATAATGCATTGAATGAGCAACAAGCCATTTCTGATTTTTATGTTGATGGTTTACCTCCAGGCGGAGCTGGTGATTGCGCCGGCCCCAAATTAATACACTACGCCCATCAACATCAACTAACACCCTTGGCCTTGGCTGAATTTTGGTGGGGCTCTTCGCCCGCTGCGGGTATTAGACATCACGCCCAGTTTTATCCAGCCTGTCGTGGTAAGTGCCGCCCCATCCTGCCATTCATGTTGCGCGGTTTGGCCGTTGAAGCCGAGCCGAACTTTGGCCAGGACATTGATGCCAGCGAACCACAGATTGTCTATGAAGATGATTTTATACTGGTGGTAAATAAACCCGCTGGTTTGATGTCGGTGCCAGGCAAGATTATTAAGGATTCCGTTTTTCAACGCCTATCGCAATGTTATCCAGAATGCCCTGAACTGAAAATGGTGCATCGTCTCGACATGTCGACCTCGGGTTTATTATTGGTAGCGAAAAATCTGCGTACTAATAAATTTCTGCAAAAACAATTTATCCAGCGCAGCGTAGAAAAACGTTATGAGGCATTGTTAACGAAACTATTGCCACCTGAACAAAATGAGGGGGAAATCAATCTGCCCTTGCGTGTCGATTTGTATGACCGCCCCAGGCAGCTGGTATGTTATGAACATGGCAAGCCAGCAAAAACCCAATGGCAGGTGATTACCCATGAGGGTGACACTACCCGTGTGTATTTTTATCCGCTGACCGGACGCACACATCAACTGCGTGTTCATGCTTCACACCGTGACGGACTGAATGCAGCAATAGTGGGTGATGAACTTTATGGTTTGGCCGGTGAACGATTAATGCTACATGCACAGCGTTTGTGCTTTACTCACCCAGTGACTCGTGAGCGCATGGAATTTGAAGTGGCCGCGCCATTTTGATAATGGCTAAAAAATAAGTTATTTAAAAAGTTGTTAGCCACAAAAATGAACCGCCCCAGATCAAATGCTCTATGGCGGTAAATTTTTTAATGCTAATAACAAAGCACGCATGAGGCACATCCACACCATGCCACATGAAGAACTAGTTGGTTACCCCCCCCTTAACAATCTTCGCCTGCCGGAAATTCTGTTTCACATGTAAGCCTACAACTGACTATAAACACCAACTAAAAAAGAGAACCAACGTTGGCAGGAGTTCAAGCAATCACGCCTTGACCTCGAAACTTACAGTACTGAACTGGAAGAACTGCGCTAAGCACCAGGACGAACCTAAGTTGAGTTGGCAATACTAGAAAAACTGAAAACTATGCCTAGCATGATTTCTTTATAGCCGCTGTCCACGAAAGCATAAGTTGATCGTTATGCGCCCTAAGGAGACATTCAAGGTGCAAACCAACTTTTTCTGTGCGCCAGATGACGCTATTATGAGTTTGTCACTGTAAGTAGCCAGTATATATTGTTACCCTAAGAGAGCAGATCAATACTTTCTCGTTCGCCCTACACGTACCATATGGTTCTGTAAATGCCTGTTAGGCCTTTAAATATAAGATCTAAATTGAGAAAACAATGCAGAAAAGACATCGAATACAATTTCCAAAGGATGAACTAACCAATTTAAATCAGGATGAAGCCTATTTTTATCTTCAAGGATCGGGCGGCAATAGGAAAATAAGGTTTCACGATTACGATGAAATTTATCAGGTGCCAGGCCTGTACGAACAAATTTTTTATGACCGCCTTAAATGCACATCACCAACTAAAGTAACCGAAATACTTGAGTCAGCGGTAAAACAGTCCCAAGATAATTTTTCTGAGCTTAGAGTATTAGATCTAGGTGCGGGCAATGGCATGATGGGCGAGGAGCTAAAGAAACACGGTGTTTCTCGCTTAATCGGTGTAGACATTATCCCCGAAGCCTATGATGCAGCAATTAGAGATAGACCGGGCGTATATGATGCGTATTACGTTGAAGATTTCACCAAGCTAGATACTGAGAAAAGAGATGAAATAGTCTCATGGCAATGTGATTGCATGGTAACGGTTGCCGCACTCGGTTTCGGTGACATTCCTGTAAGGGCATTTACCGAAGCGTTTAATACAATTAAAAGCGAGGGGTGGGTAGCGTTCAATATCAAGGAAACTTTTTTTGATATTACCGATGAATCAGGATTTTCAACGATGATCCGGGAATTGATATTTTCGAGATACATTGATGTTTATTATATCGAACGATATCGACACAGGTTATCCATTGAAGGTGAGCCACTGTATTATTTCGCAATTGTAGGCAGAAAAAATTCAGATGTTCCTGATGAATTTCTGGCATCAAAAGGCATCGTAACCTAATAAACACGCCTAATGGGGGTAGCAAGGAGATCGGGCCATAGCTTCTTGCTACCGCTTTTTAACAACCGGTCATGGCCGAGTTTAGACGTTTAATTTGTTCCTACTAGAAATTATTCGATCCATCAGATGCTAGCCTAAGCTGAAAATCTTATTGGTGGATAAGCTTAATAAAAAAGCAGGAAGACTATGCTTTCATGCACACAACTGGTTACCGCGGCCACTCATCATTCACAACAAAACCACGTGACACTTCAGACCAGCCATCATCGCCGACCTTGAGTTCCACTAACAAAACGGCCTTGTAGTACTCAGAAAAATAATCGGTCAAACATCCCAACAACTCATTTTCATCCATGAGCCCAGTCATATTATATCTGACCACTGGTGACAACCATTGCAAGCGTGGCAATAGCATCCAGCGGTTATCTGTTTCGCATAATGCCAGCCTGACTGGCATGTCAGCGTGACGACACCACCAGCCTTTTAGATGGTTTGCTGAGACACCAGCAGGAATCTCTATCGGTTTGCGCCAATCACTGTCATAGGGATAAAACAGATAACCTTTGACAACGGCCTGAGGTGTTGGCTGATGCTGACCCAGTTGATATTGTAATACCTGCTGCGCCTTTGGCTGTTCAGACAGACGCAATTGGTGATCAAACACTTTATTCAATTTGCGCTGCAGACTATCGCGTGGATTTGGCCCCAGCCATTGATAGTCGTCCGAGCCATAACGCAGATAGAATTTCACCGTCACTTCCCAGTGAATTAGCTGCTGCTGGGCTAAATCACGAAACAGCAGATCAAACTCACCCAACTGTAAACCCGGCTGGCCCACCTTCAGGTTTTGCGCCAATAACTCTGTATCCGGCAGATGCTGTAACCAGAAGGCCAGCAACGACTCAAAATAAATGCCCAGCAAGGGGCTTTGTTTTTGATCTAGCCACTGCTGCAAAGGAGCAGGATCAACATCGAGCTGATGCAACCAATCAAGGTTTTGTTGATAAACAGACTGGCACCAGACATCACTGACCTTTTCACCAACATAAGGGCTCGGCCCAAGGGCCAGCATTGACGGACTACTCATCACCCAAGCCAAGTCGCGCACACACTGACATTTAAGATTTACGCTATTAATCAACTTTTTCCTTCACAGCCTTTAGCGAAACAACCAACATGATCAAAGCTCTGAAACAACGCCAAATCAAAAAAGAACAGGTACCGAAAACATATTGCGGAATCATATAACGCAACGTGAAATCAAATGTATCGCTGTAGTGTTTCTAGCTGAAAACAACATTTTGAGCGTTAATTGTTGACATTGTCTGTAAACAATACATTAGCATTGATTAAATAAGGCACTTCATATCTAATAACGCCCTTAATTATGCATGTAGGCATATACCATTCCATTTAAACCAAGCATTGGTTCATTTGGCAACAATGGCAAATATTGGGGAAACAAATGAAACCGCCTTTCAAACTTAAAACACTGTCTTTGACAGTGGCTACACTCGCCCTAAGCTTAGGTGGCTGTGGAGGTGGAGGTGGGAGCGCTCCCAGCGTCTCCGACCTCTCCAACCTTTCCGGCACCTCCGGAGTCTCCATGAACGGCACAGCCGCCAAGGGCATCATCAAGAGCGGTAATGTAATCGCCGAGGAACTGGACAGCAGTGGTTCTGCACTTCGCACCGTAGGTAGTGCGACCACGGCAGCCGATGGCAGCTACGAAATCTCTGTGGACAGCAGCTATGCAGGCGGCCCCATTCAGATCACCATCAGCGCTGACGCAAATACCGAGATGAAATGTGATATTCCAGCCGGTTGTGGCACACGTAGTGATGACATCCTAGATACCAATACCAGCGTCGACTTTGCCGAGTGGTACAAACCCGGCAGCCTGACCATGACCGCACTGGTGGCCGAGGCAGCAACGAATGACACAATCAACGTCAATGTCAGCCCCTATACCGACCTTGCCGCGCGCCGCGCCAAAGCAAGCGGTGCTTTAGACGCCGCGGCTGTCTACAACGCCAACTCGGAAGTATCCAACCTGCTCGGTGGCATTGACATCCTTAATACCAAAGCCATCGACATTACCGATGCAAGCGCCATTAGTGACGGCAGTCCAACCGAGATTGCCTACGCGGCATTTGGGGCGGCCATCGCCGCATTGGCCGATGCCTCACAAGGCAGCCCGGATATTGATGGTGTTTTACAAATGCTCTCGGATTCATTTGCTGGCGGCACCATTACTGCTGATGATTCCAGCTCGGTCAACGATGCTCAGATGATTTCACTGCAGGAACTCATTGACGCAGCCGAGAACGCATACACACAAATCGGCATTACCGACACCTCCAGCGTAGTCGCCTCACTGCAGGCGATTGTGGATAGCGCTAATGCAGGGAATGGCATCATTGACCCTGAGGCCAGCTCTACTGCCGGCAGCGCAGCCCTAACCAAGGTAAAAGCTTTAGTTGGTGACGTACGCACCTGGGGTACTGTCATCGACGCGGAAGCCAAGTCCAAAGGCAACGCCTTTGCTCAACAGGTTGAGTTGGCATCTGATGCATCCGACATAAGCCGCGAGTTCCTGATCGGCCCGACGCTCGGAGCGGCTATAGAAGCTATCCTGTTGAATTTAGACGGCACTTTTTCGGGTAGTGAATTGAGTGGTTATGGGCTTGGTTTCAGCTCAGGGACAATCAGCAGTTCAAATGGAATTTTCACTATCACCAATGGAGTCATTGGCGAAGGCAGCGTAAACATGACTGTATCAATACCCGTAGATGGTACGACAGCCTCAAGCTCCATCACCATTGGTATTACTTCTGCCTCCTTTCGCAGTGCCGCGGCGGATGCCGACATCAACGTCGGAACAATTGCCCTTAACCTGACATCAGCATACACATTTGATTATGCAGCAATTGAAGCAGGCACAGCTCCCGCCCCAGACATCGCCGGTGTATCTATAGATGTAGATCTATCCCTAACGCAAAAGCAGGATGGTTTAGGCGCAGCATTGGATGCGCAGATCACATTCCTAGGGACATTGTCGACAACCCTGGTTAATCCCATCAAAGATACGACAAATGGTGATTACTACTGGGTCGACCCTAATAAGCCGACGTTTGATGATTACAGTTTGATCACTCCTGGTACGTTTAGTGATTATTACAGCTGGATCACACCTAGCACCTTGGAACTGAGCGGTGAGATCAGCAGCAGCGCTGGTCATAGCCTGGAAGCCAGCTTTACCGCCAATATCAGCAACGCCAGTACTTTTGTGCCGTTTGGGGAGTTGCCATTAGGTTCCATCACGCGAAATCTTGTCAGCTGGACCAACTCGGATACCGACGCTGTTAGTGGTGAAGATACATTTATCCTGAATCTGTTAGGTGACTACGGTTACAGCGCATCTACTTACTGGTCTGCTGCTGACAATTCAGCCGCCGTGACCTACACATACACTAGTGGATACACCCATACCAATGATTTGGGAACATATAACAGCTTCGCAGATGCTAGAGACGCAGTAACTCAAAACTACTCAGCCCTGTACCCCTCTACCGATGAAGGGTCGTATTACGTGGATCTTAGCTCGGCCGACTTCAGCGTTAACGGTAGTGCATCAGCAGAACTGACCCGCCCAAAGTATAATTTAGAAGGCACTGAAGACAATCAGTGGCTTGAGGCGGATGTTGGACTTAGCTTTAACCTGCAACTTGATGGCCTGCCTGAAGCCCGTGTTAGCGTCACAGGTGACCGTACTGGCTTCGACGATGGCACTGCGGCCATCAGCATCGCTTATGGTACGCGTCAAATCGTGATCAATGGCACCATCACAGATGCTGGTACTGCTGACCACACCGTCACCGGTAACATAGTCATCACTAATCAGGACGGCGTGACAATGACCATCACGCCTAATGCCGATGACGACTACCATACCGGTACTATTGAGTATAACGGCACGAAGTACGCCGATATCGAAAAGCTGTCCAATGGTCTTGTGAAAATCACATACATCAACGGTACTTTCGAAACGTTGTAAACTAAATTGCAATAGAAAAAAAGGGTGGCCACAGAGCCACCCTTTTTTATCGGCACATAAATTAATATGCGATTCCAATTTTATTTCATACTACTGCTACTCGTCAGCATATCGACCGCCCAGGCGAGAGACTATAAACCCTATGTCACCGTCCAAAGCATTGCCTATAGCAGCCCGATCGCCATAAAAGCCATCGGTGACGGTTGGAAGCAGCCCTTCTACGGCGGAGACAACGCATTAACATTCAACAAATTAGAAACAGGCGTTTATTGGCAAGACTGGCAATTGGGTTATCTCGAGCGTTGCGACTATTTACTAGAGTTCTCCCCACAAACGGTAGAGTTCATTTATCTCACCAAAAACAAACGACCACTTGAAATAGGCAAAGAATACGAGCTCTATATCAAGGCGCTACACAATTGCAGCAACGGCCTGAAATTGGGGCGGAAAAAACAACTGACCTCAACCTTGAGTGCCAACCTGGCGATCTCTTATTTACATAACAAGGCCTTAACCGATGGCAGCATCAGCGGTACAGCCAGCGTCACCGCGGAGGAGGATTATGACTTTCAGTTTGATGCCGACTATCTCTATGCTCGCGACCCACTGTTTGACAGGCATCTAGGAAAAGAACCGACAGGCAATGGCTATAGTTTGGACGTCGGACTCGACTGGCAGCCAACCGAAAAACTCTCAGCGCAACTGGACATTATCGACCTAACCAGCCGAATGTATTGGGATGACGCACCCTATACAACCGCCACAGCAACATCAGAGACCAAAACCTATGATGAGGATGGCTATCTCCATTACGATCCGGCCATCACCGGTTTTGAATCATATAAGCGGTTCGAACAAACCTGGCCACGAAAAATCTATCTCGCTGGACAATACCAGTGGACAGACAAACTAGAAATATTGGCCGAACATCAAAACTTCGACATCCAACATTTCACCAGCATTGGGGCAGGATTATGGTATTGGCAAGCGCACCATTTACAGGGACTCTACAACATCACCGCGGAGGCCGTAACACTGCGTTATATGTGGAAACAACTGCACATCGAACTGGGTGGCGATAAAACGGAAATTAACAAAGTGCGTTATTTCGTCTTCCAGCTATCTTACAATCATGCCTTCTGACGCCAGCCAATACACACCTAAACTTATTATTGCACTTGCCACCTCATTAGCTATTCATAAAGCTCTCCATACAGCGAAGCGCCTCGATAGTTAACTAAATTTACAAATCAAGCCGCAGTAGCCCCTAGAGATTGCCCAAATGACGACTATGCGACGTCAATCACTTATAATCATTCAACCTTAATCAGACCTTATTCTATGCCATGAAAAACTCTGACCTGATCAAACGCGACCTAACCAACCTCTGGCACCCCTGCACCCAGATGAAAGACCACGAATGGCTGCCGCTGGTGCCTATCAAAAAAGGCGATGGCATCTGGCTGGAAGATTTTGAAGGCCAGCGTTATCTCGACGGCATCAGTTCCTGGTGGGTGAACCTGTTTGGTCACTGCAATCCACGCATCAACGACCGCATCAAACAACAGCTCGATACTCTGGAGCACGTCATCCTGGGTGGTTTTAGCCATGAGCCAGTGATTGAATTATCTGAACGACTGGCCGAGATTACCCCCAAAGGTCTGGATCGCTGTTTTTATGCCGACAACGGTTCGTCGGCGATTGAAGCCACGCTAAAGATGAGCTTTCACTATTGGCGCAACAAGGGTCAATTAAACAAGACCAAGTTCATATCGCTGGCCAACAGCTATCACGGCGAGACTCTGGGTGCGCTGGCCGTGGGCGACGTCTTACTCTACAAAGAAACCTATGCACCGTTGTTGATGGAGGTCATCACCGTGGCCTCGCCCGATTGTTATCACCGCGAACTTGGTGAAAGCTGGTTTGACTACTCAACGCGCATGTTCACGCACATGGAAGCAACATTACAAAAACATGCCGATGAAGTTAGCGCCGTGATTGTCGAACCGTTGGTGCAGTGTGCCGGTGGCATGCGTATGTATCACCCTGTCTATCTCAAGCTGTTACGTAAAGCCTGCGATAAATACGGGGTGCACCTGATCGCCGACGAGGTTGCCGTTGGTTTTGGTCGCACCGGAACGATGTTCGCCTGTGAACAGGCCGATATCAGCCCCGACTTCATCTGCCTGTCAAAAGGCCTGACCGGCGGTTATCTGCCTCTGGCCTGCGTGGTCACCCACGACCAGATCTACCAGGCCTTTTATGACGACTACGAAAACATGACGGCCTTCCTGCATTCGCACAGCTACACCGGCAACCCGCTCGGCTGTGCTGCGGCGCTGGCAACACTGGATATCTTTCGTCAGGATGATGTGATTGAGAGCAATAAACATCTGGCCGACCATATGGGCATTGCCGTGGCCCATCTGCAGGACCATCCCTATGTGGCCGAAGTGCGCCAAACCGGTATGATACTGGCGATTGAGATGGTCAAAGACAAGGCCAACAAGACCCCTTTCCCGTGGCAGGAACGTCGTGGCCTCAAGGTCTACCAACATGCCCTGAAAAATAATGCGCTACTGCGACCACTGGGCAACGTCATCTATTTCATGCCTCCCTATGTCATCACCCCGGAGCAGATCGACACCCTGGCGCGCATTGCCACAGAAGGCATCGATATAGCGACAAGCGAAAAATAATGCGCATCCCAAGAATCTACACACCCTCTCCGCTTAACAGCGGTGCCAGCATTGAGCTGGATGAAAACGCCTTTAGCCATGCCGTGCGGGTATTGCGGCTGAAACAGGGCGACAGTCTGATTTTATTTAATGGCGAGGGCGGCGAATATGAGGCTGAACTGAGCGAGGTGCAAAAAAAACGCGCCTCAGCCAACATCGGTCAGTTTCTCGACAAGACATGTGAATCTCCCCTGTCCATCATTCTTGGGCAGTGCATCTCGCGCGGTGAAAAAATGGACTACACCATTCAAAAGGCTGTTGAGCTAGGCGTCACCGAAATCGTACCGCTGTTCAGCGAACGTTGTGGTGTAAAGCTGAATCAGGAACGACAGGACAAACGCCTGCGTCATTGGCACAGCGTCATCATCAGCGCCTGCGAACAATGCGGTCGTAACAGCATTCCGCAACTGCATGAAGCAATGTCATTAGCCGACTGGCAGCAACAACTCAACGCCTCACTCAAACTGGTGCTTGATCCCACTGCAGCCGACAGTTTGGCAACACTGGACAAACCAGAGAATAATGTGGCCTTGTTGATTGGCCCTGAAGGCGGTTTGAGTGATGGCGAAATCAAATCTACCATCGAACATGGCTTTAACGGCATCCGTCTAGGCCCGCGCATCCTGCGCACTGAAACGGCTGGCTTAACCACGTTAAGCGTGATTCAACAGCTTTGGGGTGATCTTGGTTAATACGGGATGGATTCATGCTTGCGGCCCGACCTAATAGCCGACGACCGCAAACACAGTAGAATCAACTAAACACGAAACTTCCCAACAAGCCCTCGCAACTCATCACTTAATCTGGCAAGTTCGGCACTGGCAAGCGATGTCTGCTGAGCACCAGCCGCAGTTTGCTCGGAAACGTTTTGAATATTAATCACATTACGATTGATCTCTTCAGCAACTGAGGTTTGCTCCTCTGAAGCCGTCGCAATCTGGGTATTCATCTGTAGAATGGTACCCACAGCACTTGTAATAGAAGCTAATGATGCACCGGCATCCTCCGCCTTGGTAACAGTGTCACTTGCCCGACCACGACTCTGTTCCATGGCAGTAACCGCCTTTTCCGCTCCACCTTGCAATGCTGAAATGAGCTTTTCTATTTCCTGAGTTGATTCTTGCGTGCGCTGTGCCAGTGTTCTCACTTCATCAGCAACAACCGCAAAACCACGCCCTGTTTCACCTGCACGAGCCGCCTCAATAGCCGCATTCAGTGCCAACAAATTGGTCTGCTCGGCAATGTCTTTAATAACATCCAAAACCGTACCAATATTTTCACTATCGCCTTTAAGCTTACCTATAACAGCCGCCGACTCTTCAACCTCTTTTGCCAATTCATTAATTGCCTGAACAGTGCTGCTCACTACCTGGTTTCCGTTCTTAGCTTCATTATCAGCTTCACTTGCAGCAACCGAGGCTTGTTCAGAATTTTTCGCCACCTCCTGTACTGTGGCCGTCATTTCAGTAATGGCAGAAGCAACCTGTTCGGTTTCTCGTTGCTGATTACTCACGCCTGCACTTGTTTCTTCAGTCGTTGCCGACATCTGTTCTGCAGATGCAGCCAGTTGTGTGGTGGCACCTGAAATTTCTCTAATAATGCCTTGCAGTTTTTCTATGAAGGCATTGAAGTTGTTACCAAGCTCGCCGATTTCATCTTTGGTATTCACAGAAATACGCTTGGTCAGATCGCCCTCACCTTCGGCAATATCCTTGAGCATATTGTTTGTAGCCTTAAGCGGCCCCAAGATACCGCGCGCGACAAAGAATGCCACCACAACACCAATAACAATTGCCAGCAATGTGCCTATCAGGGTGAAGCTGATCGCAAACTCAGAGGTAGACTCCTGCTCTTTGCCACGCACGCCGATCAAGACCTCTTCTGCATCAATAATTTCTTGCAGTTTGACACGTAGGGCATCCATGATTGTTTTGCCCTGCCCGGTCATCATCATGATGGCGACATCTTCAATGGTAGTGCTGTATTGATTCATTTCACGGCGGGCTTCAATTTCAGGGTTAGCAGCCTTGCTCATCCAGGCATCGACGCGTTCTTTAACTTTCTTTATATCTGCGCTAACCGCCGATGATGGCTTCAGAATGCCTCGTAATTCGGCTAGATGTCGTTTCAAGGATTTACTGCCATTAATATATGGCTCCAGCGACGCTTCCTTGCCTGTGAGCAAAAAACCACGCTGACCTGTTTCCATATTCACCAGATCAAGCGTTATGGTAGTCACCAGGAGCTTTCCATTTGGACTATCCGCTAGCTTCCTATCCATATCAGCGAGCGCATCACGAATACTGTCAAAGATCTCCTTACCAACAGTGCGAGACGAGACCTCTTTAAAATGCGTCATAGCATCCGCACCTTTGCTAACGTCACGACGGGCAGAGATTTCAGGCTTAGCGACCTTGTTAAGCCATTGCTGCTTCATTTCTGCAACGGCTTGCCAACGGCTCACCTGAGTTGGATTATCGCTGGTCAGCTCCTGCCCCTTGATAATCAACTGATCAAATACTTTTTGTCCGTTATTATAGGGTTCCAGGTATTCATCCTTGCCGGTAACCATGAAACCGCGCTGGCCGGTTTCCATGTCCACCATCGCAGATCCAACAGATTCGGCATTTCGTATAACTTCATAAGTATGGTTTACCCACTTGGAGGAATCGACCAACGAGTGAATACTGTTATAAACAACCATGGAAACAATGGCCATTAACGCCAGCACAATGCCAAATCCCCCGGCCATTTTGGCGCTCAATTTCATTCCATTAAAAAAATTCATGAAAATCTCCTAATACACTGAAATAGACTCATTATTATTTCGGATCGCCAGCAGGTTTCTTGAGAGGGAATATCAGCTATTTTTCAGCTCTGCGGGAAGTTATGGAAACACGCCTAGCCTGGGCCTTACTTCATCCGTGCATTGAAAAAATATTTCTTCACCGCTACAGCCAGCATCTGCGTCAAATTCATATAATCAGCCTGACCAATCTGTTTGTGCAGCGTTGGCACTAACTCAAAAAACTTATCCAACAGTTTTGGATCGAAATGTATGCCACGTTGCTCGCCCATTATTTCAAGCACCTTTTCCAGTGGCAAAGCCTCTTTGTAGGGCCGTTCTGAACAGAGCGCATCAAAGACATCAACAATGGCAAAAACACGTGCATTTACCGGGATCTGTTCACCAGCCAGACCACGCATATAACCACTGCCATCATATTTTTCATGATGAAACTCAACCACCTCACGCGCACCATGCAACCAATCGGCCTTGGCAATAATATCGATACCTATCAAGACATGCTCTTTCATACGCATAAATTCTTGTTTATCGAGCTTGGCGTTTTTTCTCAGAATATTGTCTTCAATACCGATCTTGCCGACATCATGCAGAAAAGAACCCGCAATCAGATTACTCATCTGCAGCGGCGTGAGCTTCAAGGCCTCGGCAAAACGCAGGGCATACAAGGTGACGCGGTAATTATGACTGTCGGTGGTGCTGTCACGTTTGGCAATTGCGCTGCCCATCACCTCCATCAATTCGATGTTAGCCTTGAACAGGTCATTGGAAAAACTGATCAACTGACGATTGAGATAAAGGATTAACGGATACAACATAATAAAGGTGGCCAGGATAATCACCAGCACCACCCACAGGGTGTGATAAAGGCGCGACATGATGGTATCGATAGCAGCCTGATCTACCTTGTAGACCCCTTCAAAATAGCCTTGCACCCGATCTTCATACAACAGCGGCACCAAAATCTGGATATACATCACTTCATCGATATAAAACTTTTCATGGTGCTGTTTTTCATCAAGCGGAAACTGGTGCTGTTTCTTATCCACCGCTGCACCGATTTTTTTATTGCCTTTGCGCACCGAAGAGGCCTGATGTTCAAGGCTTGTATCGTAAACCTCAGCCACCACAAACTCATTCATGGTCATACGATTAACTATTTTTTGCAGACTAACCATATCGTCCATGGTCTTTTTCGGCAGGCGTTGAATCAACATCTGATCAATAAAATTTGCCTGGCGTATGCCGAGTTCAACCACTTCATCATCAACCGATTCAATTTCAATATAGAAGACAATACCGCCGACAACGACCGAGGCGATAAACCACAAGGCCACCAGGCGCTTCAACAACTGTTTGTTTATATTTGCATCCTTGAACATCTATATAGATTCACTTCCTGATCGGTTTTCTGGCACCATTCATATCGGCAGAATACATCATTTGTTAATTGGCGAATGCCAATCCTACCCACTCAATATACCTCTAAATAACTAGCGCTATTAATCTCAACCACTCATGAGAGACTATTAATGGTTACTACAAACGGGCTTTAAATAGATGTTTACGTACTACCACTAACAACATTCGGATCAGCCTAATATATCTGTCAGGGTGAAAAGATTGACCATATTACCTAAAAGACAGTAAAAGTTAATCATCCTAATAAATGAATTATTATTCTCGGCCATGTGGCACACACTGAAGCTTCTACTACCAGCAATCGTCCCTTCATGGCGATTTTTTGATTTCATTGCGCCCTCGCCACGGGTTCAATTCTCATTGCTCCATGCAGCAGATGAAGTTCCACAGCAATGGCATGAGTTTCGTCCGCGCCCGGCACAGCTATCATTCAAGCAGATGCTAGGCCGCATGATCTGGAATCCACGCTGGAATGAATCACTGTTTTTGGTCAGCTGCGCTGAACGGCTGCTGGAATATCCAAGCCAACACAGTGAAAATGAAATATTGAAACGCATTATGGCTGAACTCAAGAGCCACAGCTTAGCCACCAATGTGATGGCGGCAACGCATCTACAGTTCCGGCTGTTAGTTATCAAACGCCAAGACTCACAGTTACAACAAACCGTTGCCTTCCACTCTCGGGTTCAGCCACTATCCGCGCAGACGCCAAGATGAGCCTCTTTGATGCCATCCGCCTGACCGAAATATTGCTGGGGTTTGCATTTACCCTACAGAGTATCGAGCACCTTAAGTCATTCACCAATGAACGCTATTTGTTCATGCCTCGATTAGTATTGGCACTACTGCTCATCATTGGCTTTCATACGACCTGGGTAATTTTCCTGTTATTCCTGTTGAGCCTAGCAATCCTATATCGCTTTCAAGGCCCCTATAATGGCGGCGCTGACCGCATGGGCCTGCTGATTCTATGCTGCTTATGTCTGGTACATTTGGCCCCCACGTTACGCTGGCAAGAGCTTGCCTTCGGTTATCTGGCCATACAATTGGTGTTGTCGTATTTCATTTCAGGCTGGGTAAAGGTAGTTAACCCGGAATGGCGCGATGGTCGTGCCTTAAACGATGTTTTTCAATTCTCAGCCTACCCCGTCAGTGAATCTTTGAGAGCATGGGCAAAATCACCACGCCTACTCTTTTACGTCTCCTGGGCGGTGATGTTATTTGAATTAGTCTTTCCCTTTTCACTGTTCTCAAGTACCAGCCTAGTTTTTGCCTTAGCGATTGCCGCCCTATTCCATTTTTCTAACGCCTGTTTTTTTGGTCTGAATCGTTTTTTCTGGGTCTGGATCGCCGCCTATCCATCCCTGCTCTGGTTTCAACTACGTTTTTTCGCTATCGATTAAAGCAAACCATCCACCAAAGCAAGAGAGACTTCCTTCATTTGAACACCTGAAATCAGTACGTTTTTCATCATGATCAACTGCTGTAATCTGAATAATTAGACACTTGGTAAAACACGACCTAATATTTTAGGATATGCTAGGTAAGGCATACGTAAAACAGTACGGATAAGTGAGCCTGCTCACTCATCAATTTTCACAAAAACTGACTGGAAGCTGAGCTGCCATGACTAAACAAGAAATACAGCCCCCTTCATTTGTGATTGCGGCAACACTTGCCGGGCATCTATATCGTATGACGCTCACAGCCAAACTCATGCTCATCAGCGCCAGTAATGCCAAAGGCGTGGCAGCGCGTATTGGCGGCAAGGCATTGGGGTTTCGCCCCATTACAGATTTCATTGTCGAAATGGCAAACAACACAATTGCTTATGCAAACAAAATCAATCAGCTAGCACTTTCCGTGTCCCGCATCTCCGTGGTATCCATGCGCACAGCAGATGGCCAACAACGGTTTAGTAAAGCGCAGAAACTACTCTCGGATGCAACACAAACTACTTTTATCGATCAGCTGATTCAGACCTCTCGTGATGCACAACATGACATGGATCTAGAGATCAATAGCATCATCGCTATGCTCGAACTACAACTGGATGAGGTCAGTCAGTGTGTACGTGGCTCAACCATCGTAATTAGCAACTCACGCACCGAAGCCTCACGTGCAGGAGAATTTCGGCCCTATCTAGACTCCATTGCCGACAACGTAGAACTAGCCACAGACGAACTACGTCGCGAGATCGTCGAGTGCCGGCTACTAATCGACAAATTAACTGTATTACCAACATCGGCAGGATCAAAAAATAATCTGGACACGGGTGCATTATGAAAACAACTGATCTATACAATAAAAACTATCGCTGGGTCACCTTTGGTCGCGACCCGGATAAAGTTGCGGGCATTATTGATACCAACCAGTATTTAATAATAGACGGCAATCGCGCCCTGCTGATGGACCCCGGTGGCATTGAAATATTTTCCGCCATGCTGGCCTCAGTAATGCGGCTGTGTAAGGTCGAAACGGTTACCGATCTATTTGCCTCGCATCAGGATCCTGACATCATTTCCTCCTTAGGCCTGTGGGATCAAGCCTTGCCAACAGCCCGCCTGCATGCACCCTGGTTGTGGGAAAGTTTTTTACGCCACTTTGGACTCAACCACATTGAATACGTCGGCATCCCCGACGAAGGCAGCACGCTACAGCTGGAGAGTGCTGAGATTCAATTCATCCCGGCTCACTACCTGCATGCCTCCGGCAACTATCACGTTTATGACCCCCAGGCCCGCATCCTTATGAGCGGTGATGTTGGCGCCGCACTGGAGCCGGATTGCTCACCACTATTTGTGGAGGATTTTGACGACCACATCAACAAAATGAAGTTATTTCATCAACGCTGGATGCCGTCCAATCGCGCCAAAAATGACTGGATAAAGCGAGTCCGGGCGCTAGACATAGACATGATGGCACCGCAGCACGGCCGTATTTTCCGCGGTGACGATGTAAAGCGCTTTCTCGATTGGTTTGAAGAGTTAGAGGTTGGCATTGCAATTGAGTAATAAATTCTCAACGGCACTGTCTTTTTCATCCCTTTTGGTAATCATGCACACCACCTAAAAGACCATACAGCTAGGGTGCGCAGTGCGCACCCTACGGACTTTTGCTGCTTTTCCAGATAAAGTGCGAATGGCCTATTCTCAGCCAAATAACCTAGTCCGCCCCCAGGCGTCATATGCTCGGACGATAAACAGCTAAAACCTCGCCAGGTGTTTCAATCCCACACCGAATTTCTCCACACCTGCCATTTAGGCTAAAATGCGGGAACTCAACCAGGTAACAATCCCATGAGCATTGAACACCTTCATGCAGTTCCGCATCTGACCACCTCACTCAAGGGGCCGTTGCAGGAGATAGAAACCCATTTCCTCGAACACCAAGCCAAGATTGAGGCCTGGTTTCGACAGCAGTGGTTAATCACCCCTGCCCCTTTTTATGGCTCGGTGGACCTGCGCAACGCCGGTTTTAAGCTGGCGCCGGTGGACACCAACCTGTTCCCGGCTGGTTTCAAC
Organism: uncultured Gammaproteobacteria bacterium; assembly: GCA_965602225.1. Lineage (GTDB taxonomy): Bacteria > Pseudomonadota > Gammaproteobacteria > Tenderiales > Tenderiaceae > Tenderia. Next base: position 54,011 of record CBFCYE010000007.1, on the reverse strand, counting down.
AATCTCAACCCTGCATTCATGCCGCTCTGTGTTCAGGCTATACAGTCCATCCTTGAACGTGAGATGCCTAAGGCCTGCAACATTCTGCTGATCCCCGAAAACCACACCCGTAACCTGTTCTATCTGGAAAACCTGGCCACCCTGCGCGAGGTTATCAACAAGGCGGGCTACGAAGTTAGAATTGGTTCGCTGCTGCCGGATCTGCAAGAACCTATGAACATCGAGCTGAGCAGCGGTCGGGAGATGCTGTTGGAACCTATCCTGCGTGAAGGCGACAAGATCAAACTCAGCGATTTCGAGCCCTGCATGGTGTTGCTCAACAATGATCTTTCTGATGGCGTGCCAGAAATCCTGCAAGGATTGGCACAACCGGTACTGCCGCCGGTAGAACTGGGCTGGAACCAGCGCCGCAAGTCGGACCACTTTGCCCACTACAAACAGGTAGCCGAGGCCTTTGCCGAGATGGTCGAAATCGACCCCTGGCTGATCAACCCAATGTTCCATCACTGCGGCAAGATCGACTTCAAGAAACAGGAAGGCGGCGACTGTCTGGTCAAGCATGTCAGCATCTTGCTGGAAGAGATCCAGCAGAAATACGACCAGTACGGCCTGAAAGACAAACCCTTTGTGGTGGTTAAATCCGATGCTGGCACCTACGGCATGGGCATCATGACCGTGCAGTCGGTCGATGAAATCAAGGAACTGAATCGCAAACAGCGCAACAAGATGGCCTCTTCCAAGGGTGGCCAGGGTGTTGGTCAGGTCATCATGCAAGAAGGCGTTTACACCTTTGAGACCTGGGGCTCGGATCTTGCCGTCGCTGAACCGGTGGTCTATATGATGGATCACTTTGTGGTCGGTGGTTTTTACCGTGTTCATACCGGCCGCGGCATTAATGAAAATCTCAACGCCCCGGGCATGCACTTTGAGCCTCTGGCCTTTGCCGAGCCCTGTAACACGCCGGATCAGAATAAGGCCCCGGATGCCAATCCCAACCGATTCTATGCCTATGGCGTTATCGCCCGTCTGGCTCTGCTGGCAGCGGCGCGTGAAATCGCAGAACAGGCAAACAAAGCATGACGATTAAGCTTGGCGTAGTGATGGACCCGATTGAGGCCATCAACCCAAAGAAGGACAGCAGCCTGGCGATGATGCTGGCAGCGCAAAAGCGCGGCTGGCAACTTTATTACATGCAACAGCAGGACCTATCGGTACGCGACGGAAAACTGCATCTGCGTGCCCAAACGGTGACAGTCAGCGACGATACCCAGAACTGGTTTGAACTGGGCGAGCCGCAGCTAATCCCGGCCAATGAGCTGGACGTAATCCTGATGCGCAAGGATCCGCCCTTCGACATGCAGTACATCCATAGCACCTATCTTCTGGAACTGGCCGAGGCCGAAGGCGTGCTGGTAGTCAACAAACCGCAGACCCTGCGCGATGCCAACGAGAAGTTATTTACCGCCTGGTTTCCGCAGTGTTGCCCACCGACCCTGGTCAGCCGTGACATGAGCCAGCTGCGCGGTTTTTACGATGAGTTTGGTGACATCATCATCAAACCCCTGGAAGGCATGGGCGGTGCGTCTATCTTCCGTCTTAAACAAGGCGACCCCAATGTCAGTGTCGCCCTGGAGACCCTGACCCAAAACGGCCAGCAATACATCATGGCGCAGCGTTTCATCCCCGAGATCACCAGTGGTGACAAACGCATCCTGATGGTCGATGGCGAACCCATGCCCTATGCCCTGGCGCGCATCCCGGCCAAGGGTGAGACCCGCGGCAATCTGGCCGCTGGTGGTCGTGGTGAAGGTGTGCCGCTGAGTGAACGTGATCGCTGGATCTGCGCCCAGGTCGGCCCGACCCTGAAACAGAAAGGCCTGTTGTTTGTTGGTCTGGATGTGATCGGTGACTACCTGACCGAGATCAATGTCACCAGCCCCACCTGCATCCGTGAGCTGGATACCCAGTTCGGACTCGACATCGGTGGCGCCTTGATGGATTGCATTGCCGACAAGTTGAACTAATGAACACCAACGTAGGGTGCGCATTGCGCACCATTAACTTTCCGCCTTCCTCCAGCTCTAATGGTGCGCAATGCGCACCCTACATTGAGTTTCGCAGCGCTATATTCTTTGCCGTTGTATTTGTTGCCCTACTTGCTCTTTCTGGCTGTGAACAACGCACTCCACAAGTCTACCAACAACAAGTGCTGGCGCTGGGCACCCTGGTGGACATCTCCATCTATGGTGTCGATGAAGCAACCGCGGCCAAGGCAGTCACCGCCGTCACCAACAAGATGGAAGCCATTCATCACGATTGGCATACCTGGCAGCCAAGCAAGCTCACCTATATCAATCAACAACTGGCCGCAGGCAACAGCGTTGCGCTCAACCCGGAACAGCAACAGCTGATTCAAACCGGCATTGAACTGGCCCGTCAAAGTGACGACCTGTTCAACCCCGCTGCCGGCAAGCTGATCGCCCTATGGGGTTTTCACAGCGATGAACGCCTGGATGCTGCACCACCCGCTGAAGGCGATATTGAAGCACTGGTTAAAGCCAATGCCAAGATGAGCGAACTAACGCTGGATGGCAATCAACTCAGTTCAGCCAACAGTGATGTCATGATCGATGTCGGCGGTTACGCCAAGGGTTATGCCGTTGATCAGGCCATTGCCGAACTGCGCCGCATGGGCATCAACAATGCCATCGTCAACGCCGGTGGTGACCTGCGCGCCATTGGTAATAAGGCTGGCCAGCCCTGGCGTATTGGTATCCGCCATCCACGTCAGCCGGGGGTTATCGCCTCATTGGAAACTCTTGGTGATGAGAGTCTCTTCACCTCGGGTGATTACGAACGCTATTTTGAATATCACGGCCAGCGTTACCATCACATCATTGATCCACGTAGTGGTCGCCCGGCACAGGGCACAAGCTCGGTCACTATCATCCACCGCGATGCCAGCACGGCTGATGCTGCAGCTACAGCCGTGTTTATTGCCGGCCCGAAACAGTGGCGCGAAACGGCCCGGGCCATGGGCATTGCCGAGGTGATGCTGATTGATACGGCCGGCACTATTTATATGACCGAGGCGATGAGCCAACGTATCCATCTCGACATCGACGAGCAGACAAAAACCATCATCGTTCCATGACCCTGGCCGATAAAATCGTGGTTGCCCTGGCGCTGTTAATGCTGCCATTTCTGTATATCGAATTTTGGGGCAATAGTTCGCAGGGTGAGGTGGTGCAGATTCGCAGCATTAATAACGCAACAATCACTCTGCCGCTAGATCAAAACAAACAACTAGAAATAGCCGGCCCACTGGGGACAAGCATCATCGAGATTAAAGATAGACAGGTGCGTTTTATCGACAGTCCCTGTAAAGGTAAACAATGCGTCATGACTGGCTGGCTCAATAAAGATGGTCAGCTGTCGGCCTGCCTGCCCAATGGCGTGACGGTGCAGATTATTGGCCGCGATCAACGCTTTGATGCGATGAATTTTTAGCTTTACTCAAGCTCTTCACCCAAAGCCTCAAGCATCGTTACGCTCAACTCTTGCGGGTTAAACTTGGGCACGTAGAAATCCGCCCCCACCGCCTTACCCATCGTAATATTGGCATCAGCCGAAAGTGATGAATGCATCACTACCGGGATGCCACTTAAACGCGAGTCTTCCTTGATATTCTTGGTCAAGACATAACCATCCATCTCCGGCATTTCCACATCGGTCAGCACCGCCTGGATATGGTCTTTCAACTGAATGCCATTGGCCGCCGCCCTGTCTGCCAGCTCCTTAAGTTTTTCCCAGGCCTCCAGGCCATTCTTGGCACTGATGTATTTAATACCCATCGTCTCCAGCGTCTTGGCAATTTGTTTGCGCGCCACCGAAGAGTCATCTGCGAACAGAACCATCTTCGGCGCCTTCACAGTCCTGACCTCTTCATACATAGCCTGTTCATCCTCTTCAGAGTGACATACCGAGGCCAGGATCTTCTCTACATCCAGAATCATGACAATGCGATCATCTTCAAGCTCAGAGACAGCCGTCAGCAAGCCGCCCATACGGTCAGCCATCATCGCTGGTGGTGCTTTTATCTGGCTCCATTCCATACGTAGGATGTGCTCAACTGAATGCACCAAAAAACCTAGCAGGTTTTTGTTGTATTCACTGATAATCAGGATCTGCGGTTTTTCCTCAACATCCATCTGACAGAAATGAGCCAGATTAATCACCGGCACCATCACCCCACGCAGGCTGACCATGCCCTCAATACCATCGGCGACATCAGGTGCACGAGTAATTTCAGGCACATTCAAGACCTCACGTACCTTGAAGACGTTAATGCCGAAGACCTCTTCACGGCCGGTCTTTTGATCCAGCCCCAGACTAAACAGCAAAATTTCAAGACGATTAGCACCAGCCATCTGGGTGCGACCATCAACAGATTGCATAAACTTACTCATTGGAAATTCCCTTTAAACTTTTGCAGAGTATAGATCGACCCAAAACCATATATCTAAACCATAAAATTGACATCGTAATGATCATTTACAATTGGCAAAAGAGTGTCGTTGGCTGATTTATTTTCGTTACACTAGGCCAATGAAATTAAGCATTCAAACCACCCGCGAGGATCAACGCATCGCCTGGCTAGCCGCCCTGGCAATCACCATTCACATCGCCGAAAGCGCCTTGCCCAGCCCTATCCCCGGCGTCAAACCCGGACTGGCCAACATCATCACCATTATCTGTCTGATGCAATACGGCTGGTCTTGCGCTGCATGGGTAGCAATCCTGCGAGTATTGGTAGGTTCAATCCTGATAGGCACCTTTCTTTCACCCACCTTTGCCCTGAGCATGAGCGGCGCCGTTGCCAGCATCATCGTACTGGGCTTGGCCAGCCGCCTACCGGGCAAGGGCCTGGGGACGGTCGGCTATAGCCTACTGGCAGCCATGGCCCATATGGCGGCGCAATTCTTTGTCGCTTACACTCTATTCATTCCGCATCAAGGTTTATTCCACTTGTTGCCGATACTAATGACAGTTGCGATTGTTTTCGGCATAGGCAGTGGCATAATCGCTAACCACATCATCAATAAAATAAAGGAACCGCAAACCGACTTATGAGCACAGCCGTCACCAGCGCCAAGGTCTCAGCCAACGACCGATTGGTCTTTACCCTGTTTCTGTCCATTGCTATCAACGCCGTTCTGATTCTGGGAGTTGGTTTTGAATTCACCGATCCATTTTCACAGGAGTCGCCACTACCGACACTGGAAGTGATTCTGGTAGAAAGCAATGACACCGAAGCGCCTGAAGATGCCGATTTTCTGGCCCAGGTGGATCAAACCGGCATGGGCAATACGCGCGACAAAAAGACACCCCGCACCACCGAGGCGGCACAAAATATTCCGGTTCCCTTTGATGGTGACGCCGACGTGCTGACACCCGAGCAGACCACCAATCAAACCCAGATCACCCAGAAAGAGGTGCTGACACAGCGCGATTCCGCCACCCAGATCTTTGCCCTGGAAAACCCGGACAAACACCAGGCCGAGGAAACCACCTCAGCCCAACTAATCAAACGCGGCCAGGAGATTGCCCGCCTGACAGCCGAGATTAAGCAGTCATTTGAGGTCTACTCAAAAAAGGAAAAACACCGTTTTATTTCGGCCAGCACCAAGACATTTCGTGACGCGGCCTATCTTGATAGCTGGCGCCGCAAAATCGAACGGGTCGGTAATCTTAACTATCCAGATGCTGCCAAACGTAAAGGCCTGTCAGGCGGCCTGATCATGGATGTCGCCATCAATGCCAACGGCACCATCCGCGAGATCAATGTGTTGCGGTCATCAGGCCACAAAATACTCGACGATGCCGCTATACGCATTGTCCGTCTGGCCTCACCGTATGCACCACTACCCAAAGAGATGTTAAAAGACACCGATGTGCTGCATATCACCCGTACCTGGCAGTTCACCTCGGGTAACCAGTTAAGCACGCGTTAAAACAATAATTTATAGCCTCCTAAAAGCAACGATATATGAATCAATATGAATGACGTCTGCCTGACCGATCACTTTCTTATCGCCATGCCGCAATTAGATGACCCTAATTTTTTTCACAGCGTCACCTATATCAGCCAACACAATGACGAGGGGGCGATGGGCATCATCATCAACCAGCCGCTGAACATGAAGCTGGGCGAGATTTTTGAACAGTTGGAAATCAACAACGACGATGAGGCAACAGGTCAGCAACAAGTCTATTTTGGTGGCCCGGTGCAACAGGACCGAGGATTTATACTCCACCGCCCCAGCAAAAACTGGCAAGGCACCCTGTTTCTCTCTGACGACATTGCCCTGACCACCTCCAGCGACATACTCAAGGATATCGCCAGCCAAAATGGGCCGAAAGATTGTCTGGTTGCACTCGGCTATGCCGGCTGGGGTAGCGGACAACTGGAACAAGAACTGGCCCAGAATACCTGGCTCAGCGTACCGGCCTCGGCTGAAATCATTTTCGACACCCCGGTTGAAAAACGCTGGCATGCTGCCGCCTCTCTGTTGGGGGTTGATCTGCAACTGCTTTCCGCCGATACCGGTCACGCATGAACACTATCATGGCCTTTGACTACGGCAGCAAACGCATCGGCGTTGCCATCGGTCAACAACTCACCGCCACTACCAGGCCGCTAGACACTGTGGCGGTAAGGCAAAACAAACCAGACTGGGATCACATCAGTCGTCTGCTAAAAGAATGGCAGCCTGACCTGCTGTTGATCGGCCTGCCGCTGACTGAAGATGGTGGCGAACAGGAAATGAGCATCGCCGCACGGCGCTTTGCCAATCGACTCAATGGTCGCTACCAACTGCCGGTAGAACTGGTGGATGAACGATACAGCTCGATGGAAGCCGAAGAGATCGTCGTCAATGAACGCCGTAGCGGTAAGCTAAAAAAATCCAAGCTGAAACAGGCCGTTGATCAAGTTGCCGCAGCCTTAATCATTCAGTCATGGTTTAATCAATCAGGAACATAAAGCTCCGCAGCATTAAAGAAATGATCCTCTAACGGCTTAAGAACCACCTGACAAGCGACCAGAGATGCCGGTACAATAATGACCAGATTATATGCCCCGTCATCAGGAAGTGGTCATGACCAAAGCCGTCGATATCGACATTTTACTCAAAGACTTGGCCGAACGGCTCAAGCACCACCTTGCCGAACTCGGAGCAGAAAACCCGCTCATGATAGGCATCCACTCCGGTGGCGTCTGGGTGGCGGAACGACTGCACCAACAGCTGGACTTGCATGACCCACTCGGGCACCTGGATATATCCTTTTACCGTGACGATTTCAGCCGCATCGGCATGAACCCGCAGGTCAAACCCTCACATCTGCCCTTCACTGTCGATGACCGCCACATTATCCTGGTGGACGACGTGCTCTACACCGGCCGCACCATCCGCGCCGCCCTCAATGAAATTTTTGACTACGGTCGCCCAGCCAGCGTCACCCTGGCCGTGCTGATCGACCGTGGTGGTCGCGAGCTGCCGATTGAGGCCAACGTCGTCGGCCTGAAGGTGGAATTAAACGGCAGTGAAAACATCAAACTGCAAGGCCCTGAACCACTCAGTCTACATGTCGCCAACAAAGACTCTGAACAGGGAGCTACGGCATGATCCGTCGCAATATCCAGCTTAATGAACAGGGGCGACTACGCCACTTTCTCACCATTGAGGGACTCAAGCGGCAGATGCTGGTGGATATACTCGATACCGCCGAGTCACTCAGCGGCGTCACCGATCAAACCGTCAAAAAGGTGCCCTTGCTGCGCGGCAAGACCATCGTCAATCTGTTCTTTGAGGCCAGCACCCGCACCCGTACCACCTTTGAGCTGGCGGCCAAACGCCTGTCGGCCGATGTGCTCAATCTCAACATCGCCGCCTCGGCCACCAAGAAGGGCGAGACCCTGCTCGACACCCTGCACAATCTTCAGGCCATGCACTGCGACATGTTTGTGGTGCGTCATGCCGACAGCGGTGCTGCCCACTTCATCGCCAACCATGTGGCGCCACACGTCAGTGTCGTCAACGCTGGTGACGGTAGCCACGCCCACCCAACCCAGGCCATGCTCGACATGTTCACCATTCGCCGGGTCAAGGGCGACTTTTATCCGCTCAAGGTCGCCATTGTCGGCGATATCATGCACTCGCGCGTGGCCCGCTCACAGATCCATGCCCTGACCACGCTGGGCGTGACTGAGGTGCGCGTGGTCGGCCCCAAGACCCTGATGCCGAAAGATGTCCAAACGTTAGGTGTGCATGTCTATCACGACCTCGATCAAGGTTTGAAAGATGTCGATGTCATCATCATGCTGCGACTGCAAAATGAACGCATGCAGGGTGAACTGCTGCCCAGCGAACACGAATACTTCCAGCTCTACGGCTTGACCCAGGAACGGCTGGAACAGGCCAAACCCGATGCCATCGTCATGCACCCAGGGCCAATCAATCGCGGCGTCGAGATTGAGTCCAGCGTTGCCGACGGGCCGCGCTCAGTTATCCTGCAACAGGTCACCCACGGCATTGCGGTACGGATGGCAGTGATGTCCACCTGCCTGGGTAGCCATGCAGGAGGTGCCGCCTGATGCATATACTGATCAAAAACGGCCGCGTCATCGACCCAGCCAACAACATCGATAAAATCACCAACGTCTATATCGCTGACGGCATGATTAGCGCCGTGGCCGACTCGCTGGATGGTTTCAGCGCCGAGCAGGAGATCGATGCAAGCAATCAACTGGTCTGCCCCGGTCTGGTCGATCTGTCGGCCCGCCTGCGTGAGCCAGGCTTCGAGCACAAGGCCACTATCGCCTCTGAGACCCGTGCCGCAGCCGCAGCCGGCATCACCTCACTGGTAATGCCGCCCGATACCTATCCAATCACCGACACCCCGGCGGTGGCCAAGCTAATCCGCAAAAAGGCCCAGGATGCAGGCCTTGCCAAGGTCTACAGCCTTGGCGCAGCAACTCAGGATCTGCGCGGTGAAAACATCAGTGAAATGGCTGCCCTCAAGGCCGCCGGCTGTGTCGGTATCAGCAATGCCCTGACACCCATCAAGAATCCGCTGGTCATGAAACGGATCATGGAATATGCCGCCACCTTTGATCTGACCCTGTTCCTGTTTTCTGAAGACCCTAGCCTGCGTCACCAAGGCTGTGTCCATGAAGGTGCCGTCAGCACTCGTCTGGGGCTGCCTGGCATCCCTGAGGCGGCCGAAACCGTGGCGGTGGCCCGTGACCTAGCTCTGATCGCCGATACTGGTGTGCGCGCCCATTTCTGCCACATATCCACGCTCAAGGCCTTGCAGATGATTAGCCGCGCCCAATTTGAGGGCCTGCCGGTCAGCGTCGATGTTGCCGCCCATCAGCTCTACCTGACAGACATGGACATCGGTGAGTTCGACAGCCAGTGCCACGTTCGTCCACCACTGCGTGACCAACGAGACATGAATGGCCTACGTGAAGGCGTATGTAAGGGCAGTATCAGCGCCATCTGTTCAGATCATCAACCGCATGAAGCTGATGCCAAACTCAACCCCTTCAGTCAGACAGAGGCAGGCATCTCTGCTCTGGAAACCCTGCTGCCGTTAACCCTGAGGCTAGCAGAGGAAAGCAGTATTTCGCTGTCCGATGCCATTGCCCGAGTGAGCATTGGCCCGGCCAAAATAGTCGGTCTTGATGCCGGCACGCTGACACCGGGTAAACAGGCCGATATCGTCGTGATTGACCCTGAACAGTACTGGAAGGTGAGCCCTGAAAATATGCTCAGCCGCGGCCACAACACCCCATTCCGTGACTGGGAGCTAAAAGGCAAAGTCGTTCACACCCTGCTGGCAGGTAAAACAGTTTTCAAACAGACATAAAGCCCGCATAAATTCCGCATAAATAAAAGGGCCGCAAGCGGCCCTTTTATCAACACCTTATCCTTATTATTTCCTGGTCGGCCGTGTTCGCGCACGGCTGCTATGGTGCATGAGTACACTTTCATCATCACCATTCACATCCGAACTATCATAGGTCACACCCTGCATGGCCGAAGTAAGCTCGCTAGGATCAAGCTTGCCACCCAGTTTAATCATCAGGCGAATCTCGTTAGGTGAGTCGGCATACATAACGGCATCATCATGACTAATGTCACCTTTTTTGTATAAATTAAACAAAGCCTGGTCAAAGGTATTCATACCTTGCTGGCTCGATTTTTTCATCACATCACGCAGTAGATGGGTTTCACCACGCAGAATCAAATCCGACACCAGCGGGCTATTAAGCATAACCTCAACCGCAACACGACGATGTTTACCGTGAACACTGGGAATCAGACGCTGGGCGACGATGGCCTTCAAATGCAAGGAAAGATCCATCAACAACTGTGAGCGGCGCTCGTCCGGAAAAAAATTAATGATTCGATCCAGAGCCTGAGAGGCATTAGTGGCATGCAGGGTCGACACCACCAAGTGGCCGGTTTCAGCAAAGGCAATCGCATGTTCCATGGTTTCACGGCTGCGAATCTCACCAATCATGATCACATCAGGCGCCTGACGCAGGGTGTTTTTCAGGGCCGCGTCATAAGAATGGGTATCAATCCCCACCTCACGCTGGGTGACAATACAACCACGGTGACGGTGTAAAAATTCGATTGGGTCTTCAACACTGACAATATGCCCCTGACTATATTGATTGCGATGACCAATCATCGCCGCTAGGGTGGACGACTTTCCTGAGCTGGTGGCACCTACCACCAATATCAGGCCACGTTTGCCCATCACCAGATCTTTTAACTGCGCCGGTAGCCGCAATTCTTCAACACTGGGAATGTTGGTATTGATACGACGGATGACCATGCCAATTTCGTTTTGCTGCTGGAAGACATTGACGCGAAAACGACCAACCTCTAGCTTTTGAATGGCAAAATTTGACTCCAGCACTTCCTCAAAAACCTGGATCTGTTCTGGAGTCATGACGCTATACACCAGAGCACGCACCTGTGCCGGATTCAACGACCATTCAGACAGGGGTTTAACATTGCCATTAATTTTAAGGCTGGGCGGCATGCCGGCGGTGATGAACAGGTCAGAGGCCTCTTCATCGACCATGATTTTCAGCAGCGCATTAATGTTGCCTGGTTCGATCTTCTTCTTTTGATTCAAAGTCACTAATAAACCCCAATTATCGATCGCGACTGTCGACATCCATATTGTAGTTATCGGCCATCATCGACATAAATAATAGGCTAATTATACCCGAGTTGTCTGCCCCACCCGGACTAATGTAAGGTTGCGCGGCGAATACCGACCAAGCCTATACAAACTCAGTCACATAAACAGTCACTTAGACGAACGGGCCAAGATGAACAAAACAGAATTTGATATTTGCGTGATTGGCGGCGGTGCCGCCGGACTGGTGGTCGCGGCAGGAGGTGCCTCGCTCGGCGCCAAGGTCGCTCTGGTGGAAAAGCACAAGATGGGCGGTGACTGCCTCCACTACGGCTGCATACCTAGCAAGACCCTGCTGCAATCAGCCCGTGTCGCCCACAACATGGCCAATGCCGATGCCTTTGCCATTCCTGGCCACCGCCCCAAGGCTGATATCAGCACCGTTATGGAACGGGTTGCCGACGTCATTAAAAGCATCGAACCTCACGACAGCCCCGAGCGCTTCCGTGAACTCGGTGTTGATGTGATTCTCGGTGCCGGCCAGTTTACCGATCCACAGGCATTCACAGTAAACGGCCGCCAAATCCGCGCCAGACACTTCGTTATCGCCACAGGTTCCCGTGCTGCCATACCTGTTATCAACGGCATCGAAAACACCCCCTACCTAACCAATGAACAATTATTCGACCTGCGCGAACCAGTCGACAGCCTGATCGTCATCGGCGGTGGCCCCATCGGCATAGAAATGGCGCAGGCCTTTGGCCGCCTCGGTAGTAAGGTCTACGTGGTCCAACGAGGGGCACAGATCCTGCCCAAGGAAGACCCGGACATGGCCGAGGTAGTGGCTGAACAACTGCGACAGGAAGGTGTGGAACTGCTAACCGAACACAATCCAATCATGGTTGAAGGCACAAAGGGGGATATACGTCTGACACTGCAAGACTCGGCCGGCAACGAAAAAACCATCAACGCCACTCACCTACTAGTGGCGGCTGGGCGTCGCCCCAATATCGAAAACCTGGGACTTAATAACGCCAACGTAGAACTTAACAAAGGTCGCATCATCACCGATGCCCGGCTGCGCACCAGCAACAAACGCATCTTCGCTGCTGGCGATGTAGTCGGCGGCCCGCAGTTCACTCATATGGCCGAACACCATGCCGGCGTGGTGCTGCGCAATGCCATCTTTCGCCTACCGGCCAAGGTCGAAACAAAGGTCATCCCCTGGGCGACATTCTCAGAGCCTGAACTGGCCCGTGTCGGCCTGTCCGAAACCGAGGCCAGACAACAGGGCATTCGCTACAAGGTTTACAGCTTTCCATTTCAGGACATGGATAGAGCCAAGGCAGATGGAACCACCCAAGGCTTCGCCAAGATCATCACCAGCCCCAAAGGCAAACTACTGGGTGCCGCCATCGTCGGCCCCCATGCCGGTGAACTGATCCATGAATATGTACTGGCCATTGCCAAAGGCATGACGGCGGCCGATCTATCCAGTGTCATCCACATCTACCCCACCCTGGCGCAGATCAATCGCCGGGTTGCCGATGCCAGAATGAAAGAAGGTTTAACGCCAACAGCAAAAAAATGGATTAAACGAATCTTTGGTTTACGTGGCGAGTAACTCAAGGCAAAGAGGCCAGTTCAAATTTGATCTGACAAACACATTCATTTTGTTCGAATACTGAACAGCTAACCTGAAGCACAAGTTAACAACAATTACCCTGGTATTGATTCCACTGGTACTAATTCCACAGGCATTGACTCCAAAGGTGTAATCATTGATGGGCTAAAACGACTTTGTTACGGCCCTGACTTTTGCCCAGATAGAGCGCATTGTCCGCCAGATTAAGGCAATCGTTCAGCGATAAATCGTCTTGATATTGGCAAATGCCAAAGGTCACTGTGGCCTTTAGTGGTATGCATTCCGAACCACAAAAAGTGTTTATATTTTCAACCTCATTGCGCAGCCGCTCAATCAACGTGTAGGCCTGCTCGGCTGTTGTTTCACGCAGCAGGATCACAAACTCTTCGCCCCCCCAACGAGCGACATTGTCCTGTTTGCGCAATAACTTCTGCAGCGTTGTTGCAATAGTCACTAGAACATTATCGCCACATTCATGGCCATACTTGTCATTGAAATCTTTGAAGTGATCAATGTCTGCGAGGACGACAGAAAACATCTTCCCTGTACGGATAGAAGCGGCCTGTTCCTGCTCCAGTCGTTCTAGAAAGTCGCGTCGGTTACCCAGACCAGTTAGCGGGTCGGTGCGCGCCATCTGTTCAAGCCTGTGTGACTGAGCGGTTATTAACTCATTTTTCTCCGACAGCTCCTGGTTTATTTTCTCCAGCTTTAGTTGTTGTTGCCGAATGGTGAGATGAGCCTTCAGCCTGGCTAGAACTTCCTGGTATTGCAGTGGTTTGGTTACATAGTCCACTCCACCGACCTCAAAGCCTTTGACGACATTCTCGGCATCTGAAAGTGCGGTCATAAAAATTAGCGGTATGTTTTGGGTGATTTCGTTAGCTTTCAAAATTTCACAGGTCTCAAAGCCATCAATACCCGGCATCATCACATCCATCAAAATAATGTCAGGGATGATTGACTGGGCAAGTTCAATCGCTTCGTAACCATTTAAAGCCACCGAGATATTGAATTGATGCTTGCCCAAATGTTCGAGCATAACGTCGAGATTTCCCGGTGTGTCATCAACCAAAAGAATCTTCGCCTGATTATTATCTTGAGGCATCAACTGCTCCCTCTTCTGAATTTATTGATTCCAACCATTCCACTATCATCTTGAATTGATAGTTATTGATCATTGGATCAAGTTTGTTGGTAAATGCTACAAACATTTGCTGTTGCTTGAGCTGCGCGCTGACCTGGCGAAGCTCAAGAATGTTATGTGTTCTGGCATAGCCGAGTATTTGTTCCAGCTTTTCTGTTGATGGTAGTGTCAGGGGGATATTGTCTAAAGCTGCCGGCATGGCAGCACTATAGCCAGCCGCATGCGTCTCGTTCAGCCACTCAACCCCCAAGTGTGTTTGCAGGCAACTGTATAGTGCCTCGACATTAACAGGCTTACCAAGAAAGTCCTGAAACCCGGATGACTGGACCTTTTTTTGTATCCTGTCATCGGCGGCAGCTGATATTGCAATGATCGGTATATGCCGATCCGGCATTTTTTGACGGATAAGCTCGGCAACCTTAAAACCATCTGTGGTAGGCATGAATAGGTCAAGTAACACAAGGTCAAAATCATTTCGAGCCAGTTTTTGTAATGCTTCGAAACTATTTTCAGCCTGCTCCACTATAAAACCGATTGATGTCAACATACGACTGAGCAAATCGCAGTTAATGGCATTATCATCCACGATTAATAGATTTCGTCGTGGCCCGGCATAACCGCGAATAGTGGTTTTTTTGCCGTTGTTTTTGAGAGGAGCATCCTGAACGATGGGAAACTCCAGCTCAAACCAGAAGCTGCTACCCTGTCCCGGCTGGCTTTCCAGGTGTAGCTCTCCCCCCATGAGGCGGATCAGCCGTTGACTGATACTAAGCCCAAGTCCTGTGCCTTCGCTTTCAAACTCTGGGTTGATAATTTGCTGAAAGGCAACGAAGATATCGCTTTGTTTTTCGGCCGCTATGCCTATGCCCGTATCCTTAACCAGGAAGCGCAATGTTTGCATCGCCTTGCCATCTATTTCCCGTGTCGACTGTTTTGTTACCTCAAAGTGAACCTCTCCCTCTGGTGTAAACTTAACTGCGTTGCTGAGAAGGTTAAGCAATATCTGGCGTAGCCGTTTTTCATCTCCGCAGATGGTGGTGGGTAAGTCGATGGGGGTTGTTTGGGTGAACGCTAGATTTTTCATTTCTGCCCGTAGCCGCATCATTTCTGTCAGGGTATAGAGAAATTCAGGCAGGCGAAATTCGTTGGAAGTTAATTCAAGTTTGGCGGCCTCGATTTTAGAGAGATCAAGGATGTCGTTTATCATTAGCAGCAGGTGCTCGCCGCTATTATAGATAGTATCGACAGCCCGATGGTGTGACCGCATAACACTTTTATCACGTTGCATAATCTGGGTGTAGCCCAAGATAGCATTGAGCGGCGTGCGAATTTCATGACTGACATTGGCAAGAAAGCGGCTTCTGGCTGCGCTGGCGTTTTCTATGCGCTGCTTGGCCTGATGCAAGCGTCTAAACAACTCCATAACCAACAGCCAAACAACCGCCATTAACAATAGTGTTATGGCTGTTTCAGTAAATAACTGATACTTCATGTCTCGGCTAAGTAACTGGAAAAAACGGTCACTTACCTTGAACCAAGCGATGCCTAGTAGCTCATCGGTCAAATTGGAATAGAGTGCCACATCAACGGAAAAGCATTGAATACATTCCGTAACACCGTATTGCAGATTCAGTGAATCGACTGCGGCTGGCAGGGTATCGTAATCAATATCCAGTCCAATACCCATGAAAAATGGGGTGTCCGTGACTGGGTCCGCTAGCAATAAGGCCTGATTTATCGCCGATGATAATCCTTGTATGCGTTGCTCTCCAGTAGCCGAGGTAAGTGTATTGGCAAGAATACTAGCCTGGGATTGAGCCAGCACCTTGGCCTGTGAATCGGCTTCGAGTCTTAATCTCGGCTCCAGAACGCTGCTCCAATAGAGCAGCATTAAGCCCTGAACAGCAATCGCAAGCAGAGTGAATACTACCGTGATGGCGATAAGGCTGCGTCGAATGCCATGTGTTTCTGGACTATTCATGCTGTTTGGCTACCTTCATGAAAAAAGGCTTTAGGTGTACATCGGCAGCCTGCATAGTTCTTATATTGAGGTATGGACGAACCCGCGCTTCAACAGACATACCGCCAAGTACGCCTTTCTCGACATCGCCTTCGAACGGTGAATAGATGATGATGTGATGATCTACCGCATATCGAATCACCATTTGTAATTCGTCTTCGAATAACTGTTGCGTGATAAATAGGCCTGCTAGATGCGTTGTGCCTGACGACGCCAGCTCACTTACTTTGAGCAGTGTCGTCTTGATTGGAATATTTCTAATATCGCTATTGGCCCTGCCTTGTAGATCATCGGCCACACTTTTTGCAGCGCTTTGATTATTATTATATATCAGGGCGAGTTGCAGTTTATTGTCTGGGGTGACTTTTTCTGTAATGTTCTGATCGGCGGCTAACAGGGTACGGAATAGTTTTGCGCCCGCGTGGATGCGACGATCGGAGTAATCATCGGCGACAACAGAAAAAGCGCTAGAACTTAGGGTGACGAGTGCAATGATTACAAATTGAAGAGTAAATTTGGATATGTATTTTTTAAAGCGTGAATGGAGTCGGTTCTTCCCTGCTATGCCACGCCAATAGCGATAAGGGCTTTGACTCCCGCCTTCAACTAAGTAGGTTTGTGAATGTCGGCTGTGCATGCCTAACTTTCCATGCGACTGCGTTCATCACAACTATACACATGAACCATTATCGTCTGTTCAGCACCCCAAATCATAGTCTAGCGTTTAATTATAAGCCTTGGTTAAGTTCTCATGTATATATTCTTTATACCTATATTGTCAGCATTCATCAAAACTAATAGCCACTGGCTAGACTAGCTAGTGTAAAGAGTTTGTTAATCGATCATTATATTCAACTATTTTTTGTATTGTGGTAAGTTGGTCTGGGGGCAGAACGTGGAGATAATGACGTGTATGAATAAGAATATCTTATTAGGTATCTTAGTGGCTACTGCCTTGCCTCTAGCGCCTGTGGGTGCCCTTGCCCAAGGGCAGGAAGATACCCCGCTGCTTGCAACTATAGATGATGCTGATGAGCTCAGTCAGCTGCTTGCTATTCTGGAAGAAGAAACCTCTATTGCGACCAAAACCAAGGCCAATGCCGATTTTGTTCCTGGCATTGTCACGGTGTTGAGGGGGGATGAGTTATCTGCCCGTGGCGCGACTACCATCATCGATGCTCTGGCTTTTGTGCCAGGTATTGAAGTATCGCATGACCGCATTGGTACGCTTGTTTCGCTGGTGCGCGGAGTCGGTGGCACCTTCGCTTCCGGGAACATGAAGGTGTTAATCGATAATATTTCCATTAATGCCGCGCTTTCTGCTTTGGCTAATCCTGCTCTGCAAATGCCAATTGAGCTGATTGATCGTATTGAAGTGATACGAGGCCCTGGTTCATCTCTATATGGTGAATATGCTTACGCTGGCGTTGTGAATATCATCACTCATCGAAACGAGCGAAAACTTTATCTGCGCACTGGTAGTTATGGCAAACGCTCCTTGGGTGGAGTCTTCAGTGGTAAAGATTCAGATTCAGCATTGAAATACACCTTAACGCTCGCCGGTTGGCAACGTGACGACAGCAACACCCAAGTAAGCGATGACGTATTTCATCACACCGCTATACCGCAAACTGCGGTGAGTAACGCGCCGGGGCCGATCAACGACGAGCAGGATTATCGTTCTGCAATCTTAAATCTCGATTACAACAACACCTCGCTCAACATCCAGTTGCTGGATGATGGCCATGGTGATTATTTTGGCACCATCGATGTTTTACCCTATGCCAGTGATGGTATTGCCTATGAGAACACACACCATAATTTCAAATTATCACATAACGTAATATTCAGCGATCAACTAAAGGCAAACCTTAGTATTGGTTCCCAGCGCTACCAAAATAGTTTTGATATTGCTATGTTTCCGGCTGGCTATCTGGGGGTCTACGCAAATGGTTTTCTTGCTGATGGCTATTATTCAGAGCGACAACTGCTTGCGGGGGCTGAATTTAACTGGAGCGGTTGGGATAAGCACAATGTATTGTTTGGCTTGTCAGTAACGGACATCAAGGTTCAAGAAGCTTGGCAAAATAGTAATGTCGATCCTTTAACATTTACCCCCTTAGCTAGTACGCAGCATTTTACCGGGGCCTCAAATTGGATCGACGAAAAGAAGAAACGAGATATCAATAGCTACGTGATCCAGGATGTTTACGAATATAACGAGCAGATGAGTTTTACTGTCGGTGCGCGTTATGATGATTATGATGACGTCGGTAGTTCCGCGTCACCTCGTGTTGCCGGGGTGTATCGTTTATCGAGTGAACACATATTCAAGGCCCAATATGCCCAAGCCTTTCGTCCGCCTACCTTTTATGAATTGTGGAACAGTACTGTAACGATTGAACCCGAGACTATTGATACATATGAGGTCGGATACATTCATCGTGACTTGGACTCAGTAGATCGTATTACTGTCTATCATTCCATACTAAAAAAACTAATTGTATCTAGTTCTAACGCCTTGCTTAATTTTTCCAATCTCGAAGAAGTGGAACTCAATGGCATTGAGCTTGAATCGGAACGCCGCCTCAATAATTGGTTGAAACTTAACGCTAATCTGAGCCGAAATTCAGCAAAGAATAGTTTGACAGGTAGAAGAGTAGCAGGCGCTGCTGACTGGCTTGCCAATATTGGTTTGATGGCAGAAGTAAGAAGAGGAACAACCATTTCAGTCGATTATCGTTACATTGGTGATATCCAGCGAGAATCAAACGATGCCAGGCAACCACTAAAAGGGCATCAAACGGTTGATTTCACAATTTCATCTAGTTTGAATGGTGTAAACGGATTATTGATGCGTGCCGGGGTGAAAAATGCTTTTGACAAAAAGGTACGCCACGCTGCGCCACTAGTTTACGATAGCATCGGGGCGCAGGAGGTTGTCGGTTATAGCGAGGATTATTTGCAGCCAGAGAGGGAGCTGTGGTTGCAGCTTTCGTATGAATATTAGCCCTAGTTAAATCAATAAGTTAAACGCTTCTAATAAAGCATATAAATCCTAATGCTTTTTACCTATTAGCCGTTGTTGCTTAGTGTCGAATGGTTTGAACACAAACCAACACTATGTAACGGGGGCTTACATATGGAGTTGCAGGCAACATCCAACATTAATATTCTGATCGAACTCAGCACATACGCCGTTGCTGTCATCACTATGATCCATGCTTGGCGGCGCGCACCTTATTTTTTGTTTCTCATGTTGGCGGCGATGCTGTTCGGTTTTATTGTCGAATACACTGCAGTCTCCAGCACTCCACAGCCCTATCACTATCCACAAGCACTAATTGCTTTACCCGGCCCAGTGCCATTAAATATTTGTCTCGGCTGGGGGATTATCATCTACGCTGCCTTGCAGACGGCAATTCGCCTGCGAGTGAATGAGTGGTTAAGACCTCTAATTGCGGGGTTTCTAGCGGTCATCATCGACTTTGTCGAAGACCCACCATTCGTTGCCATGGAAATGTGGGTTTGGACACCGGCCTATCCTGATGCCTGGTTCGGCATTCCCTGGACCAACTATGTCAGCTGGTTTCTGATTGTCATCAGCTTCCTACTCAGTTTTCAGTTACTTGCCCGTCGCTATCCGCTTGGACAACATCTTTGGCGAGATGCGGTAATAGCCTTTGTCGCCATCATTCCATCGTTTATCGCTTTTATGATTGGCATCAAAACCTTTCTTTGGTTAGACAGTTTGGGCATTACCTGGCTTAATCAGGCCCTGATGGCCATGGCGCTGTTTTCAGCATGCGCCATTCCACTGTTACGGGCCTTACCAAGCATGGCACGTGATAACAAGGTCGACTGGGTGCTTCTGGTTGCACCAGCCTATCTCTACGTATGGTCAATTATTGGCTTCTTCAAAACAGAACTTTATCTTCACAGCCAAGCACTGGTGATTGTCATGCCAATAATCATCACGATAGGCATGCTGGGATACCTCTGGCCCAGTCTCAATATTTTGTTTCCATCTGTTCAAAAAAATATAACTCAAACCAATAATGAATCGGCAGTAGGAGAAAATCGTGCTCAAGAAAATATCTAAGTGTTGGATACCATGGTTGCTGTTAATTGCTCTTGCCGTATACATGGTGGCAGCGCCACAAAAGGGGCTGATTGGCCCAGTAGAGCTACCTCAGGATGATGCCTTCTTACCAGAAGAGGATGTTCAGTGGTGGTACTGGACCGGACACCTGGAAACGGAAGAGGGTAAGCGTTTTGGTTATGAAGTGGTCTTTTTCACCTTTGATAGTTTTGTCATCTTCAAAGACCAACTCATTCAAGTTGCTGTTACCGATATTGACGACAATTCTTTTCACTTCAAGGAGTACGTTAAAACTTTCAGTTTGCCTTCACAGCTGGATGGAAAATTTGATCTGAGTTCTGATGAAACCAACAAGGTGACAGCAATAGGTGGTGGTGGCTCAGATACGCTGCATGGCGAAGTCGAAGGTTATATTTTTGATCTGGTGCTGGAGGCATCCAAAGAGCCGGTTTTACACTATGGTGGTGGCCCACATCCTTATGTTTTTGGCGGTTACACCTATTACTACTCACGTGAAGCGATGAAGACAACCGGCACCATCACTATCGATGGTAAGCAACATAAGGTCACCGGTTCAAGCTGGTTTGATCGTCAGTATGGCGAGCTTTATCAAGCGATCTTTCAGGGCTGGCAGTGGTTTGCGATTGAACTGGGCGATAACCGCCAGATCATGCTCTATGACATCAACGGCAAGGAAAATAAGGGCGAGAGTTACGCATCCATCACTGGACCCGATGGCAAAACCAATAATCTGGGGGCCGATGATTTTAGTGTCAAGATACTAGGTGAATGGAAGAGTCCTAAGAGCGGTTGTACTTATCCCAGTGGCTGGCAGGTAAATGTGGGCGATGAAGAATGGATCGTCGAGCCAATGGTTAAGGATCAGGAACTACAGGCCGAGCACCATTTCTGGGTGGGGCCAAAATACTGGGAAGGCGCGAGCAGTGTCAGTAGCGTTGAAGGGGCAGAAATAGGCAAGGCCTACGTCGAGCTTAATGGTTATTGTCGCTAGCTAATTTACTTATGCCATAAGATCAACGGCTCCTGCGGGGGCCGTTTTCTTTTATTCATAAAGCCAGTGAAGTTTGTTGTTTTGTTATAACAGCTGTTTTGAATCAAGCCCTACCCGTCATAGGTCCTGCACGACTTATAGAACAGAAGCCAAAGCAATCACTCCGTACTACTCAAATAGCTGACTACATTATTGAACATGCTCCAGCGAGTGGCGCTCCAATAGACATACTTATCAGCAACACCGGCAGCACCATCGAGTATCACCTTTGCCCCCCCCTCATCGCTAAATTCAACAATAGCCGACGCTGCAGCATTACACATTCTGCCGCTGAAGCTTGCCAGCATATCCCAGTCTGCCGGGCTAACAGAGACGCTGGTATCGGTTTCGATTGCCAATTCATCCATGGTAACAGCCAGGTCTGATTCCAACACCAGAATCGCCTCAACATCAACATCCGCAAACAATGGATGAATATCATTGACGAGGGCATCGGCAATCAGTCGCATCGGCGAACAACCACTTGCTGAGGTAACGTTAATACCATACCGCCCTGCAGCAGCCAGGGCACTGGCCAATGATGTCCCGGTTCCGCCAAACCCCAACACGTTAACCTTGGCAGCAAGAGCGGCATCAAAAACATTCAACACCACCTCATCGGAAAATACATTACTGCCGAGGATCACCAGTTTCTGGTCCGCCATAACATCAACAACCCCAGCCGGGGTCAGCCAGGCAATCGTCGCCAGTTGATCTACCGCAGTTATCTGTTGGCGAAAATTGATATCGACCAGACCACGACGACCATCCAGCCAGGTAATCTGGCCATCAACCAGCAGCGGCCGCGTCTGTGGCGCTCCATGCGGACTAATTGTGATCTCTTCGCCAGTTGAAATACGATAGGCATAGATATCGTAATTATCATTACGATAATCCTGCCAGGCGATATAGTCACCATCAATGACCGGATAGATCTGCGCCTTATCCCGAACAGAGACTTTAATTTCAGCAGTAACGGGATCCGGATCTTGAAAGTTATAAGCATAGACATCGTAATCAACACCATTACGATAATCCTGCCATACCACGTATTCACCCGATATTTGTGGCCGCAACTGCGAAGCTGCCACAGCACTTACCAAAAATGGTACTTCACGAGTAATCAGATTAAAGCCATAAAGGTTGTCGTAACCACTGCTGTTATCAATCCAGACCAGGTATTTTTCCGATAACACAGGACTGTATCGACTACCGCTGGGCAAACTGGTCGTATTGACAATAAACTCTGAGTTATTGGCAATACTGAAAGCTTTAATATCGGTAGAACCACCCTGGGATGACTCCCAAACAATATTGTCACCATTGATCTGCGGTGCCCACTGTTCACCATCAGCAGACTGATTACTTATTGCAATCTCGGTCCCACTGGAAATCCGATAGGCATAGATATCTGCCTCATTATTACGCTCATCCTGCCAAACGATATAGTCACCATCAATTTGTGGATAACGCTGTTTACGCGCTGCCGTGGTTACGGCAAACTCAGTCGCCGTAGAAAACCGATAGGCATAGATATCAGCATTGCCACTGCCGTTACGGTAGTCCTCCCACACCACATAATCACCAGAAATCTGTGGTGCAAGCTGGTCGCCATCCGCTAGGCTTATAGAGAATTCGGTCGCCGTCGAAATCTGATAGGCATAGATATCAAAATTGCCGTTACGCTTATCCGTCCAGACGATGTAATCACCGGCCATCGCCGGTGCTGAGGCTTCATACTCCACATACGGCAC
This sequence comes from uncultured Gammaproteobacteria bacterium, assembly GCA_965602225.1. Classification (GTDB taxonomy): domain Bacteria; phylum Pseudomonadota; class Gammaproteobacteria; order Tenderiales; family Tenderiaceae; genus Tenderia. The sequence continues at coordinate 31,072 of CBFCYE010000007.1, read as the reverse complement.
ATTGGTAACGTCATAGCCCCTGACCTCAAGCAGGTCTGCCAATCTGGGGGACGCCACATCACCCACAATCATCACCTTTACCGCGGGCGCTTGAGTAGGAGCATCCAACGTAGCCGTCGCGGTCAGGTTCAGACTTCTAAAGCTATTGTCATCATTAGTACAGCCCGCCACTAACAACAACGAGGCGAGTATAGACACTAGCTTTATATGAACCCCTCTGACAGCAAATCTCACTGTTTTTGCTTCTCCGAAACAGTCAATCATCATGACCAGATTCTAACACAGCCACCCCACCCACTTACCTTGCCGGGGATCGTAACCCTGATTCATTTATGTTAGAAATGATGCCATGCATAGCCTCTCAGACCCCAATACCTGGCCCGACCAATACGGCGACATTCTCTATCGCCACGCCAATTTTCGCCTGCGTGACGCTATGCAGGCCGAAGAGATGGTGCAGGAAACCTTTCTTGCGGCCCTCAAGTCATACGACCGTTTTGCTGGCAAATCCAGCGAAAAGACCTGGCTGGTAGGCATACTCAAACACAAGATCGTTGACTACATCCGCAAGGCGGTGCGCGAACGCCCATTTGAGGACGACCATATAGTATTTGACCCGCTGGAACAGGAAAGTTTCGATGGCCGCGGCCATTGGCAGATCGACGTCAAGCAATGGAGTCACCCAGATGCCAGCCTCGAACAACAACAATTCTGGCAAACGCTGGAGGCCTGCGTTGCCCGCCTGCCCCAGCGCCTGGCGACGCTATTCATCCTGCGTGAGATAGACAATCTCGACAGTGAAACTATCTGTCAGGAAATGGCCTTGTCCTCGACTAACAACCTGTGGACCATGCTTTCCCGAATGCGCATGCGGCTGCGCCAGTGCCTGGATCTGCAATGGTTCGGCAAATCAGAACATTAAACGGCGATCAACATGATTACGTGCAAACAAGCAACACAGCTCATCTCTGACCAACTCGACCGGGACTTAGGTCTATGGCAGCGAATCAGCCTGAAGTTTCATCTGTTTATATGCCACTACTGCCGCAAATATGCCCGCCAATTAGACTTTCTTCGCGGTGCCAGCAGCCAACTTGATCAACATATTGAAAGCAACGAACAACACACTCTTTCGCCTGATGCCAAACAAAAAATGAAAACTGTGATTAAAAACAAGCACTAATCGATAGGCCGAAAAATAGCCATAAAATGTTAAAATTAGCCTATTGATTTCCAAAAATATTGGGACAGCAGGTGAACAAAATGAAACAGAGATCTTTTTCAGCCGGCAAATTGCCAGGCTTTTTCGCCTTAATATTCATCGGTACTAGTCTAAGCGGCCTAAGTGGCTGCGGTGGTGAAGGCAACCGCACAACTGGCAGCAGCCAGCTCAACCTGGCCATTACCGATGCCCCGGTAGATGATGCCACTCAGGTCGTAATTCGGTTTACCGGCCTGGAGATCCACAGCTCAAGCGCAGACAATCAGAGCTTCGTTTTCTGTGACAACCAACTGACCGCCACCTCTGAAGCATGCAGCAACCCAACCGTCAAAGAGATCGATCTGCTAAAACTCAGCGGCACCAATTCAAAACCACTGATTACCGACGCCAGCATCCCAGCCGGCAACTACCAATGGATTCGTCTCGACCTGGATGACAGCAACCCGGGCTACATCGTGCCCAGTGCTGGAGGCCAACATTTACTCACCATCCCCAGCGGCGCTCAAAGCGGTCTAAAACTCAATCATAACTTTAAGGCATCTAAAGACGGCATGATCAGCTTCACTGTCGATTTTGACCTACGCAAATCCGTACACCAAACTGGCAGCGGCGATTACAACCTGCGCCCCACCCTGCGCCTGGTAAGCAACAGCAATGTTGGCAGCATCTACGGCACGGTCGATAGCGCACTGATTGATCCAAACACCTGCAGCCCGGCGGTCTACCTGTATGAAGGCGAAAACATCAGCGCCGATGACGAAGGTGGCCAAGGCGCCAACCCCATCACCAGCGCACTTGTGACCCTGGACACTGGAACGGGGGATTCTGTCTACGAAATTGGTTTTATTGAAGCCGGCAACTACACCCTGGCCTTCACCTGTGAGGCTGATCTAGATGACCCATCGACCGATGACAACATCAGCTTCGCCGTCACCACCAACGTAGCTGTCAGCATCAATACCGCGACAGAAAGCAACATCCAGTAATCGCAGACCTCGGTCTTATCAAATATTTCTAAATTGCCGCTGGGTATACCAACATCTTTGTTATACCCAGCTAACAATTCTTGATAAGCCCAAAAAAACCGTTCCCCAACAAGCATAACTACCTGTTTAATTGACATCCCCCAAACCGCGACCTAATGTAAAAATGAAACTGCGCTCTCATTTAAAATAAGCAGTCACGAAGATAAACAATCGTTTTTTATGAATATAACGATATGTTTACATGGAAGAGGCTTCAATGTATTTCGTCATCAATAATGGATCGACGTTACTTGAAAAGGTGGACAAGGATGTCCTGCATTCCTACCCGGGTTTTTCGCTAATCCACACAAAAAAAAAGATCACGCTTTCTGCTGCTGATGGTTATCAGATTGCTGGCGAGCAGGTATTTGTAAATGGTCAGGCCGTCACAATTCCGGCGGGACAGTTTGAACCTTCAACCACTCCCCGTTCGCTGCTTCGCTTTGCTGGCCCGATTGCTCAGGACTGGCTGGCAAGACTCAAACAACTTGCTATAAAAACACATTTCTTTTGCCCACCGTATGGGCTCTGTGTAGAAATCCCCGCTGAGATAAGCATTCAGCAACTCAAGACTGAACTGCCCTGCCTAACTGGCATGGTGCCGTTTCAAGAACAACAATGCAGTCGTCAGCTTGGCCAACGCCATACACAGCAACAACCTCATAACTGGCTTGATCTGATCTGCTTTTCTGAAAAACATCGCCAGCAAGTAAGCAGCGATTTAGTCGCCCAGGGTTACCAACCACTGCAAAAAAGCCGCTTTAAATTACGCCTTGCCTACGACGGCGACGCTTCAAAACTAAGAAAGATTGCCGGGATAAAGATTGCCGATTTTAGCCGCCCGATCGAGCTGGCCTGGACACCACTACAAACCACTCTGGGCGCAGATGACTTTGATATCGCCGATAGCCTTGCAGCCTATAACGGCGATGGCCAGATTATCGCAGTGGCCGACACCGGCCTGGACAAAGGAGATAACAGTGACCAGCTGCATGTTGATTTTCAGGGCCGGGTTAAGAGCATTCAAAGCTGGCCGGTGAATCCTTCCTGGTCAGAGTATGCAGAAACAGCCGGCAGCGACGATGGTGCCGCCGATAAAAATTCAGGTCACGGCACTCATGTTGCGGGGCTGGCACTGGGCGATGGCAAACGCAGCCAGGGCAAATACAGCGGCCTGGCACCTAAGGCCAATCTGGTATTCCAGGCCATAGAACAATACACACACATCAAGGCGGATAAACGTCACCTGATCCAGTCCGGCTATTTTTTAAATGGTCGTCCGCTGGATCTGTATGAGCTGTTTGACCGGGCACGCCAGGAAGGCGCCCGGATTCACGTCAACGCCTGGGGCGATCCGGCTAAAGGCCAATACACCGATGATAGCTACGAAGCAGATCGCTTCCTTTGGAAAAATCCTGACGCAGTGATTCTATTTGCCGCAGGCAATGCTGGCAGTGACAGCAATGGCGATCGCATACTCGACAAAAGCAGCCTCTACGCCCCGGCCAGCGGCAAGAATGTCATCGCAGTGGGTGCCACCGAAGGGCCGTTGGCTGGCGTGGGATATCGCGGCAGCTGGGACGGCTTTGATCCACAGCACAGCCGCTTTACCAATCACAAAGAAAAGACCGACCCCGTTTCCGGCCAACCGCAACACATTGCCATGATCAGCTCTACCGGTCCCACCCGAGATGGTCGCATCAAACCTGACGTCTGCGCCCCGGGCACCAACCTGCCTGCTGCCCGTTCACGCGCCAGCGCCTCACATGGCTGGGGCCTGACCAGCCCCATGCCCCACTATATGTATCTCGGTGGCACCTCGATGGCGACGGGCGTCGCTGGCGGTTTCATGGCCCTGTTACGCCAGGCCTGGCAGTCCCATTTAGGAACAGCGCCATCAGGCCCGGCACTCAAGGCGCTGATGATATTTGGCTGTCAGGCGGTCATCAAAAAAGATTTGCCAGAAACTGAAGAACGGCATGTAGCCGGTTTTGGTCGACTCTATCTGAAGCCGTCACTGCCAAGCCAAACCACCTGGTTAACCGACCAACAACACGATGGCCTGCAAACTGGCGCGCTTAAATCATTCAGTTTCACCACCTCAGCAGCGGCTCCGTTTCGCGCGGTACTGTGCTGGTATGACTATCCCGGTGAATATTTGATCAATGACCTCGACCTCGGCCTGATCACAGCAGATGGACAACACATCTGGGGCAATCATGAACAGGGCCAGGCAGGCCAACCTGACCGCGTAAACAGCGTCGAACGCATCCAGCTCGACAACTTAGCCGCAGGCAGCCACACCTTACAGGTGATTGGCGCCAACATTCCCAACGGGCCACAGGCTTATGCGCTGGTTAGCAGCCATCATATGAATAACGAAGCAGCGCCGATAAAAACCGGTTCGACACTCAAACTTCCGGTGGCGTGGATCAAGGGTATTGGCGATACCTTTCAGCGGCGCCTCGCTACTGCCAACATCAACCACATCAGTGAGCTTGTGAGTCTGGATCAGGACAAGCTGACAGACATACTGCAATGCTCTGCCTACCAACTCAAAAAGATACAAGATCGACTCGAACAGCTACAGGCATGTTTATCAGTTTCAATTTCCCTGCCCATAGATATTTCACTGGCAGAGTTGATTGCTGACCAATGCCCGACTACGTTTGATGTAGATATTTGGCGTAATCAGCGCCAGCAACTGATATCGCTTAAAACGGTTTTCGACAAAGGAGTGTTAAGCCGAATCCAGCTAAGCGATTTATTCCCACCGCGTTAAGCAGGCAAAAACAAGGAGAGTAGTCATGCCAAAGAAAATCAGCACAACCACTTCTGATGTCGGGGATCTCGATTCTATGACCGTCGGCAGCAGCAGCTCAGCAGCCTCTGGGGGGCTGATGCCCTCGGTACCCAGCGGTTCCATTTCAGCCTCAGGCGGCATGCCTGCCGGACTGTTTAGTTCAACCCAGGCACTTGAGGCCGATGTCTCCGGTGAGCTTGCCGGACTGGCGCCAACCTTTGGCGATGTTTTGATGTCCATAGGCACCGGCGTAGCCCGTTCACAAGACGCCCTTGACCGCGGTCTGGTACAAACCGCCCGCACCCTCAGCGACACCAAAATCAAAGTCGTCACTGATGTGATTCAGGAATTGAACGACGATGGCCTGCCCGTCGCCGAGGCAACCGAACTGGTCGAACATGAAGTCTCCCTGATCAACTATGTTGCCCCTACCGTACACGAGTGGAGCCACGTAGCCCTATCTATGGATCTCAATGTCGGTGCCATGGACAACGACACCGGAGTCACCTTTGAACGTAAACAACGCCGTGGCAAAGTCGCCAGTGCCGGGTTGTTTTTTGGTTTTGTCGGTTTTGGCCTCTATTCAGAGTCCGAGCGCTCCTCTTTTTATAGCCGTGAAACCAGCAACGAAACAGACTGGGCTACCGGCCAGGTGCGCATGGACGCCATGTTGCGCCCCCGCCATGTAGAAAACTTTCCTGCCCCAGCAGAAATTGCTATCGGGCCACAGATTTACTTCGCCCAGGGCGCCATCAACGAAACGGTCAGCGGTGGTGTAGTCACAGCCCGAGCGATGGATGTCTTGATTAATTGCCGCAAGGCCGATGGTTCTGCCAACCCTGGTGTCACTATCACCCTCGATTCCGGCCCCTTTAATCACTCCTTTTCCAGCAGTGATGGTTTTACCGGCAATACCACCAACGCCGATGGTCAGATTCAGATCACGCTGACACGCAACATCCCTAATCCGCGTTTTATGCGCAGTGTCACATCCACGGTAAAGGCATACCTGGGACAGATTGAACGCACAGTCGACATTCGTCTTTAATACGCAAACAGATAAGGAGTTTTAACATGGCTACTCAAAATATTATGCCTCGTGGCGCACATTCCACCGCCCTGCTGGCAGACGCCGCTGTCGGCGATGAAATTGCCACTGCCGGTGCCGGCTTCGGCCAACTGGTAGAACGCACCGGCATGGCCGTTGCCGCCACCCAAAACCTGCTCAACGAAACTGGCGCCCGCACCGCCACCGCTCTGGCCGAAACCCTGGTAGATGTGGTGGCCGTGCAGGAAAAGGTTTATCGCGATGACGGCACCCTGGACACCTCCGTGGCCCACACCCGTCAGTTACCCTTAATCAGTTTTATTGATCCGGTGTTTTACAAGTGGAGCAGCGTTCGCCTGCAAGGCCGTTTCTGGGCCAGTGAATTTGCCTCTGAAACCACCTCAGACACCTATTCAAGCAGCAGCAGTAGCGGTTTAGCCAATGCCGGTTTTGGCATCGTATTGGGCTTCGGTTATAACAGCACAAAAAGTCGTAGTGATTCACGCAGTAGCAACGTTGAAACCACTGCGGACAGATCCATGGGCCAAATGCGCATGAATTCGCTGCTTGAACCACGTGATGATGTCAGCATTCCCAAACCCAACCAGGTGATTCGTGGCCCACGCCTGACCCTGATTCAAGGCGCACTGGAAGATGTCATTGATGGCGGCACCTTAACCGGACGAACCCTGTCACTGCTAATTCAGTTCAATCGCCGTAACGGCGACGCAATTGCTGGCAAGGCCGTGTCCATCGAAACCGATGGTGTGTCCTGGTCTTATAGCGATGGCCCCACAGCAGTCACCGATGCCGATGGTCAGGTAGAGATCACTCTACGGCGGGATTTTCTCGGCGAAGAGCCAGACACCTCACCACAGGACTTCATTGTTTCGGCCCGTGTTGGCCTGGTATCGAACAGCACTGGCGTAACAATGTAATTGTGCGGGGCGGTCTGTGGACCGCCCCATTAACAACACAAGAGATTGAGCATGGAAATAAAACCAGACTTACAAACCACCAACCAGTCCGTAGAACTGGGCAAACTGTTGGCCAACACTATCGCCTCTGTGGTCGGCGCGCAGGAACAACTCGATGCCTATTCAGAACAACGCAGCAGAAGCTACGCAACGGCAGAGGCAGGCACACTGACGCTGCCACCACTGTGGTATACCTTTTCAAAGGTAATCGTTGAAATGGAGCTGGCCGCCACCATTGCCCACAGCAGCAATGGAGAAAAATCAGGTCCGCAGATAATATCAAAAACGCTCAACCCAACCTCGGTCGGGCTGTTTGGTTATCAGGCCTCGGCCGGGTTAAAGGTTCGAGTTGAAATGCAACCTCAGGGTATAGTCCCTATCAAAGAAAATGACTAACACAAGCAATGCCCAAAAAAATGGAAGGCGTATGAGCACTGAAGAGACCCCCAAACGCAGACTGACTGACACCATCAACATTACAGACGCTGGCTACAACTCCAACCTAAAGGCAGCTGACTCGTCGCGCCTGATCGAGATTGATGGCAAGTACGGACTGTTCACCCCGCTGACCAATCCAGACAAAGACGAAGCATCCACCGAAAATATGGAAGAGATTATTCAGGTCTTAAAAAACCAGGTGACAAAATTACAAACCGACAAGCTGTCCCTGCAACAGCACATTAACAACATCAACCAGGCCAAACGCCGCACACCAGACGATTTTGCTACGGCCATCAGTCACACAGTCGATAATCTGCAATCACGCCTGTATGACACCAAGAATCCCATCAGCCGATTTGCCATGAAGGAGTTCAAGATAGAGGCCAATGTCCACGTCAACGTCACCAGCATGGGCACGGTGGAATATCGCTTTATCGAACCTGAGGAAAACGTCGACCCGGCCCGCCTTAGCAAGATCGAAATGTCGCTAGTACCTTTACCTCGGGAATCCGATGAAGGGGCATGGACACAACCCGACTTTACTCCCTTTACCGACATTGAAGAAATCCAGGGCATCGGCAAGACCTATCAACACAAACTCAATCAACACAACATTTACAGCATCAGCGACCTGCTAACAGCTGGCACCCGCGTGCGTAGCAATATTGAGTTAGCGGCAATGCTGGATGTCGATAGGAACAAACTCGATAACTGGCTCAGTCATGCCCAGCTGATGACCATCAAGGACATAGACGGTCACAAGGCCGAGGTACTGCATAACATCGGCATCACAGACCTGAACAACTTGGCCGGAAAATCCGCTGAAGAATTAGCTCAAACATTCAATGCCAAAGCAGATGAAATAGGCCATAAAACTCTCAGCCATATCAATGCAGACGAGGCAAATATCTGGATCAACACAGCCAGGGCTTATCAAGGTAAACAAACAGGCAAATAGCCACATAGTTAATGGGAATACCAAGCAGAGTTTGATAACATTACCAGCATATTTTCCTGCAGCCTGACATCTGGAGTTTTAAATGCAAGACAGGATATGCACTCACTGTTATCACGTTGGCCAACCAATCACTCAGGGCATGGGCAGTTTTGCCGTCGATGCCCTGATGTGGATGATGTTCCTCAGCCTGTCGATGTTTTCTTCCGTATTTCCATTGATGCTAATCCCGCTTGGCTGGACCATTTATCATATTGCTATCTACAGAAAATCCACCTGCCCTGAATGTGGCAGGCTCAATATGGTCAGTATGACCAGTAAAAAAGGCAAAAGGGCGCTAAAGGGGTCAGATGTGGTTATTTCATACGTTGCCGCCGACGACCCAAGCAGAACTGATGTCCAGCCTCAACAGGAAAGAAGAGCTCGTCGGAAAGTAGACAAGTAAACCTTAGAGTAACGGCCTTGATCATTTCTCTATCAGAGAGTTTATCGTTTTCATCATCCGTTCAAAATCAATTGGCTTATCAATAAAACCTTTAAGCCCCGCTTTCTCAACATCGTCATTATTGATTTTTCCGCTATAACCAGTACAAAGCACAATCGGTAACTGCGGACGCTTGGCCAACATAAGCGCCGCCATCTCCATCCCCATCATTTTAGGCATCATCTGATCTGTTATTACCAGGTCAAATCTATTGGGCTCAGATTCAAATAGCTGCAAGGCACGCTCGGGTGCATTAGCCTCTACGCATTGATAACCGCGCCTTGTTAACAAAGAACAAATCATTTTGCTTATTTGCACCTCATCATCAACCACAAGTATGGTTCCAGACATGTCGCTATCAGTCTTGGTTGTTGGAATTTCAATAACAGGCCGTTCGGTTTCCGAGGCCGAATGTTCATAAGGAAAGTACAGAGAAAAACGGCTACCTTGGCCAGGGGTCGATTCGACCTGAATATGGCCATCGTGGCTATGCAACAAACCATGCACCATGGCCAATCCCATGCCAGTTCCCTTACCAAGCTCTTTGGTTGTAAAAAATGGCTCGAACATTCTGATGAGATCTTGCTCCGAAATCCCCACCCCCGTATCAGTGACTGAAAGCTCAATAAAATCCCCGGAGAAAGACTGCTGACAGGATGTGCAGAGGCTGTCATCCATACGCCTTGTTTGCACACGAACATCAATCATGCCGAAGTCTTGAATTGAATCGGCGGCGTTGATGACTAGATTGGTTATAACCTGATGAATTTGAACTGCATTGGCTCGGACCAAAGGCAAATCACTTTCAATATCTAAGTTCAACTCGACAGCAACAGGAATAGTTGGTTTAAGCATATTCAATGTTTCCTGCACAATATCAGCCAATGAAAGCGTCTCTGCTTCCTTGGTTTCACGCCGACTAAAGGCCATCAATTGTGCAATCAGCTCTTTTGCCCGTATGCCGGCCTTACTCACCTCGGCTAGATATTCAAGAAACTCTGGATTATTTTCTGGACACTCCTCTATCGCCAGTGAGGTATATCCCATAATCGAAGACAGAATATTGTTAAAGTCATGCGCCACCCCTCCGGTCAGCTGACCGATTGAATCAAGCTTTTGTGCATGCTGAAGTTGATTTTGGAGTGATTCCCGCTCATTTTCCGATTGTTTCTGATCGGTGGCATCCAACATTGTTCCTGCAACACGGTTTGCCTTGCCATCATCACCTGCATAAACCACCAGTTGAGACATGATATGACGCAACTCACCGTCCGGTTTAGTAATGCAGAATTCCATGTTACGAGAAACCACATTCTCTATTGATTGACTAAGATCTGCGGCAACCTGATCACGTTCAGCCAAACAAACCATTTTTAAAATTTCATCGCAAGAAGGTTCTACATCACCCGGCTGATAGCCAAGCAGTGTATACATTTCATCAGACCAGTTATATTTGCCACTAACAAGGTCATATTCCCAACTGCCAAGCTGAGCAATCTTCTGAGCCCGGCGTAAGTTTTCTTCACTTTTTTCAAGCGCTGCTTCAGCCCGATCTCTATCATATCTAGCCCTGATACTAATTATCCCGTAGGCAACATCATTGGCAAGACGCTTTAACAACGCCACCTCATCTGCATCAAAAACATTATTATCCTGTGTATGCACTGAAATAACGCCAAATACATCCTGACCATCCCGTAATGGCAAATAAACAATGCCCTTGGTACCGAGTGACGCAACATATTCAAACCAGGGTGCAAACTCATCATCTGCGGCAATATCTCGAATAACCATTTCTGAGCCACAGCGAACAGCAACCCCCACCGGGCCACGACCCTGCTCATTATCCCCCCAGCTGATCTTTGCGGACTCAAAATAGTCATCAGAATAACCAAACTGTGCGACAGGTTTAATCGTCTTTTCCACATCATGCAAAACGTAGCCTACCCAGGCATGTGAATAACCACCATCCTGCACCAACACCTTACAAGCTGCGGACAACAATTCTTTTTCATCCGAGGCATCTAAAATTGCCTTTTCAATATTGGCCGAGGCCAACAAACGTCGGTTAAAACGAAGTAGATTCTGCTCAATCTTTTTCTGCTGCGTTATATCGGTACGCAGGGCTATATAACGTTCAACCTTTCCATCTTTGTTCAGGAAAGGAACGATAGTTGTATTAACCCAGTAAATCTCACCATCCTTACGACGATTACATATATCACCGTGCCAAACATTGCCCGACGCAATAGTTCGCCACATATTTTCAAAAAACAAACCCGGGTGATAACCGGAATTAATAATCCGGTGAGTCTGACCAACAATCTCATCCGCCGCGTACTGAGTTATCTCACAAAACTTTCGGTTAACACGGGTAATAATGCCGTCACTATCGGTTTCAACAATAATGGCATGTTTATCCATGGCGTCTCTTACATAACCTAGCTCTTGATTGACATCATTTAGACTTGTATTAACAGTCACTATTTCATGCTTTGAGTGTTTGATTGCTGTCAGCATCAAATCAAACGACCTAGACAACTCGCCAATCTCATCCTGCTGACGAGTGCCGACAGTAAAACTCAGATTACCCGCGGCAATCTTCTTAACACCATCATTTAGCAACTTTATTGGCGCTGACACCACCCTGGTAAGATAAAGCGCTACGACTAGGACTATCAGCAATATAATCAACACCAACAGACCAAAAAGCCGCTGATAATCATCAATCAGTGCCAGCGCCTCAACAACATCCACCTCAGACAGCAACACCCACTTAAAGTGACCCATCTCTATACAAGCGGATGAACCAAGAACCTCGACACCACGATAATTCAACCAATAACCGCGCGCACCCTTCGATTCAACCAGGCATGCATTTACGGGAAAGGTGTCTACACTTTTATCAATAGAGTGATGCCCCGCTATCATCCGCCGTTGCGCATTCACCAGATAGCTATCAGAGCTATCATAACTATCAAGATTCATATCGCCATGCATCATCGTCATCGACTGATGATCCGACACAACCTGATTCATAATGTTGGCATTAAAACGGATCAGAACTGTGCCGAAATACTGTTTTATTTCCGTCCGCGAATGGATGGGCGCCATGACCTCGATAGAAAGAGATTTACTTTCAGCATCAAAAAATAGATCCGAGGAAATAACATCCTCGTTATTTTTCTCCACTGGATAGGTTTCAGAGTAATCTCTGCCAAGACCACTATCATCTGTTGAAATTACCGCCACACCATTCTTATCCAAAAGGGTGATACTAATAATTTTTTCATCAAGCAACAGTTTGTTATTAATCAAATGTTGTTTAACTGTAGATTTGATTGTTTCCCTGTTTTCGACGCGGTGATATCGCACCATACTGTCTCGCACAAAACCATCCGAGGCGAAGTCTTGCGCACGAGTCTTTAAGGCCAACAGGAACAGTTCAACCTTTTCACGTTTATCCCGGCTGGTAACTTCAAGGTTGTGCTGGGTTTGCTGCTCGATGACTTGTTTAAAATTTGTATAATTGAAATAGCCGATTATCAAAATCGGCATAAATGAGATCAGAAGTATAAGACTGAGCAGCTTGGTTCTAATTGACATGACTACAACTACCCTTGCTTACGTCCCTATATGCGACACTTTATTTAACCACGAAACGAAGCTCATCGTTCCACAGCTAGCGTAGCCTAATGATCATTCCTTTCAGAGAACCAACCCCTCGACCTATAAATCGACCTAATTCAAAGACTCTTTAATTAAAGATTAAAGTCCAACTGAAATACAGAAATGGCAAAAAAGCGGGCATCGAGCAACTTTCAAAATCGAAGTGCTATTTCATGACTTTACATAAGGGATAAAGCAACAAATTTTTATTGATCAAAGGCTTAAGTTGCTACGCATTCACAGACATTCCAACTCAGAAACTCGCGACTCTCCAGCCGTTGCGGCCGCTGAAAAAAGGACTCGCAATCTGCCTGTTCTATCACCCTGCCCTCACACATAAAGACCACCTGCCCCCCCAGACGCTGGGCCTGGTCTAGATCGTGGGTCACGCACAGCACCGGCATGGACTGGGCCAAGACCTGAATAGTCTGCTCGACCAGCAGTTTAGAGCGAGGATCAAGCGAGGCAGTGGGTTCATCCAGCAATAACAGGCCTGGCTTGATGGCCAGGGCACGGGCGATACAAAGCCGTTGTTGCTGGCCCAGGGATAAGGACTCAGCCGGGGCCGTAAGCCGCTCTGAGACTTCATCCCACAAAGCGGCCTGTCGCAACACCGCTTCAACCAGGCCATCGGCTCGGCGTCGCTGCCGCCAGCCCTGGATACCAAACACAACATTGGCCCGAATTGACTGCGGAAAGACACAGGGCTTCTGCGCAATCAGACCAACATGACGGCGCAGTTGGTCCCAACCGCCCTGCCAGTGGCGGACATCCCGATCCGCCAAGACCATCTGCCCTTGCCAATTCTGATGCAGGCCATTGATACAGCGCAGCAGCGAACTCTTGCCTGCACCGGATGGCCCGATCAGGCTGGTGACACCGGTTTGAGCCAAATCAAGGTCAACATTCTCAAGCACGGACATACCCGCCAGACTCAACGTTAAGCCCTGTATTTGCAAAGCCAGAAGATCAGGCTGCGGCAACGCCGATTCAATTGTTTCAAGCTGAGGAATCATCATTCTGCTCCCAAGTTTCGAGAAGTTTCATAGCGGTTCGATAAACAACGCGCCAACAGAGAAAACCCTGCCACCACGGCCAGCAATACCACTGCACTGCCCCAGGCAGCCTGGATCGCTGTTTGATTACTGCCTTCCTGGGCCAGATAAAAGATATGCGTCTGCAGCGTCGTCACCGGGCTAAAGATCGACTCCGGCCAGACCACGCCAGAAAACACTGTTGCCGTAAACAGGATTGGCGCCGTTTCACTCAGGGCGCGGGCCATTGCCAACAACTGGCCAGTGAGGATGCCGGGCCAGGCCTGCACCAACCAGACACGGCCTATCAGCGCACTATGCCCCAGCCCCAAAGACTGTGCCGCCTCGGTATATTCCACTTGAATACGCTCAAGACTGGCGATGCTGTTAAGCACCAGCATGGGCAATATCACCATCGCCAATATCACCGCGCCACTCAGTAATGACACACCCCACTGCAACAAGTGCACAAACACCACCAGACCAAACAGGCCAAATACAATCGGCGGAATACCCTGCAACATATTCAACAGCGCAGCCAACAGCCGCTGTTGTCGCGCAGATGCAAACAAGCGGTAATAGAGTGCCACGCCCAAGGCAAATGGCGTTGCCACCAGGCTGGCCGCTAGCGCCAACAATAGAGAACCAAGCAATTGCGCCCAAATGCCACTGGTCGCACCAAAGCCCGCCCCCTCTGTCGCAGTAAAAAGAAATGACCAACTCAGTGCCGGCAGACCTTTAAACAAGATATAGGCAAGACAAGCCAACGGCAGCAACAGCGCCGGCAGGGCCAGGCCGACGATTAAAATCTTGCTAAGTTGCGTTCTGTTCATCACGGCTGCCGCCGCTGGGTCAACAATGACAAGGCCATTGCCACCAGCGCCAGCGTCAGGCCACAGGCAATCAGGGCCGCCCAGTGCAGCGAACCGACGCTGGCCTCGGCCATCTCACGGCCGATGCGTGATGTCAGCGTCTGAGCTGGTTGCAGCAGGTTATACAAGGGCGATGGCAGTCTATCCAGAGAACCAACCACCAACATCACCGCCACCGTCTCACCCATGGCCCGCCCCAGAGCCAGCAAGATAGCCACGCGAATACCGGGCCAGGCCTGTGGCAACAACAGACGCGACAGCCGTGTGGGCCAATCCAGCCCCAACAACAGCGCCGTCTGCCGCTGTTCAGACACTACCGCAGCAATCGCCGCTTCCGAAAACACCATAATCGTCGGCAGTATCATCAAGGCCAACAACAGAGCGGCGGCCAATAGACTGCGGCCGGTGAGCAGATCAAACTGGCTTTCGAGCAGCGGTAATAAAATCCACAGACCCAACAGACCATAAACCACCGATGGGATACCGGCCATCAACTCCATGCTAAAACGCAGCAGCTTGCGAGCACGATTTGGTAACAACTCGGCACAAAGGATGGCCGCAGCTAGCCCCGTTGGCACAGCAATTAATAAAGCCAGACTGATAGACCAAAAACTGCCCAGCAACACTGGCAACAGGCCATACAATTGTTCGTAGGGATACCACTCGGGCTCGCTGATAAAACTTAAGCCCTGGCTTTGAAACAACGGCCAACTGGCCTGAATCAAAAAACCCAACACAGCGGCAATAGCCAACGCCGTCGTTAAGGCCGAGAATGAAAGCCAAAGTCTCAACACATCCTGCCACCCATGGTTAGGGTGCGCCGCGCGCACCGACAGAAAATGGTGCGCATGGCGCACCCTACATTATTTAACCGGCAGATAACCGACCTGCTGCACAATCTGTTGACCCTGTGGCGACAGCAGGAAATCGACAAAGGTATGACTCGCCTTGCCACTGCTTGCAGACAGCAATAGATTCAACTGTCGCTGGATTGGATAACTACCATCGGCCACTGTCTCAAACGTAGGCAACACAGCCGTGTCTCTCTCGCCCACAGCCACAGCACGCACGGCATCATTGAGCCAGGCATGAGAGAGCATGCCGATGGCCTTATCGCTATTGGCGATGGCCGCCTGCTCTTCATTATTCGAACCCGTGATAATCGTTGCACCCGGCGCACGAGCCCGTTCACTGCCCAACACCACCTTGGCAAAGATATGACGGGTACCCCGCGAGGCCTCTTTATCGATCACCAGAATACGTCTATCAGGACCACCAAGCTGTTGCCAGTTTTTGATCTCGCCACGGTAGATGGCAGCAATCTGGGCCAGACTCAGTTGTCTCACCCCCGCGTCATATACAGATTTTGAAATTGCCACGGCCACAGCATCACGAGCCACCGCCACTTGTCTGACCTTAGCCGATAAACGTTTTTTCTCGCTGGCAGTGAGTTCGCGCGAGACCATGCCTATCTCGACCATACCCTGACCAACACTGGCAATCCCAACACCTGAACCACCACCAGATACGGTCAGGCTCAAACCCGGATGCATCTGACGAAACTGTTTGGCTGCCTCTGCCACAATCGGCAACACGGTGGTGGAACCAGTGACACGAATTCCATCAGCCCAACTAAGCTGCGAGGTCAGCCCCAATAACAACACCGATAACACTAATCTATAAAACATTGGCCCTCCACTGGCTAAGCTTTCAAACTAGTCGCCTTAACTGATCAAACCTTACACACTACAGGTAACATCAACCAGTTCGATAGTTCACTGAGAATCCATACACCGGTGACAAATATGATTAGCATCATTTTCAGGGGCAAGCTTATTGATGGCCACAACCCGGCCCA
The DNA here is from genome assembly GCA_965602225.1 of uncultured Gammaproteobacteria bacterium. Lineage (GTDB taxonomy): Bacteria > Pseudomonadota > Gammaproteobacteria > Tenderiales > Tenderiaceae > Tenderia. The sequence continues at coordinate 14,684 of CBFCYE010000007.1, read as the reverse complement.
GGTAATCGTCAATTTAAGCAAAATCACCAAAATGGACCCTGCGGAGGTTAAAGCCCGCTTTTTCAGCGGCAAGGCCGTCGTGATCAAAAGGCTTGATGAGCCGGCACTGGCGAAAAAATATCGTCAACTGTTTGCCAAGGCCGGCAGTGGTTGAGGTAATTGAACAATCCCAGGCGGCAACATCAAACAGCAGCATCAAATCAGGTCTGCTGGTCTTCAGGATTATTAAAGGACGCGACAAACTGGTGAACTTCCGCGTCCTTAATCAGGCCGACCAATACATCGGCCCCAGCCAGCTGAACATGCAAAAAGATGACGACGGCTGGTCTGCCACTGTCGGTTTTACCGGCACAGAAAAAAGCATAGAGTTGATCTACGCCCCTACCCAGGAGGTGGTTAGCTACCCGTTTGAGCTACAGCTGGCACAGCCACAATGATTGAGGCTAACGGCGCAAAAAAATATGGCCACCCTCTATAACGGTGGGCGGAATTTTATTTCTCAGAGAATTAAAAGTGTAGATTTCATCGCACAAACATAGCCGTCTTACTACTCAATCTGTTCTTAAACCATCATCATTAAGAGACAAACCATCATCCTGTCTTTCTTCATTCATACCTTTGGATAGGCGAATTTTCAATAATAGATTATTGCGTGAATCAGCATTGTTCAGTGCCTCTTCTATTGATATCTTTCCATCACTATAAAGTTGGTATAAAGATTGATCAAAAGTCTGCATACCAATATCTATACTTTTCACCATGGCACATTTAATATCAATGCCGCTACTAGCTCAAACCCCAAGTAGATTCCGCCAACCAGGAAGATAGTTCATCAACAGACAGTGCTCGACTAAAGAGGTAACCCTGACCAATATCGCACCCCATTACCGCGAGCATATCCAAAGTTTCTTTATCTTCTATGCCCTCAGCCACGACGCTGAGACCCAGGTTATGGGCAAGGTCGATGGTCGACCGAACTATCACTTCATCACTTTCATTATTATTTAAACCCGAGACAAAGGAATAATCTATCTTCAGTTCTGAAACAGGCAGTTGTTTCAAATAGGAAAGTGAAGAATAACCAGTGCCAAAATCATCGATTGATAATTTCAATCCCATAGCATGCAGTCGCGTCAGCATCTTCACCGCATATTCCGGTCTGGACATGACTGCTGACTCTGTAATTTCAAGGCTGATTTTATCAGGCTGTACTTCATGAATTTGCAATAGCTGCTCAATACTGTCAGCCAAACTCGGATCAAGCAGATTGCGAGTAGATAGATTAACCGCCACAGTGAGATTGATGCCGGCCTCCGTCCAAAGCCTGGACTGTTTGATAGCTTGTTCCAACACCCTAAGCGTGAATGGCCGTATCATTCCTGACCGCTCAATCATAGGAATAAAGTTATCAGGAGAAATCATCCCTTCGCTAGGATGAAGCCAACGTGATAGCGCCTCTACACTTACGACTCTGCCTGTTTTAACATCAATTTTAGGCTGATAAAATACTGCCAGCGCCTCATTATTGATAGCCTGACGCAGTTCACCGTGTAGTTTGAGTTTTTGCACACTAAAGGGGTCATCATGAATATCATAAATACTGAAGCCACTTGTTTCGCTCTTTGCTACGTGCATGGCAATATCCGCATGCTGCATTATAATTTCGCCGCCATCGCCATGATCTGGATACTGAGCGACGCCAATGGCAACCTCTAGTTCAAACGGCGTATCATCAATGATGACTGGCAGTTCAAACAGTCTTTGAATCTTATCAACGGCAAGGTGAATCTGCGTTCTATCTACCGCCGGCAACACGATAACAAACTCATCACCACCCAGACGCGCTACCGTATCAGAATCGCGCAATCCATTTTGCAAGCGATTAGCTATCTCAATTAATACACGATCACCATTGTCATGCCCCAGCAGATCATTGATTTCCCGTAGACGAACCACATCAATCATAAGTACCGCTAATGAAGATGTTTCCCGACGTGCCACTGTCAACGCATGCTCCAGTCTGTCTTGTAAGAGGGAACGGTTGGGCAGGCCAGTTAAAGCATCATATAAAGCCTTGTGTTCCAAATCCTTTATATATTCCTTTCGCTCGCTAATATCCTGGACAATGGCAATAAACACCGGTGACTTCTCTGTTCTGGTGAGCTGCAGGCGCACCTCAACAGGATATCGACTGCCATCCTTGCGACAGTGTTCGGTTTCAAAACAAACTTGTTGTTTCTCTCCCTGACGTAACGGTCTAATCAATGCCTCAAACTGGTTGTGAGTAAACTCCGGTTTTAAATCGACCGGTGTCAGCAATCTCATTTCATCTATGGAGAAACCGAGATTTTGGCAGGCGCCATCACTGACCTCGATAAAATGAAGCGTGCGTGCATCAAAGGTGTAAATTTCATTCCAGGAGTGCTCTAAAATGCGACCCATGCGTGCCGATCTTATTTCCGCCTGTTGCAACTCGGTAATGTCATGGATGGTGGCATTGATACTGTGCGCGCCAGATGTATCGCGTACGACCTCTGCGTGATGGCGTACCACTCGCTCCGAACCGTCCGCCCGAATAATGCGGTGAACCAATTCATAGATGTCGCCGTTGCCGCGCACCTTATCGATGAAGTATTTAAAATCATCCCGGTCTTCAGGGTGAATGAGGTCAAGCAGTCCTTCGTACGCAAGGGAACAATCTATCGTCTCCAATCCGAGGATGTGGCCTGCCTCATCAGAACAATTCAGCACATCGGCTCCCAAATCCCACTCCCAGTTACCCAGGTGCGCCATGCGCTGAGCATTAGTGAGGTGCAACTGGCTCTCTCCCAGTCCTGAAAACAGGGTCTGCAGTTGCCGCTCAGCACGACCCAGGATGATATAGATCAAAAGAAACAGGGATAAACCGAGCAGCAATGCTGTGCCGCTAATCATAATTACCGTATCCCAGGTGCTATGAATACGCGCCGTCATGTTTCGTAGCACCACCATTGAGCCAACACTGCGCCCCCCGGCATCTTGAAGCGTTAGCATGCGAGCCCGGTATTGTCGCTCATCCTGGAATATCTCAACATCCGCCGATGGAAGCAGTCCGCCTAGCTGCAGGCCTGATAAGACTGCGTTCAAAACATTTGCTTTTAATCCCGCTGTCTGTGAAACAATGACCAGATTCGGAAACCTCTGCCAATGCACCTTACGCCCGAGCATCGTCATACCCGATTCCCACTCATGCTGATGTAAATACTGCTTGTCGATTACGATTATTAGTTCAACATCAAAAACCTTTTCGATATCTTGAACAAGTTGATCAACCTCTTCCCCAAGTTCAATGTAACCAAGTAACCGCTCCCCTTCCCATAAAGGAAGCACAGCACGCAGCGTAAATGTACCCAGAGGCCCCAGTTCCACACCGTGAGATAGTGCTTTACTGTTTTCGGCAGCCAAGGCCGTAAATCGATTAATAGTGTCGCCGTATCTGCCTGGTTGATGAACACGAAGGATGTTTACACGCCGCTCATCGTGAAAGTAGAAGTGAGTAATGTTATGTTCGGTCTTGAGGCGCTGAAAGGATGGCATGGCATGGTTAAGCAGTGCATCTCGGTCATGGGTCTCTAAAGCCGACCGCAGTCTGGTATCGGCGGCAATGACCTCTAGGGCTGCCCCAAGCTTGTGAGCCCTTTCTTCCAAAGCCTCGCGGTAGTGCCCTTCAACAGACTGGATGCTTCGCGCCAGATCTTCAGACAAGTGTTTTTGTTCTTCGTGATTAATAGCAATCACAAAAGCAGCGAACATCAGCCCTGAGACCAGCGCCAGAGGAAGCAATATATGCGTTCTGAGATTTATTTTTTTCATTCACCCCACCCCTGCAGGGTTGCTAGATATGACAACTATGCCCCTAAGTTCCAGCATCAAGTAAGTGGGTATCGGTAGATTAACTTGATACCTAAAGACCTTTTGGAGGTTGAGTCTTGGCAATTGCAATAATGAGTGTAAGGATCCCCAGGCTGCCACGACTAGATAAGCAAGCCCTACATGAGCACGGAATGTAATGAAAAAACAGCTCCCCAAACGACTCAGCTTCCTGCTGACCCTGCTGACCCTGCTGACCCTGCTGGTCACAAGTGCAGCCTTGTCTCAGTGCCTGGCATCAGATGCTTTTAATGATTTTGATATAAACAACAGCAGCATTCCCCGCAACGAAATCCATCGGGGCGGGCCGCCACGTGACGGCATTCCTTCGATTGATAAGCCCGTTTTTGTCAGCGCCAATCAAGCCAAGCATCTCAAGGTGCAAGACCGAGTTTTAGGCCTGCAGCGCAACGGCATTAGCAAGGCCTATCCCATCTCAATCATGAACTGGCATGAGATCGTCAATGATGAGATTGGTGGTGAAGCGGTGGTGGTGAGTTTCTGCCCTTTATGCGGCACGGGTGTGGCCTTTGCCGCCCATGCTGGTGGCAAGCAACTCAACTTCGGCGTCTCCGGGCTGCTCTATAACAGCGATGTTTTACTCTATGACCGCGAAACTGAATCACTCTGGTCGCAACTGCTAACACGTGCGGTGTCCGGGCCAATGAAAGATACAAGGCTTAAACTAATCTCACTGGAACACACCAGCTGGGCCGACTGGCAAAAACGCCATCCACAAACTTTAGTGCTTTCCACCGACACCGGCTATTCACGTGACTACGGCCGTGATCCCTATGCCGGTTATGAAGACAGTCAGGGCATCTACTTTCCGGTATCACATCGCGACCCGCGTTATCACCCCAAGGAGCGGGTATTGGGACTGGAGATCGACGGCCAGTTCAAGGCCTATCCCTTTGCTGAACTGAGCCGCACCAAAGGCCTCATTCAAGATCAATTCAATGGCAAAGAGCTAGTCATCCACTATGACCAAGCGAGTCATAGCGCCCGAGTCAATGATGCTACGGGTAAACCTCTGGCTGGCATCAATGCCTTTTGGTTCGCCTGGATCGCATTCCACCCCGAAACGTCCGTGTTTAAAGCACCGTAATTGCAGTAGCATATGAAGGATAAAACAATGGAAGCAGCCCCCATACAGACAATGAGCAGTAGCAGCGGAAAATGGTTAAAACTTGGCATCCTGACTGTGTTTGTTGGCGGGCTGGCGACATTCTTTATTCTCGGCGGTGATCAGTATCTAAGCCTGGACGTCATCAAAAACAACCGCGATGCCTTGCTTGCCTATACCGAGAGCAACTATCTACAAGCCGTTCTGTTGGCAATCATCATCTATACCGCCTCAACCGCATTCAGTATTCCCGGCGCAACCGTGCTGTCACTTGCCGTTGGCTTTCTGTTTGGCCGCTGGGTCGGCACAGCCATGATCCTTGTTGCCGCAACCCTCGGTGCCACGCTGGTATTTCTTGCCGCCCGTTACCTGTTTGCCGATGCCGCACGACAGAAAATAAATGGTGGCATGGCGGCCAAACTGATCAACGGTTTTAACGACAACGCCTTGCACTATCTGTTATTCCTGCGCCTGGTGCCGCTGTTTCCGTTCTGGCTGGTCAATCTGGCGCCGGCCTTTACGCCAATCAAACTGCGCACCTATGTGGTCGGCACCGCCATCGGCATCCTGCCCGGCTGTTTTGTCTTCGCCAACCTGGGCCAGTCGCTGGGGCGTATCGACTCGCTTGATCAACTGGTCTCGGCAGAAACTCTATTGGCCTTTGGCCTGCTCGGTCTGTTTGCTCTGCTGCCGGTGATGGTGAAAAAATTTCGTAAAACATATTAAACGTAGGGTGCGCCATGCGCACCGATGAGGAAACCACATGCACGCAACACTACCGCTACTAGAGCAGACCAACTTTCCCGCCATCAGGCGCGGCAAGCTGGAGACGCTACAGGTCAATCTTGGTTATCGCTGCAACCAGCAGTGCCTGCACTGTCATGTTAACGCCGGGCCGAAACGCGAAGAGAACATGACAGCCGAGACTGTCGAGCAACTCATCGAGTTTCTCAAGGCATCTACTGTAAAAAGACTCGACCTCACCGGTGGCGCGCCGGAACTCAATCCACACTTTCGATATCTGGTGACAGAGGCCCGCAAGCTTGGCGTGCATGTCATCGACCGCTGCAACCTGACCATCCTGTTTGAACCCGACCAAGAGCATCTGGCCCAGTTTCTGGCCGACAACAAGGTCGAGGTGGTGGCCTCATTGCCCTGCTATCTAAAAGACAATGTCGACAAACAACGCGGCAAGGGTGTGTTTGATGCCAGCATTGAAGGACTGAAACTACTCAATAAACTTGGTTATGGCCAATCTGATAGCGGCCTGGTGCTGGAACTGATGTATAACCCGCAAGGGCCTTCACTGCCGCCATCACAACTTGAACTGGAAAACGCCTACCGTGAACGTCTGCGACAAGACCATGGCATTGTCTTCAACAATCTCTACACCCTTACCAACATGCCTATCCAGCGCTTTGGCAGCATGCTGATATCAAAGGGTGAGTTTGCAGGCTACATGCAACTGCTACGTGATAATTTCAGCCAGCACAATCTCGACAATGTCATGTGCCGCAGCCTGATCAGTATCGACTGGCAGGGCTATGTCTATGACTGTGACTTCAACCAAATGCTCGACTTGCCAGCACCACTAAGCGACAAGCCCAAGAGCCACATCAAGGATCTGCTAGGCCAGGACATCAGCGGCAAGGCCATCGTGGTGAAGGACCACTGCTATGGCTGCACTGCTGGGCAAGGCAGTAGTTGCGGCGGGGCGCTGTAAAAAATCGCATGGACAAAGTTTCCATCATCGTCCCGACCTTTAACGAGGCCGACAATATTGTCGCTACGTTGCAGCCACTGCAATCACTACGGCAACAGGGTCATGAAATCATCATCGCCGATGGTGGCAGTGATGATGTAACCATCAAACTTGCCAGACCACTGGCAGACCATATCATCGACTCAGCCAAGGGGCGTGCCCGACAGATGAACAGCGGCGCACAGCAAGCCGGTGGCGATGTGTTGTTATTTCTGCACGCTGACACCCTCTTGCCTAGTCGTGCCGTTGAGCTGATTCAACAAGGCTTGCAGACAACATCATGGGGGCGCTTTGATGTGCAGCTTACGGGCAGGCAGCCACTGTTGAGAATTATTGAATTGATGATGAACTGGCGCTCAGGCATCACTGGTATTGCTACAGGTGATCAGGCCATCTTCATCAAACGTGAGCTATTCAATAACATTGGCGGTTATGCTGACATTGCCATAATGGAAGACATTGCCATCAGCAAAACACTCAGGCGTCACAGTCGCCCCGCTTGCATAAAGGCAAAACTCACCACCTCCAGCCGCCGCTGGGAACAATACGGGATTTTAAAAACTGTCATCCTGATGTGGCGGTTGCGGCTGGCCTATTTTTGCGGTGCCAAGCCGGAACAACTTGCCAGGCTGTATCGTTAAGCGGATGTTATTTCCAAATGCACGCATCATCATCTTTGCCAAGGCGCCGATTCCGGGGCAGTGCAAGACCCGCCTGATCCCCGCCATTGGTGCACAGGCCGCCGCAGAACTGCATACCCAACTCGTGTGGCAGACACTGACTACCGCCACTCAGGCCAGGCTATGTCAGGTAGAACTTTGGTGTGCCGACCAACCTGAACATGCCTTTTTCAAACACTGTCAACAACACTTCACCATCAGCCTGAAACAACAGCAGGGCGCGAATCTGGGCGAGCGAATGAACCACGCCTTTAGCCAAACCCTGGCCAAGGCCGAACGCGCCATTCTGATTGGCTGCGACTGCCCTGCCTTACAACCAAGTGACCTGGCACAGGCACTGAGCGTTCTGGAGCAACATGAGTGTGTACTTAAACCCGCCGCTGACGGTGGTTATGTCCTGATTGGGCTTAACAAGACAAATGCCACCATTTTTCAGGATATTGATTGGGGCAGTAACCATGTCCTCAGACAAACCCGGGGACAACTCGATAAACAGAATGCCAGCTGGTTTGAACTGACCACCACCTGGGACCTGGACAGGCCTGAAGATCTGGATAAACTCAAGCAACTTGGACTAAACAATCCCCATAATCTGCCGCTGATAAATGCATGAATCCTAGTTCTCCATAGATATAGATACAATCATTCAGGCCAAGGAGGCAACTGATGACCGAGCCAACCACGAACACACTCACATTTAGCCAAAATGTGAACTATCAGGTTGATCAGGCTATTGCAGCAATGGACCTGGAAGTAGACACCGCCGCAGCAATTAAGGCCTGCTCCTCCATCATCCAGGTTACCTTCCCGGTCAAGATCCGCGACAAGATTGAGATGTTCACCGGCTGGCGTGCGGTACACAGCACCCATCGGCTGCCAGCCAAGGGCGGGATTCGTTATGCCCCTTACGTCAATCAAGATGAAGTAGAGGCTTTAGCATCGCTAATGAGTTACAAGTGTGCCCTGATGGACATCCCCTTCGGTGGTTCCAAAGGTGCATTGTTAATCGACCCAAGCAAGTACAGCCGTGATGAGATGCAGATGATCACCCGCCGCTTCACTACCGAACTGGTACGCAAAGGTTTTCTCAGCCCATCCACCAATGTGCCAGCACCCGATGTCGGCACGGGGCAGCGTGAAATGGCCTGGATGGCCGACACCTATAAACACCTGTTTCCTGACGACATCAACTATCAGGCCTGCGTCACCGGCAAACCGATTCAGCATGGTGGCATCCGTGGCCGTACCGAAGCCACCGGCCGCGGCGTGCAATATGCGATTCAGGAATTCTTCCGCCACCCGGCCGATGTCCAGAAGGCTCGTCTGACACCAGGTCTGGCTGGCAAACGCATTGTCGTCCAGGGCTTTGGCAATGTTGGCTTTCATGCCACCCACCTGTTAACGACCGAGGACGATGCCAAGATTATCGCCGTCATCAAAAGCGAAGGTGTGTTGATCGACGACAACGGTCTTGATATTAAAGCTTTGCACGCGCACATCAACGAACACAAAACCATGAAAGGCTTCCCTAATGCCCTGTTCGATGAAAATGGCCACAAGGCACTGGAGCTGGAATGCGACATTCTGATCCCGGCGGCACTGGAGGCAACGATAACCAATGAAAACGCCGACCGTATTCAGGCCAAGCTAATCGTCGAAGCCGCCAACGGCCCGATCACCTTTGAAGCCGACAAACTGCTCTGCAGCAAAGGTATTGTCATCATTCCAGATATCTATGCCAATGCCGGTGGCGTTACCGTTTCATATTTCGAGTGGATCAGAAATCTGTCACACATCCGCTTTGGTCGCATGCAACACCGTCATGAAGAGATGCGCAGCCGTGAGTTCGCCCACCTACTTGAAGAGCTGACAGGCAAATGCATCAGCGATGATGTTCGCAAAAAAGTGATTCGTGGTGCATCGGAAGAAGACCTGGTCAATTCAGGGCTGGATGACACCATGCGTAATGGTTATCAACAGCTAAGCGAAATGCTCAACAGCAATAAAAAAGTAAAGGATCTACGCACCGCCGGTTATATGATTGCCATCGAAAAAATTTCGCGCAGTTATCTGGATCTTGGTATTTATTAAAAATAAGCTTAAATCATCGGCTGATTGAATAAACCACAGCATCACTGCCTGCTTCGATTTCATTGATTGTCATCGAAAAAATATTGTCGGCCCCGGCATCATGAATTGTACTAATCGTTAACTGCCGATTAACCGACCAGCTAATGGATTGGTCATACAAGAGTGGCGTGTATGTTGCGTCGGTTCCTGCATTGGCAACCGCCACATCATCATCAACTGTCAATGCGGGTGTCTGCACATGCTTACTGATAACTGCTGTGTGGCCAGCAGGGATTCTGTACCAGCCACTCACAGGGCTAATTTCAACATTCAAGGTTTCATTCAACACCCCATAATCACTGCTGGAAAATGACTGCTGCTCATTCAATAACGACAAACTGTCTTTGGGGTAACCCGGCTCAGACTCATAACTATAGCGCTCAAATTGTTTAAAATAAGGCACCGCATTACAACCAACCACTTCATCCTCGATTGCTGGATTCGTGTAATCGACACTACGCTGCCAGCCATCTACATAAACCGGCTGGGAGATTCCCTGCGAGGTTGAAATATTCAACAGATAGTCATAGTCATAGCTGGTCGTGGTGCTAGAAAACGCATCATTGGATACTGACTGGCTTTGAGCAAACACGCTGTCAAACAACGTGGCAAAATCAACATCCCCCAGTTCAGAATCAGCCGGCGGCGTATCAGAGAAGACATCAAACACCTCACCAGTAGTCGATGCCGGTGTCACAACTTTCACCCAGCCAGCACCATTGAAGTGATAAATCTCATTCACCTCTTGAAAACGACGAGTAATGAAGGTTGCCAGACACATATCGGAAACATTCTCGATCACACCGACCCGCCACATTGGCGTCGACACCAGACGGGCCTTGTGTTCACGCACCAGTTGCTCAAACTCACGCCTGGCAACATGATTACCCAAGTCAGATGGTTGAATATAAATAGCTTTACCCGCTGTATTGGTAAAGGTATATGCAACGGCAGCTAAGTCCTTTTCATGCAGCGCCCCCCGGTTGGAGAAAGGCGTATTGGTAAAGAGCTCCAGGTTCAAATCATCAACCTGATCAACAGTGATCTCGGGTACGACAAAATCAGCCTTAAAAACAAACCGCTTTTCACCTATATTGCCGGCCTTATCCTGCACCTTTACATGTACAGCATGCTCATCTGCAGGTGTTGCCTGATGCCATGTGCTGTGCAGAGTCTCAGAGGCCAGCGGCACAAGAAATTCACCTCCAATGCGTGTAAGCGTTCTCCAGTCAGAAATGGCTATACCATTCTTCTCATAACGAACTTGTACGGCAAGCGCATTTGTCGCCGTTGAAATACCGTCGATAATGGGATCATAAACATGAAAGGAAAAATAAGGGACTTCGCCTGTTTCCAGTGATGTGCGCGTGATTGACAAGCCATCCAGATCCACCCTGCTTGTTTCTATGAAAAGTGGCTTGTTCGAATTTTCATCCTCCAAAACCGCTACTTCAGACTGCCCCGCACCGATGGAAAACCTGGCCACGCCATGACCAAGACTACTATCTATGACAGGGGCAGTTTGATCAGGAGTAACAACATAGTCTTCAGAAAATTCATTTCCCGCAGCATCTCTTAACAATATTGAAACCGGGGTATTACCAGCTTCGAGCTGCAGCTCAACTGACCAGCTATTATCTGCATTGATTGACACAGGTTTGCCCTGTATCTGAAACAGAACAATACCGGCGCCGTTATCTGACACCTCACCACTCAGGATATAGCTCTGATCATTTGTATACAGACCCGAGGCAACACTTACAAAAGGCGCTGTGTTGTCGAAGTTAAAAACGGAAGAATGACTGGCAACAACATTACCTAACCAGTCTTTGGCTACCATCATAATTACATGCTCACCATCCAGGTACTGTCGCGAATCAACAGACAACACCATTTCACCCGGAACCAGACCTGTTGCTAATGGCTGGCCATCAATCGTAAAGCTAACGCTGCTGATCATTTCAGGTGAACCAAGCGAAATGACATATTCAAAAACGCCGTTGCGGTAATTTCCCAGATTTTCATCTGTAGTAATCTGAATCTGATCACCCACCAGTTGCATTACCACACCATCAAACAGTCGGTGTTCACTATTAACAAACTGAAAAGCAAATGGCCTGAGCTGCTCCACCGTAACAGAGGTGGCATTGGCCGGCCCTGCGGCCATTGCCAGCATATGCTGGGCAAATGCAAGTCGATATCTGTCTGGTCCTAAGCCCACAACTCCCAGCGCTAACTCAGTTTTTTTATCCGAACCATGAATGGCGGCCTTACCATCCAGCAGGCCATCAGAGACTATCTCGTTATACAAAATTTGGCTCAGACCAATACTGTTATAAACCTCATGCGGAGCCAGATCATTCAATTCACTGACACGCTTGGTCCAGCTGGACAGGGCCGATAGAAAAAAACCATAAAGATGTTCATCAACTAAACCACTATCCACCCCCTGATCGGCGATGCTGCGTGGATAGACCGAGGCCACATCAAAACCAAACAGCGAATTGATCTCTGTTGTCGCATCGGCAATGGCTTGTTCGACACTCTTGCCGGTTGATGTTTGATACTCCACCAAGGCAGTCACAAGGTGAGTCAATGGGGTTACCATCAACGAAAGGGGTTGATCAGGCTGATAGATTGTCACAGCCCTGAGCACTTCATCATCTTTCAGGTTAATTTTCTGATCGGTGGCCAACTCAACGTAGCTGCCACCGCGCGCTTCAATCAGCAACGGGCGTTGCTCAAGGATATCAATCTCAATTTCATAAGCCCCATCAGGGCCCGTAATGGTACTGGCCAGCAATTCACCCTGTACGCCATTGTCAAAGGCATAGACATTGATTAAAGCACCACTAATGGCATCATCAACAACAAAACCGGAAACGGTGGATGAAGGCCGTTGTGGCGCAACATCAGCAGACTCGGCTCCCGGAACACCATTGCAAGCCACCAGGCCAGGCAGAGACAGCGCCAATAATAAAGCCGTTGATAGTCGACCTAAAACACCCATTGTTCATCCCTCACGTCAGTAATCGAACAACAACGATACGGCTATTGTAAATTCACTTACGCCATCAGCCAGTGGAATACTTTGTTCCAATTTAATCCCGACATCACGACCAGAAATATTCTTTTCAAACATATAATTCAAAAGCACTGCTGCTTGCCCGCCTGAACGATCGGGGTAGCTTTTTAGAAAATATCCTGCCGAATCTACTGTGTGACGTTTTTCGAAGCTATCATACGAAACCTGCAAACCAGCCCCAATCCACGACGCCCCAACACTGACCGTGCCGACACGCCGTTGCAGACTGGCCCGACCGCCAAGCTGGGTAACATGCTGGCCAAGCTGATACTGCGAAGCTGGCAACACAGCATCCTGGAAAAAGGCCTCAAGCCAATAGCGACGAGACGCCATCAGTTCATCAGTATAGATAATATTTATTGGTCTGATGACCCACTCATTACCAGTTTCGGCATTCGGGTCATTTACGGAAAGGTTAGCAACGCCAACTGCAAGTCCCAGCCTGGCACTTGGTAGTGGCATGCCTATCGCTATTGCCTGGGCGTTAACAGGCATAAGCAGCACCAAAAAAAGTATGGCAAATCTGAGTTGCCTTATTTCCACAGCCAATATCCTTTTGACAGAATACGCCCTCGGCGCAATAGTTTAGTCTATATAGTGGTTTATGCTTGTAACTAGCTGCTTATCTCCATTTTTTACAAGCTCAATATTCAATCTGCCTTGCTGGACAAACGGCTTGCCGCCAAGGTCTCGCCATACTGAGACAAAAAACCTACCACTGCCACTAGACCTGTCAGCGTCATGTTGCCACTGCATATCTTCTACTCGCATCTTACGCAAGCCAGTTGATGAAAACAGGCTTTTATAATCCTTGCCTATTTCAGCAATACCACTCACACCATCTGCCACTGCGTCCTTGGCAAACAAAGCGGAAAAACCATCAAGGTCGCCAGATTCATAGTAAAAAATCAGATCAAAAACCAGGGCCGTAGATTCTGAATCAGAATCTAATTCTGTCGCCAATTGATCGTTCACAAGCTCTGGTGGCAATTCAATATCCGCCGTTGCCACTGGCTGCGACGCATTGACCTCCAACTTCGGAACGACTTTTGTAGTTACAGCAGGCTTATTGGTTTTGGCTAGAACGACTTCTTTCTGTTGTGTCTTTTCAGGCTTTACAGGCTGTTGCGCAACTGGTTTAGGCTCTGGTTTTAATATTTCTGGCTGAACAGGTTTTTTCGTTATCTCAGGACTAGCAACGACCACAGGTTTTTCTATCGCCACCAAACTATCTGGTGGTTTGTTATTTGCCAACTCAGCAACAGTCTCTTCCATTTCTGGTACCTGAACCTGCGTGTCTTCGGCCAAGACAGAAGCATTAGTCTCAAGCCGTGATGTGGGCATCACTGTTTTATTGATGGCCGTAGTCACTGGCAACGACTCAAATTGGTGAGCAGTCTTTGTTTGCGGTTTCTGTAGTTCAACAACGCCCCCTGCTGAAGTATTAGCCCGAACACCAGCTAGCAACTTTTTAATATCCGCCGTAAAAAATAGCGCTATAAACATAAGCACCACAGCAAGCAGAGCAATGATGGCTACTGGCTTTTTCCATGAGCTAACTTGTTCAACGACTGGTTCAACATCAAAGCCTGGTTGCTCACCTGATTCAAATTTTTGGTATACAACATTGTCAGCATCATCCAGAGAATGATCTTCAACCGCCGCAGTGGCATTTGTTTCTGGACGAGGCTCACTAGAGAAACTTGGCTCAAAATCACATGCCGCCGTCTGTTGCTTATCATCGATGTCAGCTACAGCATTATCAGTATCAAGTTGTTCATTGACCTGGGCAGGCACTTCGTCCGAACTGCGACTGCCGTCAGCCGACACCTTCTTTTCTGTCACCTTCACCGCTGCTGGCGTACGCAAAAAATCATCCCCTGGCAACGGTTCAAAACCAACCAGGTCATCCACTTCAAGCCTTACCTTGCTAAAGGTTCCGGTAGCCTCTTCCTGCAATTCAGCCAACACTGCTTTTGCCTGTTGCAGATC
>CBFCYE010000006.1:0-118042 GCA_965602225.1 uncultured Gammaproteobacteria bacterium | reverse complement strand
CTGGATTTCCGTGAGCTACGTCTCTACCCGGGCAACTATGATGAATACATGACGGCATCGACTCAGGCGCGTGAACAGCAGTATGCCGATAATGCCAAGAAAAAGGCTCAGATCAATGAGTTGCAGCAGTTTGTTTCCAGGTTCTCTGCCAATGCCTCCAAGGCTAAACAGGCTACCTCACGTGCTAAACAGATCGACAAGATCCAGCTGGACGAGATCAAACCATCTAGCCGTGTGAATCCTTTTATTCGCTTTGATCAGGATAAAAAACTGCATCGCCAGGCGCTGGAGATTGAGAATGTCAGTAAGGACTATGGTGATGGCCCCTTGTTCAGTGGCCTGAATCTGATGCTGGAGGTTGGTGAGCGGCTGGCCATTATCGGTCCAAATGGTATCGGTAAAACAACCTTGCTCAAGACTCTGGTAGGTGATTTAAAGCCTAACACTGGGGTGGTGAAATGGTCTGATAATGCCAATGTCGGTTACTACGCTCAGGACCATTCCTCTGATTTTGCTGAGCCACTCAATTTGTACGACTGGATGGCGCATTGTGGTCAGGCCGGCGATGACGAACAGACCATCCTCGGTACTCTGGGGCGACTATTGTTTTCACGCGACGATTTCAATAAGAGCGTCAAGGTGATTTCCGGTGGTGAGCAGGGTCGCATGCTGTTTGGCAAGCTGATGTTGCAAAGGCCCAATATTCTGGTGATGGATGAGCCGACCAATCACTTGGATATGGAATCGATCGAATCCCTGAATAATGCCCTGGAACAGTTTCCCGGCACCCTGGTCTTTGTTTCTCATGACCGCGAATTTGTTTCATCACTGGCGACCCGTATTATTGAGCTGACACCTACTGGTATTGTTGATTATGCCGGTACCTATGAAGAGTACCTGCGCAGTCAGGGAGAGGAATAGGACGGCTTTCGGCCGACCTTGGGTTAAACATGGCACAATTACTAGGCATAGCAATTCGGGAAAAAAAGCGGGCTGAGATGCAGCTGCTGCAATCTGCTGAGGTGAGTCTGGAGAGAGGCATTGCTAATGACTTTCGCGGCAAACCCGGTAAACGTCAGGTCACTGTTTTAACGCATGAAGGCTGGCAGACGGCCTGTGCTGAGGCTGCTGTTGAGTTGCCCTGGCGCGAGCGCAGAGCCAACCTGTTGATCGCAGGGCTGGATTTGGAAGGGCGCGCTGGGGCGGTGATCAAAATTGGCTCAGTGAAATTGCTGATTACCCGCGAGACTGACCCTTGCCAGCGTATGGAAGAGGCGCAGCCGGGTTTGACTGCCGCCATGGCCAAACAGTGGCGTGGCGGTGTCTGCTGCCAGGTGCTTGAGTCGGGGCAGATCGCTGTTGGTGACGAGGTGGAACTGATCAGTGCTTAGTGCTGAGCAGGCCATCGCCGCCGCCCGCTGCTGGGTAGAGCAGGTGGTGATCAAGCACAACTTCTGCCCCTTTGCCCATAAACCCGCCCGCAACAACACCATTCGTTATGTCGCTAGTTTGGCGCAGAGCGCGGATGCTCTGGTAGAAGATTTTATCAATGAGCTGACTCTGCTGCGTGACGCAGACCATACCAAGACAGAAACCACCGTGCTGGTGGCCCCCAACTGTCTGCAAGACTTTGATGACTATAACCAGTTCCTCGATCTGGTCGATGTGCTGATCGAGCAGTTCAGCCTACAGGGCATTATCCAGGTGGCCAGTTTTCATCCCGACTATCAGTTTGCCGACCTCGAAAAAGACGATGTTCGTAACTACACCAATCGCACACCCTATCCCATGTTTCACCTGATTCTGGAAGAGAGCATTGAGCATGCGCGTGAGACCTATCCCGACGTCGATGAGATTCCCGAAAATAACATGCGCCTGTTGCAATCACTGGGCTTGGCCGAGGCCAAACGACAGTTGGCCGCCTGCGCTAAAGACAAATAGTTCTGTCTAAACATTGAGTTGCAGGGGTGGCTCACGTGATCCGCTTTTAGGTCGATTAGAACGTATAGATATTCCTAATGTTTTTTGGTGGCCGTGTTAAAACAGGTTGCTGTAATGAGGGCATGGTAATGATTGAGGCGTTGGAAAAAGTAAGTCTGTTCCGTGAGTTATCGGTTGCGCAGCTGGCGGAGGTCAGCCGGTTTTGCACTCTGCTTAGCCTGTCTGACGGCGATATGCTGATTAAAGAGTCAGATCGGGATGATATTGATTTGTATCTGCTTTGCCAGGGCTCGGTCGAAGTGGTTTCCAGAAGCTCCCCCATTACTAGTGGCGAGGTGGTGATTTCCAAGCAAGATATGGATGTCTTTGGCGAGATGGGCTGGTTGACCAACGCAGCGCGTACTGCCTCGGTTCGTTGTCATGGTAATGTCCAGGCGATTCGTGTCGATGGCCGTGCCTTGAATGAGTATCTGAATAGCCACCCCGAGGTGGGTTACATCATCATGCGCTGCATTGCCCTGACGCTTGCGCAGCGCATGCAGGGTACCGATGCCTTGCTGAAACAGATTTTGTGGAACACCACACTTTAAGATCTCTCTGGCCGGGCTAAACTGTCTGGCCGTTTTACAGTCGTAACCCAAGGGTATATCGTCAATTTTATCCGGCTCTGTCGGTGGTTGGGTCGTTGTGTCTGCCTGGAGGATTTTGAATGACTGCAACTGAAGTGGGTTTGAGTCGACGCCAGAAAGTTGGCCTGCTGCTGGGGCCAATTCTATTCGTGTTGTTATTGTTGTTGCCTACCCCGGCAGGGATGTCGGATGCAGGTATGGCTGTGGCCGCGGTGACCCTGCTGATGGCGGTATTCTGGATCAGCGAAGCCATCCCCATTCCTGCTACGGCCTTATTCCCCATTGCCCTGTTTCCGCTGCTGGGGGTTATGCCCACCGCCAAGGTGACAGTGTCATACGGCAACCATCTGATCTTCCTGTTTATGGGTGGCTTTTTGATTGCTATGGCCATCGAGCGCTGGCAGCTGCATAAGCGCATTGCCTTGCATACAGTGAATTTGGTGGGGGTGACGCCCAACCGCGTCATTCTCGGTTTTATGATCGCAACCGCCTTTCTATCTTGTTGGATTAGCAATACCGCTACGGCGATGCTAATGGTGACCATTGGCATGGCGGTGTTACATCAATTGGCGGGCAGTAAAGATGGACGTGAGTTGGCGCAGACCAATTTCGGTGTCGCCCTGATGTTGGGGATTGCCTATGCCGCCTCGATTGGCGGTGTGGCGACCCTAATCGGTACGCCACCCAACGCCATCCTCGCCGGTGTGGTGGAAAAGCAATATGGCTATACCATTGGTTTTGCCGAGTGGATGTTGTTTGCCATGCCCTTATCCGTCGTGATGTTGGCTCTGACCTGGTTTTATCTGACCCGTATTGCCTTTCGTAATGATGTGACTGAGCTGCCTGGTGGCAAGGCGGTAATTCGTCAACAGCTGGCAGCACTGGGGCCGATGAGCAAGCAAGAACGACGTGTTCTGGCTGTGTTCCTATTGGTGGTGGCCGCGTGGCTGTTTCGCGGTCTGTTGCCGTTTGATTTTCTGAAAGAGGTCACCGATTCAGCGGTGGCGATACTGGGGGCGTTATTATTGTTTGTGATTCCTGCCGATCTAAAAAAGGGTGAATTCCTGCTTGATTGGAAGACCGCAGTCAATATTCCCTGGGACATTATTTTATTGTTTGGTGGTGGTTTTGCCCTGGCGGCGGGTTTTTCTGCCAGTGGTTTGACTGAGTGGATGGGTTCTCAATTGTCCTTGCTGGCAGGAGCCAATCTGGTTGTTCTGATTGCTGTCGTGGTGGTGGCGGTGATCTTTTTGACCGAAGTGACATCCAATACCGCCACAGCTTCATTATTGTTGCCGGTAATGGCGGGCTTCGCCATGGCGGCTGATGTGCCCGCTTTGTCATTGATGGCGGCGGTGGCCTTGGCCACGTCATTTGCCTTTATGCTGCCAGTGGCAACACCGCCGAATGCCATCGTTTTTTCCAGTCGCCAGGTGACAATTCCACAAATGGCCAGGGCGGGCATTTGGTTGAATATTGTTGGCTCTGTTTTGATCACGCTAGTTGTCACTCAGTTTTGGCCACTGGTTTTACAGTTGCCAAAAAAATGATTCTGGCTTGACTTCGATTATTTGTTTATAGCAAGCTAAACACCGTCATGTAGTGTTTAAAAATAACAAATGTTGGGGGTCAACAAATGTTTATACGTTCAGTTTGCCAGACGGCAATGCTGCTTGTGCTTGCCTGTAGCACTGCTAATGCCAGCGTAGTATCCACCTATACCGATCGTTCTGCCTGGGAGGCGGCGTTGGTGGGGAGTGTTTTTGACGAAGAGGGTTTTGCCGGAGATGCTCGTGCCTTTGCTTCTAATTCCGAGCTGAATGTAGTCGGAGATCTTTCAATCGATATGGTCGGGACAGTTGATACAAGTGATCGTCTTGGTCTGACCGGTAGCGGCTTTTTTGAGGGTGAGGTCGATTCCAGTAGTTTTACCGATGGCGATGGCTTGAATATACGTTTTCATCATGCCGCAGCGATGGGGATTGGTTTGCTGGGGCTGCAAAATGATGAATTGGATCTGCCAGCAGATTTGAATCTTTCTGAAATAGGCCTTTTGTTTGGCGGTGACTCTTTTCTTGTAAACGATATTCTTGACGGTACAAATACAAAAGATCAGTCCAGGCAGGTATCTGGACGGAAAAGTACGGGGCTGATTCCGTTTATTGGTTTTGTGTTTGATGCCCCGCTCGAAAGTTTTATGTTTGTTCACGGTGATCAGGTCGCCCGAAATGGTGTTGCCTGGGAATCTGAAGAGTTTTACCTGGACGGGGTCGTGGTAGCTTCTCAAAGGGCAGGTTTGGTAAGGCAATATAGTGTGCCTGAACCAGGTAGTCTGATCTTGCTGTTGTCGGGTTTTGCCGTGTTATTTGTGAATAAACGTATGCGGCGAGTGTTGTAAACCTGAGCTAAAAATGCAGGTTTACAACGGTACCAATACCTTGTTCGCTATGTATGTTGAGCTGAATGTTTTGGCGATCGCAGATGCGCTTGACGATGGAGAGGCCAATGCCACTGCCGCTGCTTTTGACATTGCTGCCACGATAGTGTCGATCAAAAATATGTTTTAGATCTTCTTCGCTTATACCGTTGCCGGTATCTCGGATTTGTATCAGTTTGTTGTCGACGGTGATCACAACTTCGCCATGTTCTGTATGGTTGATTGCATTGCGTATCAGGTTGCTGAGTATGATAGAGAAGGCAGTTTTTGATATGGCTTCTTTAAAACTGGTATTGATTTCGGTTTTTAGGATGACCGCAGGCTTGCCCGTCGTCATGAAACGGTGTTGTTCAACGGCCTCGCTAACAAGGCTGCCTATATTGCAAACTTTAATATCTACGTTCTTGCTTGAAGGGGTTTCTCTGGCAAGTAAAAGTAGAACCTCCAGCATCTTTGACATACGCTCACCAGCCCGTTCGATGCGTTCGATCTGGCGCTTGGCCTGGCCTGGCAGTTCGGGGTTTTCCAGCAAGAGCTCGGTGGCACCATTAATTACTGTCAGCGGGGTACGTAACTCATGGCTGGCATCGGCGGTGAAATCCTGTTCTCGTTGGATGAACTCTTCCATCTTTTGCTGATAGTGGTCAAAGCTGGTGGCGAGCTGGCCAACCTCGTCATCGGCATAACGTGATGCCAGTTGTAATGAGGGGTTAACACCTGGTTTTAGTTTGCTAACCTGATTGGCTAGAACAGTGACTGGTGAAATGACCTTGCCGGATAGCCAGGCCCCTAACCATAGGGCAAGCAGTGCTGCAGCGAAGATTGCGCCGGCGAGTGTCAGTCGGATGGAGTCTTCAAATTGTTCGTATGAACTGGAATTTTTGATTATGTAGATGGTGCCTTTGGCATCATTGGTAATGAGTACGTCGTAGGTCAGGTGTTCACCAAAGTCCACCTCATGATGACCATAGGCTAGATTGCGAATCTGATCGGGGACAACCTCTTTTTGTGACTCAGAAACATAGTAAAGAATGCTGTCGGCACTTACTTGTTTGAATGTGCCCAGGGGAATGTCATCTTGTTCAATAAAGTGGTTTAGCTCTAACTTGAGAATGTCTTCGACAAGTTTTTCTTCTACACCTTCAATCGTATTGTAGAGCCCGGCAACAATGATGCTGCTTAAGAGGATGCCAAACAGAATAAAGGTTAGGGTGATGCGATAGCGTAGACGTTGTTTAAATCGCATCTTCTGATTTGGTGGTGGCCACTAATTTAAAGCCGATGCCATGAACGGTATGGATCAACTGTTGCTCGAAGGGGCGGTCGACAAGATTTCGCAGGGTATGCATGTGGACGCGTAGGGCGTCACTGCCGGGAGGAGTGCCTTGCCAGAGAACCTTTTCAATTTCCTGACGGCTGACCACCGACGGTGAGTTACGCATTAGCAGTTCCAGAATCTTGATGCTGGTCGGGGTCAGGTTGATAATATTACCCTCCCGGCAGGCTTCCAGTGTTTTGGTATTGAAGCCTAAGTCACCTACTTGAAGCTCTGTGCTGTTGTTTGTGTCGCCGCGGTGACGTTTGTTGAGGGCTGTTAGTCGGGCCAATAGTTCTTGCAGGGCAAAGGGTTTGACCAGATAGTCGTCCGCGCCGCTATCAAATCCGGCCAGTTTGTCATTAAGGGTGTCTTTGGCGGTAAGCATCAACACCGGGGTATGTTTTTCTGCCTCATTACGGAGTTTGCTACAGGCGGTCAGGCCATCCATGCCGGGCATGTTGACGTCCATAATGATGACGTCATAATCATTGACGATAGCTAGATGCAGGCCTGTTACCCCATCGCCTGCCGTGGTTGCAGTGTGACCCTTTGTTTCCAGGTAGTCATAGAGATTGGCGGCCAGGTCTTTATCGTCTTCAATAATCAGTATTTGCATGAGTGTCTGTTGTCGTCGTTGCTGTTAACCATAAGTGTGCACTAAATAAACCCTACTTGCCAGCTGGCTTAAAGCTATTTTGGGTCTTTTTGTAGCTACATTATTTGCCATCACAGAAGCTGGCGAAGCGGGCGTAAGTGGGCTAGAGTTTTTATGCGCCGTGAGATGTTTTTGGGGCGCGGTTTTCAGCGCAGTTGGCGAAATATTTACCGGGTTCTCTGTGTTGTATAGCGCTGAAGGTAGTTCTGGCCATTGGATGGGCCGATTTTTCAAACGCTGTTAATTCTTGAAAATTAAGACTGGGGCGTAACATGGATGATTTAACACTTAGTAGCCAGAATTTCCCTTCTGCTTCAGAGGACGAGGTTCAGGCTCTCGAATCTAGATTGCAGGCCATTTTGCAGGCCGATTTTGACGGTAACCTGCATGCCATGCTGGCTGGCTATCAGCGCATACTGGCGGACAATCACCAGCGTGAACTGTGGCCGCAGGTGCATGACAAGCTCAATACCCTGTTCATGTGCGGCAAGGCAGTACCTGTGGATGGGCCGATGATAGGGATTCCGGTCGCGATTCGCGACAGTGATTTCTTTCGCGACAGCGCCGAGCTGTTTGGCAAGGATCGCTCTCTGCTGGCCTCGCTTGAGGTGATGGCAACGGCCTGGAATGCCACCTTTGCCGATACCGGCCTATGGATGGGCAAAACCTTTGAGCCAGTGAGTGAGGCGCTGGTCAGGGAAAAATGTGATGATGATCCTGACCTAATGGCCGCCTATGATCCCGCAACCAGCCGCATTGGCCGTAATTTTTTCCGTCAGCCACCTGATCCAAACGCTGTTCAAGGCGTTGCCCTGCCAGTGTTGGAACAGGCCTGGAAGCTGAAAGATCGGCCCTTGTCCATCGAGGCAGAAGGCTTCGATGGCGAACTGCTGACAGCCAATCTGGAGAAAGAACAGGCGATTCCCTATAGTAAAACCGGCGGTATCTATCTGGCCAATATGGGCGCCTCGGTGGTGCCAGGGATGCAGGGCAAACAGGTCTATCAGCTCAACTATCGCTGGCCCAGACTTAACCCGGTCTTTCCCATGACCCTGCTGGTGGACGAGCTGGTGCAGATTGGTGAGGGTGTCTATCTGGGGCAGCTGGTCTATGCCACCAAGCACTACAGCCTGGGGGCGATGGATCTGCCCTTTATCCCGGGCGAACGTGACATTGAGTTGGGTGAGGCCTATGAACCCAGCAAACATTCCATATTCGAATCGATACGCGCCATGCTCACCGGCCATCGCAAGCCCCATGTGCCTGATTACGGCTATCAGAACAATGGTTATTTTCTGATGATGGATCCGGCCTATGCCAAACAGGTCTACGCGGATGATGCCTTTCCTCAGCTACGGCCACGCCCAGGCGAGATGGGTTTTGAAGAACTTGGCTATGCTGCGGCGCCAACTGTTGTCACAGAGGAAAAAGAAGGGGCTGACCGGCTTAACGGTTGGCGAGATGATGAGGTGCTGAAACAGAAGTTCACCACCTTGATCACCGAGCCTTCTACTCAAAGCAGCGATGCTGATGTGCTTGAAATGCTGGCTGAGGGTGAGTCGGTGCTGCAGATGTTACAGCGCATCAGTGCAGATATCTCAGCGCAAACCAAGCATGAGGATCATCTCAAACACTTTGAACAACTGCATCGACTGTTTCGCCGTGGTGTTGCGCCCAAGGTCAGCAACGGTCTGTTTCAGGGCGCGGGCAGTAAGGGTTATAACCTGCGACTCGATGGTAGTGAACCACATGACTGGTACGGTGAGCCTGAACAAACTCAGGGCTTTGATTATTACCACGGCGCTACCCTGAATCTGCACTGGGGCTTTAGCGAAAGCTTTTGTCCTGATCGCGAAACCACAACGCCCGCTGCTGCACTCATGCCCAGCGTGCTGGCCAATGCCTTGTCGGCAGACGCGCTACGCGGCCCCAATGTGATGAACATGGTTTGGCATAACATTGGTAAATATATCTTCCCCTGGGCGGGCAAATCATATGAAAAAATTAGTCCACGTAAACTGAGCATGTTGCTGGATGAGAGCAGTGACGTGGCCGAGCGTTATCCGCAGCGAGTTGGTGAGCTGAAACACCATCTGGCCAGTGCGCCGCATTATGCCGTGGTAAAAACCAATCGGGAAAACTACTGGGGCAAACCGGGTCGCTTTTCCGATCACTTGGCTAGCGGAAGCTGGGATCAAGGCATGAGCGCCGAAGACAAGGCCTTCTGGACGCAAGAGGCAGAAGAGCGCTGGGTAATGGGTTATAACCTGCAGGATAAACGGGTTGTGGTTGCCGATGCCCTGATGCGGATTGCCGACATGAACTATCGTGTCCCTGAACCTGTTTTACAGCAGGCATCCGAGGCAAGCGGTTCAGCGTTTGTGCGCCAGGGTTACTGCTTTCTTGGTGTCGCTGATCAGGAGTCGATCCTGCCCATGAACAGTGGCGACAACGGCAACAAGCGTGTCTTCCAATTTCACTATCGTTTTCCCATGATCGGTGGGCCGGTGCCAATTGGTTTTTGCCTCGATGAGTTAGTCGAGATCGCCGACGGCCTGTTTCTTGGGCAGTTGATCTACTCTACTGCGCTGGATGTACCATTCCATTCGGCCGTCGATGCAAGTGAATACAAATACCAGTTGTTTGGCTATTTCTTATTGATGGATGATGACTGGGAACGCCATCGTCAGGCCATCAAACTGGATACTGTCGATTAAGGATGATTGATTTGATACAGAGGGAGGAGAAAAGAGCATGAACGACCCTCGATTACATACTGGCGGCATACGCGTCAGCCTGGCAGACGAGACGCATATCCTGCAGCCAGAGCGGGGTAAAACGCGGACGTTTCCAATTCCTAATGAAACGCCGCAGCAGATCAAAACGCTGAAAGATCTGGCCCTGAGTCAGATCTCGCTGGAGCAATATCCCGTGGTTAATGCCTGGCGCGAGAAGCTGTTCGCCCCGGAAGGGCTGCCCGAAATCTGTGATGAACTGCCTCGGCTGTTGACTGAATTTCTGCGCACAGCTGAAGCAGAGGCCATGTCGCCTTACACGCGTCGTGCCAAGGCGCTGCACCATGTTTTTATTAATAAGACGGCGCTGGTGCGTAATAACGATTTGTTGCCAGGCCAGACCACCACCAGTTTTGTCGGTCCGGTGGTCTACATGGACACCATTGGTTATTGCATCTGGCCCGAGTTGAAGACGGTGACCACACGGGCGCAAAATCCATTCAGGATTCGCCCAGAGGTTGCTGAGCGCCTCAACAAAGATATCTTCCCTTACTGGCTTGAACGTCGCCCGGCACAAGAGGTGGCGCGCTATAACAGCTACGACAGTCAACAACATCCTGATCGTGATCGAGTTAAGGGCGAGTCCATTGATCCAGCATTAAAAAGCCGCGCCGGTGAAACACCCAAGGCGCTGGAGTTGATGGAGCGGGTTGCATTTTTTCTCTCTGATAAGGCTACCTGTGTCTCGCATACCGTGCCCGATTTCGAGCGGGTGCTGGACTATGGTTTTGATGGTTTGATCAAACAGGCGCGCTTGGATTTGTCCAATGGCCATGCCGTAGGCGATGAGCAAAAAGAATTTCTTGAAGGGGTCATCACTGTTTTCGAAGGTGCCAAGATTTATGCCCAACACCTGGCTGAGGCCGCTGCCGCAGTTGGCAATGTTGAACTGGCCCGCATCTGCGACAAGGTGCCAGCACAGCCGGCTGAAACTCTGCATGAAGCTATTACGAGTATCTGGATTTGTTATCACCTGTTGCTGCAGGAGAACACCAATTTTGGGTTATCCATTGGCCGACTCGATCAATTGTTGAACGACTACTATGTGAGCGACTGGCAGCAACTATCCAGTGATGTCGAGCGCGATGCCTATGTTGAAAAAGCGGTGGAGCTGGTTAGTCATTTCTTTTTGCGTTGTTCTGATCATGTGCCGCTCTCTACTGAAGGTTCGGAAACCCTGTTTGCCGGTAGTGGTTCCAATCAGGCACTGACCGTCGGCGGTACCAAGTTTGAAGATGGCCGGGTTTTAGATGCGGTCAACGACATGACTTACATCATCCTCAAGGCCACCGAGATTCTCGGTATCCGTGACCCCAATGTTCATGCCCGTTATCACAAGCAGATTCATCATCGCGATGCACAGGGAAATCCATTGCCAGATGGTGTCTATGATGCCTATCTGAAACGCGTCAGTCAGGTGAATATTCTCACCAAGGCGACGCCAGCGATTCATGGTGACGTGCCAGTGGTGCATGCGATGGCCAACTACTACGCTGCTCATGAAGGCATTAGTGCGGCAGAGGCGCTGGCCGATGCCTATGACTACGCATCCATCGGTTGCATCGAACAGAACTCGGCCGGTAAACATTATGGCAATACGGGCTCGACCTTGATGGTGTTGCCGGCGGTGCTGGAGTTGGCCCTGTTTGGTGGTAAACATCGCAGTGATGGTGTTGGTAAAGATGATCTGAATCTGTTTTATGAGCAGGCTTCTTACACCACAAAACCGCTGGCTGAAATGAAATCCATGGACGAGTTTATCGCGGCGTTCAGGTTTCAACTTGATGAGATGGCGCGCCACACGGTGATGTGTAATAACTATCTCGGCCGGGCCATGGAACAAATGCGTCAGGTGCCATTTTTGTCCGGTATTTTTACCGGCCCGACCAATTTGCTGGGCGGCGATGGGGCGGTGTTCCGTGATCTCACCGCCGGCGGTGCCAAGTACAACTCCTCCGGTGTCGCCATCATCGGTGTGGCTGATGTGATTGATTCGTTTTGCGTCATTGACGCTCTAGTGTTTGGCAAAAAAATGACAGCGCAGGAATTATTGGCGGCGCTGGAAGCAGACTATGACGACTCTGGTTTTAAACCTAAGCAGGAACAGAGTCGCTTGGTGGCCATGCTCAACAATCTGCGTCGATTTTTTGGTGGGCAGCAAGACAACAATCAGTTGCCCGCTTTATCGCCTGAACGGATGCAGGAAATTAAAGAGATGATTCGCCTGGCACCCAAGTACGGCGCCGGTGTCGATCAGACTAAAGGCAGCATCTACGATAACAGTCTGGGCGTACACTACACTCACCTGATCACCCGCATGATCCAGGAGGTGTTTTACAAATATCGCACCCATCGCGGCGGTCGATATCTGGCCGGTTACTGGAGCATGACCAATCACGCCGGTTTTGGCATGTTGAGCAAGGCCAGCCCCAACGGTCGCAAGGCCGGTGAAGCCTTTGCCAGTGGTATCACCCCTTGCCCCGGCGTGGTGAAACGCAATGGCGATGCGGTGATGGCGTTGGATCACATTCTGTCGGTGGCCGAGGTCGAGGGCGACACAGTGCAGAACGGTTATACCTATAACCTTAGCCTCACTACTCGTGATGATGAGTTCTTCGCCGAAGATACGGAGCTGTTTGCCCGTTACATGAAGGCCTTTATGGATAACGATGGTGTGCTGGTGCAGCTGTGTGTCTCGGCCATCAATGATCTGATTGCTGCCGATAAGGCTGCCACCGCCGCAGCACAGGCAGGGGCGGGAGAGACAGAGCAGCAGGCCTTGGCACCGTACAAGGATTTGATGATTCGGGTGGCGGGTTACTCGGCCTACTTTGTCACCCTCAGTCCGCAGATGCGCACAGAGATCATTGCCCGTTCCAATTTCGCCTTGGAAAATGGTGTTGAGCAACATACGCTGGTGGCAATTTGATTGTAGTCCCCCCTCCCTTGACGGGAGGGGGTTAGGGGGAGGGTGAAAAGTTGAAATATGGCATAACTGCTGAGCATTTCACCCCCACCCTAACCCTCCCCCATCAAGGGGGAGGGAATTGTAAATGAGGAGATATTAACCATGCACGCAGGTTTCCCATGTTTCTCACCAGACATCCAGCAGGTGATGCGCCTTGGTGCGCGTGACAGTAAGGTGCCAGAGCTGGTCGATAGCATTGCCGGGCCAGTGTTGGCTGGTGGCATGGCGGTGTTGCTTAAACTTGGTTTTGGTTATGTGATGCGCGATTGTCTGTTGGATAAACAGCAATCGAAAAAGGCCATGGAGTTTTTTGATGAAAACTTTATCTTTCGCGATCCCAACGCCAGCGATGGTCAGCGTTTTTACCAGGGCAAGTTTCTGTTACGTACACGTAAACCGGGTGACAACATGAATGTCTGGTTGCGCTTTTGTCCCGAGCCGGATGAGTTGTTTGTCGACACGCCCTTTGGTCGCAGCATTAATTCACTCAAGGTGGTGGCGACCGATGTGGTGGATGAAGAGGAGGCCGCCCGACTGGAACGTGATCCGGACAAGGTCGACCTGGTGATTAGATTTAAAGATATCGATTCCATCGTCGGCCTGATTGGCCGTGAAGATGTCGATATTGTCGGTCTGTTGCTGGAGAACGTTGTACAGCTCACCGGCAATGTCGGGCACCTGTTCAAGCTCGGTGCCATCGCCAAAAATATCGAGTTAGAACTTGGGTTAGTGAAGGCGGCATAGTGATGCAACAACGCGCCCTCATCTTCGATATCAAACGCGACTGCAGCGAGGACGGCCCGGGTATCCGCACTACCGTCTTTTTCAAGGGCTGTCCGCTGTCTTGTGCCTGGTGCCAAAACCCAGAAGGTAAAGAAAAACGAATAGAGTCTTGGTTCAGCAGTGCCGAGCAGGAAACTGTCGGTTACTGGATTAGCCTTGACGAGTTGATGTATCGCCTGCTGATCGATAAACCCTTTTATAACTCCAGTGGTGGTGGCGTCACCCTTTCTGGCGGTGAGGTGACACAGCAGATGGAGTTCGTGCATCAGTTGCTCAAGGCGTTGAAGGCAGAAGGTATTCACACTGCCATCGAGACCAGTGGCTTTTTTAATTACCGCCGATTTTCTGAGTTGCTGTTGCCCTGGCTGGATTTGATTTATTTCGATCTCAAGTTGATTGATGACGCTGCTAGTCGTCAGTACACAGGTCAAGGTAATCGCCTGATTCTGGAAAATTTCAGCAAGCTGGTTGAGTCCGCGCAAGTGCCTGTGATTCCACGAGTGCCGTTGATTCCTGGTATTACCACCAGTGAGGAAAATCTTAGCGGTATTGCCGATTTTCTCGCCGCTCACGGCATCGATGCCGCTACACTGTTGCCTTATAATCCGTTGTGGGCTGACAAGACAGCAAAGCTGGGCAAGACACCACAATACCAACGTACTACTTTTATGACGACGCAGGAGAAAGATCGGTGCGTCCAATCATTTAAACCATCTCATCAAGGAAAGAGGAGAGTCGGACATGCAAATTGATTTTCATCACACCACTACCTATGTCGTTGCTCGTGCGGCAGGTTTTAATCATGACGATGCACATATTATTGCTTACGCATCGCAATATGTGGATGACGCTACCAGCACTGGCATGGTTCAGTTTGATAACCAGGCGGTCTATAACCGCATAAGCTCGGCGCATAAGATGCTTGATGCTCGCAATACTCAAGAGCTTGCCAATCATCAGGTCTGGTTGGCGTTTCACTTCCTGCCCGGTAATGGTGGCAAGCAGGCCGGTGAAAATCCGGATGGCAGTTTTATCAACAAGATCGTTTGCCGCCCCAATAGCCCGGTGGCGCAGGAAATGGTGCGTGGAGTGATTTTAGATAAAGACAGACTCTATGGTCTGCATCGCCTTGGAGTAGCCATGCATGTCTATGTTGATACCTGGGCGCATCAGGGGTTTGCCGGTGTGCTGCACGATGTCAATGAGGTGGAGGATGCTGAAGAGACCAGCAACTCTGGTCTTTTTGATGGTGGTATTGGCAGCTTTTTGCGCGACATACTTGATGATGCCATTCCACCGCTGGGGCATGGCCGCGCCAATGTCTTTCCCGATATGCCATTTATGCAATGGCAATATGAAAATGGTAAAGGCGAGTTGATCCAGCGCGACAATACCAGTGACTTTATGACGGCGGCTGATCATATGTGTATGGCCATGCAGCGTTTTATTCTTGGTGATCCCGACGCCAATGTCGCTGGCCTTGATGCTGACACCAAAGGCAAGCTATATGAAATGTTTGTCGGTATAAAAAATAAAAAGGGTGATGAACGCCATGCCGAATGGCTGCAGGCAATCAGGGGTGGAGCCTTTAGTTTCGGTGCCGCCTCGATTGCTGACTACATGCCGCGTGGGCGTGAATCATGGAAGGCCCAGGCATTAGGTACCAGTCACGATCTGCCGGTGCATCGTTATCAGTCAGAGTTTTTAAACAGCGACTGGAAGATGTTTCACGATGCCATTCAGGCGCATCGTTTTCATGTGGTACACGATATTTTGCCCAGGTATGGAATTTGTGCTGCGTGATGTTTGAGTGACGAAGGATGGCCTCACACTGAGGCCATCCTGATTTTAGCTTAGTTTTCCTGAAAGCTTAGTGTTCCCTTGTAAGCCTTACGCCAATTGATGCCGTCTTCAGAGCGCCAGACGTCGTTTTGTAAGCCAGTATTAGTTGCGCCACCAATAAGCCATAGTTTGCTATCGAACTTGATTAGCTCATGCCCTGAGCGGCCACTGAAACTGGCGGAGTTAGTCTGCTTGAACCAGGTGATGCCATCGTTGGAAAACCAGATGTCATTTTTGTAATCCCCATCCCAGCCGCCTATGAGCCAGAGCTGGTTATTAAACACCTCAACTTGATGTCCTGCTCGGTTGGAGAATGCCGCGTTCGGGCTTTCCTCTATCCAGTCGATGCCATCAACTGATGACCAGGCATCATTTTTATTGGCTCCGTCGTAGCCACCAAACAGCCAAAGTTTGTCGTTGAAAACGGCAAGTTTATGACTGTTGCGTGGGCTAAAATTTGCATTATTTGTCTCTTCCGTCCAGTTGATCCCATCTGTCGATGACCAGACATCATTTTTGTGAACACCGCCCCAGCCGCCAATCAGCCAGAGTTTGTCTTTAAAGAGAATAACTTGATGACCAGCGCGTTTACTAAAGTTGGCAGCGGCTGTCTCTTTGTTCCAGCTAATGCCGTCTATAGACGACCAGATATCATTATGTGCATTGCCATCCCAACCACCAATTAGCCAAAGCTTGTCATTGAAGCTGATGACTTGATGATGGGAGCGGGGGTTGAAATTGGTAATAGCAGTTTCTTGCAACCAATCGATACCGTTTATTGAAGACCAGACATCATCTTCGTAAGAAATATCTGCGGCACCACTAACGAGCCAAAGTTTGTTTTTAAAGGCAACTGCTTGATGGGCATGACGACTGGAAAACTCGGTGGAATTGATTTTTTGTTGCCAGCTAATTCCGTTAGTTGATGACCAGATATCATTTTTATTTATACTTTCATCCCGACCACCAATCAGCCAGGCTTTGTTGTTAAAGACTACGACTTGGTGTCTATTGCGTTTGCTGAAATCAGCATTGGCTATTTCTTCTGTCCAGGTAATACCATTGTTAGAGGACCAGATATCATTATTGGAAGAACCATCGTGCCCACCGATTAACCAAAGCTTGTTTTGGAATTGAAAAACCTGGTGAATTGAACGTGGACTGAAAGGGGGGGTGGAAATTTCTTGTGCCCAGCTGATGCCATCAGTAGACGACCAGATTCCATCTTGATAGGTGGTGCCATCCCAGCCGCCGATGAGCCAAAGTTTTTTGTTGAAATGAATAACCTGGTGTCCTGCACGTTGTGCGAAGTCAGCTTGAGCGGTTTCCTCGGTCCAGTTGATGCCATCAGCGGAAGACCAGATGTCATTTTTTTGAGTTGTCCCATCCCAGCCACCAATCAGCCAAAGTTTGTCTAGAAATGTAGTGACTGTATGTGAGCTGCGAGCAGTGAAACCGGCGCTAGAATTTTCTTGCGTCCATTCAATGCCATCGTTTGAGGACCAGATGTCATTTAGGAGGGATGAACCATCCCAGCCGCCGATGAGCCAGAGTTTGTTGTTAAAGAGTATTACTTGATGTTCGAAACGTGCGCTGAAGTTGGCATTGGCTGTTTCCTGTATCCAGTTGATGCCATCCGTGGAAGACCAGATATCATTTGTTGCTTTAAGACCGTCCCAGCCACCTATGAGCCAAAGCTTGTTATTAAAACTGATGACTTGATGTTCACTGCGGCCAGAAAATCTATTTAAAGTGACTGCCAGCGGCTGGCTGGTTTGAACGCCATTTTCGAGCCAATACAATGCCGGGCGGGTTAGGTTGGCCGCTGTGTCGGTAATGTTGGTTGTTGTTAGAACATTCTGCTGACCATTGTTACAAACAGAGTAATTGGCCAGGTCGCAGTCGCTGTCTGTTGAGCGAGTCAGTGTCATGCCCTGGGCGGCGGCGGACAGGGTGACTTCTGTGTCTGTCGCCCCGATCCAGGCTTTAACTTCTACCTCGGAGGATGATTCGAGCTGTAAGTCCTCGGTAGTAGGGCTTTCTCCGCCACCGCCACCGCCACCACAGGCCGAGAGTGTGATTGCGACAAATAAAAGAAAAAACGATGAAAAACGACTTTTAAGCTGCATTTTGACCCCTCAAAAAACATTATTTCCTACAATTTGTGGCGGATTGTCTCATGTTGAGTCATTAGCGTGAAGCTCGGTATGTCTGACTGAAACACAGGGGTTTGCTAGGGCTGCTGTAGTGTGGCTGTTTCGGGTATAATTGCGCCCCTGTTAAAGGACGTAAGTGAGATTAAAGGCATGTCGAAAGAAATAAATAAAGTCGTTTTGGCCTATTCAGGTGGTTTGGATACCTCCATCATCGTTAAATGGCTGGAGGTTGAATATGGCTGTGAGGTGGTGACCTTCACCGCTGATATCGGTCAGGGTGAAGAGGTTGAGCCGGCCCGCGCCAAGGCTGTGGCAATGGGTGTCAAAGAAATTTACATCGAAGACCTGTGTGAAGAGTTTGCCCGCGACTTTGTTTTTCCTATGTTCCGCGCCAATGCCATCTATGAAGGTGAGTACCTGCTCGGTACCTCGATTGCGCGTCCGCTGATTGCCAAGCGTTTGGTGGAGATCGCGCAAGAGACCGGTGCATGCGCCATTTCTCATGGTGCGACGGGTAAAGGTAATGACCAGATTCGTTTTGAACTGGGTGCCTATGCTTTGATGCCTGGTGTACACGTGATTGCGCCCTGGCGTGAGTGGGACCTGAGTTCGCGTGAGTCATTGATGCAATATGCGGCTGAGCATGATATTGCCATTGAAAATCAGCAGGCGAAGAAGAAATCACCTTATTCCATGGATGCCAATCTACTACATATCTCTTACGAAGGTGACATTCTGGAAGACCCTTGGGCCGAGCCTGAGGCAGACATGTGGCGTTGGACAGTTTCTCCCGAAGCAGCGCCAGATAAAGCAACAGAGATTGAACTGAGCTATATCAAAGGCGATATCGTTGCCATTGATGGTGTTGCTATGACACCCGCTGAAGTGATGGTATATCTGAATAAAGTCGGTGGCGAAAATGGCATCGGTCGTGTCGACATTGTCGAGAATCGTTTTGTCGGTATGAAGTCGCGCGGTTGTTATGAAACACCTGCGGGCACCATCATGTTGAAAGGTCATCGCGCGATTGAGTCGTTGACCTTGGATCGTGAGGCAGCGCATTTGAAGGATGAATTCATGCCTCGTTATGCCGAGCTGGTTTACAACGGTTTCTGGTGGTCACCAGAGCGCACCATGTTGCAGGCGATGATTGATGAATCACAGAAGACAGTCAACGGTGAAGTGCGTCTGAAACTGTATAAGGGCAACATCACCGTTGTGGGGCGTCAGTCTGCTAGCGATTCTTTGTTCGATGCTGAAATAGCCACCTTTGAAGATGATGCCGGCGCCTACGACCAAAAAGATGCCGCGGGTTTTATCAAATTAAATGCATTGCGTCTGCGCATTGCCGCTAAAAAGCGTCAAAAATAGGAGTTTTTTATGGAATATTCAAGCGCAACAATCAAACACAAAGCCAACATCTATCACGATGGCAAGATCACTAGTCGTTCTATAGTGACTGCTGACGGTGAGATGAAAAGTCTGGGTATCATGCAGACCGGTAACTATCGCTTCTCTACTGAAGCGGCTGAGGTGATGGAAGTTACTCAAGGCCGCTGCAAGGTCAAGCTAGCTGATAGCCAGGACTGGTCTGAGTATCAGGCTGGCGAAAGTTTTAATGTGCCTGGTAATTCTCACTTTGACATTGAAGTGGATGAATTGCTGGATTACATCTGTCATTACGAATAAAGACTAAATTCATGCGCCTGTTACACACCATGTTTCGCGTCGCTAATCTTGAACGTTCAATCGAGTTCTATACCGATGTGTTGGGTATGAAGCTGCTACGGCAGAAAGAGTATCCGGAAGGTGAATTCACTCTGGCCTTCGTCGGTTATGGTGAAGAGTCAGATACCGCGGTGATTGAGCTGACTTATAATTGGGGTACGGAAAACTACGACCTGGGCAATGGTTATGGCCATGTTGCGCTGGGGGTAGACGACATCTACGCCACCTGTAACGAGTTGAAACGACGTGGTGGCAAGGTGACGCGTGAGCCGGGGCCGATGCAACATGGCAATACGGTGATCGCCTTTGTCGAAGACCCGGACGGTTACAAGATTGAATTGATAGAGGGACGTTAGTCCCTCTTTTTTATTGTCGGGCAGCTTCCCGGAAGTGCCACAAAGCACGATGGCAATAGCATAAAAACTAAACCCCCCCTTATAAATTTCCATTGTTTCGCTTGTTAATGTTCTGTTTTCAAGTGCCCCAGATATTTCTCGCCTCTGAACTGAATTCCGTTATTTATTGCTGTTGTGTTGGTGTAAATGCTGAAACTCTAGTTTTTTAGCGTTTTCATTGGTTTAGATTATTGATGTTTAACCGTTACTTTATATGGTAATTGGTAAAGACCATACCTTTGAATCAGGGTGTTATGTGTAATCAATAAGGGGAATCTGATGCCGTATATAGAGTTTGATGACAGCCTGCGGGTAGGTAATCGGGTTATAGATCAAGAGCATGAGATGCTCATTTCATACATCAACTTGCTTCAGAAGGCGGTTGAGAATGAGGCCAGCGGTGGGATTGTCGAGAAGGTTATTGATGGTTAGTTGACTATACTAAGGCCCATTTTTTTGTCGAAGAAGAGTTGATGAAGGCCTATGACTAGCCCGATATAGATTCGCATGCGCAGGTGCATGCGAAGTTTAGGCCGCAGGGCAATGCCCTGGTGGGCAGCTTGGCGAAAGGAAGTGTGGTGGATTTGACTGCTGTGCTGCTCTTTTTGAAGGAGTGACTCTGAGCGGACATATTTTGAAAATGGATGCCAAACTTGCTGCTTTTCTTAAGGATAAAGCCATTAGTTAGCTTGTTTTAGCTGGAAGCTAGTGAAATAAGTGGCATAGCCCGTTTCACGTTCTAAGTTTTTGTATTAACTGGTATTTTATTGAAAAGCCGATTGTATTGCAGAGTTTTCTAATGCGGCCGATGAATTATAGAGTCTAAACGTTAGTTTTCGGGGAAGGTGACTTTTTAATGGGGCTGGAAAAGGCTAATGCGCTTTTAACTGCGATTAGCAATGCACAAAGCCACTTTATGCTCGGTCATGACATTGGCCAACTCTATGAAGAGTTGTTGGCTGATTTTTTGGCATTGAGCGAGAGTGAGTACGGTTTTATCGGTGAAGTACTGAGGGGGCCTGACGGTCAGCCGTTTCTTAAAACTCATGCCTATACCGATATATCCTGGGATGAAGAAACACCGCATCTCTATGAGCAGAGCCTGGCTGACGGTATGCACTTTGGCAAACTCGAGTCTCTGTATGGTGCGGTGCTGACGACAGCGGAAGCTGTTATTTGTAATCATCCCGCTGAGGACTCTCGTAGCACTGGCTTGCCCACGGGGCATCCACCTTTACGTGCATTTATGGGCGTTCCGGTTATGTTTGGCGACGAAATGGTCGGTATGCTTGGTGTTGCCAATAGTGAATCTGGTTATGACCAG
Source organism: uncultured Gammaproteobacteria bacterium (assembly GCA_965602225.1). GTDB lineage: Bacteria > Pseudomonadota > Gammaproteobacteria > Tenderiales > Tenderiaceae > Tenderia. Next base: position 97,071 of record CBFCYE010000006.1, on the reverse strand, counting down.
GCGCAGCTTGATTACCTCAAACCCTTGATTGAAACCTATGGCCGGATTATTGCCTTAACACGTGCCAAAAATGAGCGGTTGGCCTTGCAAGCCCAGACTAAGGCCATTGTTGAAACCGCTGTTGATGCCATTGTGGTGATAGATGCCAAGGGTGTGATTTCTTTCTGCAATCCAGCCGTTGAATCAATGTTTGGTTATTCCTGTGAAGAGTTGCCTGGGCGCAACATCAGTCTGTTGATGCCTGAGTCGCATCAAGTGAAACATGATGCCTACATGGAAAATTATGTTGGTGGTGGTAAAGCCAAGGTAGTCGGCGGTGGTCGTGAAGTTGAGGGGCTAAAGCAGGATGGTAGTTGTTTTCCCATTCATATCACTGTCAGTGAATTTGTTGTTGGCGATAAGCGGTTTTTTAGCGGTGTTGTTCGCGATATCTCCGAATTGAAGCGCGTTGAGAGCGACTTGAAACTGGCCAAGGATGAAGCTGAAAGTGCTAACCAGGCAAAGTCAGAATTTCTTTCCAGTATGAGCCATGAGTTGCGGACCCCTCTGAATGCCATTATGGGTTTTGCTCAGCTGTTTAGTTATGACCTTAGTGCCAATAGTGAGCAAAAAGAGACTGCCAATGAAATCTATCAGGCAGGACGACACCTGCGTACCTTGATCGACGATATCCTTGAGCTTGGTAAAATTGAAGCCGGTAGTATTGATGTGTCGCTAGAGCCTGTGGATGTGTTTTCTGCACTGGAAGAGTGTCGTAGCTTGGTAATGCCTATGGTGGAAAAGCATGGTGTGTCTTTAATCGTAGAGACGCAGTCATGTGCTGATGTTTGGGTGTTGGCCGATCGCACACGTTTAAAACAGATATTTCTCAACCTACTTTCCAACGCGATTAAATATAACCGTGAGTCTGGTTCTGTCACGATTGTCTGTGAACGACAGAATGCCGAATTGTTGCGCATCAAGATCACTGATACCGGCATGGGTATTTCAGACAAAGATCTGGATTACTTGTTTAAACCCTTCACCCGGCTGGTGAGTGAACAGAGTGGCATTGAAGGTTCTGGTATTGGCTTGCATATATCCAAACAATTTGTTGAATTTATGCAGGGCGAGATCGGTGTTGAAAGTCAGGTGGGTAAAGGTAGTAGTTTCTGGATTGATCTAAAAATCGCTGAGATGGTGGCGAAGGAAGAGGGGGGGGGCAGTGTTGCCAAACATGCACGCAGCAAAGATTCCGATCTCAATTCAGCCAGTCCAAAAATTTTGATTGTTGAGGACAACCCAACCAACCGCATTGTATTCAAACATCAATTTCAAGCACTGGGACTTAGCCCTGATATTGTCAGTGGTCCGGAAGAAATATTGTCCAGACTGGAAAATATGCCCTATGGCCTGATTTTGACTGACATACATATGCCAGGCATGGATGGTTATGATTTGCTGCGGTATATCAGGGAGCTAGAGAAAGGTACCGACAAACATGTACCTGTGGTGGCCGTGACAGCCAATGTAATGGCGGGTGAACGAGAGCGCTGTCTCGAGGCCGGGATGGATGATTACATTTCTAAGCCGGTTGATATCAATGTGTTGAAGAAGGTGGTGCAATATTGGCTGGGCTACTCTGACAAAAGCTCTGAACTTGGTTATGAGGTGGCCGCCCCCATTGTTGTCAGTAGCGAAGAATTGAATCTTGATCGTCTGGCTGCCCTGGTGGGGGGCAATGTGGAACAGCAGCGCCAGATTGTGAATAACTTTTTTGAAACCCTCCCCAGTACACTGCGCGAGATCCATGCCGCCTGGGACGCGCATGATGCAGACAAACTGGTGTTTTGGGCACACCGATTCAAATCATCTTCTGCTGCGGTTGGTGCAGAGGCATTGGCGCAAATGTGTCAGGCGATAGAAGATTTTTCCAGAGAAGATGAATGGGAGATGCTGGCGAGTTTTCTCGGTGAACTTGAGAGCCAGGTTCAGCGAGCTGTCATTGGTCTGCGGCAGGCACTTAAACAGCTTGAACGCAGAAAACCGGAGGTAAACCGGCAAACGGCGGTTCATGCTATTAGTCGGGTACTGGTTGTCGATGATGATCCCGTTATCCTGCATGCACTGGCGGCCTCACTTGGGGGCTTGAAGGTTGAACATGTTTTTTCAGCCAGCTCTGGCAATGAGGCATTGTCTATTCTGGAGAGTAATGCCGCAGAGATGGATGTTGTCTTTTGCGATCTGAATATGCCCGTGATGGATGGTGTGGAATTTCTCAGACATCTGGTGGCGAGAGATTATCAGGGCGCGATTGTTTTGCTCAGTGGTGAGGATAGTCGCATTTTGAACTCGGCCAGAAATCTTGCTAATGCACATAGTTTTCGTTTTGTTGCCGCTATGGAAAAGCCAGTGATACAGGTGCAGTTGGCGGCAGTGCTGGAAAAAATAACCAATAAAAAAGATGTCGTCGCCAGGCCGCCCAGTAGTGAGTTTTCGTTACGTGAATTGCGGCAGGCAATTGAGCACGACGAGTTTGTTGTTTATTACCAACCTAAGATTGATACCTTCAACAAGAGCCTACTGGGTGTTGAGGCGCTGGTTCGCTGGCAGCACCCGGGTAAGGGGTTTGTCATGCCCGATGAGTTTATTCCTATGGCAGAAGAGAATGGTTTGATTGACGCGTTGACAGACCTGGTCTTTGTTAAGGCGTTTGCTCAGCTAAAACAGTGGCGTAAACAAGGCCTGGAGTTCAAGGTGTCGATTAACATTGCCGCCGGTACCATCGGCCGTCGTTTAAACTTTCCTGAGCAGGTAATGGCTCATTTAGAGCGAAATGATTTATCACCTGATGATGTGATCCTGGAGATAACCGAGAGTGGCGTCATCGATGATCTGGCTACGACTCTGGACACCCTGGTGCGATTGCGGCTTAAGGGGGTTACGCTTTCGATTGATGATTTTGGTACTGGTTATTCCACCTTCAAACAGCTGCAGGGGATTCCCTTTACCGAGTTGAAGATTGATAAAGAGTTTGTCATGAACGGGGTGTCAGATCCTTCCAGTCGGGCAATTGTTGAGTCTAGTATTCTGCTTGGGCAAAAGCTGGGCATGACCCTGGTGGCGGAAGGGGTGGAGTCAAAGGAAGATTGGGATCTGCTTAAGAAACTTGGCTGTCACATGCTGCAGGGATTTTTTATTTCCAGGCCTGTGCCCGCAGACCAACTAGAGAAATGGTTGGAGCAGTGGCAGGCCGGCAATGATTAAGCTCAGGCCAAGGGCTTTTGATGGCAGGCCGAGCTCATGATGTCCTGTATCTTTCTATAGGCCAGCTCCCAGGCCGCACGAGTTTCAGTGTCGAACTCTTCACCTAACTCTTCAGTCATAGTTTGCATCAGCGCCTGGCGCACTGTTTCATAATCTTTGTCGTCAACACCATACTGAATATGACGTTTGCCAGCGGCAATGAGTGGCGGCAAAACTTTTTCTGTCTGGCCCATGTATTCAACCGCCGAGCTAAACATGCTCATGATCTTTCGTCCCTGCATCCCCATGCTACGTTTGAATAGGGCCTGTAGCTTGGGGTCGATCTCAAACAATTTTTTGTAGAACAACTGTACAAACTCATCGGCATTGAGGCTTGCTTTTTCCCAGCTGGTCTGTACCAGTTCTAGTTCGCGTTTGTTCATATTTTCAATATTAGTGAGTCTGAATGTATGGTTGAGTAAAATACGGTATTTTGTCTGGCTTTTCAACTCGGTAGGGTTTTATGTTGGCTGAGTAGTGCTGTCGGAGCTGGGGTTGGGCGTGTATTATTAGGCCGTGTTTTCGCTATATTTTAGAGGTGGTATCAGGTGAGTAAGTATTGGAGTGAACTGACCAGAGGGCTAGTGCCTTATGTGCCGGGTGAGCAGCCTAAGGTGCAGGGGCTAATCAAACTCAATACCAATGAAAATCCCTATCCACCTTCGCCCGCGGTGGTTGAGGCCATCAATGATTTTGACAAGGGACGACTGCGTTTCTATCCTGATTCAAACAGTGACGTTCTCAAGCAAGTCTTGGCCGATTATCACGCAGTGACTAAACCCCAGGTCTTTGTTGGCAATGGTTCAGACGAGGTGCTGGCGCTGGCCTTTATGGCCTTTTTCAAACAAGCCAAACCTATCTTGTTTCCCGATATCAGCTATAGCTTTTACCCGGTTTATTGCAATCTGTTTGCTATCGAATATCAACAGCCAGCCTTGAACGATGAGTTTGAAATTGCGCTGGATGATTATGTTCAGGACAATGGCGGTATTATTTTCCCAAATCCTAACGCCCCCACCGGGCGTGTCATTGGCCTGGAAAAGCTGCGTAGCCTGTTGCAGAAGAATACTGAATCAGTGGTAATTGTTGATGAGGCCTATATCGACTTTGGTGGTGAGACGGCGATTGCTCTGGTCGATCAGTTTCCCAATCTGTTGGTGGTGCAGACATTTTCCAAGTCGCGTAGCCTGGCCGGTTCGCGGGTTGGTTTTGCCATAGGTTCAGCGGAACTGATCGATGGCCTGGAACGGGTCAAAAACTCATTTAATTCCTATCCTCTGGATATGCTGGCGCAAACTGCAGCGGTTGCGGCACTGCAAGACAAACAATATTTTGAACAGACGCGACAAAAGATCATCATCTCGCGTGATTGGCTCGATGTTGAGTTGAAACAGCTTGGTTTTGAGCTGCTGCCTTCAACGGCCAATTTTGTCTTTGCCCATCATCCAGATCAAGATGCGGCAGAGTTAGGTAAGCAGCTGCGCGATAGGAATATTCTGGTGCGTTATTTCGCCAGTCCCCGTATCGATCAGCACCTGCGTATTACCATTGGTACGCAGCAGGAGTGTGAGGCTCTGGTTACAGCTTTAAAAGAGATTCTTGTTTAGCGGTTTAGATGAGTTTTTTTAGCAGCCTGATATAGGCCTTCTCATCAGGTGCAGTGCTACTGCGCTGCGCCTGCCACATCATTTCTGCCAGACACTCGGTCATTTTATGTTCGGCTTCATGTGCATCGCCACAGCGTGTGGCAATCTTCTGGTAGATTTCACGGATGCCGGCAGGGCGGTTGGCACTGAGTTGTTCATGGATGGCGATATGCATGCCCATGTGCATGAACGGGTTACTCTCGCCTGACTCGGGTAGGTATTCCTTACCCATGGCGCTGTCCTTGTTGCTGAGCACTGGGTGATACTCAGGATGCTGGCTAACGACATCGGCAATGATTTTTTCCAGCGGTTCCAGCGGCTGGTTATTTTGTGCCTTAAACCAGACATCAAAATAATATTGGCGTAGCTTGTTTCTATCATTACCGAACATCACGTGTATACCTTGTCTTTATACTCACACAGATCCTCGATTATACACGCCTCACATTTTGGTTTGCGCGCCACACAGACATAGCGACCATGCAGTATCAGCCAGTGATGGGCATCGAGTTTGAATTCTTCGGGGATGAATCTTTCCAGCTTTTTTTCGACTTCGACGACATTTTTGCCTGGGGCGATCTTGGTGCGGTTGGAGACGCGGAAGATATGGGTGTCGACGGCGATAGTTGGATGGCCAAAGGCGGTGTTGAGGATGACATTGGCGGTCTTGCGGCCGACACCAGGCAGGGCCTCTAGCTCTTCACGGTTTTGTGGCACCACGCTGTGGTGTTTGTCGATCAGGATTTTGCAGGCCTTGATGATGTGTTTGGCCTTGCTGTTAAACAGACCAATGGTTTTGATGTAGTGCTTTAGTCCATCTTCACCTAAGGCAAAGATAGTCTCTGGTGTGTTGGCGACCGGAAACAGCTTGGTGGTGGCTTTGTTGACGCCCTTGTCTGTTGCTTGGGCCGACAGCGCCACTGCGACCAATAATTCAAATGGTGTGCTGTAGTTCAGTTCGGTAGTGGGCGTAGGATTTTCGGCCCGCAGGCGGGTGAATATTTCGCTGCGTTTTTGTTTGTTCATGTGGTTGCGTTATTGCTTTCAGAGTGAGGGCTAATGGTGCCAGTTGAATAGCAGTGGGGCAAGTTACATGGTCTTATGCTAGACGCACCATTGTTGCCACATACGGCGGTATTGTTGCTCTAGCTGGATGGTGAACTGTTTACCATCACATAATTTAGATGCCTGCATGCGTGGTCGTAATGCTTGTCTTAAATGTGCCAATTGCTGAGTGTCCTGGCTAAGCGCAACAGCTGCGGCAATGAACTCTGGTTCTGAGTTGGCGATGCAGTCATTAAGGTCGAGGTTGGTCAGAATGCTTGCCCCCATCCTGGCTGAATGTCGATTGCCAGCAAGGGTAATAACAGGCACGCCCATCCATAAGGCATGACAGCTTACTGTATGTCCATTCCATGGCAAGGTGTCTAGAACGATGTCGACATCCGCATGGCCAGATAGGTAACTATCAAAGTCTTTGGCTGCAGTGAAGTCGATGCGATTGGTGTCGATCTCATTCGCTGCAAATAAGTCTTCAAAACGTACCCGTGTTGGCGGGTCATTTAGTGACAGACACTGGATTAGCAAGCGTGAATCTGGAACAGCCTTTAATACATCGGCCCAAAGTTTTACAACGTCGTCGCCAATCTTAGCCAGGTTGTTAAAAGAGGCGAAGCTAATGTAACCATTCTTTAAGACTGGTGTCGCTGCAACAGCGGGGCTGTTTGCCGGTGGTTGGTAACAAAAAAATGCATTTGGCAGACGGCGTAATTTTTCGCTGTAATACTGATCAGATTCGGGTTCAGGGTCGCAGTGTCGATCTGTGATGAAATACTGCATGGAGCGCAAACCGGTCGTGTTTGGGTAGCCGAGATAGGTTGCCTGTATAGGGGCTGGCTGGCTTGCAAACATGCTTAGGCGGTTGTTGTCGGTATGGCCAGCAAGATCGATCAATATATCTATCTGGTCATCAATAATCATTTGCGCCACGTCGGCATCGCTTAAGCTACAGCAGTTTCGCCAGTGTTTCGATAACCCCTGCATACGCTTGGTGGTTTGATCTGTTTTGAGGGTGTCGGAGTAACAGTAGATTTCGAATGTCTGCTGGTTATGGTTTGCCAGTATCGGCTCGAAAAAGAACGCGACAGAATGTCCGCGGAAGTCGGCGGAGACATAACCGATACGTAAGCGGCGTTCGGGCTCTGCTGTGTTGTTATGTGTTGGTTGTTGCCTGTTGGCTGGTTCATGTTTTTCAGCCCAATCAGTATGCGCTTTGAATATTTCTGCGCGCGAAAGCTGCTGACTGTAGTTCATGGTATAGAGCAATAAACTATGGGCGCTATTCAAGTCGGGTTGTAATTCAATTGTGCGGCGATGACAGACCAAGGATTGCTCTGTTTTTCCCTGTAACAAAAGTATTCGCCCCAGGTTTGCATGTGTCTCGGCATCGTCGGGGCGGTAATGCAGGGCTTGTTTGAGTGCTGTGGCGGCTTCTTCTAGTCGGCCCAGTCTGTAGAGTGCATTGGCTTGGTTGTTGTATGCCTCAGGCGAACTCGGATTTAGATGCAGGGCTGTGTTGGCCGCTGCCAGAGCATCTTCATGCGCCCCCATTAGGCAGAGAATGATGGACAGGTTGTTATGCGCGCGCATATTGTCCGGGGCTAGTGCTAAGGCCTTTTGGTAATGTCCAAGGGCGCTATCCAGTTGGCCTGTTTTTTCCTTAATGGCGGCCAGATCAATATGTGCCTCCACATGATTTGGGTTGTGTATTAATGCCTTGTCATAGCACTGTTCTGCTTTGCTGAATTCCTGGCGCAGAGAATAGATTTTCCCCAATTTTGCTAGCGCATTTGCGTTAGCGGGCTGTGCCTGTATTGCTCTGACCAGGCATGACTCTGCATCTTCATGGCGTTGCACTTGTATTAGCAGGTTGGCCAGGTCTTCAAGTGCGCCAACAAAGTTGGGTTGTAATGCAATCGCCTGGTGGTAGGCCTGCTCGGCCTTTTCGATGCGTCCCTGGTGTTGCATCAGAATGCCAAGGTTGCGATAAGTGTTGGGGTTATTAGGCTGAATGCTCAGGGCTTGGCGTAGGTTCTGTTCGGCCTCGATGGCTTTGTTTAGTCCAACCTGTAGTGTTCCCAGATTGTTGTAGGCCTGGGCAAATGAGGGCTTGAGCTTGATTGCCTGTTGGTAGTTTTTTTCTGCTTGCTGTAGCTGTTGCAGGGTGGCCTGGGTCTTGGCTAGATTGAAATAGCCTTCGGCAATGCCTGGCTTTAATTCAACAAACTTTTGGAAACACTTTTCTGCTTCGTTGAGGTCGCCAAGCTGGCCGTTGATGATGCCTAGCAGGCTCCAGGCTTCAGGTGTTTTTTTGCTCTTTCTGCACAGCTTGATGCATAGTTCTTTAGCCTCATGGATTTGTCCCTGGTCGAGCTTTTGCTCTACGTCGGCAAGCAAATTCTTTTTCACAGCTAAGACCCGGTTTTATATTTTTCTTATGAGCTTGCCGAGGCGGGTGAGGCATCAATGATTACGGCTGGTCTAGCAGCCTTTTTCTTGTTGCGTTCATCGATTACATTCTTAACCGCTATCAACAGGCCCAGGCCAATAAATGCCCCGGGTGGCAGTATGGCGAGCAGAAAGCCACGGTAATCTTCGATCAGGGTGATGGTGAGCATTCGACCAACTTCACCAAACATCAGGTGTGCCTGTGTCAGCAGGGTACCCATGCCAATGACCTCACGCATAGCCCCCAGAACCACGAGTACGGCGGTAAAACCCAGCCCCATCATCAAGGCATCCATGACCGCTTTGTCTGGTGTGGTCTTGGATGCAAATGCTTCGGCGCGACCAAGGATGGCGCAGTTGGTAACGATGAGGGGAACAAATATACCGAGTATTTTATACAGTTCATGGAAGTAGGCATTCATGGCCAGTTCGATGGCAGTGACCACTGCGGCGATGATCAATACGAAAATTGGAATGCGCACTTCTGGTTTAACGGAGTTGCGGATGAGTGACACGATGAGACTGGAAAGCACCAGCGTCAGCGTTGTCGCAATGCCCAGACCCAGGCCATTGATGGTGGTGGCGGTGACAGCCAGCAGGGGGCAGAGGCCGAGAACCTGAACCAGGGCGACATTATTGGTCCAGAGTCCCTCTCGGTTGATATCGCTATAGGGTTTATCCATGTTACTTGGCTCCTGATTGTTTCGGAGGCTGGACTTCCCTGATGGCATGAGCCGGGGCAAATAAGGCTTCTTTATTTAAAAAATAGAATATTAAGGATTTATATACGGCTTTGACTACGGCCCTGGGGGTGATGGTGGCACCGGTGAACTGGTCAATGACGCCGCCATCTTTTTTCACTTTCCAGCCCTGTGCATCCGGAGCGTTGAGTGAGTGGCCATAAAACTGGTCGATCCAGGGTGAGCGTTCAATTTCGATGCCGTCGCCGAGGCCGGGTGTTTCTCTGTGGCTTAGTACCCGCACGCCACCAATCTGGCCGGCCAGGTCAACCGCTACCAGCAGTTTGATGTTGCCGCTATAACCGTCCGGGGCAACGGAGGTCATGATGAGTCCTATCGGCCTGCCATTTTTACGGGCACGATAAATGGTGAGTCCTTCATCACTGCCAAGTAATTGTTTGGAATGCACTACGATCTTGTCGTTATAGATGTCGTTATCGTAGGCCTCGGCGGGCACCATTTCGTTCAGGGTGCGGAGTAGAAATTCTTTTTCATTGGCGGCGATGCGATCCTTGGTACCTTCAAAGGTCAGACCCACCAGGCCTGCACCAAGCATGGCAAAGGTGCCGAGAATAGCTGCGGCGATTAACATTTTTTTGCCTAACATGGTCTATTTTCCTCCGTGGCCGAATACCCGTGGACGTGTGTAATGGTCAATGGTGGGAGCGGTCATGTTCATTAATAATATCGAAAAGGCGACGGCATCTGGGTATCCGCCCCAGGCACGAATGACGTAGGTTAGCACGCCGACGCCAATGCCAAACCAGATCCGTCCCTTGGGTGTGGTTGCGCCACTGACCGGGTCGGTGGCGATAAAAAATGCGCCGAGGATGGCGCCACCGCTAAATAGATGAAACAGTGGTGAGCTATAGGCCGCCGGGTCAATAAAATAAAACACCAGTGATATCAATGCCAGGCTGCCAAGCATGGCTGCGGGCACATGCCAGCTAATAATATTCTTATACATCAGCCACAGACCGCCACCGAGAAAGGCGATGTTGACCCATTCCCAGCCGCTGCCACCCATGGCGCCAAAGATGGGGCTGGCGGTGATCTCTTCCATGACCTTGTTGAGACTGAGTTCGGTTCGTAGCGCATCGAGCGGGGTGGCCATGGTCAATGCATCGAGCTTGATGCCGATGGGCAGGTTGCCACCGAAGACATAGGCCAGTGACTGGCTCAGGCTTAGGTGTATGTCCGTCAGTGACAACGGTGCCGGCCAGCTGGTCATCTCAAGTGGGAACGAGATCAATAACATGACATAACCGACCATGGCCGGGTTGAAGGGGTTGAAACCCAGGCCGCCATAGAGGTGTTTGGCAAAGATGATGGCAAAGGCAGTGCCCACCAGCACCATCCACCAGGGTGCTAGTGGTGGCAGGGCCAGACCTAGCAACAGCGCCGTGACCAGGGCGCTACCATCGCTGAGGAACATCTTCACCGGCCGTTGGCGCAGGCGCAGCATCAGCGCTTCGGTGGCCAGTGCAGTGACGCTGGCAAGCATGACGTTGATGATCACCCCCCAGCCAAATAACCAGCTGTAGATCAGCATGCCCGGGATTAGGGCATAGGCTACGCGCAGCATCACCGTGGTAACGGTAGACGGGCCGTGGAAGTGGGGCGAACTGGGCGTATTCAAGCGCATGGCTTATTCTTTCTCGTCCTTAGCCTGTTTGCCGGCCATCATTTGTTGCGCCTGGCTGCGACGGCTTTCGGCAATCTGCTGTGCCTGGGCGCGCATCTCATCGGCCTTATTGACCTGTTGCTGTTGCGCCTCGGTCAGGTTATCGGTGTTCTTTGGCTCGCTGCCCTGGGCCTGTTTTTTGGCCTTGGCGCGTGCCATGGCAGCCTGGATGGCTGCTTGTTTTGCATCTTGGGCGCCTGCAGTGGGTTTTTTCATCGCGGCCTTCTTCTGCGCCAGGCGGGCGGCCTTTTCTGCGGCCTCGCGCTCAATGCGTGAGAGGCGGAATTCATGTCGTTGCCGCGCCTGATCAGCCTTTTCCTTTTCCCGTTCCTGCGCCCAGATCTCGGTTTTGGCGTAGCGATAATAATGTACCAGTGGAATGTTGCTGGGGCAGACATAGGAACAGCAACCGCACTCTATGCAGTCAAACAGATTGTATTCCTGGGCGCGATCAAACTCCTTGGCGCGGGCAAACCACTGTAGTTGTTGTGGCAGCAGTTCCACTGGGCAGACATCGGCGCAGGCACCACAGCGGATGCAGGGCATGATGTCTGACGGCGGGGTGACATTGTCCTTGGTGGCGGCGAGGATGCAGTTGGTGGTTTTAATCACCGGAATATCTGTGCTGTGCATGGCAAAGCCCATCATCGGTCCACCCATGATGATGCGGTCGACATCGTTGCGCAGGCCACCACATTGATCCAGCAAGTGCCGCATCGGTGTGCCGAAAGGAACTTCCAGGTTGCAAGGCTTGGCTACGCCATCACCGCTGATGGTAACGATGCGCGAGACCAAAGGTTTGCCCAGGTTGATGGCGTTGTGGGTCGCCGCAGCCGTGGCAACATTGTGGACCACAATGCCGATCTGTACTGGTAGGCCGTTGCTGGGAACCTCTTTGTTGGTCAGTACCTTGATCAGCTGTTTTTCGCTGCCCTGTGGATAAAGGGTAGGCACTTGTATAACCTCAAAATCTTCATCTGCGCAGGCGGCAACCAGAGCGGCATAGGCCTCGGGTTTATTGTCTTCGATGGCGATTAGCAGCTGCTTGGCTTGCAGGGCGTGGCGCATGATCTTGGCGCCGGCGACGATCTGCTCCGGCCGTTCACGCATTAGCATGTCATCGCAACTGATATAAGGCTCGCACTCGACGCCGTTCAGTATCAGGGTGTCGATCTTGGCCCCGGTCGGATTGAGTTTGATATATGACGGAAAACCAGCACCACCCAGACCGACAATGCCTGAGGTTCGGATCAGGTTACGTAGCTGGCTGGCGGGCATTTCGGTGTAGGCAGTTTCAGGCTGACCATGCTCGATCCAGCGATCCTCGCCATCGGTGTCAATGACAATGCATTGGGCATTGAGGCCGGACGGATGTGGAATGGGCCGCTCTTCAATGGCAACCACGGTGCCGGAGCTTGAGGCATGCACTGAGGCGCTGACATAACCTTCGGCGCGGGCGATCTTTTGGCCCTTCAAAACGTGCTCACCTACGGCGACAATAGGCACGGCCGATTCGCCGATGTGTTGATGCAATGGCAGAACAAGTTGTTTGGCCAACGTTGCCGCTTGGATTGGCTGTGTGGTTGAGATGTCCTTGTGTTGCGGTGGGTGGATGCCGCCCTTGAACCTGAATAGCTGGCGAATCATGGTTTGGTCTCCGCCGCTATTGTGTCAGGGTAAGGCCACTTCCAGTGAAAGATGTCTTGTTTGACCTGCACCATGTCGATGCAATCCACTGGGCAGGGCTCCAGGCACAGTTCACAGCCGGTGCATTCGGGTTCGATGACGGTGTGCATCTGTTTGGCGGCGCCGAGGATGGCATCCACCGGACAGGCCTGGATGCACAGGGTACAGCCGATGCAGGTGTCTTCTCTGATGATAGCCACCATCTTTGGTTTTTCTTCACCCACTTCTGCATCCAGTGGGATAGGGTCGCGACCGAGCAGGTCGGCCAGGGCAATGATGGTGGTCTCGCCACCCGGTGGGCAGCGGTTGATCTCGGCCTCGCCATTGGCAATGGCATCGGCATAGGGGCGGCAACCCGGATAACTGCACTGGCCGCATTGGGTCTGCGGCAGGATGGCATCGATCTGATCTACCAGTGGATCGCCTTCAACCTTGAAGCGTACCGCAGCAAAGCCAAGTAGTAGGCCGAAGACGATGGCGAGGGCGGTGAGCGCTAGTACTGCGGTTAACATTACTAAACCTTCACTAATCCAGAAAAGCCCATAAAGGCCATCGACATCAGACCCGCAGTAATCAGGGCGATGGCCGGACCGCGAAAGGCCACCGGTACATCAGCGACGGTGATGCGTTCACGCATGGCGGCAAACAGAATCAGCACCAGCGAGAAACCCACTGCAGCACCAAAACCGTAAATGGCTGATTCGATAAAACCGAATTCTTCCTGCACATTAAGCAGGGCCACGCCGAGCACGGCGCAGTTGGTGGTGATCAGTGGCAGGAAGATGCCCAACACCTTGTAGAGCAGTGGGCTGGTCTTGTGCACTACCATCTCGGTGAACTGCACCACCACGGCGATTACCAGGATGAAGGTGATAGTGCGCAGGTACTCCAGCCCCAGCGGCGCCAGCAGGTATTCATTGGCCAGGTAGCTACAGACGGATGACAGGGTCAGCACAAAGGTGGTGGCCAGGGCCATGCCGGTGGCTGTTTCCAACTTTTTCGACACGCCCATAAACGGACACAGGCCAAGAAACTTGACCAGGACAAAGTTGTTTACCAGCACGGTGCTGACTAGGATCAGGGCGTATTCGGTCATATCCGTCTTCAATCAAAGGCTATCACCGACCCCGCATGATACTGGCAGGGATAGGGCTGGTAACCTACAAAAAATACCTCGCGTATATTAGGTGTCCTTTATTTCAAACTCAACTCTCAAATCATATACGTTATATGGTTTGATTATATTGAGGCCGGGTTATTTTACCTTCATGCCCGGCTGGGCTCCTTCATGGGGTTCCAGTATCCACAGCTCTTTGCCGCCTGGGCCTGCGGCTAAAACCATGCCTTCTGATAGGCCAAAGCGCATCTTGCGCGGCGCCAGGTTGGCCACCATTACGGTCAGCTTGCCTTCCAGATCTTCCGGGGCGTAGGCGGACTTGATGCCGGCGAAGACGTTACGGGTCTTGGCTTCACCGATGTCCAGGGTCAGTTGCAGCAGTTTGTCTGCGCCCTCGACATGATCAGCCTTGACGATTTTGGCGATGCGCAGATCGACCTTGGCAAAATCATCGAACTGGATAGTGTCATCTGTTGATTCAGTCACTAATTTTTCTTCTTTATTTTGTTGTTGTTCGCCATGACGTGCTGGTGATGGCGGCTGTGCCTTAAGGGTCTCGGCACTTTCGGCCAGCAGGGCGTCGATCTGTTTCTGCTCGATGCGGGTGATCATGTGTTTATAGGGTTTGATCTCGTGGCCAAGAAGCAATGACTCGGCATCGTCCCAATTGAGTGGCGCGCTGTTGAGGAAATCTTCCACTTGTTCGGCCAGCTGCGGCAAGACCGGTTTCAGGTAGATGGTCAGCAGACGGAAGGCATTCACAATCGAGGTGCAGATGCGGTGCAGGTTCTCTTCCTGGCCAGCTTCCTTGGCCAATACCCAGGGCTTGGTTTCGTCGACATACTCATTTGCCATATCGGCCAGGGCCATGATCTCGCGCATTGCCTCGCTGAACTGGCGCGCCTCGTACAATGCTGCGATGTCGGTCTGTTTGGCCTGGATGTTTTCCACCATGGCCTGACCAGCCGGGTCGAGTTCGGCACTGAGTTGGTTGTCATAACGTTTCTTGATGAAACCGGCCGAGCGTGAGGCGATGTTGATGTACTTGCCCACCAGGTTGCTGTTGACGCGGGCAGCGAAGTCTTCCATGTTGAGATCGATATCCTCGACCCGGTCGCTGAGCTTGGCGGCAAAGTAGTAGCGCAGATACTCTGGTTTTAAATGATTGAGGTAGGTGCGCGCCATAATGAAGGTGCCGCGTGACTTGGACATCTTCTGGCCGTTGACGGTCAAAAAGCCGTGGACACAGACCTTGGTTGGGGTGCGATAGCCGCTGAACTTCAGTGTTGCCGGCCAGAACAGGGCGTGGAAGTAGAGGATGTCCTTGCCGATGAAGTGGTAGATCTCGGCATCAGAGCCGGGTTTCCAGTAGCTGTCGAAGTCCAGACCTTTTTTGTCGCACAGATTTTTAAAACTGGCCATATAGCCAATCGGTGCATCCAGCCAGACATAGAAATATTTGCCCGGTGCGTCAGGGATCTCGAAACCGAAGTAGGGCGCATCGCGAGAGATGTCCCAGTCTTTCAGACCAGACTCAAACCACTCACTGATCTTGTTGGTGGCCTCGGTTTGCAGTGGTGCTTTGTCGCCCGATTCCAGCAGCCATTGTTTGAGGAAGCTTTCGCATTCGCCCAGTTTGAAGAAGTGGTGCTCTGACTCTTTCATTACCGGTGTCGCACCAGAAACAGCCGAATAGGGTTTAATCAATTCGGTTGGGCTGTAAGTCGCGCCGCAGACCTCACAGGAATCGCCATATTGATCTTCGGCCTTGCACTTGGGGCAAGTACCTTTGACGAAACGATCGGGCAGAAACATCTGTTTTTGCGGGTCGTAGAGTTGTTCGATAGTACGAATGTCGATCAGGTCATTGGCTTTGAGTTGCTTGTAAATTGCCTGTGACAGCTCGCGGTTTTCGTCTGAATTGGTCGAGTAATAATTGTCGAAGGCGATGTCGAAATCTTTGAAGTCAGTAAAATGTTCGTTGTGAACCCGTTCGATCAGCGCCTCAGGGGTGATGCCTTCCTGTTCGGCGCGCAGCATGATGGGCGTGCCATGGGTGTCGTCGGCGCAGACATAGTGACATTCGTTGCCGGACATGCGCTGGAAGCGGCTCCAGATGTCGGTTTGGATATACTCGACCAGATGTCCCAGATGGATGGAACCGTTGGCATAGGGTAGGGCGCTGGTGACAAGGATTTTTCTTGGTTTTGCTGACATCTGGCGACTTTGATCCGTTGCTGGGCTAAATTCAGCGATTATACCCTAAAATAAACGCTTCGCTGTGGTGTGCGCAGAAAGATGAAATGTCTGTAGAACTGTGGGGTTACATCAGATTTAAATCAAGTCTAAAGAGCTCATGCTGAGTCTGCAGATGTGGTAGATTAAGCCCGATTTTCGAAAAGCATTACTGAAGGAAAAATTATTATGTCTGCGTTAACCAAGCCTGCAGTCGAGGCGATCCTGCAACAGATTGTTGACCCAAATACCAATAGTGACCTGATGACGGCCAAATCGGTCAAGGCGATTGAGATTGATGGCGATAAACTTGCCGTGCAGATTGAGCTGGGTTATCCGGCTGACAGCCAAGTGGCTGTGCTTGAGCAACAAGTGGCGGAGCAGCTCAAGTCGCTTGCTAGCGAAGTCAGTGTCACTGTTAGCTGGAAGGTAATGGCGCGTTCGGTGCAGCCTGGTGTTAAGGCCTTCGACAATATCAAGAATATTATCGCCATTGCCTCGGGCAAGGGTGGTGTCGGTAAGTCCACCACTACCGTCAATCTGGCCCTGGCCTTGGCTAAAGAGGGGGCTAAGGTTGGTGTGCTGGATGCGGATATCTACGGCCCTAGCCAGCCGCGCATGCTCGGTATCGTCGGGCGGCCTGAGTCTGCCGACGGCAAGACCATGGAACCCATGCATGCCCATGGTGTGCGGGCGATGTCGATCGGTTTTCTGGTTGATGATGAGACACCGATGGTTTGGCGTGGGCCGATGGTGACCCAGGCGCTGGAACAGTTGTTACGTGATACCAATTGGGGCGAGCTGGATTACCTGTTGATTGATATGCCGCCTGGTACTGGCGATGTGCAGTTGACGCTATCGCAGAAGATTCCGGTCAGTGGTGCGGTGATCGTTACCACGCCGCAGGATATTGCCCTGCTTGATGCGCGTAAGGGTTTGAAGATGTTCGAGAAGGTCAATGTCAAAGTGCTGGGTGTGGTGGAGAATATGAGTACCCACATCTGTAGTCAGTGTGGTCATGAGGAGCATATCTTCGGTGCCGGCGGTGGTGCGCAGATGGCCAAGGATTACAATATTGATCTGCTTGGTTCGCTGCCGCTGGATATCAATATTCGTCAGAGTGTCGACACGGGCAAGCCCAGTGTGGTGGCCGATCCAGAGGGTAGTGTTGCCCTGGCCTATGCTGAAATTGCCCGTAAGGTGGCGGCCAAGTTGGCGCTGCAGGCCAAGGATTACAGCAGTAAGTTTCCCAATATAGTGATTCAGAATACTTAAGAAATGGCGCCATTCCGGCGCGTGCCGGAATGGCTAACTGCTCATGTGGTTTCTCTAAGCAAGGGTTCAGGTGACTGTTGCTCTAGAAATCACTACAATATGCCGCTTTGCAGTAAACCGGAATTCAAGAGATGAGCATTAAATCAGACAAGTGGATTCGCCGCATGGCGGAAAACGAAGCCATGATCGAGCCATTTGAGTCAGGCCAGGTGCGTGAACGTGCTGGTGAACGAATTGTTTCTTACGGTACTTCCAGCTATGGCTATGACGTACGCTGCTCGGACGAATTCAAGATCTTTACCAATATCAACTCAGCCATTGTTGACCCCAAGAATTTCGATGACAACAGCTTTGTTGATGTGAAGTCTGATGTTTGTATCATTCCACCTAACTCTTTTGCTTTAGCCCGCACGGTTGAATATTTCCGTATTCCCCGCAGTGTGCTGACGGTTTGTCTGGGTAAATCGACCTATGCCCGTTGCGGCATCATAGTCAATGTCACGCCACTGGAACCAGAATGGGAAGGGCATGTGACGCTGGAATTTTCTAACACTACACCGCTGCCAGCCAAGATCTACGCCAACGAAGGTGTGGCGCAGATGTTGTTCTTCGAGTCAGATGAAATCTGCGATGTCTCTTACGGTGATCGTAGTGGCAAGTATCAGGGCCAGACTGGCGTTACCCTGCCAAAGACTTAATTGTTTTTGACGGGTAGGCCGTTGACCGATGTTAGTGTCAGTGTCAGTGTGATGCCGTTTTCTTCCTGTATCAGTTTGATCGGTAGGTAGTTTAATTCCTTCGCGCACCAGAGAATGGTGTCGCGTTTGCCGGGGCGTATGAGTTTGACCGTGTTGAATGAGCCCAGTTTCGTCCGCAGAGTCTCTTCCCCCAGGTTGCTGAAGCTATAACTTTTTAGACTGCCACCATCGGCAACCTGGTACTCAAATAACTCTTTGCCATTGGCTAAGTCATGCATTACTGCCAGGTGGTAGAGCAGCTTGTCCAGGGTGCCATCAGTGATTTTCATTGACCATGGGTCATTGTTGATGTCGTTGGTGACACGCATCTTGTCCCAGTTAAAGCTGAGTTTTACGTGGCGTTGTTTTTTGCTGCCCTTGCGATCATAGGAATATTCGATTGGTCTGAGTTGTTGCTGGTGGTAAGTCCACTCGGTTTTTTCCAGCAGGGTGTTGTCGGTAAACCAGCGCGCATAACCAACCGGCTCTGAATAGGATTCAAAAACGTAATTGCCTTGCTCATTTTTATAAAGTTTGCGCTTCATGTTGGCCAAGGTTAACGGCCCCTTGGTCAGGGTGTAAGTGGCGGTGAATGATTCTGGCAGCATATTTTCTGCGTGGGCAGGCTGGGGTAATGCTATGCAGAGCAATAATAGTAAGCAGGGAAGACTGAAAATGCTTATTTGTTGCTCAGGCTTCATGCACACTTTTTTCGAGTTGGGGGATGGGCGTGTCATCGAGCATGGCCTGATTGCCGTTTAACTGCAAACGGCCGTCGGCAAACCAGCCAATCGTCTCAGGATAAACCCTGTGCTCCTCTTCTAAAACACGTTTGCCCAGCGAATCAGGTGTATCCGAGCTAGCAACTTCAATAATAGCGCGATTAACCACCGGGCCACCATCCAGTTCCGGGGTCACAAAGTGGACGCTGACGCCGTGCTCTTTGATGCCGGACTCACAGGCGCGCTTGTGGGTGTTGAGCCCCTGAAAATTGGGCAGCAAGGATGGGTGAATGTTGAGCATCCGTCCCAGATAGTGATTCACAAACTCTTCAGTGAGGATGCGCATAAACCCGGCCAGCACCACCAGTTCAGGCTGATAGCCATCGATCAACTTTTTCAGGGCGCGGTCGAATGACTGGCGATTGCCAAACAGGCTGTGGTCGAGGACGTGAGTCGGGATGTTGGCTCGCTGGGCGCGTTTCAGGCCAAAGGCGTCGGCCTTGTTGCTGATGACAGCCTTGATCTCGGCATTGATCTGGCTGCTGGCGCAGGCGTCGATGATGGACTGCAAATTACTGCCGCTGCCGGAGATCAATACCACCAACGGCAGCGGTGTTTGGACTGCTTGAGTCATGCTTTAGTCTTTTAGAACGACACAGTCGTCTGCGCCGGCGGCGGCTTTAATGCTGCCGATATGCCAGGCGGTTTCGCCGTTGTCGTTGAGGAATTTCAAGCTTGCATCCAGATCTTCGGCCGCAACAATGACCGCCATGCCGACACCGCAGTTAAAGGTTCTATGCATCTCATGCAGATCGACATTGCCCTGCTGTTGCAGCCAGTCAAAGATCGCTGGTGGCTGCCAGGCGCTGATAGAAATCTCCGCCTGAGTAGCTTCAGGCATGACGCGGGGCAGGTTTTCCAGCAGGCCGCCACCGGTGATGTGGGCCAGGGCATGGACGTCGATCTTGTTGAACAGCTCAAGCAGCGGCTTAATATAGAGTCGGGTGGGTGCCAGCAGGGTTTCGCCCAGAGTGCTGTCGCCAAAGGCGTCATCCAGTTTGGCGCCGCTGACCTCGATGATCTTGCGGATCAAAGAATAGCCATTTGAATGCGGGCCGGAAGAGGCGATGCCAATGATGACGTCGCCAGCCTTGACCTTGCTGCCGTCGATGATCTTGCTTTTTTCCACCACGCCGACGCAGAAGCCGGCCAGATCGTAGTCTTCGCCTTCGTACATGCCAGGCATCTCGGCGGTCTCACCACCGATCAGGGCGCAGCCGGATTGCTCGCAACCGGCGCCGATGCCCTTGATTACCGCCGCAGCAGTCTCAAGACTGAGTTTGCCGCTGGCATAGTAGTCGAGGAAGAATAGCGGTTCGGCACCCTGGACGATCAGATCGTTGGCGCACATGGCCACCAGGTCGATGCCGATGGTGTCGTGTTTGCCCATCTCCATGGCCAGCTTTAGCTTGGTACCAACGCCGTCGGTACCGGAAACCAGAACAGGCTGTTTGTAATTCTCAGGGATCTCGAACAGGGCGCCAAAGCCACCTAGACCAGCCATTACGCCAGGGCGTTTGGTACGGGCCGCAATCGGTTTGATGATATCGACCAGCTCATTACCTGCTTGGATGTCGACACCGGCATCGCGGTAGCTTAGAGATGTTTTATTGGGGTCCTGGGAAGTACTCATAGATGTGATTCGCTCTTTCAAAATATCCGTTGGCGCAAAGAAAGTGTATTATTTTAAATGATCTTGTCGTGAACAGCGACATATAATCAGCAACTTAGAATATTTCTTCCGATAGGGTCTCATTTTAGGCCGGATTGGCGGTGGTTTGACGGAGAGTAATTTGGTCTTAAATTGGATAAAACGCTGCTTTGGATTGATAGTGGTGTTGCAAGGCATGCTGATATTGCCGTCTGCATATGCTCTCGAGGTTGAGGGGCTGTATCAGGCCAAGGTGCCAGTGGCGGGACAGACGCGCGAGGAGCGCCGGGAGGTCTATCCGGCAGCGCTGGCCCAGGTGGTGGTGAAATTAAGCGGCAATCAGACTGTGCCCGAGTTGCCGCAGTTGGCCGGTTTTATGGCGCGGGCGGTGTCTCTGGTGCAGGAATTTCACTATGAGGAGTTACCGACAAGCAACCAGGCCCTGATTGAGGAGGGTTACAAGCGGCAGCTGGTGGTGAGGTTTGATGGTGACGCCATTAGTAAGGCGCTGATTGGGGCTGAGGTGCCGTTGTGGGATAGGACACGTTCAGAGGTGCTGGTGTGGTTGGCGATTGAGGACAGGGAGGCGCGTTATCTTTTGGCTGCCAATGCTTCGCTTGAGCTGGAATCTTATTTGAGAGCGCAATCCAGTCGTCGTGGTCTGCCGTTGATACTGCCGTTGATCGATCTGGAGGATCAGATGAATCTGGGTTTTGCTGATGTCTGGGGTGATTTTCGTCAGAATATTATGCATGCCTCGCAACGTTACGGTGTTGATGCGGTGTTGGTGGGGCGGCTGTTTCGTAGTCCTGAGGGGATATGGCAGTCGCGCTGGAGCTTGCATCAGAGCGGAGCTGTTGCCACTGAGTATTGGAGTGGTGATGGCAATAGTCAGTTTGAAGCGCTGACGCTGGGTGTTGATGGCGCTGCCGATTCAATTTCGCAACGTTATGCCCAGCTTTTTAGCGCCACCTCGGCCGATAGTGTGCTGTTGACGGTAACAGGGGTGGATGATTTGAGCGGCTATGCCCGGGCGATGAAATATCTAGAGTCGCTGGATATTGTCACCGCTGTGGAGGTGACCAAGGTCTTTGCCGATCAGGTGTTATTCAGACTGGCCATCCGTGGTGATACGGCTGGTCTGGAACGGGCTGTGTCACTGGGTAATACACTGTTTCAGTCGCCGGATGCAGTTGAACTATCAGGAAATGATGTGGCCCAAGGAAGGGTCTTTGTCTATCAATTATTGCCATGAATCTTGGTATTAGTCTGGGCCTGAAAGACCTGCCTAACCTGATCAGTATTGCCCGGATTCTGCTGAGTCTACCGGTTGCCTATCTGTTGTTGGAGCAGCGCTTTGCCGAGGCGCTGTTATTGTTTTTTGTGGCTGGCGTCTCGGATGGGGTCGATGGTTATCTGGCCAAACGTTTTGGCTGGCATAGTCGGCTGGGCTCTATTCTTGACCCCCTGGCCGACAAGATTCTGCTGATCACTTCCTATCTCTGTCTAGCCTTGGTGGATATTATCCCGCTGTGGCTGATGATGATGGTGTTTGCTCGCGACCTGATCATTATCATCGGTGCGGCGGCATTTCATCTTTTGTTCGGCCAGTTCGAGATGGCGCCGACCTGGATCAGCAAGATCAACACCACCTTGCAGATTATTTTGGTGTTGGCCTTGGTGCTGTCCCACGGCTTGTACCCGTTGCCAGCGGGTCTGTTGGTATGGTTGGTCTATGGCGTTTCTGTGACCACCGTCCTGAGTGGCCTGGATTACATTTGGATCTGGGGGCGGAAGGCCTATCACCTTAAAACTACACATCACTGATTTGTTATGTCGATGACTGATTCGCAAAAATGGTTCACCTTGATCAGCGCCGCCCTGTTGCTGGGGCTGTTATACCTGTTGGCGCCAGTGTTGTTTCCATTCCTGGTCGCCGCCGCCCTGGCCTATCTCGGTGACCCGTTGGTCGACATGCTGGAGGCGCGCAAGTTATCGCGCAGTGTTTCGGTGGTCGTGGTCTTTTGCGGCCTGTTTATGGGAATGTTTTTGTTGTTTGTCGTTGTCGTTCCGGCTTTGCAGCAGGAATTGGTGACCTTGTTAAAAAAATTGCCGGTCTATATCGACTGGTTGCAGGGGACTGTATTGCCATGGTTGCAAACGCAGTTTTCAATTGAAATTCCAGTCTGGGATCTGAATAGCCTGAAACAGGCGGTTAGCAGCCATTGGCAATCGGTGGGTGGCGTTGCCGCCGGGGTGATGGGTTCGGTGTCACGTTCTGGCCTAGTCTTGCTTGGTTGGTTCGCCAACCTGGTGTTGATTCCGGTGCTGACCTTTTATCTGTTGCGCGACTGGGATCTGCTGATGGCACGCATTCATGAGTTGATTCCGCGGCGTTCAGAGCGGCTAGTCCTGAGTTTGTCTAAGGATTGTGATGAGGTGCTGGGTGCCTTTATGCATGGTCAGCTGTTGGTGATGTTGGCGCTGGGCACGGTCTATAGCGTTGGCCTGTGGCTGGTCGGTCTGGATATGGCCTTTCTAATCGGCATGTTGGCGGGCATGGTCAGCTTTGTCCCTTATCTAGGCTTTATTCTCGGTGTGTTGGTGGCCGGCATTGCTGCCTTGATGCAGTTTCAAGATGTTATTCATCTTTTCTATGTCTTGCTGGTGTTTGGTTTCGGGCAAACGCTGGAATCATTTTTGTTGACGCCATATCTGCTGGGCGATCGTATCGGCCTGCATCCGGTGGCGGTGATTTTTGCGGTGATGGCCGGTGGTCAACTGTTTGGATTTGTCGGTGTGTTGTTGGCCTTGCCAGCAGCGGCGGTGATTATGGTGCTGTTGCGTCACGCCCATGAGCGTTACGTCAGCAGTGGACTTTATGTAGATAAGCAGCAGGATTGATCAGTGACTGTCAGTAATAGCGTAAAACAGTTGCCATTGAGTATGTGGCTGCGTGAAGGGGCAAACTTTGATAATTATTTTGCCTCGCTCAATAGGCCGTTGTTGGCGAGCCTGAACAATAGTGATGAGCAGTTCGTGTTTCTCTGGGGAACTGAGTCCGTCGGTAAAACTCATTTGCTGCAGGCAGCCTGTCATGCGGCAACGGCCAGGGGCGAGGGCAGTGTCTATCTGCCCATGTCTGAGGCAGCGCAGTTTTCCCCGGAAATGCTCGAAGGTTTAGAACATCTGTCGCTGGTAGCCATTGATGATGTTAATTTGATTGCCGGTGACAGGGCTTGGGAAACTGCGCTGTTTAATCTCTATAACCGTATCCGCGATACTGGTACGGGGAGATTGTTGGTGGCGGCGAATAAACCTTTGCCTGAGCTGGGTTTGCTATTGCCTGACCTGCAATCGCGTCTTAGTTGGGGCTTGGTCTACCAGGTTCAAACGATGAGCGATGATGAAAAACTGCTGGCATTAAAACAGCGCGCCGATAGCCGTGGTTTTGAACTGCCAGATGAGGTGGCTAATTATTTATTGCGTCATTACCAGCGTCAGACTACCGCCCTGTTTGAATTATTAGACAGACTGGATCAACATTCCCTGGCTGAGCAGCGGCGCCTGACTATTCCTTTCGTCAAACAAGTTATAGAAGCTGAAGAGTGAAAGATGGATTTAGCTAGATCGGTTACAGAAAACGTTCGCATTGCCCTTGCGGAAGACATTGGTAGCGGAGACCTGACGGCCGCCTTGATTCCCGTCGATGCCATGGCCCGGGCAGTTGTCATTAGTCGTGAAACGGCAGTGATTTGTGGTCGTCCCTGGGTGGATGAGGTGTTCGCACAGCTTGATGTTCGCGTTGAAATTGATTGGCGGGTGCAGGAGGGTGAAAAGGTAGTTGCCGATCAGGAGTTGTTTAGCTTGAGTGGCAGTGCCCGTGCCTTGTTGACTGGAGAGCGGACAGCGCTGAATTTCCTGCAGACACTCTCTGCCACAGCTACCGAAGCAAGTCGTTATGCCGATGCGGTTGCTGGTCTTGATGTCAAAATTCTTGATACCCGCAAGACCATCCCAGGGCTGCGTGATGCGCAGAAATATGCAGTGAGCTGTGGTGGTTGTTTTAATCATCGTCATGGCCTTTATGACGCGGTGTTGATCAAGGAAAATCATATCCTCGCTGCCGGTTCGATTACTGCGGCGGTGACCAAGGTACGGCCTTATGCCCAGGGCAAACCGGTTGAGGTGGAGGTGGAAAGTTTGGCGGAGCTGCGTGAGGCGTTGGCAGTTGAAGCGGATATCATCATGCTCGATAACTTTAGTCTGGAGCAGATTAGCGAAGCAGTCGCGATTAACCAAGGGCAGTCCAAACTGGAAGTGTCGGGCAATGTCTGTCTTGATGGTCTGAGACGGTTGGCAGAAACGGGGGTTGACTACATCTCCACGGGTGCCTTGACCAAGCATGTTCACGCAGTAGATCTCTCCATGCGTTTTTTATAAACATTTATTTCTCATTAAATAACTTCTTTCGCCCCTGATTCAATCGGTTGTTTTCTTACCCCGTCTGAGTTGACCGAATGTGGTCATCATTATTCTCCGTTTTTTGTGGCTGGTTTTTGTTTGTGGCCGCTGCCTATTCGTCCTGATTATTTGCTGAAAATAACCATGTTCATAAGGAGCTTGAGTGTTTTTCTCAAATGTCTAAAGTAATGGATGACAGGGTCGACCTGTAACAAAAGAGTAAATCATCAATATCGCGTGGGGGTGTGTTATGTCTTGTGAAAGCTATGTACGTAAACGGTCAGTCTATGAAGTGGGTTTCGGTAAACAGCGGCGATCGGAGGAAGCACCGCTGCAATTCAGGGATGACCATGAGTTATTGGCCTACCTGCTGGAGCAGGAACACATGGCCGAGAACTGTGAGATAGTTTCTTTCGAGTCACCGACTAGCGACTAGTTGTTTCGAAATCGCCATTGGCGGTTTCATTGTTGCCCAGGCTCTAAACTATCCGAGCGAGATGTTAGTTTCGGCTGATGTGTTTTTTTAATCCCCGCCACAACCCCCACCACCACAGCCATCCGAATCGCCAAAGCCATCTAAAAAACCACCGTCACTGCCACCGCTTCCGGGTAGTGCGCCCGAGTCGCCGCCGCAGCCTGAACTGCAACCAATATGCGAGGCGCAGTAGCCGCTGCCGTAGTTAGGTGAGTTGGGGTTGCGGCAGTCGGGGCTATATATGAAACCATTTTGATATTGAGCCGGGCGTCGATGCCAAATAGCAGTGGCAGCACAAGTGGTGCCTTTGGGTCGATTTCATCCTTGGCGCAGGCCAGTCGCCAGGCCCGTTTAATGCCGTCTTGGGCATAGGTGGGTGAACTCATGGCCTCTGCTGGGGTGTGGTGCAGATAACGTCCCAAGGCCTTTTTGCAATATTGCTGATAGGCGCGGGTGAAGAGGATGAACTCGTGCCAGGCGTCGTCCACTACCTGCGAGGGCATGGAGACCATCTTGTTGCTGGCCTGATTGCAGATGTAGAAATAGTCGCGCAGGCCATCAAAGACCAGGTCGAGTTGCTGGTCTTTGAGCTGAGTGTGTTTGGCGGCGAGCTTTTTGCGTATTGCCGGGTGAAAGCGGTAGTTATCGATAAATGCTAATTGATT
The DNA here is from genome assembly GCA_965602225.1 of uncultured Gammaproteobacteria bacterium. GTDB lineage: Bacteria > Pseudomonadota > Gammaproteobacteria > Tenderiales > Tenderiaceae > Tenderia. The sequence goes on along the minus strand of CBFCYE010000006.1, from coordinate 71,122 downwards.
ATTTTTGCTGCCACGGCGTTTGAAATAGACGATGCTGGCAACGGCGGCAATAGCGATAAGAATATAAAACCAGCTCATGGTGTCCTCGTGAGTGTCCTGTTATTTAGGTGTCGGCAGCTGCGGCTTGATCTTTCGTGCTGGTATCAAGTCTCTGGGCCAGCTAAAATCAGCCCTTTGTTAAATCCGAGAAGAATCCCCCCCCATGCGCACATCCCAGTTCCTGTTGTCTACCCTGAGAGAAACCCCGTCTGACGCCGAAGTGGTCAGCCACCAATTGATGTTGCGTGCCGGTATGATCCGTAAGCTGGCAACGGGTCTCTACACCTGGCTGCCGATGGGTTTGCGGGTGCTGCGTAAAATTGAGGCCATTGTCCGTGAAGAGATGAATCGTTCAGGGGGGCAGGAGGTGTTGATGCCAGCGGTGCAGCCTGCTGAACTATGGCAGGAGTCAGGCCGTTGGGAGCAGATGGGTGAGGAGATGCTGCGCCTGCAGGATAGACATGAGCGTGATTTCTGTTTTGGTCCTACCCACGAAGAGGTGATTACCGATCTGGTTCGTAACGAGATCCGCAGCTATAAACAGTTGCCCATCACCTTCTATCAGATTCAGACTAAATTTCGTGACGAACGCCGGCCCCGTTTTGGGGTGATGCGGGCGCGTGAGTTTCTGATGAAGGATGCCTATTCCTTTCACGTCGATGACGCCTCGTTGCAACAGACCTACGAGATGATGTACGAGAGCTACTCGCGCATCTTCACCCGTCTGGGGCTGGAATTTCGTGCCGTGCTGGCCGACACCGGTGCTATCGGTGGCAGTGCTTCGCATGAGTTTCATGTCTTGGCTGATTCCGGTGAAGATGCCATCGCCTTTAGTAGCGAGTCGGATTATGCCGCCAATATCGAGCTGGCCGAGGCGGTTGCGCCAGCGGGTGAGCGTGCGGCGGCAACGGCCGAAATGACGACTATTGATACCCCAAATCAGCACAGTATTGATGAGGTCAGCACCTTTTTGAAGGTGGCTGCCAGTCAAATCGTCAAGACTCTATTGGTACAAGGTGCCGAGGAGGGCAGTGTGGTGGCCCTGGTGCTATGCGGCGATCACGACTTGAACGAGCTTAAGGCCGACAAGCTTGAGCAAGTGGCGACCCCTCTGACCTTCGCTACGCCTGAGCAGGTCAAGGCCACGGCTGGCTGTGAGCCTGGCTCGGTTGGCCCGCTTGGTTTGAACTGCCCGGTGTTTGTCGATCGCAGCGCCGCCCATTTGTCTGGTTTTGTCTGCGGTGCCAATCAGGATGGCAAACATCTGACTGGCGTGAACTGGGGCCGTGACCTGCCTGAAGGCATAGTGGTTGATATCCGCAATGTGGTCGAGGGCGATAGCAGTCCAGACGGCAAGGGTACATTGCAGATCAAACGCGGTATCGAGGTCGGGCACATCTTCCAGTTGGGGCGTAAATACAGCGAGGCGATGAAGGCCACGGTACAGGCTGAATCGGGTAAATCAGTGGTGATGACCATGGGTTGCTACGGCATCGGTGTATCGCGGCTGGTGGCCTCTGCCATTGAGCAGAATAACGACGAGCGCGGCATTATCTGGCCCGAGGCCATCGCGCCGTTCCAGATTGCCCTGCTGCCGCTGAACATGCATAAGTCACAACGTCTGCGTGAAGCGGTGGAAAAACTCTATGACGAGCTGCTGGCGGCTGGTTTTGATGTCTTGCTGGATGATCGCAAAGAGCGTCCTGGGGTGATGTTTGCCGATATGGAATTGATCGGTATTCCGCATCGGGTAGTGTTTAGCGAGAAGGGGCTGGACAAGGCTGAACTGGAATATAAGGGCCGCCGTGACAGCGACAACCAGTTTATCCCGCTGGATCAGATTGTTGATTTCCTCAAGGGACAAATCAATTAGGTCGATATATTAGGGACCCTCTAATTAATTCATGGATTGTTCGCTAATGGCTAAAATCCCCCATCTCATCGTTACAAATATTGGCAATAGTCCCGCTATTACCTGCGATTTGTGCCTTGATCTGGATGATTTTATCTCATCATCGATTCAACCCAGAATTAATCAGAGCTTCCCTGGGACAGGAATCTGTTTATAGACGAGTTATGCGCTGGTTATCGATAATATTTCTGTCTTTGTTTTTAATGCAGCCGTTACAGGCGGCGGTTCCTGAGCCGCCTGATGATAAGCTGCGTCAATTGCTGCGTGATGCCATCGCCAGTAGCGACAGTTTTGCCGATCGCTTTGAGGCGGAGGTGTGGTTGCTGGATATGTCGCGGCGGCTGGAAAAGTCGATGCCGGATGATGGCGACAGACTTAGGCTATTAAAGATCATTCACTATGAGGCCAGTCGTGCCGAACTGCCGCCAGAGCTGGTGCTGGCAGTGATTCAGGTGGAGAGTTATTTTGATCGCTGGGCCCTGTCTGTAGCGGGGGCGCAGGGGCTGATGCAGATCATGCCATTCTGGCTGAATGAGGTTGGCCGCCCGGATGACAATCTGTTCCATGTTGAGACCAATCTGCGTATGGGTTGTACCATCCTCAAATACTATCTGGATAAAGAAAGCGGAGATCTTACCCGTGCCCTGGGGCGTTACAACGGCAGCCTGGGTAAATTTAAATATCCTAATAAGGTGTTTGAGGCGCTACGGACGCGCTGGTACCGACAGTAGTTACCAGTCCCTGTGGCGGCCATCACGACGCTCATTGTCTTCACTGTCCCTCATGTGGCCGGCGCCGCGTTCATAGTATTTGCCGGCCTTGTCGGCCATTTCCTTGTGCGACACCATCATCTCGTCAAGTTGTTTGATCATATCGCTTAGGCGAGCCTTTTCTTCGCTGCTGGGTTGATGGTTGATGTCGCGCAAGATAGTCATGGTCTCTGATAGCATTTGCATCATGTCTATATTCATTTGATGACGTTGTTTGTAGTGCTCTTGGTAAGGTTTTCGCTTTTCGTCATCGTCATTTTTGCTGGCAAAAACAGGGCTGAAAAAAATTGCGCTAATCAAGCCAGCACATAGGAAGATTGTGTTTTTCTCCATGTTAAAACTCCTTTGCCCTATCTGTTCGTTATTAAAGTGTGTCAAATGATTTTAGGTTGCGGTATTCAGTATCCTCGCTCAGTACTGTGCTGACCTCGGCGTTGTTTGGGCCTTGTAGTAACCAGCTGCGCAGTTCATTGACTTTTATATTTGAGCCGCAGGCCACAACCTCAACACTGCCGTCAGGTAAGTTGCGAGCATAGCCTTTTACCCCTAAGATTTTTGCTTGTTGTTGGGTTGAGCCTCGATACCAGACACCCTGGACACGTCCAGAGACAATAAATCGCTTACAAATTTCCATGTTAATCCCGCACCAATTGACTCAGGTAATTAAACATTAGATTACTTTTTGGCATGTTGCCAATTGTATTGTGTAGCTTTGGTCGGGCACGCCGATGGTTTAAACTGTAGCAATTTTCTGGACAGCAATAGTGGAGGCCTGTGTGAGCGAGCAATATCGGATTGAGAAAGACAGCCTGGGTGAGATTCAGGTGCCAGCGGATGCCTGGTATGGGGCTCAGACTGCGCGGGCAGTGATCAATTTTCCTATTAGTGGCCGTTGCCCTGATCCCGATTTCGTTATGGCGCATGTGCGCATCAAACGTGCTGCTGCGGTGGCCAATAACCAGCCCGACTGGCTCGATGATGTGCAGACTAAGGCGATTGTAGACGCCTGTGACAAGATTCTCGCAGGTGAGTATCTGGAACAGTTTGTGGTGGATCGCTTTCAGGCCGGTGCCGGAACCAGCCACAATATGAATAGTAATGAGGTGGTTGCCAATCTGGCCAACGTCGCCCTGGGGGGTGAGAAGGGTGTCTACAAGCCAGTTAATCCCAATGATCATGTCAACATGGGGCAGAGCACCAATGACACTATCCCGACGGCCCTGCGCCTGACGGCGTTGGTGAAGTTGCCGCGTCTGATTGCTGCTATCAATGGCATGGCCGATGAATATGCCCGTATCGGTGCTGCCGAAGAGGATACGGTCAAGAGTGCCCGCACCCATTTACAGGATGCGGTGCCAACTACTCTCGGGCGTGAATTCAACGCCTATGCCTGGACCTTACATCGTGCAGCCAAATCGTTGGAGGCTTGCCGTGATCCCTTGTGTCAGCTGGGGCTGGGTGGCAGTGCCGCCGGCACCGGTCTGAACACGTCCCCGGATTATGCCCAGCGCGTCGCCGCTGAACTGGCTCGCTTGATGGGTGAGAAGATACGTCCGGCTGATGACCTGGCAGCGCAAATGCAATCCATGCACGATATTCAGCGTCTGTCGTCGGCCATACGTGATGTCACTCTGGAGTTGACTCGCATCAGTAACGACATGCGTCTGCTGGCCTCAGGGCCGCGTACTGGTCTGGGTGAAATCCAGTTGCCGCCGGTGCAGCCCGGTTCGTCAATCATGCCGGGCAAGGTCAATCCGGTGATGTTCGAGATGTTGAATCAGGTCTGTTATCAGGTCTTGGGACAGGATGCGGCGATTGGTTTTATGACGCAGGCCGGTCAGCTGGAATTGAACGTAATGATGCCGGCCATGGGCTCGGCCTTGTTTGATGCTATGGACTGGCTCACCAATGCGGTCAACGCAGCGACTGAAAAGAATCTAAAAGGTTTGAAGGTTGATAGAGAGCGTTGCAAGGAATTCCTGCATGCCAGTGTTGGTCTGGCAACTCTGCTCAATACTGAGATTGGTTACGCCGCGGCGGCTGAAGTGGCTAAAGAATCAGAGAAGAGTGGTCGGGCTGTGCGTGACCTCGTTGAGGAGCGTGGCCTGATGGCTGGGGATGCCTTTGATGCATTGGTATTAAAAGCTGCGCGAGATGGAAAAATAGACTAGTCAGCAATAGTCATCAAACTGTCATAAAAAACCACCGCAAGGTGGTTTTTGTGTTGTTAGAATGCCTTTCTTTTAAATGCAGAGATCGGGAATAGATATGGACCAGGTTGTAATGGATGACAGCGCGGTGGATTTCGAGGAACTGGTTGCGCGGACTAAATGTTTGACCAATTTCACCCCTGAACATGAAGCGGTGTTGTTTAAAGTTGGTGATGTGATCAAGCCCCATCTCGGCGTGGTGACAGCTTCTTTTTACGAGGTGTTACAGACAATTCCCAAGGCCCAGCCTTTTCTTGAGGGCAGGATAGGTGCGCTTGAACAGAGCCATCTACAATGGCTGGAATCCTTATTCACTGGCCCCTTTGATGAAGCCTTTGCCCGCAAGATGTATCACGTTGGTATGGTCCATGTGAAAGTGAAACTGCCAGTGGAGTTTATGCAAGGGGCGGCGACCTTGATCATGGGTGAATTGATCAAGCTGGTGACACGCCTGTGTCGTGAGGATGCAGCTAAGTTGGGTTTGATCTTGACTGCGATAAACAGCGCGATTGGTTATTCAGTGGCGATTATGCAGGAGTCTTATCAGGCTTCATCCCTGGTTGAAGAGCTGGAAAGGTTTCTTGCTATTACTGGTATGAGTCGAGCCTTGTTTAATAATCTCGCGAAAGCCTATTACATATAAATAGTTGTTATTTATTGTTGCGCTGCTTGATTTTCTTTCCGTATAGCTATCTCTGTTCGTGCTTGTGATATTAGTTGCTGCTGTGAAAAAGCAAGAGGTGAGCGTAGTTTGTCGATGATAGTTGCTGTTTTGAGATGCCGGGCTGCGGCATTGTAGTCGCCGATACCTGAGTAGAGGTGGGCCAGGCGGATTGCGGTATCTACTGATGGGGAGATATCGAGAACCATTTTGAGGGCGTTACTGGTAGGCTCGAAACGGCGAAGATGAAAGTTAATCTCGCTTTTTAATCTATAAAGATAACTCTTTCCCTTAATGTTGTGTTCAATGCTTTTATTGCTGAGTAGCGTATCGACTATCTTTTCTAGACCTTGGAAAGAAATTTGTTTGCAGTAACCATCACGGACCTTTTCAAATAATTTATTCAGTGATGGCAATACCGAGTCATCAGTTTTTCTCTTGGATGCTAGTTCTAGCAGCGAGAAAAACTCATCACGAGTTACTGTGTTGTTGCGACATGAGACAGTGGTGTTAAACACTTTGGTTCCAAGGTGGTCTGGATAGTTGTTAACGGTTGTTTGTAAGTGCTGAGTTGCGGTTTTGCTGTTGTTCGTTCGAAAAAGTGTGTCTACATATAGTCTCTGGCTACGTAATGATTCTGGATGTTGCGTTGACCATGCACTTACGAGTTGCGGTTCATCACCCCAGGTTGTGCTGTGCTTTAGGTTTAGAGCTATCAGACTGATTAGGATGATGGCGGTTAAGGGCAGGTAGAGCATGGCTTGTTTCTGGATTAGCTTGTGGTTGTAATATGCCAAGGCCAATGCCGGGCCTAACAGGGCTATATAGTTTCTATGCTCGAAGTATATCTCCAGCGAAATGAATGTTGATTCAAGCAGATGTGCGCTAAAAAACCATAGAATGGCAAAGCTAATGACGGGTTGTTTTAAGCGGTTACGTATCGCAAACCATAGCAGCGTTGCAATTGTTATCAGTGAGAGTAGCGTTGTAAAAGGCTTAAACAGCCCTGTGGAAATGCTGAAATCATCGTGGTAGAGGCTGGGGGTTTGGAATGGCAGTACAAGGTAATAAAGATAATCCATTAATACCCTGGCTTGGGTGAGCAGCCTCTCGTAGAGTGTGAAATCCCGTGAGATGTAGTGGGCTGTACTGTTGTTGATGATAGTGCCGAAATAGATGGCAATAACGGTCAGCGGTATGGCGATAAATGGAATGGCCCAGTAGCGCCAGTATTTAGGCCGTTGAATATTGCTGAGTAAGGTGGCTTCCACGACCAGGATTAGTAGTGGTAGAAGTACGCCATTTTCTTTGCTGAGAAATGCCAATCCACCAAAGATAATAATTCCGCAACTCATCCATGTATATGCTGCACCTGAGTTATGGTTGAAGTTGGTTCGGCCATATATATAGCTTAATACGCCGCAAAAGATGAACAGCGCTGAAAGCTCGCTCATGCGTTGCACAACGTAGAGTACGGTTGATATTTGCATGGGATGAATAGCCCACAGTAGCGCCGTCAGAAAGGCAATGCTTAATGAGGCCTGCCTTTGCTTGTGGCCTATTTTGCTAAACAGCATAAAACAAAGCGCAAATACGATAATGCTGTTGAGTGCATGTAATAGGATGTTGGTGTATTTGAAGGCGTAAGGTTCTGCTGGCCAGGTTTGGCTGTTTATTGTGAAGCTTAGATAGGATATAGGTCGGCCAAAGGCAGAGGCGATGTCATTGAATATATATGCTGCTAGGCTGACGGCATCTTTGATGCCGCCATTTTTCTGCATTGAGGACAGATTGGAGCTGTCATCCAGAAGGAAGGGGCCTGTAATGCCTGGCCAGAAGGCCAGGATGCTACAGCTGATGAGTAGCAGGATGAAGGCAAAAGCCGTTAGGTTGGTTTTTGCTTCTGGATTCATCTGGAATGTAACTTGTTGGTCAGGTTAACTACTTATGACCCTCAGCAGCATGACTTGCGTACAGGGCCACGCCGAGCAGGGCGATGCCGCCTGCAAGGTATAGCAGGTCAATCGCAACCTCAAACTTCATCGCTATGGCATGCTCAAAAAACTTGACGATGAGTATCATCAGGATGACCTTGGCCAGACGGCTTTTGAGATCATCAAGACTTTCAATCAGCAATACACTGGAAGATGTTTCGGATTGCTCGGCCTTTTCTATCTTGCCGATAAACAGCTCGTACAGGCCGAGGGAAAATATCAGCAGTATGGTGGCGAGCAGATAACCATCGACAATCTCAACAACGTGAGTGACGGTGGTGGAACGTAGGCTGGCCCGTGCTGCCTGGCTTAGTTCTGGGGAGATGTATTCGCCCAGATGGCTGACCATAAAATAGGCGTCGGCGGTGGCGATATAAAACATTGCCAGGCTTGTGATGAGGCTGGTGATAACCGCGACGATGACAATTAAGCGGCTGTCCCAGAGTAGGGATTCAAAGATTCTTTCCAGGGCTTTCATTTTTCATTATCCATGTCGTGACTGTGGTCATTATAGCTCGATTGTCGGTTCTATGCGCTGGTTTTCCGCTGGTCTTGGTTGTTGTTTGACGGCGCATTGAAATAGCTGCTGTAACGGTAGTGCCAATGCTTTATCAATCATATGGTTTGAGTTTATTAGTGCCTCAGCTAATGCCTGTTCAATAGGGTCAGAACTAAGTTGCTCAGGCTTTAGCTGAGGCAGTGCGTGGTCCTGTGCTGTGTAGAGATCCGCTAATGTCAGCCGGGCGCTGTCCTTTGAGAGCGCCCATTGAGCATCGATGGTTTGATGAATCAGCCGGGTTTTCTGCATACGCTCCAGACTGGGCAGGATGTCAATTTTTTCCACAGACGGGTGTCCGGCAATATCATCTTCACTCAGTAGTCGGTCTTGCTGTTGTGCCTGCCAAATCAGTGCGATGACCTTGAAGTCGTTAAGTAGCTGATCGCTGCTGCTAAGTAGCAGGTCTTGCTTGCTGCCTTGTCTATGGTAAAGACAATAGCTGATTTCCGCACCGAGCATGACAACCATCCAGGATATATATAGCCAGATCAGAAACACCGGTATGGTGGCGAGTGCGCCATAGATCATTTCATAGGTGGGGAAGGCGGTGACATAGAGGGCAAAGCCCTTTTTTGCCACCTCAAATAGTGCAGCCGCAACCAGGGCGCCAGTGACGGCATGTCGAAGTGGAACGTAGGTGTTGGGAACGACGGCGTATAACAAGGTGCAGGCAAGAGTGGTTGCCAGGAACGGTAACAGCATCAATAGCTGGGATTTTAAGCCGCTAATCAGGACAGTTTCACTGAACAGCGGTAGTGAGGTCAGGTATGAAGTAAAGGCAATGCTAGCGCCAATCAGGATGGGGCCAAGCGTCAACATGGCCCAGTAGACCATGAATTTTGCTATGGGTTTGCGGCTGCTTTTGATATGCCAGATATCGTTCATGGCGCCTTCAATGGTATTCATCATTAGTAGCGCCGAGATGATTAAAAAGGCCGTGCCTATAGCGGTTAGTTTTGAGGTCTTGCTGGAGAATTCTTGCAGATAATGCTGAATAGCATCGCCTGATGTTGGGACAAAATTTTCAAAGATGAAACTTTGGATTTGACCGGCTACGGAGTCAAACATGGGAAAGGCGGCGAATACTGAAAAGATGACGGTTGACAGCGGAACCAGCGATAACAGCGTTGTGTAGGTCATTGCGGCTGAGCTACGCAAACAGCGATCATCATAAAAGGCCTGGCTTACCGCCTGGCTAAAATTGAAGAGTTGTTTGAGTTTGATCATTGGCGCGTAGCCAGCTTATTGCGCAGTTGTTATCGGCTGTTGTATTGGTTCAGGTAAGACGAATCCTGATGCTTAGCTGATGTGTGGCTACGATGTTTTGCGTGTTGCGTAGCGGTGTTGATGTCAATAGGGGAAGGCTCGACTTCAATGGTTAGAGTCAAGCCGGGGCTAATCATATCGGCTTTTTTGATCACGTCAGCGTTGCTTTTCAATATCAGCGGCCAGAGCCATGGATCACCATAAACCGAATCCTTGGCCGCAATTTTCCACAGGCTGTCATTTTTGTTGACAACATAGGTGATTGGTTCGGCTGTTGGTGTTTGTTCTGGGCTGGGCTCGGCTAGTTCGGCCTTGGTCTGCTCGGTTTGTTTGGTCTGTGAAATGGTGACGGCCTGTCTTGCTGCTTCACGCGCGGCGATGGCCTCTTTTTGGGCTTCTTCAAAGTCACCGGCTTCAAGATCATTTTGTGCTCTGGTTAGCAGATGCTGTGCGCTATCCAGGGCAACCGGGGCGTGTTCCTCTGCGCCGACGCTTTCAGCTGCCTCTACGCTTTGACGAGCGTCACTCATCTCCTGCATTGGTGGTGCGGTGGCACAACCAATGATCAGGCTACAGGAGAGGGCGCTTATCCCGTATTTGAAAATGTGATTTGGGGTGTGGAGTTTCACTATCTGGCAAGACCTTTGATGTTTCACTCAAATGAGGGAATAGGCTTATACTTCAGAGCAAAATTAGCATCGCCATGAAAGCCCTGTCAAGGTGAATAGTGTTGCATGCCCGTGCATATCCAGGAGAAAAAATGTCTGAAATATTGGTGCTTTATTATAGTCGTGATGGCAGTGTCGCGAGAATGGCGCAGTTGATTGCGCGTGGTATTGAAGAGGTGGCGGGGTTTGAGGCTAGGGTTAGAACTGTGCCAAATGTGTCTACGGTTTGCGAAGCAGTTGCTGAGTCGATCCCGGCGCAGGGCGCACCCTATGCCTGTTTGGATGACCTAAAAGAGTGTGCTGGTCTAGTCCTGGGTAGTCCTGCCTATTTTGGCAATATGGCAGCACCCTTGAAACACTTTCTCGATAGCAGTGGATCGCTCTGGCTTTCAGCAGCATTGAGCGATAAACCCGCCGCAGTTTTTACCTCAAGTGGCAGCCTGCACGGTGGTCAGGAAAGCTGTCTGTTGTCGATGATGGTGCCACTGTTTCATCACGGTATGCTGCTGCTGGGTCTGCCGAGTAGCGAAAATGATTTAAATACCACATCAAGCGGCGGCAGCCCTTACGGTGTTAGCCATTGGGCAGGGGCAGATGGCAATCGAGAGGTTAGTGACGAGGAGGCCCGCCTGTGCCGGGCGCTGGGGAAGCGGTTGGCACAGGCGGCAAAAAGATTAGGTTAGTAAGCGGCAGTTCTGAAACGGCGGCTGAGTAGGATCAGGGCTGTTAGCAGCAGGGTAAAAGGATGAAAAGCGCCACCGCCACCACTGCCTCCGCCGAAATTATCAACCTTATTTGCATCAGGATCTATCACGGTGTCTGCAGTGATGTTTACATTGTTTTGCGTGAAAGATTCAAGAGTGTTGCTGTAGACGTCCACTCTGGCGGTGATAGTGCCTTGAAGCTGTGATGTGCTGCCGGAGATAGATATCTCAACACGTCCCAGCCCTGATATGGAGCTGGCGGTGCAAATAACGGTGTTGGTTGCGTCGTCTGGACCAGCGCAGACTGGTATGGAACCGGTTGCTGTGCTGTTAATGCCGAGAGGGTTAACTGTATAGGTGCTGGGCAGGGCTATGGATATACGGACAACATCTGCCGGTGTATCGACATAAAGATTTGAGACCACGATACGGTAAGTCAGGGTCTGGTTGGGCGCCACCGGGTCCGGGGTGTCAGTAATGGTGGCCTTGAGGTCAACCATGTTGTTGGTTTGCTGGGCGCCGGCATTATATTCATAGGCGCCTATATCACATGGTGCGATACGCAGCATGTAGCGTTGATCAACCAGTGGGCAGGAATCGTTGCCGCCTTTGTCTATCGCTGTGCTGGCTGCTTCCAGGGCATTTACCTGGCGTGCGGCAAATAGTGTGTTGGTAGGGTCATTGCCAATTTTTTCAGTTTCAGCAGGGCGGTTCGGGTCATTGTCAAGTGCTGCCAAGTGCAAGTGCAGATCGGCTATGTCTGGTTGGTCTGTCGAATGTACCAGGCCACAGGTGTTGGCGTTTTCCAGGTTATTGCCCTGAGAGCTAATGTAGTTGAGGTAGCCGGTGCTGCCTGAACAGGGGGGCTCAGTCCCGTTACTGTCTGGGCCATTAGCAATGATGGTGTTGCTTAATGCCATTCTTGGGTTTGAATTGTTTGAGTTAAACAGGGCTATCTGGTTGCCTCCCAGTCGGCTGTTTTCGGTGCAGTCTGCGCCGCTGGTACATGGCGTAGCTTCATTGTCATAGATGGTGACGTTGGTCAGGTTAACGTCACGATAGCTGAAAATTCCACCACCACTGTGGGCACCTAAGTTATGACTGACGGTGGAATTGACCATGTCGAGACTGCCAATCAGATTAAAAATGCCGGCACCATTGCCGCGACTGCCATCGGTGATTATCGAGGCGGCGGAGTTTCCGACGATGGCGGAGTTGTTGATTGATAGCGGGCCGACGTTGGCGATGCCGGAGCCGCCAAACTCGGCGTGGTTGTTGAATATCACGCTATTGCTAATGATGACATTGCCGTTGTTTAGCCCCTGATTGCTGATATTCAAACCACCACCCAGCTGGGTCGAGCTGTTGTTGGATAGGGTGGAGGTTCCCAGGGTCAAATAGCCACCCTGATTATTGATGCCGCCGCCACCGCCACCGCTTGCAGAGGCTAAGGTAGCGTCATTGTCATCAGTGGCTTTATTCGCGTCAATCAGGCTGCGGCGGATATCGGTGCGGCCGGCGTTGTTGATGCCCCCACCTGATGGTGCCTCGTTTTTGCTGATGACAGAGTCGGTGATGGTGAGGATAGCTTGATCAGCGACAAAGATGCCGCCGCCAACGGTGGTGTAGTCCGCTGCCGTGCTTTTGCTGATGGTGTTCTCAGTAACCTCAACATTGTCGAGTGTAACGGTGCTGGAGGCCTCGATTAAGATGCCAGCCCCGGCTGGCTTGCCAATAATAATGTCTTTATTATTGATGTCTTTCACTGTCTCAATGGACAGTCGGCCACCCTTAATGCTGATGTTTGTGAAGGTTACCTTAAAGCCGTTGTGTATATGAAAAACACGATTGCCAACCCCTTTATTAAAGCTGGCAGCAATGACGTTTCGACCAGTACTGCTTTCGCCGTTAATGGTCAGATCGCCATTGATGTCCAGGTCGCCCAGTCTGGTTGCGTTTTCATCTGCCGCTTTAGGGTCCGCGTCGAAGTAGCTCAGAGTTATTAGGGGAAAACCATCGGGAATGTTTATGGTGTCGGCATCTGGGTTCATGTTGGAGGCATGGATAGCTGCCCGTAAGGTACAAGGGCTGTTACAGGTGCTTGAGTTGCCTGTGACTGGACCGTCACCGCTGGAGTCCACGGTGTAGGTGAGACTGGCAGCATGGCTAGCAAACGACAGGCTGGCAATGGCCAGCATGTTGACCAGAGGCCAGAGCCCGCGGCTCAAAAAAGGCTTTTTCTTGCTGTCTGGCTGTGGGGTATTCATCTGTACCGACCTTCGCTTATGAATCGCGCGATGTTAAATTAACGCTAAAATGTATAACGTTCATTGGTTATGTTATACAAATATTCTTGTCAATAGTCAAGATCCTACCTTATATAGCTATGCTGGTAAATCATGCCATTGCGAGTCCTGTTGAATCATGAAAGATTAAAAGAATCAGACGGTTATCTATTATCCTGGAGCGTATTCCAACAAGCAGTTAAAGCACCGTATTATTTTAGAGGTTTCTTAAGCGTAGAGGTTCCGTTTTGGATGGGATTGCGGCGGCGGAAAAATTTGTGGCATTCCATTACTAGAAGCAGTATCAGGGCCAGGCCGAGCAGTTGTAACCACAACTCAAACGAGACCGGAGAGGTCCCCAGAATCGTATTCAGACCGGGGGTGTAGAGTGCGGCAATATGTATCAATTGCGCCGCTAGCGTGCCAAATAGCAGCAGGCGGTTTTTCATCGGTGAATGTTGAAAGGCTGAGCGCAGCTCGGAGCGGCAGTTGAAGACGTGGACGTTTTCAAATAACACCATCAATAGCAACAGCGCGTTACGGGCCTGATCAACTGAATAACCATTTTCTAGCATCCAGTAAAATGCGCTAAATGCCAGTATGCCGATGGTTATTGCCGACAAAATAGTTCGTTCTAACATTAAACGGTTGAATATGGGTTCTTGAGGTGGGCGCGGTGGCTGCCTCAGTTCATCGCCTTCACCGGGCTCAAAGGCTAGGGCGACATCCTGAATGCCGTTGGTGACCAGGTTGAGCCAGAGTAGCTGAACCGCCAGCAACGGTAGTGGCAGGCCAAACAGCAGCGCCAGGGTGAATAACACGATCTCGGCGGCACCGGTTGAGACCAAGAGAAAAATCACCTTGCGGACATTGGCGTAGGCGATGCGCCCCTCTTCTATGCCGGCAACAATCGAGGCGAAGTTGTCGTTAGTAATCACCATGTCGGCGGTCTCTTTGGCGACATCGGTGCCTTGTTTGCCCATGGCGATGCCGACATGGGCACTTTTCATGGCCGGGGCGTCGTTGGCACCATCACCAGTGACGGCGACAAAATGGCCTTGCTGTTGTAAGGCTTTGACGATTTGTTGTTTTTGTTGTGGTTCGACTCGGGCAAAGATGCGGGCTTGGGCGCTGAGTTCGATCACGGCCTGTGGGCCTTTGAGTTCTGCCTGTTTGAGTTGATGGCCACTAACGACCTGGTCGCTGCTGTCGGCCAGTTGCAGTTGTTGGGCGATGGCCAGTGCGGTGGCGGGATGGTCGCCGGTGATCATGCAGACCTGAACGCCGGCACCGCGGCAGGCGGCGATGGCGGCTTTGGCTTCGCTGCGAACCGGGTCGATCATGGCCACCAGACCGAGAAAACAGAGTGATGACAAGTGTTCGGCAGAGAAGACTTCGTCGTCTCGCAGGTGCAGCTTGCCATCCGCCACCGCCAGCACCCGGTAGCCCTGTTGCGCCAGTTGGTGAACCTGATGTTCAATTTCGATTGGCTCGATGGTTATTTCGCCGTTGCTAGTCAGCATGCGGTTGCACATGGGTAATATGTTTTCCAGTGCGCCCTTGAGAGATACCCGGCTGCTCTTGTCGTCACCATTGCCATCACGGTTGAGGTTGGCAGCGAAGCGATGTTCGGCCTCGAATGGGATTTCTGCGATGGCGGGATAGGTGCCAAGCAGTTCCGGGCGGACAATGCCGGCCTTGTGGGCCATGATCAACAGCGCCACGTCAACGCTGTCACCGTGGTGTACCCAACCTGAATCGCGGCGACCAAGAAAGGCTTCGTTGCAAAGGGTGACACTGATGCAGAGGCGATCCAACAGTGTTTGTTGCTGCAACGAGGGACTGCCTGTGGCGGTGATGATGCTGCCTGCGTCAATATCGGTCTCGGCGCTGATGTGCCACGGCTGTTGTCCGGGAAGATAGATTTTGTCGGCACTGAGTTCGTTGATGGTCAGGGTGCCGGTTTTATCCGAGGCGATATAGGTGCATGAGCCAAGCGATTCGACCGCCACCAGACGGCGAATAACGACGTTACGTTTGGCCATGCGATTCATGCCGATGGCCAGGGTGATGGTCAGTGCAACCGGTAGACCTTCGGGGATGGCTGAGACAGCTAAGGCCACCGCCAGGATAAAGATATGGGTCAGTGGCGTGCCTTGCAAAAAGGCAATGGTTCCCAGCAGGATGGCGGCCAGGGCGACGAAGGCGGAAATCAGATAGGTAAAACGTTCCATCCGTAACAGCAACGGTGGCTTGGTGACCTTTTCACCAAGCACGCTAGCGGCAATGGTGCCGATTTCAGTGGCCAGTCCGGTGGCCATCACCACGCCACGGCCGCGGCCTTGTTCCACCAGGGTGGCGGCAAAGGCCATATTGCCTCTGTCGCCAAGTGTGGCCTGGTCAGCCACGCGGGCATTGGCGTCCTTGTTGCTGGCCTGGGATTCACCGGTTAAGAGTGATTCATCAATACTGAGTCGGCTGCTGTCGAGCAGGCGTAAGTCGGCAGGCACTCGGCCACCAGACTCAAGCAGGACAATGTCACCGGGCACCAGTTCACGGCTATCAATCTCATTGGCTTCGCCCTCACGCATGACCCGAGCGTGGCTTGAAATAAGGTTTTGCAGCGCGGCGGCGCTATGTTCGGCGTTGTATTCCTGATAGGTGCCAATCACTGCGTTGATGATCAAAACGGCGAAGATAAAACCGGCGTCAGTCCACTCGTTTAATGCCATAGAAACAATGGCCGCCAGCAGCAATACGTAGATAAACGGGCCTAAAAACTGGCGCAGAAAAACCTCGGCCAGGCTCGGTGGTTTTTTTTGTGGCAGGCTATTGAATCCGTATTGCTGCAGCCGTAGTTTGGCTTCAGCATGACTCAGGCCGTGGATAGATGTGTTTAGTTGGGCCAGGATGGCGTCATGCGTCAAGCCATGAGGGTGCGCAATGGCAGGAACAATGGGGGTGATATTTGTTGGTTCAGCTGCGATCATTACCATTCCGGTTGATTGCTGTTTCTCTAGTGTAGAAATCTTTGTCGTGAACGAAAAGTTTGTATCACGATTGGTGTCACCGGGTAATATGTACTAACACCCAATAATAATGATAATGGCAGAAATTTGCTAAACGCCTTAAAACCTTTTCTGGAAAGTTTTCGCGATCTGGTGCCGATTGTGGTGGTCATCGCCTTTTTTCAGATTGTTGTTCTGCAACAACCGATTCCAAACTTCGTTGATATCATGATTGGCCTGCTATTTGTGGTGGCCGGTTTGACGCTGTTTATTCGCGGCCTGGAGATGGGGCTGTTTCCCATTGGTGAGACCATGGCCTATGCCTTTGCCCGCAAGGGCAGTGTGGTGTGGTTACTGCTATTTGCCTTTGCGCTTGGTTTTGGAACTACCGTGGCGGAACCGGCCTTGATTGCCGTTGCCAGTGAGGCAGCCACTGTTGCTGCCAGTGCCGGGGTGATTGCTGACGTTGAAATAGCCAGGCAGAACTATGCCTTTGGTCTGCGTATGACTGTCGCCTTTTCAGTCGGTGTGGCGCTGGTGATCGGGGTATTACGCATCCTCAAGGGTTGGCCGCTGCATTACCTGATTATTGGTGGTTACGTTGCTGTGGTGATTTTGACCTTTTTTGCCCCCGAGGAAATTATCGGCATCGCCTATGACTCTGGCGGGGTGACCACCTCGACCATTACCGTGCCCCTGGTCACAGCCCTGGGGGTTGGTTTGGCATCAAGTATCAAGGGCCGTAATCCGATGCTGGATGGTTTTGGTCTGATCGCCTTTGCCTCATTGTCGCCAATGTTTTTTGTCTTGCTTTATGGAATGACCTTTTGATGGATTGGTTGCATTTAACCTGGGATACGACCTTAAGCACCATTGTGGATGTATTGCCGATTGCGGCCATCCTGTTTGGTTTTCAGTTGTTTGTGATTCGGCGGCCTATTCCCCACGTACGGCGAGTGTTGCTCGGTTTTGTTTATGTCTTGTTTGGTCTGGCTCTGTTTCTGGTGGGGCTGGAGAAGGCCCTGTTTCCGCTAGGCAAACTGATGGCGGCACAGCTGACTGATCCCGAGTTTATTGCCCGCGTTAGTGGCCATGTGGCTGCAACACTGGATTGGGATGATTATTACTGGGTCTATATCTTTGCTGCGGCGATTGGCTTTTCCACCACCATTGCCGAGCCATCGTTGATGGCGGTAGCGATGAAGGCCAGTGATGTTTCCGGTGGCGCGATTGGTGTCTGGGGTTTACGCATTGCTGTGGCTATTGGTGTGGCTTTTGGTATCTCGCTGGGCACATTTCGCATTGTTACCGGCACGCCGCTGCACTATTACATTATTGTGGGTTACTCGATTGTGATTGTTCAGACCTTCTTTGCGCCGCGCATGATCGTGCCGCTGGCCTATGATTCCGGTGGTGTCACCACCTCAACAGTGACCGTGCCGCTGGTGGCTGCGCTGGGGATTGGCCTGGCCAGCACTGTGCCAGGCCGCAGCCCGTTGATTGATGGTTTTGGTTTGATTGCCTTTGCCAGTCTCTTCCCCATCATTTCGGTGATGGCTTATGCCCAGTTGAGTGAGTGGCAGGCAAAACGAAAACAACGTGACTCTGTTGATGAAGATAGTTCGTTATAGCGGTTTTTAAGTTTTTTTAAGAGGTGATTGCAAATGCACTTTAAATTGATCATTGCACTGGTCGAGGACGACAAGACCGACAGCATAATGAAGGCCGCACGCGAGGCAGGGGCGACAGGGGCGACGGTCATTAATCATGCCCGCGGTGAAGGGCTGAAACAGAGCAAAACCTTTTTTGGCCTGTCGCTCGAAACCCAACGCGACATGTTGCTGTTTCTGGTTGAAGAGCACATGAGTCGCAAGATTCTGGAAAAGATCGCCGAGGTAGGTGAGTTTGATAGCAAGCCTGGTAAAGGTATCGCCTTTCAAATCGATGTTGAAGATGCTATGGGCGTAACGCATCAGATGCAACAGTTGTCAGAACAAGTGGAGGACGAGATATGAGCGTTCGTAAAGTGGTTCGCGTCAGGGATGTAATGAAAAACAATATTGATATTGTTGATGGCATGGCGACGGTGAGTGAAGCCCTGCAGGAAATGAAACACGTCGATACCAAGGCGCTGATTGTCGATAAACGCCATGATGATGATGAGTATGGCATTGTCTTGTTGTCGGATATTGCCCGCGAGGTTATGGCCAGGGATAAGGCGCCGGAGCGGGTCAATGTCTATGAAATCATGTCCAAGCCAGTGGTCTGTGTCGATCCGAAAATGGATATTCGTTACTGCGCCCGAATGTTTGATCGCTTTGGTCTGTCACGTGCACCGGTGGTTGAAGCGGGCAAGGTGATCGGCCTGGTCAGTTATACCGATATGGTAATGAAGGGCTTGATTAACAAGCTTTGATCGAAAATTTTTCGGGCCTTGAAACAGCTGTAAATGCCCTCATTTAATTAACAAGAATTAATTACCGAGGTTTATCTAATGAGAATGGATAAGTTAACAAGCAAGTTTCAAACCGCCCTGGCTGATGCCCAGAGTCTGGCGGTGGGCCGCGATCACCAGTTTATCGAACCCTTGCATGTGATGTTGGCGATGCTGGATCAGCAGGGCGGTACGGTGCGGCAGTTGCTGACGCTGGCGGATGTCAATGTCCACAGCCTGCGTTCATCACTGGGTGATGCGCTGGATCATCTGGCCCAGGTCGAAGGCACCGCCGGCGATGTGCGTGTCAGTAATGATCTGACCCGTATCCTCAACGTTACTGATAAGTTGGCGCAGCAGCGCAAGGATGAATACATCGCCAGTGAACTGTTTGTGTTGGCCTGTGTCTCTGAAAAGAGTTCGATTGGCGACATACTGAAAAAGGCCGGCGCTAGTAAAGGCGCGATTGAAAAGGCCATTGATGATGTTCGCGGCGGCCAAAAGATCGATGATCCCAATGCCGAAGAACAGCGTCAGGCGCTGGAAAAATACACCATCGATCTGACCGAACGTGCTGAGCAGGGCAAACTTGATCCGGTCATCGGTCGCGATGACGAGATTCGTCGCACCATTCAAGTATTACAACGTCGTACCAAAAATAATCCTGTCTTGATTGGTGAACCCGGTGTTGGTAAAACCGCCATCGTTGAAGGCCTGGCGCAGCGTATCGTTAATGGCGAAGTGCCTGAAGGCATCAAGGGCAAGCGGGTGCTGAGTCTCGATATGGGCGCCCTGATTGCCGGTGCCAAATTTCGCGGTGAGTTTGAAGAACGTCTCAAGGCAGTGCTGAATGACCTAAGCAAACAAGAAGGTCAGATCATTCTCTTTATTGATGAAATCCATACCATGGTCGGTGCCGGCAAGGCAGAAGGTTCCATGGATGCTGGCAACATGCTCAAGCCTGCCCTGGCTCGTGGCGAACTGCATTGTGTTGGCGCCACCACCCTGAACGAATATCGTGAATATATGGAAAAAGATGCCGCCCTTGAGCGTCGTTTCCAGAAGGTGCTGGTGGATGAACCTACTGTTGAAGCCACCGTTGCTATCCTGCGTGGTTTGAAAGGACGTTATGAACTTCATCATGGTGTAGATATTACCGATCCCGCCGTCATCGCCGCCGTAACCCTATCGAATCGTTACATCACCGAACGGCAATTGCCGGACAAGGCCATCGATTTGATTGATGAAGCCGCGTCTCGGATTCGCATGGAGATCGATTCCATGCCTGAGGATATGGACAAGCTTGATCGGCGCCTGATCCAGTTGAAGATGGAACGCGAGGCGCTCAATAAAGAAACCGATGAGGCCTCTAAAAAACGCCTGCGTGCCCTGGAAGATGAGATCGACAAACTCGAGCGTGAGTACGCTGATTTCGAAGAGGTGTGGAAGGCAGAAAAATCTGTGCTGATGGGCACGCAACACATCAAGGAAGAGCTGGAACGGGCCCGCAACGATATGGAGACTGCCCGTCGTGCTGGTGATCTGGCGCGCATGTCCGAGCTGCAATATGGCCGTATCCCTGATCTGGAAAAATCCTTGCAGATGGCCAGTGATGTCGATCTGCACAAGACTACTCTATTACGTAATCACGTCACCGAAGAAGAGATTGCCGAGGTGGTGTCGAAATGGACGGGTATCCCAGTCTCCAAGATGCTGGAAGGCGAGCGGGAAAAACTGTTGCGCATGGAAGAGGAATTGCAGCAACGGGTTGTCGGCCAGAGCGAAGCGGTGAAGGCGGTGTCGAATGCCATCCGTCGTTCCCGTGCCGGTCTGTCTGATCCTAATCGGCCCAATGGTTCATTCCTGTTTCTCGGTCCAACCGGTGTCGGCAAGACCGAGCTGACCAAGGCGCTGGCTGGATTTCTGTTTGATACTACTGATGCGATGGTGCGCATCGATATGTCTGAATTCATGGAGAAACATTCGGTGGCCCGGCTGATTGGTGCTCCGCCTGGATATGTTGGTTACGAAGAGGGCGGATACTTGACCGAACATGTGCGCCGTAAACCTTACTCCGTGATTTTGATGGATGAGGTGGAGAAGGCCCATCCCGATGTCTTTAATATCCTGTTGCAGGTATTGGATGATGGTCGTTTGACCGACGGTCATGGCCGCACGGTGGACTTTCGTAACACCGTCATCATCATGACCTCCAACCTGGGTTCAGATGTAATTCAGGATCTGGCCGGGGAAGATAATTATGATCAGATGAAAGCCGCAGTGATGGAGATTGTTGGTCAGCACTTTCGCCCTGAGTTCATCAACCGTATCGACGACGTGGTGGTTTTTCATCCGCTACAGCGGGCCCAGATTCGCCGCATTGCCGATATTCAGATTGATTATCTGCGGCAGCGTTTGGCTGAGCGTGAGATTGGTTTGGAGCTGTCCGATGCGGCGCTGGATAGGTTGGGTGAAGCTGGTTTTGATCCGGTCTATGGTGCAAGGCCGTTGAAGCGAGCCATCCAGCACCTGCTGGAAAATCCATTGGCGCAGGAAATTCTGGCGGGCAAGTTTGTGCCGGAGGATGTGATCCAGGTGGATGTCAGTGGCGAAACATTCAGTTTTGACCGTAGTAGAGAGGGGGCCGCAACGGCCGCCTGATTGACCTAAAACAGCATTATTACAGGCCTGCTTTTGGCAGGCCTGTAACGTTTTAACCCTATGATTCTTATTAAGATGACTGAGTAAATAAAAGTTTTCAAAAAACATCTAAAACCCCCTAAAAGTTTTCGCAAAACTGCCGACGAAGTAACTACAAAAAAGTAAATGTATTTACGCTGAATGGTCAGGGTTATGGCCTAGTTGTTTGTAATAAATAAAATCAATAAACAAACATCGGTAATAAAACAAAAATAATAGATGTTTATTAATACCAACATACCCGCGCTGAATGCGATGCGCTCACAGAACAAGAATCAGTCGCAGCTGACTACCTCTCTGCAGCGACTGAGCTCTGGTCTGCGTATTAATTCGGCCAAGGACGATGCCGCCGGTCTGGCAATTTCAACGCGTATGGAGTCCCAGGTGCGTGGTATGACTCAGGCCCGGCGTAACGTCAACGACGCCATCTCAATGGTACAGATCAGTGAAGGGGCACTCGGTGAAATCGGTAGCATTATTCAACGTGGTCGTGAGCTGGCTGTTCAGGCCGCCAATGCTTCTGCCTCCAGTAGTGATCGCGCTTCCCTGCAGGCAGAGATAGATCAGTTGATTAACGAGGTGGACCGTATTGCCGGTGCCACAGAATTCAATTCGGTCAAGTTGTTTGGTGGTGGCGGTGACACCGTGACTTATGGCACGGACGAAGGCTCTCTAACGCCTGAATTAGAGCAGCTTGTGACGGATCTAAAACGATCCTGGCTACAACAGGCCGAGGCTATGGTGGATCAGTACTTTGGCATGCGCGGTGATGGTGTGGCGATTGATATTAAATTGGTCGAGGGCGAACCCTATGTCGCTGCTGTGAGCTTTACCGGTTATGAGGTGGCGACTGGCAAGGCCGTCAATCTCAGTATGAATATTGACCTGGACGATTTCCTGCCCTCGCAGTGGCCTAACGGCGGTGGTAGCTTTGTCTCCAATGATCGTGTCATAACCCACGAGATGGTGCATGCCATTATGGGGCGCTCAGTCAATATGCGGGACTTGCCGTTGTGGTTTATTGAGGGAACGGCTGAATTTATCCACGGGGCTGACGCCAGGCTTAATAACGATCTCAGTGCAACTGCTGGTACGACTGTCGAAGACAAACTTGCCAATCTGATGAACAGTTATCTGACCGCTGATGGCACCGCACAACTGTATTCCGCTGGCTATGCCGCAGTGCGTTATCTGCATCAGAGCATTATTGATGGTGGCGGCACAGGTATCAAAGAGGTGTTTGACTATTTAGAGGCCAATATCGGTTCTAGCTTGAATGATGCCATTGTTTATATTGGCGATACTTATGCCGTGTCTTACAATAATCAAGCTCAGTTGCAGGCGCTTTTTGATGTCGGTGATGCAGGCAATACCTACATAGCTAATCTTGCTAATAGCGGTAGCCTTAACAACGCTGATACGGGGGCGGTGGGTGGTGCTGATGCCGATGGCGGCGCTCGTAACACCAGTCCTGATGGTGTGGTGCCGGACATCAGTAATCCCTCTGAAAACCCATTGGCCTATTTCAATGAAACCTTTCCTACTAGCGGGCCTGTCACCGATACCTCGGCAATTGTGCTTGCCACCACCTCAAACCTTACCTTCCAGGTAGGTGGTGACGAAGGTGAGACGATAGTCATTGATCAGGTTGGTATCAATACCGGTAACCTGGGTATTGCCGATGTCGATTTGGTGAGTGATGCATCTCAGGCAATTAGCAGTTTCGATGCCGCGCTTAATGCCATTAACTCAGAGCGTGCGAGACAGGGTGCCGTCCAAAACCGGATGGAATCAGTGGCCAGGGTGCTTGAGTCAAATATTGAAAACACCAGCGCCAGTCGCTCACGCGTTTTGGATGCTGATTTTGCGCGAGAGACTGCTGAGCTTACCCGCAGTAATATCCTCATTCAGGCTGGTAATGCGATGATTGCCCAGGCCAATTCCATGCCCAATATTGTGCTCAGTCTGTTGCATACCTAATTGGTAGTCATTCTTTTGTTCTGAATTAAACCAGTGTTTCTTGTTAGACCTGTTTGATTGGTGCTGGAAATCCTGGTGGGTAAGTTTCTGCAGAACGACGTCATTCAGGTGGATGTCGCCGGGGAAGGTTTTATTTTCAAAAAAAGCCAGATTGCCAGCGTAAGCGCTGCCTGAGCATCATTTCTATTCAATAACATTGGGCGGATTAATTATTAATCCGCCTTTTTTATTGTTTGTCATCCATCGACTGATCGGTCTAACGAAATTTCATCATAAGTATAGGTTTATATTACCTATTTTTAACGTTCCTTAAGTTTCCTTAAGTTTTAAAAGGGACCTCCGCTAAGTAATACAGCTTAGGTAGCAGGGCTTCATTCGTTACCAAGTCAGGGGTCAATTTTAGTGTAGGCAAATAGTAGGGGTCGTTATGAAAATCGTAAGAAAGATAAACCTTATTCAAGGGGTTACCGTGGTGGCGTTTGTTGCCATGGTGATGGTGGCGATGGTCTTGTTGAAGAATATCTCTAACCATGTGGAAGAACTCACACTAGAAGATATGCGGATTGAGCGGCAAATGGCGTCTATCAGTGGGGTCTATTTGCGGCAGATGACGGTAGTGGAAAGATCGGTTCGTTATGGCATGGAACATGGGCGTGAGGCTGAACAGGCATTTGAAAAAGAGCATGGCGTCTATGAAGAGCTGGGCAAGGAGTTGGCCGGTGTGCTAGCAGAGACATATACGGTGCTGGACGAGTTGCGGTTGATGACCAGTGACACTGATCCTGGCCATGCTGAAGAGATAGCATACATAACTGAGCATATGGAGCTTATCAGTCATGATGTGGAACAGTATGAAGCGATGACCGGCAAGGTCTTTGGCCTGTTAAAACAAGGTCGGGCAGATGAGGTTAAACATCTGCTAGTTGAAGCTGACGCCGTGGCGCTTGATCTGGGTAGGTTGATCCACGAGATCGACCAGCACGTAAAGGCGGCAGTGGTGGGCTCGGTCGCAGCCATTCAAGAGGCAGAGGATCTGCTGCTGAAGGACCTGATCATCGCTGCGGTTATTAGTATTGTGGTGGCCCTGGGAATTGGTTTCTGGATTAGTGTGAGTATTCGCAACAGCCTGGATGACACCAATAAGGTGATCAACCATATTATTGAAAATCGTGATTTGAGCGTTCGTGTGCCGGAAAGCAAAGATGAACTGGGGCAGATGGCGGGCAACTTTAATCTGATGCTGACAGAGTTTCATGGTGTTCTCGGTGAGATGACTGCTGCCTCGACACAGTTGGCCGCTGCGGCTGAAGAGCTGTCGGCCGTGACCGAAGAGTCCAGTTGCGGTGTTAATAAACAGCGTTCTGAAACTGACCAGGTGGCCACGGCCATGAATGAAATGACGACCTCTATGCATGAGGTCGCCTCCAATTCGGCCTCGGCGGCACAGGCTGTTACGTCAGCTGAGCAGGAAGCCAATAGTGGCCGTCAGGTGGTGTCACAATCGATCAGTGAAATGCATGCCCTGGCCGCCGAGGTAGATAAGGCCTCTGTTGTGATCGGTGAATTATCGGCAGACAGTCAGGCGATCGGTTCAGTGATGGATGTGATTCAGGGGATTGCCGAGCAGACCAATCTGCTGGCCTTGAACGCGGCGATTGAGGCAGCCCGTGCCGGTGAACAAGGTCGTGGGTTTGCCGTGGTGGCCGATGAGGTGCGCACCCTAGCCCAGCGGACGCAGGAATCCACCTCTGATATCTGGAAAACCATTGAGAGTTTGCAAAAACGTGCTTCTAGCGCCGTGGCGGTAATGGAGGAGGGCAAACAAAAAGCCGAACAAGGCGTAGCCGCTGCTTCATCTGCTGATGACTCGCTCAATACCATTACTACAGCGGTGACCACGATTAGTGACATGATGACGCAAATTGCCAGTGCCGCAGAAGAACAGTCGGCTGTGGCTGAGGAGATTAATCGAAGCCTGGTGGCAATTAGTGATGTGGCGAGTGAGGTGTCGGAAGGCTCTGATCAGACCGCTCTGGCCAGTAACGACATTGCTCAATTGGCGACCAACCTTCAGGGCATGGTGGCGCGCTTTAAACTCTAGTATTTCAATCAACTGTGTTGTTTAGAGGGCCCCGCATTCGCGGGGCTTTTTTTGTTTATCTTTTTAGATCATCTGGCTGGAAAATAAGTTGGATTAAGACTAATTATTTAATAGGTTTAAAAGAAAAATACCTTTCCAAATCACCTAAACATCTTATGGTTATGTACCGATATGTTTATCGTCACAGGATTTGATGATAATCATAAAAGCGGTATGGGCAGGGGGCTGCCGGCTTTTTATAACTAAGGGGTAGGAAAGTTATGAAAATCAGCCAGAAAATGAATCTCATGCAGGTCATCAGCGTATTGATGATGGTCAGTGTGGTTGCCTTTGGCCTTAACAAGTTGAACTTGATTGGTACGGAGATTGCCGAGATCGCCGAAGAGGATATCCCGCTGATTGAGTCGTTGACCGCGATCACGGTTAGTCAGTTGGAGCAGAATATCGTCATGGAGCGGGCCTTGCGTGCCGGCGGTGTAGCGGATCACGGCGGTGAGGCTGCCGTGAAAAAGATGCATCAGGAGTTTGAACGCTTTAATACTGCAATCAACGAGGAGTTGCATAAAGGCGAACAGCTGGCCGAACATGGTATTGAGATTGCCCACAACGATGAATCCAAGCATAAATTTGAAAGTGTGCTTGAGCAGCTGACAGCTATCGAAACGGCGCATCAGAGCTATGAACATCATGTGTTGGAGTTGTTCAAACTGATCGAGTCCGGTCACATCGCTGAGGCTGAACATGCTGCAGGCAAGGCCGAACATGAAGCCGAACAGCTAAATCACGAACTGGAAGCCTTGTTGACTGAGGTGGAAAAATTCACCGAGGAGGCCGTCCTGACGGCCGAAGAACATGAACACGCCGCGTTCACCGGCATGATTATCATTGCCGCCATCAGTCTGGTGCTGGGGGTTGCGATAGGCACCTGGATTAGCCTTGGTATTAAGCGTTCACTCAATAATACTAACAACACCATTCGCAGTATCGCTGACAATAACGACCTGACCCTGCGGGTAGAAGAAGGCAAGGATGAGCTGGGCGAGATGGGCGTCAACTTTAATCAGATGATGGGGCATATGGCCGTTTCGCTGAATGAGGTTTCCACTGCAGCGACCCAACTGGCGGCCGCTTCGGAGGAGATGTCGGCCGTGACCGAGCAGGCACGAAGTGGTGTCAGTCAGCAGAAATCTGAGACCGATCAGGTGGCCACAGCCATGAACGAGATGTCGGCCTCCATGCATGAGGTTGCGCGTAATGCCGCTCAAGCCGCAGAAGGGGTGGCCAGTGCCAGCACCGAAACCAATGCCGGTACCCAGGTGGTGGAGCAGACAGTTACTGCCATCAACGGTTTGGCAGCAGAAGTACAAAAGGCATCAGGTGTGATTGAAGAGCTGGCAACGGATAGCCATAACATCGGTTCGGTGTTGGATGTGATCAAGGATATTGCCGAACAGACCAACCTGCTGGCCCTGAATGCTGCCATTGAGGCGGCCCGGGCCGGTGAACAGGGGCGCGGTTTTGCCGTGGTGGCCGATGAGGTACGCACCCTGGCGCAGCGAACCCAGGAATCAACGTCTCAGATCCAGACGACTATAGAAAGTCTGCAAGGCCGTGCTTCGCAGGCAGTGACTGTGATGGGGGAAGGACAAAAGATGGCTGAGCAGGGCGTTACCCAGGCGGGTGAGGCGGGTGCATCCCTGGTGGGGATTTCTGCTGCGGTGACAACCATAGGTGATATGACCCATCAGATCGCCAGTGCGGCGGAACAGCAGAGCGCGGTGTCGGAGGAGATCAATCGCAGCATAGTCTCCATCAGTGAGTCGGCCGAAGAGATGAGCCTGGGGGCGGAACATACCGCTAAAGCCAGTTTGGATATCGCTAATTTGGCAACTGAGCTTCAAACTTCAGTTAGTAGATTTAAACTTTAATTTTTTCTAAAGGAATCTATCTAGTGACCGATGTTGTAATCGTGATTTAAATGGTGTGTGTAAGTGTGAAGGAAGGGCCTTTTGGTAGGGGCCCTTTTTTTATGCCTGAGATTTAGGGGGCTTTTGATGAATTCAATTTGTTGTCATTCCGGCGCATGCCGGAATCCATTACGGGCTGATTTAAAACCCCTAGATTCCGGGGCTACGCTACGCTTCGCCCGGAATGACGAATTAATCAGGACGTCTTTAGAATCGGTATGACAGGCTGGTGTTGTAGCTGCTGTCGGTTTTGTCGATGCTCTGCGGCGGGCGACTGTCGTGGGCGATATCCAGCGATAGTTTCAGGCTCAGATTGTCGGTCATCTTTACCGCCAGGCCAGCCTGTTCCAGGGCGCGGAAATCAGCGCTGTCACTCAGGCGTGGTTGATAATAGGTGGTGCTGACCAAGCTTAGCTGGCTATTGAGCTTGTGTTTGTAGACTAGGTAGAGATTGGCGCGGCTGAAGGTTTCGCTGCCGTGATCGGTCAAGCCCGGGCGTTTATCCAGTGTTTCGCGCGACCAGAAGGCACCGGCACCGAGATAGAGTCCCAGTCGTTCGGCTGACTCGGTCAGGGTGAAGCGTAGACCACCGCCCACCAGACCACGAAACGAGAGGCGGGCGAATTCATTTTCCTCGGCCTGGGCAAAGGCCTCCCAGGCACGCTGAGCTTGAAACTGTTTTACATGGCGCGCGTGGATGAAGGTTTTGTTGGTGTTGCTGACATCGCTGACTTCACCGTAGTCATACGACAGCACGATAAAATCCGTTACCTGATCGGCGTTGTTCTGTATGCGGCCATCAATGCCGTATTCATCCTTGTCGGTATTGCCACGTTTGCCGCTGATGCTGAGATTGAGATTGCCGCTGAGACCGGGCTCGGCCGGGCCAACACGCATGTTTTCGACATTGACGATGGCGCTGGCGGGTAGGCTAAAGCTGCAAGATAAAAGCGTGAGTAGGGCAAGTTTTGTGTTTTTCATCGTTTCTTTAATTTAAAAAGCTTATGAAGCTGAGGCTCAAAACAAAGCCCCGCCTTGCGTAAACAGGACGGGGCTTCGGGGTATTGCTTTGCTGACTAGGCAGCGACGATAGGGATTACCGTTGCCGCCGCTTTTTGATACTCCTCAATCTCATGGAAATTGAGGTAACGGTAAACATCATCCGCCATGGTATCCAAACTCTGAACCGCTTCCATGTACTCTGCCTGGGTTGGGATTTTACCCAGTTGCGCACAGACTGCCGCCAGTTCTGCTGAACCCAGATAGACATTTGCATCTTTACCCAAACGATTAGGGAAGTTGCGGGTAGAGGTGGACATAACCGTGGTGTTGTCGCCAACACGTGCCTGGTTACCCATGCACAATGAACAGCCAGGCATTTCAGTACGGGCACCAGCCTTGCCGAAGATGCTGTAGTAGCCTTCTTCGGTGAGTTGATGGGCATCCATCTTGGTCGGTGGTGCAACCCACATGCGGGTCGGTACAACGCCACCAAAGGCTTCCAGTACTTTACCGGCGGCGCGGAAGTGACCGATGTTGGTCATGCAAGAACCGATAAAGACTTCGTCGATCTTGGTGTTGGCAACGTCCGACAACAGCTTCACGTCATCAGGATCGTTAGGGCAGCAAACGATAGGCTCTTTGATGTCGGCTAGATCGATTTCGATGATATCGGCGTATTCGGCATCGGCATCGCGTTCCAACAGTTCAGGATTGGCCAACCAGGCCTCCATGGCCTCGATACGACGGCTGAGGGTGCGTTTGTCTTCGTAACCATTGGCGATCATCCACTTCAACAGGGTGACGTTTGAAGTCAAAAATTCGATGATCGGTTCCTTGGCCAGCTTGACGGTACAGCCGTTGGCGGAGCGTTCGGCCGAGGCGTCAGACAGTTCAAAGGCCTGCTCGACCTTCAGATGTTCCAGACCTTCTATTTCCAGTACGCGACCAGAGAAGACATTTTTCTTACCGGCCTTTTCAACCGTCAGCAGACCTTTTTGAATCGCTGCATAGGGGATGGCGTTGACGAGATCACGCAGGGTGACGCCGGGCTGCATTTCACCTTTGAAACGAACCAGTACAGATTCAGGCATATCCAAGGGCATAACACCCAACGCCGCACCAAAGGCCACCAGACCAGAACCGGCCGGGAAGCTGATGCCGATGGGGAAGCGGGTGTGGGAATCGCCGCCAGTACCAACAGTGTCAGGCAGGACCATGCGGTTTAACCATGAATGGATAACACCGTCGCCAGGACGCAAGGCTACACCACCACGGTTGCTGATGAAGTCCGGCAGGCTGTGTTGCAGTGTGATGTCCACAGGTTTGGGATAGGCGGCGGTGTGACAGAAAGACTGCATTACCAGGTCGGCGGAGAAACCGAGACAGGCCAGTTCTTTCAGCTCGTCACGGGTCATGGCGCCGGTGGTGTCTTGTGAGCCAACCGTGGCCATGCGTGGTTCGCAGTAGGTGCCGGGGCGTACGCCGGTGACACCACAGGCCTTGCCGACCATCTTTTGTGCCAGGGTATAGCCTTTGCCTGTGTCGGCTGGGGCTACTGGGCGCAAGAAGGTGGTGCTTGGATCAAGCCCCAGGGCTTCACGGGTCTTGTCGGTTAGCGAGCGGCCGATGATCAGCGGAATACGACCGCCAGCACGGACTTCGTCGGCCATGGTGCTTGGTTTTAGATCAAATTTGCTGATCACTTCACCGGCCGCGTTTTCGATCACGCCATCATAAGGTTTGATGGTGATGACATCGCCCATGTTCAGTTCGGATACGTCGCATTCGATTGGCAGTGCACCCGAATCTTCAGCGGTGTTGAAGAAGATCGGTGCAATCTTGTTGCCCAGCACCACGCCGCCCTGGCGCTTGTTGGGGATGAACGGGATGTCGTTGCCCATGTGCCACAGCACTGAGTTGATGGCCGACTTGCGCGAAGAGCCGGTGCCAACCACGTCACCAACATAAGCCAGCGGCAGACCTTTGGCTTTCAGGGTCTCTATTTTTTGCAATGCATCAGGCATCTTGCTGACCAGCATCGCCTTGGCGTGTAGCGGGATGTCAGGTCGACTCCAGGCTTCAGAGGCAGGTGACAGGTCATCGGTGTTGGTCTCGCCTTCTACCTTGAAGACGACGACTTTGATCTCTTTGGCCATCTCGGGCTTGTTGGTAAACCACTCGGCATTGGCCCAGGCATCGGCTACCTGGCGGGCTGATGCGTTGCCCGCTTTAGCCATGTCGACAACATCGTTATAGGCATCGAACATCAGCAGGGTTTTTGACAGGGCTGTCACGGCCACAGGTGCCAGTTCGGCATTGTCCAGCAGCTCTATCAGGGGCAGGATGTTGTAACCACCCAGCATGGTGCCGAGCAGCTCGGCGGCGTGTTTGCCGTCGATCAGCGGTGAACTGGCTTCGCCCTTGGTGATGGCAGCCAAGAAGGCGGCTTTAACGTAGGCGGCATCGTCAACACCGGCAGGAACGCGGTGGGTGAATAGCTCAACTAGTGCCTCTTCTTCACCTGTCGGTGGATTTTTAAGTAATTCAATCAGGTTAACTGTTTGCTGAGCATCCAGAGCCAGGGGCGGTAGACCCGCGGCGGCGCGTTCCTCGACATGTTGACGATAGGCTTTTAGCACTTAAACACCTCTTTATATGGGGAATTCAAAATCACGAATCGGGCAATTTTAGCGCATTTGCCACTAAAACAATAATTTGACACTGATTTGATGGCAGTTATTTGTTCTCACCCGAGCTCACTTTAAGCAGGATTTTGTCCAGTAAACGGCTTGAGAGCAGGCGTCTGGCATAACCAAATAGATAAGTCGGCACAGTGACGTAGTAGCGTGCTTTGGGGCGGGGTGACTCCAGCGCGTGAATCACCTTTTTTAGCACCGCCTCTGGCGGCAGGGTAAAGGGCTGGGCGTGGCCTTGTTTAGCCAGGCGTGTCTCTACGCCGCGGTAATAGTCTCGATGGGGGCTGTCTTCACGGTCGATATTCTGTTGAAACATGGCGAAGGCATTGGCGCGAAATCTGCTCTCGATGGGGCCGGGTTCGATCAGCGAGACATGGATGCCGGTGCCGTGCAGTTCCAGTCGCAAGGTGTCGCTCAGGCCCTCTAGGGCAAACTTGCTGGCGTTATAGGCACCGCGATAGGGTAGCGCTGCCAGTCCCAGCACCGAGCTGTTCTGGATGATGCGGCCATAGCCTTGTTTCCGCATTACCGGAATTACCAAATTAGTCAGTTCGTGGGTGCCAAATAGGTTGGTCTCGAATTGTTGCCTCAGTACATCGCGGCTAAGGTCTTCCACCGCACCGGGCTGGCCATAGGCGGCGTTGTTGAACAGGGCAAATAACTCACCATCAGTTTGTGTCAGCACTGTCTCAACGGAGGCAGAAATTGAGCTGGAATCATTTAAGTCAAGAAAAACACCCTCAAGCCCCTGTTTGTTGAGTTTTTCTACATCTTCAGCTTGGCGTGCAGCGGCAAATACCCGATAGCCGCGCTGCATTAAACCCCTTGCAGCACAAAGACCTATGCCGCTGGAACAGCCGCTGATCAGGATGGATTTCGTTTTTTTCATTGTGGAAGAAAGCCTACTAAAGATAGTGGTTCTGGTGTCGCTAATTTGTAATAAGAACTGGGCCTGCGAAGCTCAACGAGGGATTGTATGTGGTTTTTAACGGATTCTAACAGTTACGGACACAGGTCAGAGTCATGAAAGACAAGTCTATTATTCCAACTAGCCAGGAACGGGTTATGCGCGAGAACGATTTTATCGTCTCGAAGACTGACCTCGCTGGGAAAATCACCTACGGCAACCGGATTTTTATGGAGTTTGCCGGTTATTCGGAAAAAGAATTGCTTGGTGAACAACACAATATTGTCCGTCATCCGGACATGCCGCGGGCAGCCTTTAATCTGGCCTGGGATCTGATCAAGTCGAAGCAGGAGTTTTTTGGCTTTGTGAAGAACATGGCCAGCGATGGTTCGTACTATTGGGTCTTTACCCATATCACGCCTTCCTATAGTCGCGAAGGCAAGGTGATTGGTTATCTGTCAGTGCGGCGTAAACCGAATACCAGTGTCCTTCCCACCGTGGCGGGTCTATATAAACAGATGTTGGATATTGAAAAGAGCGCCGGGCCTAGAGACGCGATTGAGGCTTCGACAAAATTTTTATTGGATTTTCTTGCTGAAAAAGGGACTTCGTATGAAGAGTTGGTTCTCGCTCTCCAAGGGTAAGATGTTGTTGGTATCGTCTGCCTTTGTGGTGGCGATAGCGCTTTATCATAACTTGGTGCATATGTTTGATTGGGTAGTGACTGCATTGGCTGCAATGTGTGTGGTTTATTCCATACTGGCGTGGCGTTTTGGTGGTGGTTGTGGTGAAGACGCACTGCTGGATCAGATCTGCCTTGTTACTACTGAAGTGGTGGCTGGTGAGTTTAATAACCGTATTGTTCATATTGAACGTGATGACAAACTTGGCGAAGTCGCCTGGCATATCAACGATATGCTCGACCAGTTGGAAGCCTTTTTTCGTGAGGTGCAGACCTCGTTTGACTATGCCAGTCAGGGCAAATATTTTCGTCGTCCCATTTCTGCCGGCCTGCATGGTGATCTGAAAAAGGTGATGGCGCAGTTGAACGCCTCCCTTGATGTGATTAGTGAGAGCCAAAAACATAGCGGCAAGAATGAGATGTTGAGTCGCCTGGGGCATCTCAATACTGAAAACCTGTTGCGCAACCTCAAAAATGCCCAAGGTGATTTGGCTTCGGTAAATGGTCAGATGGAAGGGGTGCAGGGCATGGCGCAAAGCACTGCTGAGCGTGCCGAGCAGAGTAGTCAGCAGATTGGCTCGGTGCTGAGTAATTTGAGTGAATTGACAGGCATTGTTGATACTGCTGATAGCACTATATCTGCCCTGAGTCAGCGCACTGGCGAGATATCAAATGTCATCAAGGTGATTACCACTATTGCTGAACAAACCAATCTGTTGGCCTTGAATGCGGCCATAGAAGCGGCCCGTGCCGGTGAGCAGGGTCGGGGTTTTGCGGTGGTGGCTGATGAAGTCCGTACGCTGGCGGAAAACACCAAAAAAGCGACCAAGGAGATTGCCCCCGTCATCGAGGCATTCAGTGCTGAGGCTGAGGTGATGTTGAAGAATGCTGGTTCAATGAAACAGATTGCCGATGATTCATCGGCAGTGATTGGCAGTTTTGAGGCCGATCTTTCTGAGTTCGCTGCTTCAGCACAGGAGTCGGCGGTGCAGCTGACACAGGCCAGGGATCGAGCCTTTGCCACACTGATCAAACTGGATCACGTGATATTCAAACAGAATAGCTATCGCTCACTTGAACTGGGGGCAGATTCAGCTGAAGGTCAGGCTGCATCTGTTGATCATCATGGTTGTCGTCTGGGTAAATGGTATGACAGTGAGGAAGGGCATACGCAGTTTGGGGCCATGCCTTCTTATTCTGCTCTGGAACCACCGCATGCCCGTGTCCATGATGGGGCTCACTCCGTGTTGCATATTCTTCAGTCTGATTGGTCTAACAGTACTGATTCGATGAATGAGATCGTTGCAACCTTTGAAGATGTTGAGGCTGCCAGTGGTGAGGTAATGGATTTGATGCAGAGTCTGGTTGAGGAAAAAATTTCCGGGCGTCATTGATTTTTTAAGCCAGAATCACCGCAACAATTCCAGTAATAAATATGCCATCAAATGTTCCGGCGCCGCCAATTGCGGCGACCGGGGTTCCCATCTGACGAATATCTTTTAGTCGCAACAGATCCGCGCCAATCAAAACCCCCAACGTGCCACCGATGTAAGCCAACGGTGCGCTTAGGTCTGGATTAATCAATAAGGCAGCGGCAGCTGCTATCAAGGGCGCAACCAAAACGGGCATGCCGATGCCTAGACCGGGAATTGGACGGCTGGCGAAATAGCTGATGCTGCTGACGATGGCGATAGCCAGCAAGACATCCATTAATGGCAGTGGATTATGTCGCATCAGATAGAGGCTGAATATGATGGGCACCATGCAGCCACCGACATTCATGGCAATGGTGGTTTGGCCAGTGAAAGGCGGCATGCGCTGGCGCAGCAGGCTCAACAATCTCGATGGGATGGCTGGGTTTTCCGGTTGTTCGGCGTCGATTTTGAACAGTGGCAGATTAACGAGGCTGCCGGTGACAGATACTAACAATAATGTCATTGCGGAACTTGGTGAGAGTCCCAGTTTTGCCAGGGTGATGCTGATTAGTCCAAGCTGGATAAATACGAGTAACAGGCTTAGTAAAAATATCAGTGCCAGTAAAACCAGTGGCGAGAAAGGCATTAGTATTTGATGGCTTTAGCCAGCAACGGCGCAAGTTGAATCACATTGCTGTGGTGGTCAATGCTGTCAGTGCTCCAGATGTGATTGATGCAGGCATTGCTTAACACCTGCTCGGCATCATCGGCGAATAGCGGATGGGTGATGAGGCAGTTGACCGTTTGTGCGCCATGTTGATGTAAGGCCTTGGCTGTCTGGGCGATGGTGCGGCCAGTGCTGGCGACATCATCGACGATCACTATAATGCGGTCGTTAAAATCAATCTTGGGCAGCATGATTTCAACATTGTGATCACCATGGCGTTGTTTGCCGGCTATTTCCCAATCAAGGCCGGTATGTTCGGCTATTTGTTTGACCCATTGTTCAGACTCACTATCCGGGCCGAGTAACAGCGGTGGATTGGGTCGGTTGGCGAGAAACTCAGACATAAGACTGGTGGCAGATAAACTGATGGCTTCGGTATTGGGGATGGCCTGGTTCAAGTCATTAATCCGATGTAGGTGAGGATCGACGGTAATAACCCGGTCAAACAGTTGCCCTAACCACTGGCCGATGATCTTCTGGCTGATCGCTTCGCCTGGATTGAAGGCGATGTCCTGACGCATGTAACAGAGGTAGGGCGCTACCAGAGTGATGTGTCTTGCGCCTTGTTGTCGGGCTACTTCACAGGCTAGAAAAAGCTCAATCAGTTTGTCGTTAGGATGATCCAGACTGCGGCAAAAAATAATTTCTGCATCGAGAGTGTTTGGCAGGGTGACCTTGCTTTCGCCATCGGGAAAGTGGTGAATGGCAACTTCAATGTATTCAAGCCCTAGTTCTTGGGCCAGCCTTTTTCCTTGATTGTGATAATCCTTGAAACCGATGAGTTGCATGATCAGAACTCCACATAAGCCTTAGGCAGTTGGTCTGCATTGCCGATGCTGTAACCACTGCCATGTTCGCTGGTCAGGCGTTGGGCGAATTCATAATCACTCTTGAATTCGGCATGGACTCGATACAGTGGCTCACCTTGTTTGACTGCGTCGCCCAGTTTTTTTAACAGATCAACACCCGCGCCCTTGTCCATCGGTGCGCCAGCAAAGCGGGCGATCTTCGCCATCTGGTAATTGTTGATATCGATAATCGTGCCATCGGTTTCGGCACAAACCTCAAACACTAATTGCCCTAACTCTGGCTGCGTGGTTTGTCGGCCCTGACTGTCGATGATGTCGTTCATCTTCGCCAGTGCGCGGCCGGATTCGAGAATGTCGCGGGCGATGGTGTAGCCCTGACCACCGCGTACATCGGGATCGAATTCCAATACCCTGCCTGCCAGGCGCAGTGATTTTTGCAATAGATCATCAGGCGCAGCTGGATCGTTGTTGAGCACCTGCATCACATCACGTGCCTCCAGTACCGGACCAATGCCGTTGCCTATTGGTTGGCGACCATCGGTGATGACCACTTCAATGTGGATATTTATAGAATCGCCGACAAACTCAAATAGTTTTCTTAAGGCCAGCGCCTCACGCATGTGTCGCACTTTGGCGGTTGGGCCGACAGGGATATCCAATAGTAAGTGGGTTGAGCCAGCGGCGAGTTTTTTCGACAAAATCGAGGCTACCATTTGCCCTTGCGAATCGATGCTCAAGGGCCGTTCCACTGATATCAAGACATCATCAACAGGGGCAAGATTGGCAGTGCCGCCCCAGCTGATACAACCGCGCTGATGGCGAATGATGTGGTGAAGTTTATCGGGTGATAGCTCGACCTGGGCCAGCACCTCCATTGTGTCGGCAGTGCCCGCCGGTGAGGTGATGGCGCGGCTAGAGGTCTTGGGGATCAGCATGCCATGGGCGGCGATGATTGGCACTACCAGCATCGAGGTACGGTTGCCGGGAATGCCGCCGATGCAGTGTTTGTCTACTACCAGGGGTTCATGCCAATTGAGACGGGTGCCGGTCTCGGTCATGGCCTGAGTCAGGTAGAGCACCTCATCACGGTCGAGACCAGTTTGACCCGAGGCCACCAGAAAGGCGGCCAGTTCCATCTTGGAAAAGCGGTGTTCGGCAATGTCTCGGGCAATGTGGCTAAATTGTTTTTCATCAAGACGTTTGCCGGCGATCTTGTGGCGCACCCATTCCATTGAGGCGGGCGGTTCGGCATGGGCGACGCAGACCAGAGTTCCCTCAGCCAGTTTTATCTGCTCAAAGGCCTGTTCAGATAAGCCGAGCTCACCTGGGGCGACGATGTTGTCATCATCGACGACATTGAGCATGGCCAGGATGGTATTGCCATTGGCGCTGATTTCTATTTTGGAAAGGGCTTGAAAACCCTCGGCGCGATAGGTTTCGCATTCACGGTTGAGGTAGGCAACGTTTTCACGATAGGTATCTATCGCAATACTGCGTAGTTTAAGTTGACCACGGCTTTTTTCAGGTCGTTTGCTCATGTTCTAAAACTAGCACAATTTGCCAGAATTAAAGCAATAAAAAACCGGGCGGTGCCCGGTTTTTTATTGCGGGTTTGAACTAATCGCTTAAGCAGATAGTGCGGTCTTGTTATTGCCCTTTTTACGCATCAGCAAGGGAATTAAACCAAGGCTAAGTAGTGCTAATGGTGCAGGCTCAGGAACGTTGTTAGCAGGCCCTTCACCAGTGAAGAGAATGTTGTTGATCTGGCCATCACCGGAGATGCTATTGGCATACAGGCTGCCGTTAATAGCGCCATTAGTGTAATAAACGTCAGCCAGTGGTGCCAGGATGGAACCAAACACGCTGCCATAAATATCTAGCGAGGTAGCTTCATAAAAGTTGAACAGTATTTTGCTTGATAGATCATCAAATAGATCGACACTCATTTGTTCATTGTAAAAAAACCAGCCGCCTATATTGTCACCTAATGAGCCAAAGTCGATATTCTCACCCGAGACGTTGAAGACATAGGTTGCATCTCTGGCACCTTCAAAGCTCAGCTTTGAAAGATGAGCCAGGTCAGCGCCACTAAAGTCGAAGATGTTGAGGTCACTGTTGCCGTTGAAAACCCATTGCTCCGAAAAAGGATTGCTAACAGTGCCGTTTGCAGTTTGTGCTGCATAGAGGTCACTTGTGTTTTTGATGTCAG
This sequence comes from uncultured Gammaproteobacteria bacterium, assembly GCA_965602225.1. Classification (GTDB taxonomy): domain Bacteria; phylum Pseudomonadota; class Gammaproteobacteria; order Tenderiales; family Tenderiaceae; genus Tenderia. Next base: position 33,417 of record CBFCYE010000006.1, on the reverse strand, counting down.
TGGAGATTTGTGCATGGTCGATGATTTCGACGCTGGGTGCAGCACCGTTAACAACAGAGCCCTGGTTTAGATACCAGCCATCTGCGGATGTTGTGGCGCCAGGTCCTTTGACCAGCGTGCTACCAGCGAAATTTCCACCAGATTCATTTTTGAAATTACCACCTACATGCACTGTACCGTTGCTGAAGGTTGCGCTGCGTAGGGTTGTATCCTTTTCACTAACGATAGTTTCGTTGTTGTAGTTTCCGCCTGTAAGGTCGGCAGAGTCTTTGGTGCTGATACCACCATCAATGCCACTGCCGGAAACGGTTATTTTGCCGCGCGCCTGAATACCACCGTTGTAAACATGGTGGTTTGTTATGGTGACATCGCCACCGCCGTATACGGTGTAGGGCGTAGATGAGTCAGCTTTGCGACCTGTGTCGCCGCCCTGATAGACAATGTTACCCCCGGCGCCAATCACACCCTCAATATCAACCGAGCCATAATTAAAGGTCGTGAGGCTGTAGGCATTGAACATGTCTGCAGAACCCAGCGGGGTGGCCAGGCTTGGTGTTGATGCTAATAGCAGAGAAATAGACAGCAGACCCTGTTTATAAGAGTAGGGTTTCAGCATTCTAATTATCCTTTTATTACAAACTTTGTGAGCTAAATCCATTTATGCTTTGGCCCGGGCAAGGGTGGTATTGGCCAAGTTTCACGCCCCAGAATCTATGCCGTCAGATTCACGCATGTTTCCCCGATGTTCCATGAGAAATATTAAGAGTCATTAATGTAGTTGGGGAGGCGCAGAAAAAGTGTGAACCACGTCACAAAAGTGGTTTTTTGTGAGTTATCTCTATGATTTTACGGTGAAATTTTGCTGGTTCAGCGGCTTTTTCGATGTCAGGTTGGTTTTGTATTGGTTTTTTGTATAAGCGCGGGGCTGAATTATTATTCTGGCGCTAGCACTTCTTTTTGTTGCTCCTGCTGCAGCGCCCACATCTGGGCATAGGAATCGCCTTTGTCGAGCAGCTGGCGATGGCTGCCACGTTCGATAATCTGACCCTGATCCATCACCAGGATTTGGTCGGCATCGACAATGGTGGAGAGGCGGTGAGCGATCACCAGGGTGGTGTGGTCTTTTGCCACCTCGTGTAGCTCTTTGAGGATGGCCTGCTCTGACTTTGAATCCAGTGCCGAGGTGGCTTCATCGAAAATTAGGATCTTGGGATCTTTCAACACCGTGCGAGCGATGGCGATACGTTGTTTTTCACCGCCGGAAAGCTTCAGGCCGCGTTCACCAACCGTGGTTTCGTAACCTTCGGGCAGCGAAGAAATAAACTCATGGATATGGGCGGTCTGAGCGGCACTGATGATTTCCGCTTCGCTGGCATCGGGGCGGCCATAGGCGATGTTGTAGTGGATGCTGTCGTTAAACAGCACCGTGTCCTGCGGCACGATGCCGATGGCAGCACGCAGGCTTTTTTGTGTGCCTTTATTAATATCCTGTTCGTCGATCAGGATGCGGCCGCTGTTGATTTCGTAGAAGCGAAACAGCAGTCGCGACAGGGTCGATTTGCCGGCGCCGCTATGACCAACCACAGCCACCTTTTTGCCTGCTGGAATTTCAAAACTGACATTGTTCAAGATCTGGCGATTGGCGTTGTAGCCAAAGTCGACATTTTCAAACCGCACCACACCGTTGCTGATTTGCAGTGGCTGGGCGTCAGGTTTGTCCTGCACGTCCGGGTTGTTGCGCAACAGGTTGAACATCTTCTCCATGTCGGTCAGTGAGTTTTTGATTTCGCGATAGACAAAACCCAGAAAATTGAGCGGCATAAACAGTTGCAGCAGATAGGCGTTGATTAGCACCAGGTCGCCGATGGTCAGCTCACCGTTGACGACACCGTCACTGGCCAGGATTAACAATAAGGTCATGCCGATGGCGACGATGCTGCTTTGACCAAAATTGAGCAGGCTCAGCGAGGTCTGGTTTTTGATTGCTGCTGTTTGCCACTTTTCCAGATTGGCGTCGTAGCGTTTGGCTTCGTAGTCTTCGTTACAAAAATACTTCACCGTTTCGTAGTTCAACAGCGAATCGATGGCGCGGGTGTTGGCCTTGGAGTCCAGATCGTTCATGGTGCGGCGGAAACGCATCCGCCATTCGGTGACGATTAGCGAAAAGGCGACATACAAGGCCACGCTGGCAAAGGTGATGATGGCGAACCAGGCGTCGTAGTTGATGTATAGAATCGCAGTGACCAGGCCTATTTCGAACAGGGTTGGCAGGATATTGAAGAGCATGAAGTTGAGCAGGAAACTGATGCCGCGACTACCGCGTTCGATGTCACGCGAGACGCCGCCGGTCTGTCGCTCAAGGTGAAAGCGCAGCGACAGACCGTGCAGGTGTTTGAAAACCTGCAGGGCAACACTGCGGATCGAACTCTGCGTTACCTTGGCAAAGATGGCATCGCGCAATTCGGCAAAGGCAGAGCTGGTCAATCGTAGCGCGCCATAACCTATCAGCAGTACCAGTGGCAGGGTCAGAATGATGTCAGTGCTTGAGAGCTGATCGACAATGTCTTTCAGGAACCAGGGCATGGCCACAATCGCTGCCTTGGCCAGCGCCAGACACAACAATGCCGCCATCACCCGTGGTTTGTGTGCCCAGAGGAAGGGCAGTAGTGAGCGAATTGTCTGCCAGTCGTTGCGGGGACCAGTGTGGGCGGGTTGTGAAAAACTGCGCATGGCTTTTGCCTTTAACTGAGATTGCCCCAAAACTATCAGACACTTGCGGCAAAAGCCACGCTTGCTCGAAAGCGTCTGCGGCCATGCTATAATCGCCCGCATTTTACTGCCGTCTGGACACGAAATAATGCCGATTTACGAATACCGCTGTGATTCCTGCGGCCATCAGCTGGAAGCGCTTCAGAAAATGAGCGATCCGCTGCTGAACGAATGTCCCCAGTGTCATGAAGAAAAACTGACCAAACTGATGTCGGCGGGCAGTTTTCAGATGAAATCCAATAGCGCAGCCGCTGTCTGTCCGGCCTCGGGTGCATCGCCATCTTGTGGCGCTTGTCCGGCCCGCGGCTAGCCTGGTCTGTATATATTTAGAATTTGCCTGAAAAGGCCCAAAAAACATAGAATTGCCTGCTTTTGCGGCCCTGTCGCACTGCATATCAAGAAACGTAAAGAAGGAATAAAACATGCGTAGCCACTATTGTGGACAAGTCACTGAGACCCTGGTGGATCAGGAAGTAGAAGTTTGTGGTTGGGTTCATCGTCGTCGTGATCATGGCGGTGTAATCTTTATCGATCTGCGTGATCGTGATGGCATCGTTCAGGTGGTTTTTGACCCTGACAGTCCTGCGAACTTTGAAATCGCCGAACGTGTCCGTAATGAATTCGTGTTGCGTTGTAAAGGTAAGGTGCGTGCCCGTCCTGACGGCACCATCAACACCAATATGACCACCGGTAAGATTGAGGTCTTCGGAACCGATATTGAGATCCTCAACCGTTCCGAGCCACCACCATTCCAGATCGAAGACAATACCGACGCCTCTGAAGAAGTGCGCCTGAAATATCGCTACCTCGATCTGCGTCGTCCCGAGATGCAGCAGCGCATGCGCATCCGCGCCCAGGTGACTCGTCATCTACGCAACTTCCTCGATGATCGCAATTTCCTCGAAATCGAAACACCGTTCCTGACTAAAGCCACGCCGGAAGGTGCGCGTGATTATGTCGTGCCTAGCCGTACCCATGAAGGCAAGTTTTTCGCTCTGCCGCAGTCACCACAGCTGTTTAAACAGTTGCTGATGGTGAGTGGTTTTGATCGCTACTACCAGGTGGCGCGTTGTTTTCGTGATGAAGATCTGCGTGCCGACCGTCAGCCGGAATTTACCCAGCTCGACATCGAGGCTTCTTTTATCAGCGAAGATCAGATCACCAATCTGATGGAAGACATGTTCCGCGACATCTTTACTCACGTCTTGGAAGTGCCGCTGCCACAAGAATTTCCACGTATGACCTATGCCGAGGCAATCGAACGGTTTGGTTCTGATAAACCTGATCTTCGTATTCCGCTGGAACTGATCAGCATCACTGATTTGATGAAAGAAGTAGAGTTCAAGGTCTTCTCTGGCCCAGCCAACGATCCCAAGGGTCGTATTGCCGCCATGCGTCTGCCCCAGGGTGGTCAGCTAAGCCGTAAAGAGATCGACGACTACACCAAGTTCGTCAGCATCTATGGTGCTAAAGGGTTGGCCTACATTAAGGTCAATGAACTGGCCAAGGGCCGCGAAGGTCTGCAATCACCGATCCTGAAATTCCTGCCTGATGACGTCATCGACGGCATCATGAAGCGTGTTGCTGCAGAAGATGGCGACCTGGTCTTCTTCGGTGCCGATAAGGCCAAGATTGTTAACGAATCACTTGGCGCCCTGCGCGTTAAAGTCGGTCATGACCGTGGTCTGTGTGAACATGGCTGGAAGCCGCTGTGGGTAGTGGATTTCCCAATGTTCGAATATGACGAAAAAGAAAACCGCTTCCAGGCCCTGCATCACCCCTTCACTGCGCCAATAGGCACGGTTGAACAGGTGGCGGCAGATCCTGAAAACGCCCTGTCACGCGCCTATGATCTGGTGTTGAACGGCACCGAAGTAGGTGGTGGCTCGATCCGTATCCATAGCCCAGAGATGCAGCAAGAAGTGCTTAAGCTGCTGGGTATCGATGAAGCCGAAGCCAAAGACAAATTCGGCTTCCTGCTTGATGCGCTGGCCTTTGGCTGTCCGCCACATGGTGGTGTCGCCTTCGGTCTTGATCGTCTGGTCATGCTGATGACTGGTGCCGAATCTATTCGTGATGTGATGGCATTCCCCAAAACTCAGTCTGCTGGTTGTCCGTTGACATCAGCACCCACTGAGATTGGTGCGGCTCACCTGCGTGAGCTGAGCCTGCGTCAGCGTCAGCCAGTAGCGAAAGAAACAGAATAAAAACGCCATGTAGCTTGGCGGGCATGTCGGCCCACCAAGCTACAGTTTTGCGGTACATTGTGTTTGTAGGACTTAACACGGTAAGGCAGCAATGAATCAAACTAATCTAGCCATTCAGCAGTTTTCAGACATCAATGATGATGATTGTCAGGCTCGCATCGAGGCCGCTAAACAGGCCCTAGGTGATCGTCTGTTGATCCTGGGTCATCACTATCAGCGTGAAGAAGTGTTTATACACGCCGATGCCGTTGGTGACTCACTCAAGCTGTCACGTGTAGCGGCCGCCTCCAAGGCCGAATACATCATCTTTTGTGGTGTGCATTTCATGGCCGAAGTGGCCGACATCCTCTCACGTCCTGATCAAGTCGCCATCCTGCCTGATCTCGCCGCCGGTTGCTCCATGGCCGACATGGCCAATCTGGTCAAGGTTGAACGTGCCTGGCGTGAACTGAGTGAGGTGATAGCCCCGGATGAATGTGTAACACCGGTTACCTACATCAACTCCGCCGCTGATCTGAAATCATTCTGTGGTGAACATGGCGGCATCGTCTGCACCTCCACCAATGCCAAGCATGTGTTGGAGTGGGCCTTTGAACGGCGTGAAAAGATTTTGTTTTTCCCTGACCAGCATCTGGGGCGTAACACCGCCTATAAGATGGGTATTCCATTGGAACAAATGGTGGTGTGGGATTTTGATCAACCTATGGGTGGTTTGACAAAAGAGCAGATCAAAAATGCCAAGATGATCTTGTGGAAGGGTTTTTGTTCCGTACATCAAATGTTCAAGCCCGATCACATCGATGCCTTCAAAGCCAAGTTCCCTGATGGCAAGATTATTTCACATCCTGAGTCATCGTTTGAGGTGTGTCAGAAATCTGATTACGTTGGTTCGACTGAATACATCATCAATGTCATTAACGACTCGCCCGATGGTACGCGTTGGATGGTGGGTACTGAGTTGAACCTGGTTAAACGTATTGCTGAACAGAATCGAGCCCGTGGTACGCATGTGCATTTTATGTCGCCGACTATCTGCATGTGTTCGACAATGTTTCGGATTGATCCGCAGCATTTGTTGTGGGTGCTGGAAAATCTGCTTGAGGGTAAGGTTGTGAATCAGGTGCAGGTGCCGCAGCAGACTGCTGAGCAGGCGCGGTTGGCCTTGCAGCGGATGTTGGATTTGAATATTTAGTTTTGAGATGACGAGATGAACATGACAAAAATTATTTCTCTGTTTGCTGTGATTCTGTTTTTAGGCGGCTGTGCAGAGCTGCAGAAGAATGCTGAGGAAGGCTTGGATAATGCTTCGAATATTCCTGATAAGATTTGGGGTGGTAAGAGCGAATAAGCTAGCGCCGTGCTACATGGAGAGCTATGCGAATAGCGAGCGGGGTAGCACAAGCCCTCGGTAGGGGCCAGAGAGACGTGACCATCTTTCGCAGAAAGTGGGCAGTCGCTACTAGCCCCGTCAGTCGCTTGAGAGCCGAAGCGCAAGCGTAGGTGACGAGGACGGCCGAGGCCTAAAATAGTTGTCTAGGAACGCAGTGGAGTTGGCCCATGGACGGGGCAACTCTTTAACGAGTACCGAAGACTCACTTGATGTTTTTTACTGCCTTGGTAGTGAATAAAAAGCCGCTTATTAGAGCGGCTTTTTTGTGTTTGTCATTCCGGCGTAGGCCGGAATCTATATTCCCTCCCCCTTCATGGGGGAGGGCTAGGGTGGGGGTGAGATGTTGAATCGCTACCGCGATACTTGTTCTTCATGTGGGCTTCCGCGCCCACACTGCGGGATCATTTCTTTTGCACGGCCAAAAGAAACGAACCAAAGAAAAGGCCGCCCGGATGACTTGCCCGGCAAACAACGCCGGGTGCCCTGCGCTCCTCGGTCATAGCGGCGCACATTACAACTCGCACAAAACACGTGCTCAAACAGTAATGCGCTTCATCCGCTATGGCCTGCGGTGCTCGGCTGCGTCATACGGGGGGGAAGTCAAAACCGGTGGTTAATGTAGGTTGGGGGGGGGCATTTGGCCCAACCTACGAGCTTTCAATAGGTAAAGACTGACTCCATATCTCATTATATATTTCCTCCTTAGCGGCGGATATTTGAGAAGCAAGCGGGATAAGATAGGTTGCTTTTTTTCCTGCATCTTTAATAGAGCCGCCCATAATCCATGAAGCTTCGTCATCAATAAAAACGATTCGGTCATGAATTTTTTTGCTACGTCGAATCTCGATTTTTGTTCCATATTGTGTAATGTGTTTCTCTACGTAGGCACTAATGTCCTTTGAATATCGGTCGGCTAAAATACGAATATACAAATTTTCATCAAGCTCAGACAGATATGCATCGAAGGCATCGCCGTTAAAATATGGGTCAACAATAAAAATTTCTTTGCTAGCCCCTTTTATAACAGCCTTTAAATCCGCAAAGAATCTATAGACTTCTCCAGGTGCGTAAGCGTTTCCGATTTCACTTCGGCCATCTAACTCAAGTTCCAATTTTAATTCTTCTATTGCGTCTAAAGCCTGGCCTTTTATTTGGATGATTGCATGAGGCCAATACTGAATAAGTGTCCTGAAGGTGGCTCTATATTGAGTTCTTTTATCAAGGCCTAATCTTGAGAGTAGAGCACCGACTTCTGACAACCACCTGCGCTGTGGAGTTGTTGGATCCATTGCTGGTTTATCACCAAATTCTGGGGCATTCTCTAGAGCTTCCGTCAGTTTTAGCAAGATAATTTGTTTTTCAACTGGACCGTCGCCTTCAAGTCTTTTTATCATTCTATCGAGTTGGTCTGACATTCTTCATCCATATAAAAGATTAACTTCTGTGGTTTACGCCTAACAGTGAGTTGATTGCTTTCTATATTTAGTGACTTTGTTTCTGAATTTGGTAATTCGAGGGGTAATATTACGTGCTCATTATTCCCGCGGCCCCCCAGCAGTTATTAATAATTACCTTCTAAAAGTACTGTTTATTAGCCGGATAGGCAAGCTCGATAGTTTTTAGATGGCCCCCTCATAACCAGAAACTTGCCCGCAATCCCGTCCGACGCAGCCGAGCATCGCAGACCGCTTTGGAAACAAGCGCAACCATGTTTGAGCACGTTTTTTGTGCGAGTTTGGTTGTGCGCCAAAGCGGGCGAGAAGCGCAGGTGAATCAGCGCGTAGTTTGCGCTGATCAAGTCGCCGGGCGGCCTTTTCTTTGGTTCGTTTCTTTTGGCCGTGCAAAAGAAATGATCCCGCAGTGTGGGCGCGGAAGCCCACATCAAAATAAAAGCAGCCGCAGGCAATCAACACCTAGATTCCGGCCTACGCCGGAATGACACCATATGCCGGAATGACGAAACCTACCAATCCGGCACCCCATCCCTAGCCGGATTATTAGTAATATTAGTCTGCTCGCTACCATCACTCTTCATCTTATAAACCTCCAAGTTGTTATCTCGATGGCTTTCAAAAATGATGGAGTCTCCCAACGGTGACCAATTTGGGAAGAGGTTGGTTTGGTCCTGAGCTGTCAGGCGTTGCAGATTCGATCCATCGGGGTTCATGACGTAAATAACCGACTGGCCATTATCGCGGGTGCTTTCAAAGGCGATCTTGCTTTGTACGCTTTCGCTTTCGATAGGAGACCAGGCAGGGAATTCATCATGGGCGGGGTTGTTGGTGATGCAACGATCATTGCCGCCCCTGGCGGCGGTTATGCAGATCTCCCAGTTGTCTTCGAAATGGCGTTGAAAGGCAATCTCTGAGCCGTCGGGTGACCAGGTTGGTTCTGCATCGCGATAGGCGGGGTTGTGGGTGACATTGGTGAGTTCGTTGGTGTCGAGGTTGATGACCCAGATGTCACCGGGGCTATTGCTGCGGTGACTCTCAAAGGCGATCTGTTTGCCATCCGGTGCCCAGGCTGGGCCTGCATCCAGGCCTGGGCTATTGGTGAGGCGCCTTTCATTGCTGCCGTTGCGATCAATGATAAATATTTCGCTGTTGCCACTTTCGCCGCTGATGTTGCGGACAAAGGCGATCCGTTCCTTGTCGGGCGACCAGGCTGGGGCACCACCTTTAACGTTGTCGATTTTAGCTGGATTGGAGCCATCGGCGCCCATTAAATAAAGTTTGCTGCCACCACCATCACGGTCACTGACAAAGGCGACCGAGCTGATGCCGTTGCCATTGCTGGCGATGATGCTGGCCAGGCCGAGCAGGGTGACTGGTACCAGTGCGAGGTGACGCAGTGTCAGTGGTTTATTGTGTTTGTTGTTATGCGTATTCATCTGGGATCCTTCCCTTACGAGTAATGGTTGAAATTAAAAAGGCGGCAACTGCGCCCAGTGCGATAAAACTCAGGTCTAGCAAATCAAATCTGCCGACTTCCATGTAGGTCTTGATGTTGTCGAGGATGATGACGTTGTTGAACCATGCGGGTATTAATGGTGTTAGCAATTGATTGATGGCCTCATGTTGTAACAGCTCAAACAGTCCGTCCAATGTTAGCCAAAACAGGCTCACATACAGAATGCCCTTTTTGGTTTTGCAACCGAGTATGCCGACCGTTAGCAGGATGAAGGCGAGTGGGTGGATAAGGCTGGGCAGGGCCTGGTTAATCAGACCAAATTCATCGGTTAAAACTATGTGATTAAAATTATTGGGGATGAAATAGGTAGAGCCGGATATGCGCCCCAGCAGATAGAAAAAGGCGCCTCCGATTAATGTGCTTATCGCTGTGACTATTTGAAACCAGTTCATGATTTTGATTATTGTTTTGTCCCTATGTTTATTTATAGACTAAAAAAATCAGATGATTGGTTTTGTGGGATAAACCTTGGCCCATTCCGCCATCTGCGCGACAATATCTCTACGATTTTTATAACTGCTTAGCTGATGCCAATGGAATCCCTGTTTAACGCCGCTGAACAATGCCTGGCTGCCTGCGAGATCGAAGACAAACTTCGTCTCACCCAATTGCACGCCCAGGCCTGGCGTGATGAACAGCTTAGCCTTGAATCAAACTCTGAACCCAAACCTATCGGCGAGCCAGGTCATCCGGCCAAACCTGAGCTGGTAGCCCCCGGCGCCGTACCCAAACGTGGGCTAGGCTCGGAAGAAGGTCGCGCCGCTTTGTTGCATGCGGTGACTCACATTGAGTTCAATGCCATTAATCTGGCCTGGGATGCGGTCTACCGTTTTCGCGATATGCCGCGTCAGTATTATTCTGATTGGGTGCGGGTGGCGGATGAGGAGGCCTATCACTTTCAATTGTTGCGCCAGCGGCTCAACGATATGGGTTATGACTATGGTGACTTTGCGGCGCATAGCGGTCTGTGGGATATGGCGCAAAGAACGGCCTTTGATCCGATGGTGCGTATGGCCTTGGTGCCGCGGGTGTTAGAGGCGCGTGGTCTGGATGTGACGCCGGGGATTATGAATCGTCTAAATAGTGTTGGTGATAAAGCCTCGGTGGCGGCGTTGGAGATTATTCTGCGTGATGAAATTGGCCATGTGGAGATTGGATCGCGTTGGTTTAAATATTTTTGTGATCAGCGTGGCCTGAATATGGAGCAGACCTTTATTGAATTGATTGGTCAGTATTTCGCTGGTCAGTTGCGTGGCCCGTTTCATTACGATGCCCGCATCAAGGCGGGTTTTAGTGAGGCGGAGTTGCGTGCCCTTGAAGCCCTTGGGGCGGGGGCGTAGTATCTAATCAATTCATACAGGGACGGGCATCGGTGGAGCATACTCAATTCCTGCAACGGCAAGACTTGCAATCACTGGTCGATGTGTTGAAAGCAGCAGGTTATTGCTGTCTTGCTCCCCAGGTGCGTGATGGCGCCATTGTCTATGATGAGCTTGCCGATGTTGCTCTCCTTCCTGTTGGTGTTCATGACCAACAATTACCCGGTAAATATAATTTAATCCGTTCTGACGATAAACGTAGTTTTGCCTGGGCCAACGGTGCGCAGGCGCTTAAACCGTTGTTGTTTACTGCCCGTGAAGTGTTGTGGTCGGCTGAGCGTGATGCCGAGGGCAAGATCAACTTTGTGCAGGCTAAACCTAAGGTGCAAAAAACAGCGGTGATCGGTGTGCGCAGTTGTGACCTGGCGGCGATGCGGATTCAGGATCAGGTCTTTCTCGAACAACAATATCAGGATGAAAATTATCAGGCCCGCCGAGAGGCGCTGTTTACCGTTGCTGTGAATTGCAGTCATCCGGCTGAGACCTGTTTTTGCGCTTCGACCGGTGACGGGCCGACGGCCAAGTCTGGTTGTGACCTGTTGTTGACGGAGCTGGATGATGGTTTCCTGGTTGCGGCGGGTTCAGCGGCGGGTGAACAGGTCTTTGCTCAGTTGCCGCTTGAACTGGCCAGCGATCAGCAACACTTTGTTGCTGGTGAACAGGCCCTGCATGCAGAGCAGGTGCAAACACGCAAACTGCCGCAAGCGGGTTTGGCCGACAAACTGCTGGCCAATCTTGATCATTCGCGTTGGCAAGAAGTGGCTGAGCGTTGTCTATCATGTGGCAATTGCACCATGGTTTGTCCGACCTGTTTTTGCCACAAGGAAACAGAGCAGCCGCAGCTGGATGGCCATAGCACCGAGCATCTGCGTGAATGGGACTCCTGTTTTACTCAAGGTCACAGTTATATCCATGGCACAGTGATCCGTGAAGATACGGAGAAGCGTTATCGTCAATGGTTGACCCACAAGCTTGGCACCTGGGTAGAACAATTTGGTAGCAGTGGTTGTGTCGGTTGTGGTCGTTGCATTAGCTGGTGCCCGGCGGCGATCGATCTGACGGAAGAGGCTAATGCAATTGTAGGTGATGGCAAATGAGGCTTGATCCCTACACGCCATTCGAGGCCGAGGTGGTGGAACGCATTCAAGAATCGTCCACCATCTTTACCCTGCGGCTGCGCTTTACCGATGCCGAACAGCATGAGCGTTACAGTTTTCAGCCGGGCCAGTTCAATATGGTTTATCTATATGGCGTCGGTGAGGTGGCGATCTCGATTGTCTCTGACCCGGAAGATGAACAACTTTATGATCACACCATTCGTATTGTCGGTCGGGTGACTCGCGGACTGGCGCAAGTAAAACAGGGCCAGCGGGTCGGTATTCGTGGTCCGTTTGGGCGTGGTTGGCCGCTGCTACAGGCTGAGGGCCATGACGTCTTAATCGTCACGGGTGGTCTGGGTTGTGCGCCGGTGGTGTCGGTAATCAATTACATCATCAGCCGCCGTGAACGTTTTGGACGGCTGACGATTATGCAGGGGGTTAAACACTCTGACGATTTGCTCTGGCGCGAACGCTACAAACTTTGGAGTCAGATGCCGGACACCCATGTCATCATCGCTGCTGATAAAGGCGGTCAACAGTGGCCATGGCGCATAGGGCCGGTGATTGGTATGTTCGATGAATTGAATCTGCAACCAGATAAAACCATTGCCATGATGTGTGGCCCGGAAGGGATGATGCACGCTGCCATCAAGCGCCTGCTTGAAATGGGTGTGGCGGAAGAGATGTTGTTTATGAGTATGGAGCGCAATATGCAATGTGCCGTGGGCCACTGCGGCCATTGTCAGTATGGTGGTAAGTTTGTCTGCAAGGACGGGCCAGTGTTTTCCTTTAATGAAATTAAGGCTATATTCGGCAAGAGTGGATTTTAGATAACTGCGTTGGGGGCAACGAAATGAACGATTACAAATTTGAAGAAGAAGAGACCTGGAAGCTGGCAAGAGAGCTGGCCTGGGATGTTTATAGCATTACCAGTCGCGGCGCCTTTGAAAAGGATTATTTGATGCGCAACAGTGTCCGTCGTGCCAGCTTTGCCATTATGGCCAATGTTGCCGAAGGTGTTGAGAAGGGTGGGACGGTCGAGTTTATTCGCCATCTTACTCAGGCCAAAGATGAACTTGGTGAGTTGCGACAGCAGCTGAAAATGGCTCAGGCGAGTGGCTTTGTCTCTAGTGCGGCCTTGGCACGCCTGGAAATGATGCTGACATCACTAGGGTGTATGATCAGCGCGTTAATGACGTCGATAAATCAGGATTTTATCGGCATCGACAGTGTGAGTGTGAATTATCAAGGTAGTTAATGCATCTGCTAAACCAAAAATAGCTGTCCACAAATTTAGTTCGTGCGACGGTTGCCAACTGGCTTTGCTCAATCTGGGCGAGCCACTTTTAACACTGGCCGAACTGGTCGATATTATCCACTTTGCCGAAGCCGGCCCGGTTGATCCCGAGGCCAAGGTGGATATCGCCTTTGTTGAAGGCAGTATTACCACCCCTGATGAACGGGAGCGTATCCAGCGTGTCCGCGCCAATAGTCGCTACCTGATTACCATTGGTGCCTGTGCTACCGCAGGCGGCATACAGGCGCTGCGTAATCATGCCAACACCAGTGAATGGATGGCAGCCATCTATGCCCAGCCTGAATTTATACAGATACTAGATACCTCAACGGCGATTGCCGAGCATGTGCGGGTCGATTTTGAATTGTGGGGCTGCCCGATTAATAGTCAGCAGATTGTGGCCGTCATTCGCGCGCTGTTGTTTGGTGTAGCGCCGCTGCAGGAGCACGATAGTGTCTGTCTGGAATGTAAACGCCAGGGCAATGTATGTGTTTTGGTGACACAGCAACAGCCGTGCATGGGGCCAGTGACCCAAACCGGTTGTGGTGCTTTGTGTCCCAAGTTCGGGCGTGCCTGTTATGCTTGTTACGGTCCAAAAGAAAATTCCAATGCTGATTCCTTGTCGCAACGCTTCCAAGGTTTTGGTCTGTTGCCGGACGTGATTTCGCGCAAGTTTCTGTTAATCAATAACGCCGCACCGGCCTTTGCCGAGGCGGGGCAAAAAGCCAAAGAGAATAATCATGACTGAGCGGCGCGATATTTCCATCAAGGTGCCGGTGTTGGCGCGAGTCGAGGGTGAGGGTGCGCTTGATCTGGAAATCCGTGATGGCAAGATTGAAGAATTGAAACTACGCATCTTTGAACCACCGCGCTTGTTTGAAAAGTTTCTCGAAGGCCGCAGTTATGACGAGGTAGCGGATATCGTTGCCCGTATCTGTGGCATCTGCCCGGTGGCTTATCAGATGAGTGCCGTGCATGCCATCGAACAGGTGTTTGAATGTGATCCTGGTCCGTGGGTGCACGAGATGCGACGCTTGTTGTATTGCGGCGAATGGCTGGAGAGTCATGGCCTGCATGTACATCTGTTGGCCTTGCCCGATTATTTTGGTTTTAACAGCGTTGCCGAGATGGCAAAAAAGTTTCCTGATGAAGTCAAACGTGGTCTGGCCTTGCAAGGCATTGGTAACGAGATTGTTCGTTTTCTCGGTGGCCGTTCGGTGCATCCTATCGGTGTTCGTGTCGGTGGTTTTTATAAGGCGCCGGCTGCGGCCGACGCCGCTGTGTTATTGGAAAAAGTGCGGCAGCAGTTGGCGCATGCCGAGACCTTATTGCGGTGGTCTGCCTCGCTGGATCTGCCGAGTTCAAAGCAGGACTTTGTCAGTGTCGCCATTCGCCAAGCTGACGAATATCCCATGAATGAAGGTCGTATTGTCTCTGATGCCGGCCATATGTTGGTCAGCGAAAATTTCGAAAGCCATTTTAAGGAACATCAGGCACCACACTCGACTGCCTTGCATTGTCATCTTGATGGCCAGCCTTATCTGGTTGGCCCACTGGCGCGCTTGAATCTGAATCATGATGTATTGCCTGATGCAGTTAAGTCTCTGTTGCACGAGTGTGGCATTGTCTTCCCGAGTCAGAATATGTTTCATAGCATCATCGCTCGCTCAGTTGAAATCTATTACGGCCTGTTTGAGGCAGCGCGCATTCTTGAAGGCTACGTTGTGCCAGACGCGCCTTATGTTGATGTCATCCCGAAAGCAGGTGTTGGTTTCGGTTGCACCGAAGCACCACGGGGTTTGTTGTGGCATCGTTATGAATTGGATGACGCTGGCCGGATTGTGCAGGCAACCATCGTCCCGCCTACCAGTCAAAATCAGGCCCGTATCGAAGAAGATCTGTATAACGAACTACTGGCTTTTGGTTTGCATAATGATGATGCCGCTTTGCGTCTGCGCGCTGAGATGGTGATTCGCAATTACGATCCGTGTATCTCTTGTTCAACTCACTTTCTGGATATGCGTGTTCGGCGTGACTGAGGTTTTACCCGCTGTCAGAGTGCTTGGCATTGGCTCGCCATTTGGTCTGGATAGAATCGGTTGGGATGTGATCACGGCCTTACAACAGTCAGAAAAATTACAAATCTATCTTGATCAACAATTAATGCTCGAATCCTTAGATCGTCCTGGCGTAAATTTGCTGCGTTATTTTGAGTCCGCGGAATATGTTTTTATTATTGATGCGGTGATCGATGACAATCTTGCCATTGGTGAGGTAAAAAAGTATTCGATAGAAGAGATTAATTCTGCAGAGCTGTTACAATCCGCGCACAGTTTTGGGGTGAAGGAAGCCCTGGCACTTGCTCAAGTACTTGATCAATTACCGCAGAAAATCAAAATATTAGGGGTTTCTGTCGGCAGCCAAACCAATAAAAATATTGACTGGGATGGAACTATTTCGGCTCTGACGGCGTGTCTGGAGTCTGAGATCGTTCGCATTTGTGACGTATTAGTGAAGAAAACTGTGACCTATTAGGCTTTTTCTACTGAAATCATTACAGTTTTCTAAAAAATGCGCCGATAGATGAATTACCTGACAATAATTTTATGAAGTGTGGATAAGTTTATGAAAGTAACAATGACGAAGATTTGGGTGGCTGCGGCCTTGTTGGCCATAATTGGTATTGCCCAGGCGCAGAGCAACGGCGATTCTGGTGCGAATGTAAGTGGCAAGGTTTTAAGTTCAAACCCTTACCTGACAACTAGCCAAAAATAATCGTGTTGGCACTTTGTGCCGCCCCAGCAGGCCTAGGCATTTAGGTTTGCCCTTCTATATCTAAAACCACTTCTGTCATTTTTATCACGCTGTCTGGATTGAGTGAGATTGACTCAATTCCCTGTTGTACCAACCACTGAGTGATCTCCGGATAATCTGATGGCGCCTGACCACAGATGCCAATATATTTTCCCTGCCGTTTACACGCCTCAATCGCCAGCTGCATTAATTGCAATACCGCCGGGTTGCGTTCATCAAAACCACTGACGATGCCAGAGTCTCTGTCGACACCCAGGGTGAGTTGGGTCAGGTCATTTGAACCAATAGAAAAACCATCAAAGCGTTTTAGAAAATCATCGGCCAGCAGGGCATTGGCGGGGATCTCGCACATCATATAAATTTTCAGATTATTTTCGCCGCGTGTCAGGCCCTGCTTGTCCATTAAGTTGAGCACGGCGTCGGCTTCATCAGCACTGCGTACAAACGGAATCATCAGGGCGATATTATCCAGCCCCATTGCCTCACGGGCATATTTCATTGCCGCACATTCCATTGCGAAACAGTCTGCAAACTCTTTTGCTGGATAACGTGAGGCACCGCGAAAACCGATCATGGGATTTTCTTCCTGGGGTTCGAAATTCTCGCCACCAATCAGTGAGGCATATTCGTTTGACTTAAAGTCACTCATGCGTACGATCACAGGTTTGGGATAAAAGGCGGCGGCGATGGTGCCAACACCTTCGGCCAGGCGTTGGATGTAAAAGGTTTTTGGATCGGCGTAGCCGGCAATGATGGCTTGGATGCGGTTGCGTGTGGCCTGATCCATTTTTTTATATTCAAGCAGGGCGCGCGGATGAATGCGAATGCTGTTGTTGATGATGAATTCCAATCGGGCCAGACCGACGCCGTCATTGGGCAGGCGGCTGGCCTCAAATGCCTGCGACGGATTGGCAAGATTAAGCATGACTTTTGTTTTTGGGCGGGCCAGTGATTTGAGATCGATATGCTGGCTGTTGAATTGTTGTATGCCTTCATAGATCAGGCCTTCATCACCTTCGGCGCAACAGACGGTGACCGGCTGGCCTGAACTGATGACCTTGGTGGCATCGCCACAACCGACCACGGCCGGGATGCCAAGTTCGCGCGCAACGATGGCGGCATGACAGGTGCGGCCGCCACGGTTGGTGACAATGGCGGCGGCGGTTTTCATCACCGGTTCCCAGTCCGGATCGGTAATGTCGGTGACCAATACTTCACCCGGAATGAGGCTGTGCATGTCGGCGGCCTCCATGATCACACGGGTATTGCCGGCGGCAATCTTCTGGCCGACACTTTTGCCGCGTGCCAATACAGTGCTGCGTGTTAGTAAGCGAAATGTTTGGCTGTAGCTAGAATCAAGATTGGCCTGCACAGTTTCGGGCCGGGCCTGGACGATGAACAGTTCGCCGCTCTGACCATCCTTGGCCCATTCGATATCCATCGGTCGCAGTTGGCCGGCCTTGGCAGAGTAGTGCTGTTCGATGGTGACCGCCTGGCGTGCCAGTTCCAGCACTTCATCATCGCTGAGGGCAAAGCGGTTGCGGTCCTCCTGTTTGACGCGGACGTTGCGGGTGGAAAGCCCAACCATCGGGTCGCCGCTATAGATCATCTTGATTGCCTTCTCGCCCAGTTGCCGTTTTAGAATGGGGCCTTTGCCTTCGGCCAGTTTAGGTTTGTAGACGTAGAACTCGTCCGGGTTGACTGTACCCTGGACGACGTTTTCTCCCAGGCCATAGGCGGCAGTAATAAAGACCACATCACGAAAACCGGTCTCGGTATCGATGCTGAACATCACACCTGAGGTGGCCAGATCAGAACGGACCATTTTTTGTACACCAATGGAAAGGGCGATAGCCATGTGATCAAAGCCCTGATGGACACGATAGGAGATGGCGCGGTCGGTATACAGCGAGGCGAAGACCTGTTTGCAGGTGGCCAATAGATTATGGCTGCCACGGATATTGAGATAGGTCTCTTGTTGCCCGGCAAATGAGGCGTTGGGCAGATCTTCAGCGGTGGCGGAGCTACGCACGGCGACATCGGTGTGTTCGCCATATTCGTCTTCCAGGGCTTGATAGGCGGTGTCTATCTGCCTGGCCAGCTCGGCAGGCAGTTCACCGTGATTAATCCAGCTGCGAATCCTGGCGCCGGTGACAGCCAGGGCCTGGGTGTCGTTGGTATCTAGCTCGTCGAGCAGCAGTCGGATACGCCCTTCCAGATCATTGTGTTTTATATAGTCGCGGTAGGCCTCGGCGGTAGTGGCAAAACCGTTGGGCACCTTGACACCTTTTTCGGTCAGGCTGCGATACATCTCGCCCAGAGAGGCATTTTTGCCGCCGACCAAGGGCACATCGTCATTGCAAAGCGTATTGAAGGGGCGAATGTAGTGCATGGTGCGGGCTACCTTATTATTGGTGATCTATTTTTCAGAATGGTTGCTCCTACAATAATAGTCAATCTATGTGAGTTTGAGTTGGATTTGATTTTATCGGCAGGCGAGGGAACCTATGCAGTCTGGTTGACGTGTTCAGAAGGAGAGAATGAATTATTGAGCTGTAATGGCTGTTTGTGACGTTTCAGTTTTATTTAAGTTTTGTTTTCTAGCATGTAGGAAAAATCACAGCAGAGTGAATCATGAAGATTAGCCTTTTTCCCCGCCGCAGTGACAATGAGAGTTCATTTGAAGAGCTGGTCATGCCGCACGTCAACAATATGTATCGCCTGGCCTATCACTACTGTGGTCAGCAGTCTGATGCCGAAGATCTGGTGCAGGAGCTATTGCTCAAACTCATCCATCGGGTTGATGAAATGCAGAAAGTGGAGCGCTTACGTCCCTGGATGGCCAAGGCCTTATATCATCTGTTTATTGATCGCCTGAGGCAACAACAGCGTCGGCCAACGGAAACCATGCAACCCGATCAGCTTGAGGTCCTGAGAGAGTCGGGTGACTCTGGTGTGAGTTCCGAAAAGCTTGTCTTGGTCAGCAATATAGAAAAAGCCCTGAGACAGTTAAATCATGAGCAACGTCTGTTGGTGGTTATGCATGATGTCGAGAACTATACCCTTTCTGAATTAACAACGATTCTGGATGCCCCGATTGGAACCTTGAAATCACGCCTGCATCGCGCCCGTGCAAAATTGCGAGAAATTTTGAGCGCCGATGAAACCAAATCCGCAGCTGTGGCGTGTCTATAAGCGAGAGGGAATGAATATGAACTGTCAGCAAATACAGCAACAATTAGACGATTATCTGGATGGCAAACTTGAGCTCATGGAAGAGGCTGATCTTCACTTGCATCTTGATGCCTGTAAAGATTGTCGCCAGCTGCTGCAACGGGAAAAGGCGCTTATGGCCGGTCTCAAACAGGTGCAGGTGCCAGCGATGACACCAGGCTTTGCCCAACGGGCGGTGTCTCATGCCGCCAGCCAGGCCAAACAGCGTCCTCATCGTCGTGGTTTTGTTGCCGGATTCAGTTCTGCTCTCGTGGCTGGTTTTGCCTTGATGCTGGTAGTTGTTGGGATATTACCCGGCGGTAATGGTATTGAACCCAATGTTATGCCGGAGGTGGCAATCTCGATTGCTGCACCACAGACCCTCAATCTAGCCTTTGATGTTGGTTATGCAATGAATGATGCAACCCTAAGCATCGATTTGCCGGGCAATATTGAGGTGGTTGGTTTTCCTGGTGAGAACCGATTGTCGTGGCAAACCAGTCTAACGCAGGGGCGCAATATTCTGCCCTTGCCCTTGAAAGGAACCGCGGCTGCGGCGGGTGAAATCATTGCTACGCTGGAACAGGGTGGCAAGAAAAAGATCCTTCGCATTCAGGTTCGGGTAGAAAACAAAATAGCGCCCCAGGCTGGGGTAAGCAGGCCAGACTGGGTTTAAGCTGTATTAATCAGGAGTACTACGATGAAACCATTCAAACTTACTGCCATTGCAGCTTCGATGCTGATTATTTCAGCGCCAAGCTTTGCCGCAGATTTCGATGATGACATGACTATTCAGGTGATTGAGAGTCTTGATCGTGACCGGGGAGATAGTGGCACCCATTATATTGAACTGCCAGAGGTGGCGTCACCACAAGCGCGTGAGGCTTTGGAGCGTGTAAGAGAGCGCCTGCAAGAACGCGATAATGATCATCAAGATGATGAAGCAAATGATGGCAGCCGTGGCGATGCAGATGGTAATGATGATTCTGACCGCGGTGACAGTCATGACGAGAGTCGTGATGAGAGTCGCGATGAATCCCGTGAGGAGTCCCGCGAAGAATCCCGCGAAGAATCCCGCGATGAAGTCCATGACGAGAGTCTCGATGGCGAACGCGATGATGATTAGTGTAGCTAGGGGTTTGTCATAAATAATGGTTATGGCTGCCTTCTGCTGAGGGCGGCCATCTTGTTTGGGAGGGCTAAATAAGATGAAACATGGCTTTACTTTTAAAAGTCTGGTGTTGTCTCTGGTGCTATTGACGTGTGCAAACGCAGCTATTGCTGATGCCGGCTTTGAACAAGGTGTAAGTGCCTTTAAACAGCAAAATTATCAACAGGCAATAGACTATTTTTTGCAGTCCAGAGAGCAGGGTAATCGGGACGCTATTCTGGCCTACAATCTTGCTGCAAGTTATTACAAGCTGGGGCGCTATTCTGATGCTCAGGGTTATTTTTCGGAGGCCGCTAACGATGCCGCTTTGGCAGGCTTGAGCCACTACAATCTGGGTTTGATTGCCTTAAATAACAAGGATCAAAAGGCAGCCCAGGAGGCCTTTTCCCGTAGTTTTAAAACAGCCCAGGATGACAAGGTCAGGCTGTTGGCTGCGCGGCAATTGGAACAGCTGGGTGTTGTGAAGCATGATGCAGAAGCAGGCAAGGTAAAGGGGTTTGTCAGCTTGAGTATGGCTAGCGATGATAACGTTACCCTCGTCAATGAGGATATTGTTGTGGCAGCCAATAGTTCAGATAGCTATCTGGATTTTTATGGCACAGGCAGTTACCAGCTTGGCGGCAATCGTCGAGAGGGTGTGCAGTTAAAAGGGGCCTTATCGCTATCTCGTTATGCTGATTTATCCATCTATGATGAGCGCCTGTTGAGTGCCGGCATATATTTCAGTCAGCCGTTGGCCGAGTGGAGTGGTCGGGCTGGTCTGGTCTATTATCATGATTCGTTTGACGGCGTGGCTTTCCAGCAGAGCACCAGTTTGCAACTGCGTGCAGATCGTAAATATGCCCCCGGTCGGCGCTTACGTCTGAAATATGATTTAACCTTATATGATGATCTTGATGCGAGGTATGCCTATCTTGCAGGTTCAAAACAACGTTTCACATTAGAAGATTACCGCCGTCTTGGTGCCGAAAAACTGCGCCTGGGTTATAGGCTTGAGTTGAATGATCGAGATAATTATTCGCTGGCGAATACTTTTCCCAGTTATTCGCCGACACGCCATAGCCTGTTTGCTTCATTTGGGCATGACTTTAGTGATAAATGGTCCGCTCTGGCGAAGTTTGATTACCGCAACAGTAATTATGGCGATGCCAATGTCAGTGCCGGGGTGAATCGTGGTGTGCGCGAGGATGATAGAACTCGTTATAGTTTGACCGGTATCTATAGCTATAGCCGCAATTCAGAGTTTGAGTTGATGTGGCGACACACCTCTAACGACTCAAATTACACGAGTGAAAATTACAGCAGTAACCTGATCATGGTCAGTGCTAATCATTATTTCGATTAGCACTGACTCGCTCAGACTTGTTTAGGTGATGACGGTCGGTTTGTTGCGGCCGGTATATTTCTGAATCTCGGCAATGCTGTGCGCAAAGTCGATTAGATCCTGAAGTGCCTCCTGCGTTTCAATGTGGTGTTTGCGCGGATTTGCTTCAAAACGTTCGATATAGACCCGCAGGGTTGCCCCTTCTGTGCCAGTGCCGGAGAGGCGGAAAACGATGCGACTGCCATCGTTGAACTGGATGCGGATGCCCTGGCCTGATGACTTGGATCCATCGATTGGGTCGGTGTAGCTGAAGTCGTCACTGAAACTGATATGCATGTCGCCGACGGCGCGCTCGGGCAGGGTGTGTAGACGGTTGCGCAAGTTCTCAATCATATCTTCTGCACGTTCTTTATTCACGCCTTCAAAATCATGGCGGGTATAGTAGTTGCGGCCAAATTTTTTCCAGTGATCCGTGACGATGGTTTGTACCGATTGTTTGCGTGCGGCAAGGATGTTGAGCCAGAACAGCACCGCCCAAAGGCCATCTTTTTCACGGATATGGTTTGAACCGGTGCCGAAGCTCTCTTCACCACAGAGGGTAATCTTGTCGGCATCCATCAGGTTGCCAAAAAACTTCCAGCCGGTGGGTGTTTCGAAGCAGGGAATATTGAGGGCCTTGGCCACCTGATCTACTGCTGCACTGGTGGGCATGGAACGGGCGACACCGGCCAGACCCGCTTTGTAACCGGGTACCAGAGTGGCGTTGGCTGCCAGAATCGCCAGGCTGTCGCTGGGGGTGACAAAGAAGTTATTGCCGAGAACCATGTTGCGGTCACCGTCGCCATCTGAGGCCGCACCAAATTCCGGTGGGGTGGGGCCAAACATGATGCTGACCAGTTTTTTGGCATAGGTCAGGTTGGGATCGGGGTGACCGCCACCGAAGTCGGACTTGGGGGTGCCGTTGATCACTGTCCCTGCTGGCGCACCCAGTGTCTTTTCGAGAATCTCCTGGGCATAGGGGCCGGTAATGGCGTGCATGCCGTCGAAGCACATGCGAAAGCCGGATTTGAATAGTTCGCGAATGGCGTCGAAATCGAATATCTCCTGCATCAACTCGGCGTAGTCGCTGATGGGGTTGATTACCACCACTTCTGTGTCACCAATCTTTGTGCTGCCGACCTTTCCCAGGTCAATGTCTTCGGCTTCGCAGGTGAGGTAGTGTTCGATCTTAAGGGTATGGTCGTAGATGGCCTCGGTGATTTTTTCCGGTGCCGGACCGCCGTTGCTGGCGTTGTACTTGATGCCGAAGTCCTCATCGATGCCGGCTGGATTGTGGCTGGCCGAGAGAATGAAACCGCCAAAGGCCTTGTATTTACGGATGACGCAGGAGGCGGCAGGTGTCGATAGCAGGCCATATTTTCCGATCAGCACCCGGCCAAAGCCGTTGGCAGCTGCCATCCTGGCAATGGTTTGGGTCGCTTCTTTGTTGCCATAACGGCCGTCACCACCAACTACCAGTGTCTGGCCCTGGAAGCCTTCCAGGCTGTCGAAGGTGGCCTGGACGAAGTTCTCCAGGTAGTTTGGCTTTTCCAGAAAGACGCGGGTCTTTTTGCGCAGCCCTGAAGTACCTGGGCGTTGATCATCGTAAGGGGTGGTGGCAACGGTTTTGATATCCATCTAATGAGCCTGCCTTGTTGTTCGTTTTTATGAGGGTTGAAATCATCCTGGCCGATCCCCATTATGCCTTCGATACCAAAATTTATGTAGAGGGAGAATTAATGACAATGTCTGTAGAAGCACATAAAGAAACGCTTGGTTTTCAAACCGAGGTAAGTCAGCTGCTCAAGTTGATGATTCATTCACTGTATTCCAATAAAGAGATATTCCTGAGGGAATTAGTCTCCAATGCCTCCGATGCCTGCGACAAGCTGCGCTTTGAAGCGCTGACTGATGATGCCTTGATGGAAGACGGCACTGAGTTGAAGATCCAGGTTGAATTCGATAAGGATGCCAAGACGCTTACTATCCGTGACAACGGCATTGGTATGAGCCGTGCGGAAGTGACAGAAAACATCGGTACGATTGCCAAATCAGGCACCAAACAGTTTTTTGACTCACTGACCGGCGACCAGGCCAAGGACGCGCAGATGATTGGTCAGTTCGGTGTAGGTTTTTATTCTGCCTTTATTATTGCTGACAAGGTGAGCCTGACGACCCGTCGTGCTGGCCTGGGTGCCGAACATGGTGTTTGTTGGGAGTCTGCCGGTGAAGGTGACTACACCCTTGAAACTGTTGAAAAAGCGGATCGTGGTACAGAAGTTGTTATGCACTTGCGTGATGGTGAAGAAGAATTTGCCGACGATCACCGTCTGCGTCACATTATTACCAAATACTCTGATCACATCAATCTGCCGATTGAAATGAAGGCTGAGAAAGCCCCTGTTGCCGAGGGCGAAGAGCAGCCTGAAGCTGAGCCTGGGTTTGACGTGGTCAACAAGGCTTCAGCCCTGTGGGCGCGACCCAAGAGCGAGATTGAGGCTGAGGAGTACAGCGAATTCTACAAACATGTTGCTCATGACTTCGAAGATCCGCTGGCCCATGTTCACAGCAAGGTCGAAGGCAATAGCTGCTACACCACCCTGTTTTATGTGCCCAAGCGTGCACCATTTGATATGTGGGATAGAGAGCAACGTCATGGCATCAAGCTTTATGTCCGCCGTGTCTTCATCATGGACGATGCCGAGCAGTTGATGCCGACTTACCTGCGTTTTATTCGCGGTGTGGTTGATTCCGATGATCTGCCCTTGAATGTCTCTCGTGAAATCCTGCAGCGCAACAAACAGATCGACAGCATTCGTGGCGCCTCGGTGAAGAAAGTGTTGGGCATGCTGGAAGGTATCGCCAAGAACGAACCGGAGCAGTACCAGGAGTTCTGGGGTCAGTTCGGTAATGTCATTAAAGAAGGGCCGGGTGAAGATCAGGCCAACAAAGAGCGTATTGCCAAGTTGCTGCGTTTTGCTTCAACTCAAGGTGATGGCGACAAGCAGACTGTGTCGCTGGATGAATACATTGCCCGCATGAAAGAAGGTCAGGAAAAGATCTACTACATCACTTCTGACAGCTTTGCTGCGGCCAATAACAGTCCTCACCTCGAAGTGTTCCGCAAGAAAGATATCGAAGTGCTGCTGCTCGGCGATCGTGTCGATGAGTGGATGATGTCTTTCATGCAGGATTACGATGGCAAGTCATTCCAGTCCATCGCCAAGGGTGATCTGGATCTGGGTGATCTTGAAGACGAACAGGAGAAGGAAGAGGCCAAAAAGTCTCAGGAACAGCACAAGGATATGCTCGAGCGGATGCAGAAGGCCTTGGGTGACAAGGTTAAAGAGGTGCGAGTTAGTCACCGCCTGACGCGTTCACCTTCTTGTCTGGTAGTTGAAGACAACGACATGGCCCTGAGTATGCAAAAGATCCTCAAGCAGGCTGGCCATGAAATGCCAGATACTAAGCCGATTCTGGAAATCAACTCCGAGCATCCGTTGGTGCTGCAGGTCAATGCTGAAAGCGATGAACAGCGTTTCAGTGACTGGGCCCACGTGTTGCTGGATCAGGCCATGCTTAGCGAAGGTGGTCAGCTGGAAGATCCAGCCAGCTTTGTTAGTCGTCTGAATGAGCTGATGCTCAGTCTGTCTGGTAAGTAAGTTGTAAAGGGCCGGCCCCTGGAAAATAGGTGGCCGGCCCTTTCTATATCTAATGTCTAAACAAGACTCTGAATCCGATAAGGTTCGCCTCGACAAGTGGTTGTGGGCGGCCCGCTTTTTCAAGACCCGCGGTCTGGCCGCGGACGCCATTAATGGCGGTCATGTCCACCTCAATGGTGCTCGGGTCAAACCATCACGCTGCCTAAAACCGGAAGATGAACTGCGCATCCAGAAGGGCACTGCTGAGTTTATTATTCACGTTCTTATTCTCTCCGATCGTCGTGGCCCCGCCCAAGTGGCTCAGACCCTATATAAAGAAACAGAAGCTAGCCAGTCCAAGCGCGAGGCTCAAGGTGAGCAGCGCCGCCTGTTGGCGAATGCCACTGGTGGACCGGTCAAACGTCCAGATAAGCGTTCTCGTCGCAAAATAATTCGCTTTACCCGTCGCCAAGATTAAATTGTTTTTGTTTTTTCTGGTGGTGATTCTTGTCGAATTGCCTCCATTTTCTCCCATTTGTTCGTTTATACACCCCTTCTTATTTGATTCGGTTATATTGACTTGGTGTCTTTAGAGTTAACTACAATATTCAAATGTTTTTTGTGTGTGTTTAGATAAAAAAATCGATTAAAACGCTTGAAACGATTGAATCGATGTACTACTATTATTGCTACGGGAGAGTACTTTGAATCGGAACAGTCATATTCGTGCCTACATGACCCCCAACGAGGTGGCTGAGCTGCTCAGGGTCTCTCCCGTTACTATTAGACAGTGGGCCCAGAAAAACTGGATCAAGGCCACTACCACCGCAGGCGGTCACCGCCGATTTTTACGTCAAGATGTGGAAGAGTTTGCTCGTCAACGTGGCATGGAGTTGTCATCTGATGGGTCGACACGCGTTCTGGTCGTTGACGACAATCGTTCCTTTGCCCGCTATCTGGCTGATCTTCTTGCCAGTCAGTCCCTAGAGATAAAAACAGAAACGGCCCACGACGGTTTTGATGCCGGTCGTAAGGTGTTGCAGTTTAATCCGGCTATTGTGCTGCTGGATTTGAAAATGCCGGGCATGGATGGTTTTTCAGTCTGTCAGCAATTGAAAGATGATGATGCCACCAAACACATTCGAATTATTGCCATGACTGGTTATTACACCCCGGAAAACGAGCTAAAAATTCTTAAAGCCGGTGCCGAAGCATGTCTAGCCAAGCCGTTTGATAAGGCTGTTTTATTTGATGCGATGGCGCTCGGTATAACGGCTGAGACTAAATTCACCGCTAGTAGTGGGATTGGTCAGCACGCTCTGTAGTTGAGACGGTTTTGCGGCTAATCTGCAGGCGAGTCATCAGTTGATCGATACATCCACAGCGCTTTCTGCCACGGTCAATCAATTCAAATAAACAGTATTTAGTCTTTGATGAATGACAAGGCCAACGCCCTCCGGTGTTGGCTTTTTTGTTTATACATGGCCGAAGTGAGTCCGGTATACTGTCCGCATTTACGATAAAACGCCTTTAAAGTTATGGGGTTAGTGATGAGTGGCTTTCACGCAATAAAAGATTACCAGCATAAACAGATGCCCTGCACTGGTGTCCTGGTGTGCAATCTAGGCTCGCCGGATGCGCCCACGCCAGCGGCGGTGCGTCGCTATCTGGCTGAGTTTCTGTGGGACCCTCGTGTGATTGAGATGCCGCGGCCGCTGTGGTGGTTGATTCTGCACGGCATTATTCTGCGTACCCGCCCCAAGAAATCGGCCCATGCCTATCAGACTGTCTGGACCGATGAAGGCTCGCCGCTGACGGCAATCACCAAACGCCAGACCGACGCGCTGCAAAAGGCCTTGGAAGAACATATCCCCGGGCCGATAAAGGTTGAAATGGCGATGCGTTATGGCAATCCCTCAATTGCCAGTGGCCTGAAAAAGCTGCAACAGGCAAGTGCTCGCCGTATCCTGGTATTACCCCTATATCCGCAATATTCGGCCACCACTACCGCCACAGTTTTTGATGCGGTGGCGGATGAGCTAAAGGGCTGGCGCCTGCTGCCGGAGATGCGCTACGTCAATCATTATCACGATGACTCTGCTTTCATTCAGGCGCTGGCTAATAGCATCGATGAAAACTTCAAGGCTGAAGGCCTGCCGCAAAAACTGATTTTTTCTTTTCATGGTATGCCTAAGCGTAATTTGAGCCAGGGTGATCCCTATTTCTGTGAGTGCCAGAAGACCGCACGGCTGACGGCTGAACGCCTAGGCCTGAGTGATGGGCAATGGATGGTGACCTTTCAGTCACGTTTCGGTAAACAAGAGTGGCTTAAACCCTATACCGATAAGACGCTGGAGCAGCTACCCAAAGATGGGGTGAAAAATGTGGCGATTGTCTGTCCGGCCTTTTCTGCTGATTGCCTTGAAACGCTGGAGGAGATTGCAGTTGAGAACCGGGGTATTTTTCTCGAGGCCGGTGGTGAGTCGTTCAATTATATTCCAGCCCTCAATGATCGGCCGGATCATATTGACGCCTTGGCCAAACTGGCCATGCGTCACATGCAGGGTTGGCCAGAGCTGGATGCCGACTGGAATGTCTCGCACGCCAACCGTGGTGCCGAGGCGACGCTGGCTAGAGCTAAGGCAATGGGTGCTAAGCGTTAATTAGTCGAGGTTGCTGAGTTGGCAGCCGGTTTCATCACAGTGCAGACTGCTGTTCTGTGAGTACCAGTCTCCCAACACGATACGCTGCGCTGCCTGACCATCAATCTCCAGCTCATGCACGGCCGGTCTATGGGTGTGACCGTGAATCAGTTGCGCCACACCATGTTCGCGCATGGTGGCGATCACGGCGTTGGTATTCACATCCATGATCTCTAGAGCCTTGTTCTGGCTACGGCTGCGACTTTCATCACGATACTGGCGCGCAACCTGCAACCGTTGTTTAACATTGGCGCCGAGAAACTGTTGTTGCCATGCTGGACTGCGCAGTTGGTCGCGCATCTGCATGTATTCACTGTCATCAGTGCAGAGACTGTCGCCGTGCATTAGCAGGGTAGGGCTGCCATACAGATCGATTAGCAATGGATCGTTAATCAGCTGGCAGCCAGTCATCTGTTCAAATCCCTGAGCCAAGAGAAAGTCACGGTTGCCGTGCATGACATAGACGGGCGTGCCGGAGTCCGTGAGTGCCTTTAATGCATCGATAGCTGGCTGGTGCTCAGGCTGCAGCGCATCATCGCCAATCCACACCTCAAACAGATCACCAAGGATATAAATAGCCTCTGCAGCAACGGCCTGTTGCTGCAGGAATTCGACAAAACGTTGGCTGATTTCCGGGTGTTCGTTGCCCAGGTGGATGTCAGCAATAAACAGCGTGCTCAAGTCTATTCGCTTGCTTTGATCAGGCTGGCTTTGTTGATGATGACAGGCTGAACCGGTACATCGCGGTACATGCCTGTTTTGCCGGTTTTCAGGTTACGAATGCGGTCGACTGTTTCCATGCCTGAGATGACCTTGCCGAATACGGCATAACCCCAGCCACGTGTGTTTTGGCCAGTGTGATCGAGGAAGCTATTGTCGACAGTGTTGATGAAAAACTGTGCCGTGGCCGAATGTGGGTCGCCGGTGCGGGCCATGGCGATGCTGCCGCGCAGGTTTTTCAGGCCATTGTTGGCTTCATTTTTGATTGGTGCGCGGCTCTCTTTTTTCTTCATGCCCTGTTCAAAGCCACCGCCCTGGATCATGAAGTCCTTGATGACGCGATGAAATACGGTGCCGTTGTAAAAACCGTCTTCAACATAGAGGATAAAGTTGGCAACTGATTCTGGCGCCGCCTGGGCATCAAGCAATAACACGATATCACCGTGGCTGGTTTCAAGTTTGACCTGGGGGTTGGCGGCCATGGCCACTGAGGAGATGATGCCAGTGATCAGCATCAAGCAGGCGATAGTCAGTTTTTTCATTGGTTTGATCCCGGGTTGGTTAAAAACAAGGGCTCAATGATATAGGCTTAGTCGCCCTGAAAAAAGTGTCTGGTTGTTTATGGTTCGAATCGAAATTGATAAAACAGCGCTTTTCTATTTTTTAAGGCTTTACACCAGACAAGGGGGTAGCAGTTTCGTTAGAATGGCGGCTTGCTGCGCCACTGCCCGAATCGGTTGGTGGGCACGGACTTAGAACAGCGATTGGATCGATATGTTACAAATATTCAACAACTTAACCAAACAGAAAGAAACCTTTAAACCTATCGTGCCAGGTAAGGCTGGGATGTATGTCTGCGGCATGACTGTGTATGACTACTGCCATGTTGGCCATGCCCGGGTGTTGGTGGTGTTCGATATGATTGCCCGTTATCTGCGTTACAGTGATTATGAGGTCACCTATGTGCGCAACATCACTGATATTGATGACAAAATCATCAAACGTGCCAATGAAAATGGTGAGACGATTGATTCGCTGACGGGGCGTTTTATTGAGGCCATGCACGAAGATTCCGCCGCGCTTGGGGTGTTGCCGCCAGATCAAGAGCCTCGGGCGACCACCTCAATGGATCAGATTCTGAAAATGATCCAGACCCTGATCGATAACGGTTATGCCTATCCGGCTGACAATGGTGATGTCTATTACGATGTCAGTAACTTTGAAGGTTACGGCAAGCTGTCGGGCAAAAAACTGGAAGATCTGCGCGCTGGCGAGCGCGTCGCCGTCGATGTGGTCAAAGATGACCCGATGGACTTTGTGCTGTGGAAGGCGGCCAAGCCGGAGGAACCAAGCTGGCAATCACCTTGGGGTTTAGGTCGTCCGGGCTGGCACATTGAATGTTCGGCTATGTCGACTGATTGTCTCGGTGATCACTTTGATATTCATGGTGGTGGTCTGGACCTGCAGTTTCCCCATCATGAAAACGAGATTGCGCAAAGCGAAGGTGCGACCGGCTGTAAGTTTGTTAATTACTGGATCCACAACGGCTTTGTTCAGATCAAAGAAGAAAAGATGTCCAAGTCGTTGGGCAACTTTTTCACCCTGCGCGAAGTGCTGAAAGAGTACGCGCCTGAAGTGATGCGCTATTTTATTCTCGCCAGTCACTATCGCAGCCCATTGAACTATTCAAACCAAAATCTGGATAGCGCCAAGGCGGCCATGGAGCGTTTTTATACTGCCTTGCGTGGTGTTGAGGCTGCCGAGGTAAATAATGGCGGTGACTACGAACAACGTTTTAGAAAGGTCATGGATGATGATTTCAACACGGTTGAGGCGATGGCGGTGCTGTTTGATATTGCCAATGCCCTGAATATCGCCAAGGCAGAGAAGAACGGTCAACAAGCTGCTCAATTGGCAGGCCAGCTAAAATACCTTGGTGCCGTGCTTGGGCTGTTGCAGGACGATGCGGATGCCTTCATGAAAGGTGGTTCCAGTGCGGAGGATGGTTTGAGTGATGCGGCAATTGATGTCTTGATTGAGCAGCGCAGCACAGCCAAACAAGAAAAAAACTGGGGCGAGTCGGATCGTATTCGTGATGAACTACAGGCTCAGGGTGTTGTGCTTGAAGATAGTGCCGCTGGCACCACCTGGCGGCGTGGCTAAGGTCTGGTTGTTTGAACTGGTTAGAAAGCCGCCTTTGGGTGGCTTTTTTATTTGAGGCGATGGCACTAAGCTTGACAATGAGGGGCGTTAAAATGATTGAGAGCACCCCAGGGCTAGCGTGAAACTATTTCGTCCAAAATCTATTTTTCAGCTGATTCTGATCAGCTTTGCCTTAGTGTTGCTGCCACTGATTGCGGCGCTGCTGTATGCGGCTAATTCGGTGGATAAACTGGCGGCCCAGAGTCAATTGCTGATCTCTCACGCAGTTAAAGCGAATGAGACGGGCAGGATGCTGGTTGAACAGATCACCTTCATGGAACGTAATCTGCGTCAGTATCAGGTCTTGGCTGACAAGGTCTTATTGCAGGTTTATGAGGCTAATCGCAGCAAGTTTGTAGAGAGTTTGGCTTCACTTGCTGAGTTGCCGTTGCCGGGCTCGTTGCGTCAATTACTGGATCAACTGACTGTCGATGAAGCTGGTTTTTATGCCCAGGTTCATGGCGAAAAAAACAAACTGCGCAGCATCAATGTATCCGCCGCATTGGCCTTGCTCGACGGCCAGGCACAGCAGATTTTGTTACAAAGCCAGCGCTTGATCGATGATGAGGTGGCGAACAGCCAGGCTGGGGCGCAGCAAACGCAGCGCAACCTGTTTTGGCTGATCGCGGCGCTGGTGCCTGCTATGTTGTTGCTGGTTGCCTTTTTGATCACCTTGATCAATCGACCACTGCGGCGTCTGGATGACGGGATTCGTCGCCTTGGAGCGGGGGACTTTTCTGCTGCCTTGAGCCTGGAGGGGCCGCGTGACCTTGAACAGTTGGGTGAGCGGCTTGACTGGATGCGCTGTCGCTTGATGGAGGTGGAGGCGGATAAAAAACGTTTCCTGCAGCATATCTCCCACGAACTGAAGACGCCGTTGACCACCATTCGTGAAGGTTCAGAGTTGCTGTCTGAAGAGATTCCCGGTGAGCTAACGTCGCAGCAACGAGAGGTGGTTGATCTGTTGCGCCAAAACAGTCTACAGCTGCAAAAATTGATTGAAGATTTATTGACCTATAATACAGCCACGCGTAATGCAGTTTTGGATCTTCAGCCGTTGCGACTGGATGAGTTGGTGAATGAGGTTGTTGCCGAATACAAACTGTCACTGATGGCCAGGCGACTGTGGTTTGAGGTGGATCTGGCTGAAGTGTCGGTGGTCGCTGATAGGGAAAAACTGCGCATCATCATCGATAATTTATTGTCCAATGCGGTGAAGTTTTCCCCCAATCAGGGCCGCATCAAAATCAGCCTCAGCAGTGACGCCGGTTACGCCGTGCTTGATGTTCAGGATCAGGGGCCAGGCATTGCACTAGAGCAGCAGGAAAAAATATTTGAAGCCTTTTATCAGGGGGCGGCCGCCTATACTAGTCATGTCAACGGTACCGGTTTGGGGTTGTCTATTGTGTGGGAATATCTGCATGCCCACGGTGGCATGATTGAAGTGATTGATGATGACTTGGTGGGTGCGCATATGCGCATTCAACTGCCACTGCAACAGGAGCTAGTATCAAAATGATCGTCCGGCATTGGTTAACGCGGTTAGGCCTGGCTGTGATTGTGTCTATGGGGGCGGGCTGTGCCAGCTGGCACTGGCAGCCGCTGGAGCAGCGTGTGCTTGAGCAATATCGCAGCGTGCAACAATGGTCGCCAGAACAGTTTGATAATGAACTGCCTGTGCTTGAACAGGCCTATGTTCAAGTGCCCAGTACAATCAATCGCTTGCGTCTGGCAGTCGCACTTGGTTTTGGTCAGTGTCGTAAATGCGATTCAGACCGCGCCCTCAAGCTATTTAACGAAACGCTGCAAGCAAGCCGGAATAACTCGGTTGTGGCTTTAGTGACATTGGCGCTTGATTTGCTTGAGGCTAAGGCGACGATGGCAGAAAAAAGTTCAGCTCTGCAGAACCAACAGCAGCGGCTAAATGAGTTGCAACAGAAATTGGATGACTTAACCTCGATTGAGGAAAGTCTGCATTTGCGTGAATGACAAATGCCTAAGGGGAATATGAAATGAGCACAGCCAGGGTAATGGTAGTTGATGATGATCCAGGCCTGCGGCGGCTGCTGTCGATGCGGCTTGAGTCAGCGGGTTATCAGGTGGATTGTGTTGCCAGCGCTGAGGAGGCCTTGGCACAGTTACCGATTTCACGTTCACAAGCGGTGATTACAGATTTATGTATGGGGGGGATGAACGGCATGGAGCTGTTTTCGGTCATTCATGAACGCAATCCTTGCCTGCCTGTAATTATGCTTACTGCCCATGGCACCATACCTGATGCGGTATCGGCTACCAGCCAGGGGGTGTTTGGTTTTCTGACCAAACCATTTGATAGCAAACAGCTGCTTGAGTTGGTCGGGCAGGCAACCGCCTTGAGCGGTAAATCTGCAGACATGGCAGAACAGGGTGAAGATGGCGACTGGCGCAGCGATATCATTACCCGAAGTTCTGCAATGGAAGAGCTGCTAAGTCAGGCGCA
>CBFCYE010000005.1:0-124961 GCA_965602225.1 uncultured Gammaproteobacteria bacterium | reverse complement strand
CTGGATGAGCCTCATCCAGGGCAATTGCAACCTCTAACGACTCAGTCCATTTCAACCCCATACCGACATACCCCTTTAAAATCAATCACTTCAGAATAAACTTAGGCACCAAGCTACTCAGCCATAGCAGCAGCGCATTAATACCTGACATTATCAGTCAACTATACTGGCTAGCCTTCTTTTTTTCCAATCCAACAGTACCCACAACCAGTAACACCTTAGGCACTAATCTGACAATAGGGACTTTATTTCCTTTAGCAGATGTTTGGTATTCATGGGTTTTTGGAAAAATGCGCTGATTCCGAGCGCATGAGACTTATCGGAATCAACAAGATTACTAAATCCCGTGGCCAAGATAATTGGCAAATCATTGCGCCGTTTCAGCATGGCCTGAGCCATTTCAACACCTGTCAGGTTTGGCATGGTCTGATCGGTGATCACCAAATCAATCTCATCCTGATGCTCATTAAAATAGCTCAACGCCAGCTCGCTATCCGTAAACTGGACAACGTTGTATGCATAGCTCGATAACATTTCACGCATAAACAAGCCAATCACTTCCTCATCGTCCACAACCAATATAGTTTCACCATTTCCGGAAACATCGACTTCTTCATCAAGCTCAGCCGCAACCCCCTCGGCTTGCTGTGGCTCAACAGCGGGAAATAATAAACGAAATTTAACCCCCGACCCCGGCGTACTTTCAACCAGGATATGGCCAGCACAGTTATGCATAATGCCATGCACCATGGAAAGCCCCATGCCAGTGCCCTTGCCTATATCCTTGGTCGTATAGAAAGGTTCAAATACCCGCCTTAATTTCTCTGCATCGATACCTGGGCCATTATCAGTCACAGAGACTTCAACGAACTTACCTTGAACAGACTGGTAACATGAACTACACGTACCTGCATCCAATTCAACATTCCTGACACCAAGTTCAATCAGCCCATTTTCATCCATTGCATCACGCGCATTAATACACAGATTCATGACAAGTTGATTGATTTGAGTCGAATCAGCCTTAACAAGAGCCGGCCCCTTATCAATATCGTATTTAAAATCGATAGAGCTCGGCAGCACCGGCCGTAACATTTTCATCGCCTCTGTCAACAACGGGGCCAGGTCAATCACCTGCTGCTCTTTACTCTCACCCCCTCGGCTAAACAACAACATTTGAGCAACCAGGTCACGAGCACGCTCGCCAGCACGTAAAATTTCAGCCAGGCATTTTTCTAATTTTTCCGCTGCGATCTTGCCATCCGCTGCAAGCTCAGCATAAGCAATAATAATGCAGAGAATGTTATTAAAGTCATGCGCAATACCGCCAGTCAGTTGCCCTAAAGATTCCATCTTTTGCGCCTGATTCAATTGTTGCTCAAGCCTGAGTCGATCAGTTAGGTCTCTGATATCAGCAACCACCATATTGCCATGTTCGTTAGCCACTGGATTCAGACTGATATCAACCGGAAACTCCGTTCCATCTTTTTTCAAGCCATAGAGTGTGTAACGCGAAACTGCATTCTGTTGATTATCTCTACCTAAATGTCGGTGGCTAGGGCTTTTCATATATTTAGAACGATGCGCCTCATGGCCATGAAAGCGTTGTGGCACCAAACAATCAATAGGCATCCCCTTTAGCTCATCACTCGAATAACCAAACAAGTCGCACATGGCCATATTCACCAATTCAATTTCCCCGGCCTCATTCACCAGCACCACACCATCTGGGGAGGCCTCCAGCAAACCTCGATATTGTTCTTCCGAGCGAACTATCTGCCGATACGTCTCTTGCAGCGCCTCGTTGGCATCCTCCAGCTGCTGCGTTCTTTCCGCTACTCGCGACTCCAATAGATCACGCGACTGCTGCAGCTGTCTTTGCATACGGATGTTTTCAACATGCACCTTAACCCTGGCCAGCACCTCCTCAGGCTGAATAGGTTTACTCAAAAAATCCGTTCCTCCAGCAGCAAAGCCTTTCACCCTGTCATCAATATCTTGCAGTGCGCTGACGAAAATAACGGGGATATCTCTGCTTTTTTCATCAGCCTTAAGCCGTCGACAGACCTCATAACCATCCATGCCCGGCATCATGACATCTAGAAGAATAAGATCTATAGATTCTGTATTTGCCACAATATTGAGGGCTTTTTCACCACTGGTAGCCGCCTTAACCTTATAGTCAGCACGCAAGATTCCACTCAGCACATCAATATTTTCATGCGCATCATCAACAATCAGGATAGTGGCTTGAGCCGTGGTATCGGTCATTGTTTGATTTCCAACATTCTTCTCTAAAAAGATAGTCCTGGTTAAACAACAACGCCTATCATGCTTGCAAGCTTACGCAAGGCAACCAACGCGGTTTCAAATTCATAACGCTCAGTCCTTTTTATAACTTCGGCCAGTTCGGCATGGCATGCACTATTTTTCAGCGCCACTTTTATATCGTCAAGCCAGTCTATTGCCGCTGTATCATCATCGGCAAGCAGAACCGCCAACTGCCTGAACAGCGGTGTTAGCAGCTCGATATCAATTTGAGTGGTTACCGCGGCAGGATTAGATTGCCTACCTGCTTCAAACCGCTCAAGCGCAGCAACAACAGGTGACAGCACGTTATCAAGCTCTTCCAGTCGGGCAACCACCGCCACATCCGGCATTTTTTCCCTAAGCGCATTTTCCAGGGCCAGGGCTGCTGCCTCTATCGGCTCGGCCCCGATATGGCCAGCGGTCCCTTTAAGCGTATGCGCCAGACGTTGTGCGCTAGGCTCGTCACCAACGTCCATCGCAGCCCTGAACCTGGCGACAAAATCAGCCTCCTTGATGAACGTTGTCAGCAAGCGCAAATAGAGCGAATGTTTGCCATTACAGGTACGCAAGCCGATCAGCGTATTGATACCCTCAATGTTAGGTAGCGCAAGACTTTCATCCGCGGTCAACTGATGAACCACGCCAACATGACCTATCCCAGTTTCAGCTGGCACAATCCACTTTGCCATGATCGAGAACATATCATCTACATTAATGGGCTTTGCAATATGGTCATTCATACCGGCTTCCATAACCTCGGTCTTATCTCTATCCATGGCACCGGCTGTTAAGGCAATAATAGGCAAGCCCGCAAATTTCGGCTGCTGGCGTATTGCCCGAGTTGCCGTTAAGCCATCCATAACCGGCATCTGCACATCCATGAGTACAGCATCGAACTTTTCTTTTTCCAGCACATTCAGGGCTTGCTGACCATCAGTGGCCACCGTGGTTTTAATACCCGCATCATGCAGCAATGCCAGAACCAGTTCGAGATTAATCTCGTTATCTTCAACCACCAGTACGTGGCTACCAAAGAGCTTCTCTACCGAATCGTAAAGCACAGAATCAGATTTTGGCACAGCCGTTTTGTCACGAATTTCGATTGAAAATGATTTTAAAATAGCATCAAGAAGAGATGACGGATTCACCGGTTTAACCAGCGTCGCGCTCACAGCCAGATTTTCAATCTCATGCGCCAGCTCCTCTGCACCATAGGCTGCGACCATAATAATCACCGGCGGACTGGAAATATTGACTGCGTCCAATATCATGCGCGTCGACTCAACCCCATCCATTTCTGGCATTTCCCAATCCATCAACAGCAAACGATAAGGGCAACCACGCTGATCTGCGGCCCCAATCATCGCTATCGCCTCAGTCACCGTCGCTGCCGAATCCACCTGAAAACCGAAACTATGCAAAGTTTGCTCAAGGATCCGTCGCGAACATTCACGATTTTCTACAACCAAGACATGCATCTGAGCCACATCCTTTGGCAACAGCATGGAAGGGCTTAACTGATTTTTGTCACGACCTAGTCGTGCCGTAAAAAAGAATGTACTACCCTCACCCAACTGACTTTCAAATCCAATCTCACCCCCCATCATGGCCACCAGGCGTTTTGCAATCACCAGCCCGAGGCCGGTGCCACCAAACTTACGGCTGATTGAACTGTCTACCTGATAGAACGACTGAAACAACGACTTCTGTTTTTCAGGTTCAATACCCATCCCACTATCACGCATTGAAAATTTTAAAACGACCTGGTCCTTGTCTTCAGCCTGCACCTCGACAGTCAATACCACCTCGCCCTGCTCGGTAAACTTAACGGCATTACTGCCCAGGTTAACCAACACCTGAATCAATCGACCTGGATCACCAATCAGTCTGAACGGTATCCCCGGATTGATATCAAAGCAGAAGCCCAGGCCTTTCTCCTGCGCCTTCAATGCGACAAGATTGGTGAGTTTATTCAACACCTCATCGAGATTAAAATTGATATGTTCGAGCTGCAGAAAACCAGCCTCAATCTTTGAAAAATCGAGTATGTCATTAATAATATTAAGCAATGATTCAGCTGAAACATTAATCTTATCGACATAGTTGAGCTGCCTTGGATTAAGGCCTGTTTTCAATATAAGGTGCGACATTCCGACAATGGCATTCATCGGCGTACGAATCTCATGACTCATCATGGCAAGAAATTCTGACTTGGCACGATTAGCGGCCTCGGCATTCTCTTTCGCAATCACCAACTCTTCAGAGCGTTGCCGAATTTCAGTCTCGGCCTGTTTTTGTTGGCTCAAATCGTGGATGACCGCGACAAATATTCTTTGCTTGCCTAAAAATACGTCGCTAAGGCCTAACCATATCGGGAAAGTACTGCCATCCTTATGCTGGCCCCGTACTTCACGGCCAAGGCCAATAACAGCGGCATTACCCGTTGTTAAATAGTTACTGATGTAACCGGAGTGCCTACCTTTATCGGGCTCCGGCACCAGCATGCTGACATCATTATTCGCAACCTCGCTGTAGCTATATCCAAACAACTTTTCTGCGGCATAATTAAAGGTCTGTATGCAGCTCGTTTCATCTATCGTCACAATGCTATCTGCAGCGTTATCCAGCACAACACGCAAGTAGGCCTCGGATCTTTCTATTTCATCACTTGCTGTTTTACGTAGGCGAGTTAAGACATAAAAGAAAACAAGGCCTGCTGCAAGAGTGAACAAAAGCATGACAACCACAATCTCACGGGTGCTGACATAAGCAAGCAAGGCTTCTCGCTCATCTATCTCACTAGCAAATCCCACCCCCAGCTCTTCATCCCACAACCACGCCCCCAACACTGACACACCTCTATAATCCCGATATGCATCAGCGCTGCTGCCCGACTGGCCGGCAAGCGCCTGTTGCGCCATTAGTGTCAGTGGCTGCTGTTGCGGCACCGGAACAATACTATCTGCTGTAAGCAGATTTGTGCCGGGATCACGCAAGACCAAATTCAATAGACTGGTACTGCCTTGTTCTATCAGGCCTATCCGCTGGAGCTGTTTATCGAATCTGCTTTCCGTGATCAAACGCGCCTGGCGATCAAACATATAGGTCTCGCCTGTCTCACCAACCTGACCAAGTTGGGCCGTTTTTGTTAATACTTCAAATGGATTCAGGCGCACACTTAATACAGCAATAACATCATTGTTCTGATCACGAATCGGCACCACAATAAACATGGAGGGGTAACCTTCTATCCATTCGCCAGCTTTATTTCGCAGTGGTACATCGGAATGAATGGGTGGAATGAATTGTGGTGTTCCGCGAAAAGCCAGTTGCAGGCGTCGAGGCCGCTGACCGGCAATCAGATTTGTATAACCAACATTGCCATCACGCATTGACCCCAGACTAGTATTGTCCGCAGCAATGACAAAGAAACCCAGTGCGTCACGTTGTTTAACATAGTCACCAAAATGCTCTCTGAGCCTTTCGCCAAAATAATCTCTTAACTGTTGTTGACCGGGATTGATCAACAAAGCAGTACTGTCACGCGGACTAGCGAGTAGTGCCTGAGTAGCGCTGACAACGACAGGATCGGAAGCCCAGTCTGTAGCATCCAGTATCATATTATCCAGCCAGACAGTGCGAATGTTTTCACGGGTCGACTCAACAACCATCCGCAGACCTTTCAGGGCCTGATCTCTAACGCGCTGCTCGACCTGCTCCAGGCCAATGGCGGCAATTACTAACGTAATCGCCATAAAAACGACCGTTGCTATGACTGAGTTGCGGTTGGAGGCAAGCTTCAGCTGCTGATTTTGAGTCTGCCCCAGGTTTGTAGATCTAATAGCCCCCGCCATGAATCCTGCACCTTTATTAAAAAGAATTGCGCTGTACTAGACTATGACTTTTTATAGTTTATTTCCATATTTACTGCCAAGGGTTGCCATATACGCAGCAGGTCACTTCAAGTTTGCATAAACGTTTATTCACTAAACGTAATACCTCGGGGAAACAACCACTATATGAAAGGGGATGTGATAGCTAAGAATAGCTACCAAAAGTCGCCGCAAGAACAGGCAACTATTGAATTACGAAAGAACAGATTACATTGCTGCCCTGTAACAGTAACTGCGGAGTTCGACTTGTAGAATAAAGCGGGGCTTAGAGCCGAGAATCAGTGTTAATGGGTCTCGGATACCATGTTGATAGTGTATTTGGGGATCTCGACTACAAGGTCTTCA
Source organism: uncultured Gammaproteobacteria bacterium (assembly GCA_965602225.1). GTDB lineage: Bacteria > Pseudomonadota > Gammaproteobacteria > Tenderiales > Tenderiaceae > Tenderia. The sequence goes on along the minus strand of CBFCYE010000005.1, from coordinate 118,413 downwards.
TCAGCCACCACCGCCTGACAACCGAGGCGGGAATCAGGCTCCAGACCCCAGGCCTTATCAAGCATATCCTCTTCATCGTCAGTCGCTTCATTGAGAGAAGTGATGCCTTCACGAACAATGACATGACAAGTGGTACAGGCGCATGATTTTTCGCAGGCATGCTCCAGATCAATATCATTGGCCAGACAGGCATCAAGGATTGTCATACCCGGTTTAACTTCAACTACCTGCCCCTCGGGACACAACTCTTCGTGGGGTAAAAAAATTATTTTAGTCATGACTACTTAACTCTGAAATTCGTCTAGTTTATGGCCCTTTAGGACCTTCTGCACACTGGCATCCATACGTCGCGCAGCATATTCTGCCGTAGCCTGATCCAGAACTTCGATCGCTCGTTTTATTGCCTGGATCTGATCGCCATTACGGGCCTGTTGCAACACCACAAGAGCGGCATCGATGTTGGCTCGTTCATCTGCCGACAATAAGGCTTCACCATCGACTACCAGCGCAGCATTGATTGCCTCAAGCACACGATCAGCCTCGACCTGCTGTTCACGCAGGTTGCGGGCGACTATATCTTCTTTGGCATAATCAAATGAGTCACGCAGCATCTGTTCGATTTCACTCTCAGCCAAACCATAGGCCGGTTTGACCTCAATGCTACTCTTAACGCCGTTACTCAACTCTTCAGCCACTACACTCAACAGACCGTCAGCATCAACCTGGAAGGTCACGCGAATGCGCGCCGCCCCGGCCACCATTGGCGGAATGCCGCGCAATTCGAATCTGGCTAAAGAACGACAATCGCTGACCAGCTCACGTTCGCCCTGCAATACATGCACACTCATTGCAGTCTGACCGTCTTTAAAGGTAGTAAATTCCTGTGCCCGTGCGACCGGGATTGTAGTATTGCGCGGCACCAGCTTTTCTACCAGGCCACCCATGGTCTCTAAACCCAGAGACAACGGAATCACATCCAGCAATAGCATCTCGCTATCGGGTTTGTTGCCTGCCAAAACATCGGCCTGAATTGCAGCACCGATGGCAACAACTCTATCTGGATCAATATCCACCAGCGGCTGAGTCTGGAAAAACTCACCCACCAGTTCACGAACCCGTGGCACACGGGTTGACCCCCCCACCATCACCACATCTTTTATCTCTTCTAACTCAATACCAGCATCACGCAAGCAACGACGACAAGGCAGCAAAGTTTTTTTGATCAGGCCATCAGCCAGTTGATTAAATTCATCGCGAGTCATCCCACCCTGCCAAACAGAACCATCAGGGCGTTCGACACTAATCTCGACCTGCTCAGTATCGGTGAGCCGCTCTTTTATGTCTCGAGCCTGATGCTGCAATATCCGCGAACCACGCAGGTTTGTATCTTTCAGCCCTGCCTGTTGCAACATCCAATCAACAATCAGCTGATCAAAATCATCACCACCGAGGGCCGAATCACCAGCAGTCGCCAGCACTTCAAACACCCCGCGACTAAAACGCAGGATTGAGACATCAAAGGTGCCACCACCCAGGTCATAGATCACATGCACGCCTTCCGAACCACGATCAAGACCATAGGCCACAGCTGCTGCAGTGGGTTCATTCAACAGCCGCAACACTTTTAGACCCGCAAAACGCGCCGCATCTTTGGTGGCCTGGCGCTGGGCATCATCGAAATAAGCCGGCACGGTAATCACCGCCCCCACCAGCTCGCCGCCCAGAGTTTCCTCTGCACGTTGTTTGAGTGATTTAAGGATTTCCGCTGACACCTCAACCGGACTGACATCAGCGGCAACAGTATGAATACGCGGCACGGCTGAGTCGGTCTCAACGAAGTCATAAGGCAGATGCATTTGTTGCACCTCGGCATGTCCACGCCCCATCAGACGTTTGACCGAGGCGATGGTATTTTGCGGGTCTTGTGGTGCAGCCTGATGCGCAAGCTTACCGACCTCAATCTGACCGTCAGCCAGATATCTAACCGCAGAAGGCAGTAAGTGCTCGCCATCACGGTCGGCAAAGGTCTCAGCCACGCCGCTGCGCACTGAGGCTACCAGTGAATTGGTTGTGCCTAAATCAATCCCCACCGCCAAACGATGTTGATGCGGCGCAGCTGACTGACCAGGTTCACTAATCTGAAGTAATGCCATTATTTGAAGTCTTTGGGTTATTTGAAACTGCTAAAGCAGCTCTTCTTCCAGCGCCTCTACTTCCTGCCTGAGACGATATAAAAACTGTAGTCGATGTACGATCACTTGGCACTGCTGCAACGCCGTGACATCGGCAACAGCAAAGTTTTGCTTCAACTGTTCTACACAAGCCCTAAGCGTTTTTTCAAGCTGGGCCATGAATTCAAGCAGGCTACCAAGCGGATCAACATTATCGCGAATTTCAGCCAATTCCTCACGCAACTCTATCTGTTGTTCAAGAAATTCAACGTCACGAATCGTAGTCTGCTCATCATCCACAAGCAAACCCTTTAACTCAAGCAGATAACGTGCCCTCTCCAATGGGTCTTTTAGAGCCTGAAAGGCGGAATTAACCTGGGCGGCCTGCTGCATGCTAAGACGCCGTTCATGCTCAGTCGCATTAACAAACCTGTCCGGGTGCAATGCCTTTTGCAATGTCTGGTAACGGCTAGACAAGGCCTTTAAATCAACTTCAAATTGTTCGTTCAGACCGAACAATTCAAAATAGCTTTGACTAAAATCCACGGCGTTTATTTAAATCAGACGTTGAAGCTTTCGCCACAACCACAGGCGTCTTTGACATTAGGGTTATTAAATTTAAAACCCTCATTGAGACCTTCTTTGACAAAATCCAGCTCAGTGCCATCAAGATAAAGCAGACTTTTTGCATCAACGATAACTTTCACGCCATGCTCTTCGAACACCTGATCTTCTGCTTCAATTTTATCGGCAAACTCCAACACATAGGCCATGCCGGAACAGCCACTGGTTCTAACACCCAGACGTAGTCCTTCAGAATTACTACGGCCTTCAAGAAATTTCTTGATATGATTGGCCGCCTTTTCTGTCAATGTAATACCCATTACTCTACCTTCAACGGAGCGTTTTCACGCTTCACTATCAGCGGCAGCAGACTGCTTGGATTTAAAGTCATCAATAGCTGCCTTGATTGCATCTTCAGCCAATACCGAGCAATGCACCTTTACAGGCGGCAAAGCCAACTCATCGGCGATCTGTGAATTTTTTATCTCGGATGCTTCTGCCAAAGTTTTACCTTTGACCCACTCCGTCAGTAACGAGCTTGAGGCAATCGCTGAACCACAACCATAGGTCTTAAAGCGCGCATCTTCGATCACACCCTCTTCGTTCACCTTGATCTGCAATTTCATTACATCACCACAGGCTGGCGCACCGACCATACCAGTACCAACAGTGGCGTCTTTTTTATCCATAGAACCAACATTACGTGGGTTCTCGTAGTGATCCATCAATTTTTCGCTATATGCCATGATCTTATCCTCTCAGTCTTTACCGCTGCGATTAATGCGCAGCCCACTGAACAGTGTTTAGGTCTATCCCGTCCTGGTACATTTCCCACAAAGGCGACAGATCGCGCAGCTTGGCGACCTTGCTCTTCACCAACTGAATGGTGTAATCAATCTCTTCTTCGTTAGTAAAGCGGCCGATGCTGAAACGAATCGAACTGTGCGCCAACTCATCATTGCGGCCAATGGCACGCAACACATAAGAAGGCTCAAGACTGGCCGAAGTACAAGCCGAACCTGAAGATACTGCAATATCCTTCAGTGCCATGATCAACGACTCACCCTCAACAAAGTTAAAGCTGACATTGAGGTTGCCGGCGACATGATGTTCGAGATCACCATTTAGATAAACCTCTTCCATATCCTTGAGGCCATCCCAAAGGCGATTACGCAAGCTAAGAATGCGGGCGTTTTCTTCGACCATCTCTTCTTTGGCGATACGAAAGGCTTCGCCCATACCAACAATCTGATGCACCGCCAGCGTACCGGAACGCATACCGCGTTCATGACCACCACCGTGCATTTGCGATTCAATGCGCACTCGTGGCTTGCGTTGAACATACAGCGCACCGATGCCTTTAGGACCATAAATTTTGTGTGCTGAAAATGACATCAAATCAACTTCAAGATTGGCTAGATCTATCTCAACCTTACCGGCACTCTGGGCGGCATCAACATGGTAAATAATGCCCCGCGAGCGACACAGTTTGCCAATGGCGGCGATATCTTGAATCACGCCGATCTCATTATTCACATGCATGATAGAAACAAGAACGGTGTCATCACGCATGGCAGCTTCAAGCTTGGCCAAATCAACTAGGCCACTCTCTTCTGGATCAAGATATGTCAGTTCAAAACCTTCACGCTCAAGCTGGCGACAAGTATCGAGTACAGCTTTATGTTCAGTCTTGCAGGTAATGATGTGCTTACCCTTACGCTGATAGAAGTGGGCGGCGCCCTTGATAGCCAGATTATCTGACTCGGTTGCGCCCGAGGTCCAGACAATCTCTTTAGGGTCAGCATTAATCAACGCAGCTACGTGCTTACGTGCCTCGTTGACCAGCTCGTCACTTTTCCAACCAAACACATGAGATCGTGATGCTGGATTACCGAAGTCACCATCGATAGTCATGCAGGCAGCCATTTTTTCAGCCACTCGTGCATCTGCCGGCGTCGTCGCCGAATAATCCAGATAAATAGGCAATTTCATATTCTTAACAATCTCCACCACAACATCCATTGTATAAAGCCATCGTCAAGCCCATGCCAACATGGCATTTTCCTGAAAGGCCTTTATCTGTTGTCTCAACACCGATACAAAAGCATCAACATCCTGAGCCGTGTTGTCTTTGCCAATACTGACGCGAACCGCACACCTAGCCAGGCTCTCATCAACCCCCATGGCCAGCAGGGTCTGGCTCGCACCGCCCTTCTGACTATCACAGGCTGAGCCACTTGATACCGCAATACCAGCACGATCCATTTCCATTAACAGCGCTTCACCATCAATACCGGGCACAGCCAAAAACACAGTATTAGGCAAACACTCCACCTGACTGGCAAAAACAACCACTGTCTCAATTTGCGACAACTGCTGTAACAGCTTTTGCCTCAGATCTATCATTTGTGAGCGACGCGGTTGTAATTCCAAACGGGCCAACTCTGCAGTTTTACCAAAACCGACAATCGCCGCTACATTTTCAGTACCGCTGCGATAACCTTCTTCCTGACCACCGCCAAGCATTTGGGCAGCCAACTCAACTCGTTTATCCAGCACCAAGGCACCAACCCCTTTGGGGCCATACAGCTTATGCGATGACAGACTCAGCAGCTGAACACCCAAGGCGCAAAAATCCACATCGATCTTTCCTGCAGCCTGAACCGCATCGGTGTGAAACAAAGCCCCTGCCGATACGGCCATCTCAGCCCAGCGTGCAACATCCTGAATCACACCTGTCTCGTTATTGGCCAACATAATGGATACCAACTCGGGACGTGATGCGAGAGCTTTAGACATTGCCTGCTCAGTAATCAAACCGTCCTCATCAACTTCTATGCGGACAAGCTGGCATGCATCCATTGCCAACTGCTGCGCCGGTGCCAAAACAGAGGCGTGTTCCACAGCGCTCACCGCCACACACTTGGGAGCAACAACCGAACCTTTTAGCGCCAGGTTATTGGCCTCGGTTCCTCCACTGGTAAATACCACCTGCGACGGGTGCGCATTTACAAGTTGAGCAACCTGCTGCCTTGCAGTTTCAATCGCCTGTCGCGCAATACGCCCCTGACGATACAAACTAGACGGATTGCCATGATGAGAGCGCAAATACGGCAGCATCTCATCCAACACGCGCTCATCAATAGGGGTGGATGCATTATGATCCAGATACGCAGTCATACCCTACTCCACCAGTTATAAAACCAGCCTCTTAAATCCTACTTAAGGAGTAGCAATCGCTTCCCTGTCACCACCGAGGGCATCAAATCGAGCAGCACTTTCGATGTCATCTTGACGTTGCGCGATAGCCTTGACTGAACGACGCTCTACCAACTGCTGCAAATCTATACCGGCAAGAAAATCGTGGATCTGTTTGCTCAGGTCACACCATAAATCATGGGTAAGGCATGGCTCACCATCCTGACAATCACCTTGACCACCACAACGAGTTACATTGACGTTTTCATCAATAGCATTGATTACATCAACCACAGCGATCTCTGCTGCCTGACGAGCCAGGCGATAACCACCACCTGGACCACGGGCGCTATCAACCAGACCCTGGCGACGCAGACGTGAAAACAGCTGTTCCAAATAAGACAGTGAAATACCCTGACGCTGCGAAATATCCGCCAACGGCACAGGCTTCTCTGTCGCATGCAGAGCCAAATCCAACATTGCCGTTACAGCATAACGACCTTTCGTAGTAAGTCTCATGGCAAACCCTCTTTAATATGTGCACCAAGTCCAATTCAGCATAATGCCACATCTATTGAATGGATAATACTATACCTGAGCGCATCAGTCAAGTATTAATCCTTGTTGTTGACTAGGGTATTGTCCACAATTTTTGATTGTTTTTCACCCCCCGCGTTAATTTCGAGGGAATCCAAGCCTGGCAGAGGGATATCCTCCACCCGCCCACCTAGCTGCTCAATCACCTCACACATAGACTTCATCTTGCTATCCATAGCATGAATATGATCAAGCATCAGGTTAATCGCCTGCACCATTGGGTCATCATCATCCTGACCAATCCCATAGGCATCAAAACCTATTTTCTTAGCCATAACATGACGTTTCAGATCCTTTTCAGAACCTGCCTTGGTAACCAATCGCCCCGGCACACCAATCACGGTCTCACCTGATGCCACATCCTTGACCACAACTGCGTTTGACCCTACCCGACTACCATCAGCCAGCGTAATCGGTCCCAGCACCTTTGCCCCAGCACCGACGACGACATTATTAGCTAAGGTTGGGTGCCGTTTGCCCTTGTTCCAACTCGTCCCACCAAGCGTTACACCGTGATAAAGGGTGCAATCATCACCAATCTCAGCCGTTTCACCAATCACAACACCCATGCCGTGATCGATAAAAAAACGCCGGCCAATCTTGGCACCAGGATGAATCTCAATACCAGTAAACCAGCGACTCAGCGTTGAATTCATGCGTGCCAGCCATTTCAGCCCCATATTCCAGAGAACATGACTAATACGGTGCGCAATCACAGCATGCAGCCCCGGATAGGTCGTCAATACCTCAAACACATTGCGTGCAGCAGGATCGCGTTCAAACACACATTGAATGTCTTCACGAATACGACTAAACATCCGGCAACCAGTCCTTATTTATACAAAAAGGTAAGTAAAACGTTAATGATAGCTTGATCAGTTCTGAAAAGGCCAACTAGGGCTTAGCCCTATACAGCTTTTTGCCCTGAGCGGCAGATAACACACCACGCAGAATATTCATTTCAGTCTTGTCCGGCCTGGCGCGGTTAAAAAAGCGCCGCAACCGACGCATCAATTTACGCGGATGGTTGGCATCCAGAAACTCCAGCTCAACCAGCGTCTGCTCCAAATGCTCAAAAAACGACTCCATTTCGTCAGCGGAAGCCAAATCACGCTCCTCATCCTCAAGCTGACTATTCTCATCCGGCGAGAACAGCATCAACTCATAACACAAGACCTGCACAGCAGCCGCCAGATTAAGCGACGAATAATCTGGGTTAGTCGGAATGTGCACCAGATAGTGGCACTTCTCCAGCTCCTCGTTGGTTAAACCGGAATGTTCACGCCCAAACACCAACGCCACATCCCCCTGCTGACTCTCCTGCATGACACGAGCAGCCATCTGCCGTGGATTCTCTACAGGCCAGGAGATCCGCCGACTGCGGGCACTGGCTCCAACCACAAAATGGCAGCCATCCAGAGCCTGCTCCAGACTCTCACACACTACCGCATTTGCCAGCACATCATCAGCACCAGAAGCCCTCGCTGTTGCCTCAGCACTGGGAAAGCCCTGCGGCTCGACCAAATATAACCGCCCCAAACACATATTTTTCATCGCCCGAGCAGCAGCACCAATATTGCCGGGATGAGTAGTGTTAACCAGTACAATTCGTATATTCGTTTTCATTCGCCTATTCTAAACCGAACACCGACTGATTGCCTCATTCACGTAGCAAGATCTCACATAGATCAGCATTCTCTGGTATCCTTGCGCCCCGTTTAGATCACTATATTAAGTAACGAGAATTCAGGAACCTGCCACATGCACCCGATTGTCAACATTGCTACCCGTGCCGCCCGCCAAGCAGGCGAGATCATAATGCGAGCCACGGAACGCATGGATAAGCTGACCATCATTACAAAAGCTGAAAATGATTACGTCAGCGAAGTTGATCAAATGGCAGAGCAGGAAATCATTCGCACTATCCGCAAGGCCTATCCCGATCACGCCATCCTGGCAGAAGAGAGCGGTGAGAGCGAAGGCCAGAATGAAAGTGACTTCGAATGGATCATCGATCCTCTCGACGGCACCACCAACTACCTGCACCAGTTTCCACAGTATTCGGTCTCCATCGCTGTTAGACAAAAAGGCCGCCTGGAGCATGCAGTAATCTACGACCCACTGAAAGATGAAATATTCAGCGCCAGCCGTGGTGCCGGTGCCCAGATGAATGGTCGCCGCCTGCGCGTCACCCAGACCAAAGGACTGGAAGGCGCCCTGCTCGGTACCGGCTTCCCCTTCAAAGATCAGCAATATCTGGACATCTACCTAGATATGCTCAAGCAGATGATTATTCCAACCGCAGGCATACGCCGCGCCGGCTCGGCCGCTCTGGATCTGGCCTACGTTGCAGCCGGTCGTTTGGACGGTTTCTGGGAATTGAATCTCAAACCGTGGGACATGGCTGCAGGCCTGTTATTAATCCAGGAAGCCGGCGGCATGGTCTCTGACATCAAGGGCGGCCACGAGATATTAGAAAGCGGTCACGTCATCGCCGGAAACCCAAAAGTCTTCAAGGCCATGGTCAAGACCCTACACCCCTACGCAAAACAAATAGATTAATTTTTCACACTTTAAGTTCCGGTCATAACTAGCTGTTTATAAAGAAATATTAAGTTTTAAAGAGTTAAGTTAACCCCCCTTCCCGTTACATTTCCACGGAAACTCCAGTCAAGTTCAACATCTCACAACCGATAACTATCTCAGATGAGATGTGAGGTTGTGATGATGTCAGACAAGCTATGCAAACGCGTTATTTCTGGGAGCAAACGGGAAGAAATCATGATGAGAGACGTTCTTGGTGGCCTAGAAGAAATAGCCTCAATGCTCTGCTATGATCCCTGGCCCGGTGACTTTGAAATCATCGCCATCTACCCACAATGTGAAGAACAAAACCTGCCACACCAGGAACAAATCGTTATCCAATCAAAACCCAATCAAACCAGCCGCCCCAAGGCTAAAGTCATTTCATATCAGCAACAGAAAGAACGCCTGCTCAGATTTGCCTAAACAGCCAGCTGATTGATTTCAACCAGCAACTTGGGTAACGTTCCTAGCCTTACCCGCCTATGCCAGACAAAGGATTTGAAGCGCATGAGCAAAATCAGGCTGCCGCTTATACTCGAACCTGAACAGCTACTCCCCCTGTTGGGCAACAAAAACGTAATTATCATCGACCTCTCTGATCTCGATACACACCGCTCCTATCACGTCCCTGGCGCCATCCACCTCGACTATGCTCAACTCTGCCAGGAACTGCCCAGCAGCGCTGGCGAACTACACAGCACAACACCGTTAAGCCAGACACTCAACCAGATCGGCCTCACTGCCAAACATCATGTCATCGCCTATGACAATGGCGACAACGCCCAGGCCTGTCGACTGCTATGGACACTGGATCTGATCGGCCACAGCCAATATTCCCTGCTCAATGGCGGCCTGAACGCCTGGCTCGATGAGGGTCACCCAACTGAAGCCAGCACAAACAAAACAAAGCCTGGCTCACAAACATTCAACTACCAGCCCGACGCCCCCAGTGTTGACCTGCTCTACCTACTACAACACCTGGGTGACAAGACCATTCAGATCATTGATGCCCGCAGCCCTGAGGAATATACAGGCCAAGATAACCGTGCTCAGCGCGGCGGCCATATCCTTGGCGCGATCAATCTGGATCATCGCCGCCTGCTCTCCCCAGAACACAGCATGCGCCTCATACCAGAGGCCGAAATAAAACAAATAATCAAAGAGTTGAAACTAAAACCTAAACAAGAAACTATCTGCCATTGCCATACCCACCGACGCTCAGCACTAATCTATATAGCCCTCAAAAGCATCGGCTTCAGCCAGCTCAAGGCCTACCCTGGCTCCTGGGCTGAATGGGGCAACAACCTCGACACGCCAATCGAATGAAAGCGACCTGCATATAAAGCCCAGCTGGGTTAGAATTACGCCCCACCCGGGCGAGAATTAATTCAAGAAGTAGGTCCATGAACGAAACAGCCAGCGCAAAAAAAACCAAGCAGAAAACCACCGGCCACACCCCGATGATGCAGCAATTCCTAGGCATCAAGGCCGAGCACCCCAACATGCTGCTGTTTTATCGCATGGGCGATTTCTACGAGATGTTTTTTGATGACGCCCGCAAGGCTGCCCGTCTGCTCGACATCACCCTCACCGCCCGTGGCCAATCTGATGGCCAGCCCATCCCCATGTGTGGCATCCCCTACCATGCCGCCGAAGGCTATCTGGCCAAACTGGTCAGACAGGGTGAATCCGTCGCCATTGCCGAACAGATTGGCGACCCGGCCACCTCCAAGGGCCCAGTAGAGCGTAAGGTAGTACGCATCATCACCCCCGGCACCGTCACCGATGAGGCCCTGCTCAACGAGCGTCAGGACAACCTGCTCTGCGCCGTCAGCCGCATCGACAGCCAATTCGGCATCGCCAGCCTCGACATCACCAGCGGCCGCATGACCGTCATGGAGGTTACGGACCAGGATGCCGTCAACGATGAACTGGAACGCCTCAGACCCGCCGAGCTGCTGCTCAGCGAAGAACTGGCCCACATGCTCAAGTTAGAAGACCGCTACCCGGTACGTCAGCAACCACCCTGGTATTTCGAGCAACAAACCGCCATCCGCCTGCTGACCGAGCAGACCGGCACCAAGGATCTGCAAGGCTTTGGCTGTGAGACTATGGCCAGCGCCATCTGCGCCGCCGGTTGCCTGATGCAATACGCCCTCGACACCCAGCGCGCCAACCTGCCACACATCCACGGCATTCGCGTTGAACGGCGCGAAGACAGCGTGGTGATGGATGCCGCCAGCCGCCGCAACCTCGAGCTTGAGACCAACCTGATGGGTGGCCGCGACAACACCCTGCTCGACGTGCTCGACCGCAGCAGCACCGCCATGGGCAGCCGCCTGTTGCGACGCTGGTTAAACCGCCCGATGCGTGATCAAATTCTTCTTAACAATCGCCTGCAAGCCGTTGAAATACTTTTAGAAAACCAGTGTTTTGAGGCGCCGCGTGAAGTCCTGTGTGGCATCGCCGACATGGAGCGCATCCTCGCCCGCGTCGGCCTCAAATCGGCCCGTCCCCGCGACCTGGCCCAGCTGCGCGACACCCTGACCCTGCTGCCCGATGTGGTTGCCAGCGTCAGCAAACTGGACTCACCCCAGATACAGCAGACCATCACCCAGCTCGGCCTATACCCTGAACTCAGCGGGCTACTGCAACGTGCCGTGATCGATAACCCACCCGTGATCATCCGCGATGGCGGCGTCATCGCCCCCGGTTTTGATGCCGAGCTGGACGAGTTGCGCGGCCTTAGCCAGAACGCCGGCCAATACCTAATCGATCTTGAACTTAGAGAAAAAGAGCGCAGCGGCATCGCTAACCTCAAGGTGGCCTACAACCGCGTTCACGGTTACTACATCGAGGTCAGCAGACTACAGGCCGACAATGTGCCGGCCGAGTACCAGCGTCGCCAGACCCTTAAAGGCGTAGAACGCTATATAACACCGGAACTGAAAAGCTTTGAGGATAAGGTGCTGAGCGCCAACGAACGTGCCCTGGCACGTGAGAAAGGCCTCTACGAACAATTGCTGGAAGACCTGATCCCGCATCTGGCCGAACTACAGACCACCGCTGCCGCCCTGGCCGAACTCGATGTGCTGGCCAATCTGGCCGAGCGCGCCGACAACCTCAACCTGAGCAAGCCAGAGCTGATCGCCACGCCCTGCCTCAATATCGTCGGTGGTCGCCATCCTGTGGTGGAGCAAAACCTGGAAACGCCCTTTGTACCGAACGACACCCGCTTCGATACTGACCGGCGCATGCTGATCATCACCGGCCCCAATATGGGCGGTAAATCGACCTATATGCGCCAAACTGCGCTGATCACCCTGCTGGCCCACATCGGTAGTTTTGTGCCGGCGGAATCGGCCATCATAGGTCCTATTGATAGAATTTTTACCCGCATCGGCGCCTCAGATGATCTGGCCGGAGGCCGTTCTACCTTTATGGTGGAGATGACCGAAACCGCCAACATCCTCCACAATGCCACCGAACATAGCCTGGTGTTGATGGATGAGGTCGGCCGTGGCACGTCCACCTTCGATGGCCTGTCACTGGCCTGGGCCTGCGCCGACCATCTGGCCGCCAGAACCAGGGCCTTCACCCTGTTTGCCACCCACTATTTCGAACTGACCACCCTGCCCGAGCAACACGACAACGTGGTCAATGTTCATCTCGATGCGGTGGAACACGGCGACAGCATTGTCTTTATGCATGCCGTCAAGGAAGGCCCGGCCAACCAAAGTTACGGCCTGCAGGTGGCTGCCCTGGCCGGTGTGCCGCGTCCAGTAATCCTTGCCGCCAAACAGCGCCTCTACCAACTGGAAAATAGTGCAGCCACGACCAAGCCGCCTGGCAAGCCTACACCCGAACCGCAATTAGGACTGTTCGAGCCTCAGCCCCACCCGGCCACCGAAAGACTGGCCACGATCAATCCAGACGACCTGACACCCCGTCAGGCACTGGAAGCTCTCTATCAACTCAAACAACTGCTATAGTTTTTAATCTAGCCAAACAAGAAACGAAGAAAGGAAAAAGCCATGACCTTTGTTGTGACCGACAATTGCATCAAGTGTAAATATACTGACTGTGTCGACGTCTGCCCGGTAGACTGCTTTCACGAAGGGCCGAACTTTCTGGTTATCGACCCGGAAGAATGTATCGACTGCACCCTCTGCGAACCAGAATGTCCCGCCAACGCCATCTTCGCCGAAGACGATGTGCCAGATGATCAGCAGGACTTCACCGCCCTGAATGCAGAACTATCATTGGTATGGCCGGTGATTACCGAGAAGGTGGATGCCCCCGACGATGCCGCCGAATGGGATGGCGTGCCAAACAAGATTGATTATCTGGAACGCTAAAACTGAATCAAATAAAAAGGCCGTATGCTTTTCAGCAACGGCCTTTTTTTATGGCAAGTAACTGGCAGAAACTAAAAAGCCAGATTCACTACAAGATTCAAAACGGCTTAAACCCGGTAAAGGCCTTATCCTTCATATCCACAGACTTTTTAAGCGGCTGTTTTAATGCCTCACCCTCAGCGACATCAACCTCCGCAACTGATGCTTCATGCACAGCTGAAGAGGCCTTAGTGATGTAGTACCCGGCAACCAGGCATACAGCCAGAACCACAACCGCCACGAGCCTGCCAACACGATTTAAATTATAGCTACTCACATAGTTTCTCTCCGCAATAAAGTTGGATATTCCTGATCCAAACATCGGCGCAACTATAAGAAACTAAAGTAATTTAATTTTACAAATGTAAATTATCCGTAACATTTCAGCGAAACAAACGGGGACAAATCAGGATAATTATTATTTAAAACGTACCGCCAACACATCACACGGCGCAGCATTCACCACCGTCCTGGCGGTAGAACCCAACAAATGTTCCAGACCGTGACGACTATGACTGCCCAGCACAATCAGATCAACACCGTTCTGCTTGGCAAACTCGGTGATCTCGTATTTGGTTACACCCATCTCAACGTGACCATCTGATTCGGCAATACCCAGCGACAGGCACAGCTCTAGCATTTTAGCTTTGCCCCGTTCCAGCAACTGGCTTTCAATCTCCTGCATCTCAGGCAACACCATCTCGTTACCAAAATAGATCGGCACACTCTCAACCACATGAATCAGACTCAACCGAGCCTGATACAACTCAGTGAGCTGCTTGGCCTTCTCAGTAACAGCGCTGGTTTCCTGCAACAGGTCAGTAGCTAACAAAACATGTGTATAGGGTGTCGACATAACTTGCTCCTTAAAAATAGATCACTACACGTTAAGCATAGATAGCTTTAAAGGCCGCCACAAACTCATCATACATAGCGGCAGGCAGATCATTGATACCCGCCGCTGCCTTGCGACCACCACCGCTTGGAAACTGACGGCACAGATCATCGGCGCCCGATTTGTTATTTAGTGGTGCCCGCACACTGACTACATAACCACCCTGAGGTAGCTCGGTCAGCAGCGCATGGGCACGCCCCGGATTGGCCGTGGCCAGTTGATTACCAAACACACCCGAGACACGTCGCGCCCACGGCTCCGCCGGAAACAGATAGACAGCCACCTTGTCATCGACAATCGTAGGCGTCGCCGCTTCAGCCTTGGCAAAGTCCTCTATCGAACCATTGCGCAAGGTTTCAAATACATCAGCTTGCTGCTCAATAAACCGCAACGGATCTTCATATCCAGCCATGCGCTGCGCAAGCTCAGCCGGAGCAAAATGCAGATCTTCAACCGTGGCACCGTAACCGTTGTAATTGAGATAAATACCCAGCTCACGCAACAGCCCCAGTTGCTGTTCGCTTAAATCCAAGACTTCTGCTGCCGCAAGAGCACGCTCATCAAAGTTATCACCAAAGGCACCGACTACCGCCCAGGCACGATATTTACCCTTAAGGAATTGATCAACAATCAGGCTGGTACATGTGTCAGGAGTGGTATCTATATTTACATTCAGATTGTCTGACACAGGAATATCACCGGCGAAATGGTGATCAAAATATTTAACCTCGACACCCTGCGACAAAAGCAGCGCCAACGGCTCACGGTTTTTATCCAGAGAGATATCAAACACATTGACCTCATCACCTGAACCCGCATTTACATTCTTGAGCAAGGCTATATCGCGCTTAACCCCAGTGACCAACTGGCTCTCGGCCGGAAAGGCCAAACGAAATTGCTGCAATGCACACAAACCATCTGCATCGCCATTAAACACATCAAATCGCATCTAGCTGTCATCCCTGTTTTAATATTTTCAGAATAGACGCACATTCTAAAGCATATAAAAACAAAAACGGCGCCGAAGCGCCGTTTTAAAAATCACCTTTTTCTCAGACTAGACTCTGAATCGGGACACAGCCCCCTCAAGTTGAGAAGCTAGCTGTGACAGCTGATCAACCGCCGATCCGGAACTTTGCGACGCCTCACCCGTTTCCTGGGAAAGATTACTGATATTAACGATATTGGTGTTGATCTCCTCGGCCACCGAATTCTGCTCTTCAGCGGCACTGGCTACCTGGGCGGTCATATTGGTAATACTATCAACCGCCGCAGTAATCGCCTGCAGCGCCTCACCAGCCTTATTGGCCTGCTCCACCGTCTCGCCGGTCATCACCTGACCACGCTCCATGACTGCCACCGCATCACGAGTACCACTTTGCAGACTCTCAATCATTACCTGAATCTCTTCGGTAGACTTCTGCGTCCGACCAGCCAGAGTGCGAACCTCATCGGCCACCACCGCAAAACCGCGGCCCTGTTCGCCGGCACGGGCAGCCTCAATTGCCGCATTCAGAGCCAGCAGGTTGGTTTGTTCGGCAATATCTTTTATCACGTCAAGCACGGTGCCCACCTTCTGACTATCATCTTCAACACGGTGCAACACCTCTGCCGCCGAGCTCACCTCCTTGGCCAGCTGATCTATCTTGGCAATAGCCGCATTAACAACCTGCTGACCACTATTGGCTTCGCTATTTGCCGAGTTGGCCGCCTCGGCTGCATCACTGACATTACGTGCCACCTCTTGTACCGTCGCCACCATCTCGTTCATAGCCGTAGCCACCTGCTCGGTCTCTTGCTGCTGACGATCAATCACCTGGCTAGTTTGGTTATTGATGGTAGAAAGATCATGCACCGAGGAATTAATCTGGCCAGAGGCACCGATCACAGTCTGAATGGTGTCGCGGGTCTTGCTGACAAATAGATTAAAGCCCCTGGAGACCGCGGCAATCTCATCATTACCCTTCACTGGCAGAGCGATGGTCAGATCACCTTCGCCTTCTGCAATCTCTATAAAACGGGCGGCAACCTGCTTGAGTGGGTTGATCACGGATTTAACAATCATCAGAAAAGCCAGCAGACCGATGACCAGGCCGATGCCCACTGTAATAAACAAGGAGCTAAATGCCACACTCTTTACAGTTTCAAGTTCAGTTGCGTAGGCCTCCACCGCGCCATCACCCTCCTCCTCCATCTTTTCCAGGGCAGAGAGCAATTGCCCAACAGTTTTATCAAATTCTTGCTGGGTAGAATACAAAGTTGTAATAGTCTCGCCATTGGAGACAACCCGAACCTTTTCCACTGCGGCAATCAGCTCACCACGTAACACGGCAAACTTCTCAAGCACAGGCTTAAATTCGGCAACAGTCTTTTCATCAAACAGGCCCGTCGCCAACATGCGCTTCAGTGCCTCTTCTTCCGTAGCGACATCCTCAGCCAGATGCTTTTTCATCTCCGCCATCTTGCCGGGGTCGGTTTCCTGGGTGAAGGATTGGATGGTAATAATCTGGCCCTTCAGGGCAATGGTGCCTTCCATGGCGCCATCGGCAGCATCCCAGGCTGTAGTGGTAACGTAATCAATCCCATCAGAAAGGCTGCTGGCGGCGTAATAGCCGGCACCACCACAGGCCAACAACATGGCCACTAGCCCAAAAATGGCACCACCGATTCGAGTCGAAATATTCATTGCTTTGCACTTCCCTTGCTTAGATCTAAAAGACAAATTCAGGATCAACTTAGCTATCGGTAATTTTAACGTATATCTTTAAATATTTTTACAATAACCCTTCTAAAAACAATGTGTTAATAATATTAATACAGACCGATTACCCGCAAAAAAATGACATTAAAAGGCCGTCATGCCCTTTTATATAGATGCCAGCAGCGCCATCACCAGATTCACCCCAACAAAACCTGTCACAAACAGAGCCAGGCTGATCCGGTCAAATGACTGCGCGATGGCAAGCTGCGAATCACCCTTGGCAATCCGCGAAGAGAGCACCGAGCCCAGCAGAGTCAGAAAAATAGTCGCCATGGCCAGGCCATTTGCCATATCAATCAGGGTGACCATGCCCACCCCCGGCAACTCACTCAAATTGACATAACTACTACCGACGGCGGCAAAGAAGGCGCCCACCCCCAGGCCGAAACGTTCGCCCGATGATGAGCCCAAAATAAAGGCCAGAAAGGCTATCGCCACCGAGGCGAATAAACCCTGAAACATTTTAAAATAAAGCCCCCAGTCGGGGCGATCAATTTTAATACCATAGACAATCTGCGAATAGACGGCCTTGTGATCAGCCGCCAGACGAGGATCACCACGGCTGGTTTTATAGGCGTGAGGCTTGTTGATGATTTCGGCCTCTTTAAGCCGATAAGCAGGCACCTTTACCCTGGAGCTATACTCAGCCCCACGCACATCTGGCACATACCTCAACGCATGCCAAGGGTGATCCCCATCTTCAATGCTAATGGTCAACAGATGATTATCAAGCGGATAGCGGACCACATTAAAGAACTTGGTAATACGCGCAGAGACCCGATACAAGGCGTAATGCCTGCCTTTCTCAGTCACCGCCTCAACCTTTGTTCTGGACTGAATTTCACCATCAATAACCTGAAAGGTTTCACCCGGGTCGATAGCATCACTCTGCCAGTTAAACCAGATATAAAAATCAACCGTCCAACCTGTTGCCTTAGTGGAAATCTCCATAATGCGATCGACATAGATGCCCACCCGCACCTCTTCGAAGTCATCAGCCTCAGATGTCTTTAGTACAGCAAAATCCACCTGGGTCTTGCCGTCTTCAGCAGTCGTTGGATCAAGACGTTGCTGCTGCCGAATCTCTGATGCGAGCTTATCCTCATAGACCTTGTTGCCCGCCAGAAAGGCCGTTGAAAGATAGAAAACCAACAATACTGATACCCATACAGCCAGGACGAGTCGCCCTTTATTTTCCAAAAATCCCATTTAATAAATCCTATCCCTTTCAAGCCTACAACTAATAAAACTTCATCACGGTGATCACAAAAAACACCCCTAAAATACTGGGCCAGTACATTGCCTTTGCCAACAATCCGTTTTGATATTCAAAGAACCGTGAGCGCATACCGAGAGCGAGCCTGAAGGCATCCATCGGCACCAGAATGATGGTGAAATAAATCACGAAGAAAAAATATTCAAGATAGAAAATTTCACCTGCAGAGATACTCTTACGAATATCGAGATGTGAAAATACCACCACAAAAAATACCGCCACACAAATACTCATGAGCTTGCCGACATCGACATGTTTGGACAACAGCACCACGGCAAACAGTACGATAGAAACAATAATCAACGGTGTCAGGTTGGAGATAAAGGCATCAACAAATACCCGTTTGACACCTATCTCGTAATAAAGAGTCGGTAGACTCTGCTGATCAAAATTTTGCCTGACACCAAAATCGGTATTTTTCTGTATTGTGCGCAGCACAAAATTAGTCTCATTTATCTTCCAGCCGGGCAGAAATACCTCTTTGTCCAAACCCGGCAACAAGGTGGCAGTAGTGAGTTTATAGGCATCCAGATCGGGCACCAGAACGATGTTGCTGTCTGTCGCCAGAGGCAACAGCTGCATGTTTAGGTGTTCAACCTCAAGCGGATATCTTGAATAGTCGATAGGTACACGCAACTCCGCCTGAAACGACCATTGCCGTACCTCACCACCATTGACCAGATAGCTCCCCGTCTTAATCATCTTGGCACTTTTAGATCGGCCAATCTCAACGCCTTTGGCCAAGCCATCTGGATAGTCACTGGCATATTTTTGCCACAGCCGCCCCGTCACCAGCACATCGTTGGCATTATTGAATTCAATCGCATCGATATAAAGCCCGGTTGGAATATATAGAGGTGGATCGAGCTGCTTGCTTTCACTCGACTGCCGGTAGCTGCTCATCACGGCCCTCAAGGTGGCCTTGTCGGTGACCTTGATGCCTGCGATATTGGTCTCAGGATGGTAGGTCAGAGCCAGATCCCAGATGATACTAATCCCGACTATCAACAATGCAGAGATAATCGCCGTTAGCATCCATACCCTTACTGGACAGCCAAAACTGGCACGTAACAACAATGCCGCCAACGTGACCAAAAATAGGAATGCGGTGACAATTATCCAGATGATCTGATGACGCAGGCTATCAACATCAATATCAAGATCACTTTTGATAAAGGTGTTCTGCAACGACCAACCTGAAGTAGGTACAGTCTCAAAGATTAGCCAGGATGCCTCACCAGTGGTGGTGCTGACGTGCTCGACTACGCCACCCTGCCCCTTGGCCGCTTTGTCGGCAATCAACAATCTATCCTTATCATTTTTCTGTCGCGCTACATCTTTTATGTTCTGGTGGCCTTGCACATATTCGTAATTTGGATGGTAGAGATAGTTACCATCCCGTGTAGTCAAGGCACCAAATCCACTCGGACCAATATCCAATGACTCGATAATATTTTTGATCTGCGCCATAGAGATATCGATGGTGACGACACCGTTGGGGACTTTATTACCCGTCTCAGAATCAGTTGTATAAAACAGCGCCGAGTAGGTAGTCATGTAGGTCTTGCCGGCTTCATCCCAATAGGGCTCACTCCAGCGACTGCCCTTGCTCATGGGCTCTACATACCAGTCATATTCCGGCGTGGTGTAATCATAGACATCTGCAAGCTGTAGAAACTCAAGCTTCCCCTCAGGGCCAGATTTTGAGTAGTAGGCGGAATACAGTCTGACATCTTTATCATAACCATACGGCGCAAAGCTGATGGAGGCTCCAAAATAATAGGGGTTGGCAGCCAGCATCTCTCTAAGCCGGACAAGCATATTGTCACGATCAACCGCAGCAGACGTCAGTTCGCCCGCCAGTGTCTCTGCCGAGACCATGGACTGCCTCAGAATGACATCTATCTTTGATGTCGCGTCGACAGTCAGTTGTTTCAAACCGGTCTTGGCCGATTCATAGATGGCATGTTTATAGTTCAGATGCTGATAAACCAATGCCGCGCAGATCAAAGCGGAGGCGAGACAGATCAGCCAGGTGAGACGGTGGAGCCATTTACTTGCGCGGGGGAGCGACTCGGTTGTTGCGTTTGTATCCATACTACTTATTATTTTCCTACAGATTTAATTCAGCCTGCCCGTTGATTTACAGCGGGAAGTGTTTCCTTTCCGGCGTTTTAGCCTTTTTCGAGCAGATCAATGTACTCACTTATCCTGGCAATACGATAAGCCCCCGGTGGATGCTCGCCATCGGCAGGATCAGCGGCCCAGGCAAGGGCCGTGTATTCATCCTTGCTGGGCTTGGAAGCTGACAACCAGCGCAGATGTACCCCGGTCAGGTCTGCGCGCACCTCTTCCTCCCAGGCATCAGCATTGGGCTTGGCATCGGTATAGTCCGGTTTGGCTGCCTCCAGCTTGGCATCCTTGGCGATGTTTGCTATCGCGCTTTTCATGGCTGGGACGTCTTTTTGCCCTTTAACCATGTGCCCGATTTCATGCATTAGATTGGGCACAAACTCACCGGTATGAATCTGCATCGTTGCCTGCAATCTTGCCGGCAACAGGACGAGGCCTTCCGCACCGCCCCATGATCCCGACAGCGTGACATTCGGGGCTTGCAGCTCGTCACCTTGCAGATCCTCAAACTTTTTACCCGTCAGGTGCTCAATAAGCACTTCCGTGGTTGCCGCCCTGATGGCATCGTCATTGATACTTTTGAATTCGTAGTCACCACCGTCAACATCACTTTCCGCATCGGTTACCAGCTTGTCGTATTTCACCCCACGCTGAATCACCCGCTGCAGCGATTGACTGTTAAGCCCTGGTGCCCCTACATCAAGCGCCTTGCGCTGGGTTGTTTGGCGTTGCATGGCCTTTGCCCCCATCACATCAGCTTCTTTTTCCAAAGCGGCATCATCATTAACATTCACTTTACCCTTCATCTGCATAGTCGGCTTTACCCTGCCCTGCTTCTGCTGCACAACATGCCAGGCCTCATGCGGCAAATGTTTTTCCTGACCAGAAGCCACATGTATATCCGTGCCTTGCGCATAGGCATGTGCCTGCAATTCTGCCGGTTTTGCTGAGTTGTAATGCACCTTCACATCATCCATGGCGTAGCCAGAGATATTTTCAATCCCTGCCTTCAGGTGATCAGGCAAACCGGTGTTATTTTCCTGCTGCCCCACGTCAGCCTGCAACTGCATTGGCGTTACGCCAGAGTCAAACTTGCCTTGCAGCAACTCCTCATCTTCAGGGGTTTGTCGTTGGACAGACTCAAACTTACCCTGTAGCAACTCCTCTTCTTCAAGTCCCCCTTGCCGCTGTGTCGTTTCGAACTTACCCTGCAATAGCTCTTCTTCCTCCAGGCCTTCACGCTGCGCCGTTGCAAACTTGCCCTGTAATAACTCATCCTCTTCAATCGTCTGTAATTGAAGCAACTGTTGCGGCTGGTCATTCATCATCTCCGCCAGTTGTCGCTGAGCAACGGCCTCGGGACGGTTATCCGCAAATTGAAATGATGCCGGTTGACGCTGGCGTGACCCTGAAGAACTAGAGGCAACGCTTTTACCTTTTCCGTTTTTTTTGTCAGCATAAGATTGCATAAATATATGTCCTTAATTTGGCACTACTTATATTTGACGAAACAACTGTCCCCAGGTGTATTGCCGAAACAGCTATGGCAACGGTGGTTGATTTGCCTTGCTCACATATCGCCACAGCGGAATTCCGGCAGCAGTCAAAATCACCAAACCGACAACGACATCGGCCTTTTCCTTCCAGTAAGGATCACACACCAGTGATATCAGGAAGATCAACAGCGTGACCAGGCCAACGGCGAGGAAATAGCCGAAATGTTGTTTATAAATACTGCGCAGCCTGTATATCCAAATCGCCAGCACGGCGTACAGCAAGATCAACCCTGCCAACAGATCAAAACCAAGCCGAAACAACCACCTGTTAGGACAGGCAAACTGGCACAGGCTGGGCATGTAGACCTCAACCAGATCACCGATGTGATTGCTACCGCTGCTGGTGGGATAAAGCTCAATGATTTTCGCCTTGATGGTCTCTACATCAGGATCAGTATTCAATGGCAAGGGCCACAGGCCGACACCGGCAAAGTTGTTCTGAAAATAGATCAGGTCATCAGTGAACTGGCTATAGGCACCACGCGGGTCCTTGTCGTGCCCGGCTGCAGATATCAGCGGTACAATCTTCCTCAACACCTGTTTTCGGTCCGCACCACGAAATTGATCTTCGATCATTCTGCGCAGGGTCTTTTTGCTATCCGTGGTGGGCGCAGGTAAAAACACAAACACATTCTCAACCTTGGCCGGGGCTTCATCGCTGGCCAGCAGAATGCTCTTAAGATCACTAAATGCTGTCTTGCTATTCAAGGCATCAAGATTCATATCAAGCATGACGTTGATCTTAAAGACATGCTTTGCAGTCGTCAGTTTTTCAGACAACTTGTTAACAAACGTATTAATTTTGTAACTCGTTTCTGTGGCAGCAGAGTAGTCTTCAAACACCAGCGTTACACCGTCACCCTGAACCGATGAGGTGTCTTCAAACATAGGCAAGGCCTCAGCAAGCCGGCTCGAGCCCCGGTTTGAAAAGTGCTGTTTGACTGTCTGTGCTGTTGAACTGACAGCCCTTTGCAGCACTTTGTCTGACCATGTCTGCCAGCCTGTAGCGTAGATACTGACATCGACATCGACGCGATGTTTATGGGCCGCATTGATAAAACCGGCCGCATTGCCATCATCACTCCATTGCAATGGGTTTTGGATTTCACCTTGCTGATTCAACCACAGCGCATAAAAGCCAATTCGGTCAAACAGGCTGAAATCAATACTTTGAACATCATCAGCGGCTAGCCAATAAGGATAAAAGCCATAAACAACACTGGCATCATCGCGCGCGCAACCACAACCGTCACCACTGACCTGTATTTTATTAAATTCTTCAATCGGGCCTACACGCGCCTGCTCAACGATCTGATTTTGATAAGACTCATAGTCCAAACCAGAATCTGCAAACAAGGCATCAAGCGCCTTCTCAAACAATTTCTGGTTGGGATAAGCAATGCTTTCGATAACAGCCAACTGTTCTAGAATCTCATCGGGAATCGAGGTGTCAGGCTCTGCCTGCTCATCCGTAACTTTTGTCTCTGAAACCTCATCTTCGACCTCCTCTGCTTCAGGTGTCGACCAACGATAAAAAACAGACGCTGCTGAAGCCTCTAGTACAGAGGCAACGACGGGCGTTACGGCTTCAGCTTTGGCCTCTGCTGCAGAGGCAACGGGTATCACAGCTTCAGTTTTGGTCACAGGCGCAGCAGCAGACTGTTCAAGCAAATCGACCAGGGTTTTGGCAATCCCATCTGGCGTATCGACAACCTGTTTCGCCTGACAAAACCGTTGTAAAGCCAGGCGGCTATCCTTGCCCAAGACACCATCTGTTTCGATAGGGCCATAACCTATTGCATTGAGCTGGCTTTGAATCCTGACGACCTTATCCCGAGCAATGCTTTGAAGATATTGTTTGAAGTCAGTGCTAATTTCCGACAACTGACAAGCATCATTGTTTTGCTGCGCAGATGCAAAACCAGCGCTAAGTAGCATCACAATACAAAACAACCAGCGATATAAATAATCTGGCCCAGTCGACATCCTTGTCCAGCTAGTCTTCATTACTGAATCGTCTTCCCTTCTTTACGCAGCTCTTTTATCACGCCAGTGATCAAATCGTCGCTACATATAGTTTCACGCTGCTTTTGCAACGCATTGATGGCGCCATAACGCACTACATTGGTAATGGCACCACCTGTCAATTCGTAATCTTGCGCCATCCTGAATAAATCCACTGACTCATCCAGCCTGACCTTGCCATTCAGGGTGCTGCTCCACAAACGCTGACGCTGCTCGGCATCCGGCGCCGGAAAATAGACCAAGGACTGAAAACGGCGCGCAAAGGCCTCATCAATATTGGCTTTGATATTGGTTGCCAGGATGACAATACCGGGAAAATCCTCTACCCGTTGCAACAGATAGGAAACTTCCTGATTGGCATAACGGTCATTAGAACTAGAGGTTTGGGTGCGTTTACCAAACAGGGCATCGGCCTCGTCGAAAAACAGAATCCAATCCTTATTCTCGGCCTGATCAAAAACATTGGCCAGATTCTTTTCTGTTTCACCGATGTATTTTGACACCACCATCGACAGATCGATGCGATAGACATCCCGCCCCACTTCCGCCCCTATCAAGGTTGCGGTCAGGGTTTTACCGGTACCCGGCGGGCCATAAAAGAGACTGCGATAACCGGGTTTAATCGTCTTCGCCAAACCCCAGTCCTGCATGATGGTGCCAGAGCATTTAATCCAGGTTTTCAGGTTTTCAATTTCAGCCAATACCTGCGGTGCCAGCACTAGATCATCCCAGCTTAGTTTGGTGGTAATGCGCGTGGCAGGAAAGTTGGTGCTGTAATCAGGTTTGTGGCACAGACCCGATGTGCAACGACAAAGCGTTTCATACGACAACTTCAGGGCGCCGCTGAAGAAGGGTTCATCCTGCCCCTGGTTATCTACCTGAAGCAAGCTCGCCTTAGTGAAAAAATGTTCATCTTCAAATAGCCGGGTGATTTCGAAACGCCTGGCCAGGTCATTTCCGGCCAGAATAAAAGCGGCAGTTTCAGGCGTCGGCAGAAAGCCGCTATGATTTTTGCCTTTCAATCCACCAAACTCGGTATAGGCACGATCGAGGTTTTTATTGCGAATAAACAGGGTATCCAGTACCTGGGGCCGGACATGGGGAATCAGGGCCAGCACCAGGATAATGCGTTCATCAAACCCCATACCGAATTGTTTTACCAGCACGGCATACTCAGATTCATCGACAGACAAATCCGGAGGGGTAATGGCATGGATATCTTCAACCTCACAAGCCTGTTCAAAATAAAGACTAATACGTGCCGATAGCACACGGCTGAACCAGTCTATTTCGGCCTCAAGGCTGATTGCATTTAAGCTGCTGAGCTTCATGGTTTAACGCCACTCCACATAAATAACTCGTTCCATCCACGGGTATTTGATAGTCGAATAGCTCCATGGCAGCTGATCCAGCAACATATCAAAAGACTTAGGCTCTACCAGCAGATGCCAGGCATCGTTCTTCAACTGCAGGCGCCCCTGTCGTTGCAGGAATGATTCTCTTAATCCGGCAATCGAGGTGTTTCCCAAGCCCTTCCAGTTCTGAATCATGCCCTGCAGCAGACCTTCAAGTTGACTTGTTTCAGCGTCACTGAGGCTAATCTCTCGTTCTATAGGCACACCGGTACTGACACCGCAGATCAGTTTGTTCAATACCAGCTGGAACTCAGGGCTGGTAATGCTGCCATTGACCAGAAACTGCAGCATATGCACACCGCGCATAGCCGCATCGCGATTCTTAAAGGCTGACTGCTGCACCAGTCCCAACATATCGAACAGACGAGGCAAATATGGCGCCGCCAACACCAGTCCGGCATTGGCGATATAGACTTCCTCTACAGCCGCATCATCAGACTCAGATACTGCATCAATAACAGTGTTTGGCCTTTTGCTGGTTTCTGTAATTTTTGCTGCAGCACCCGCATCAATCCATTGCACAATTTGTTTTGCCAACGGCTGCGTAGCTGGTTGGCTATTAACAGACAACTGTCGGCTTATTACTGCACTCAGCGTATCTGTATCCGTCGGCCTGCCTGCTTCACACAGCCAGGCCACAAGGTATTGAACGAATCCTTTTTGACTATATAGCCCACCATTTTCAGCAATATAGGAAAAAATGGCCTGCCATTTGAGCGAGCGAAGCTGATCCATTGCCAGTCCAAACTCTTTTACATAACAGGCAGTAACAATAATCTCTGCACACTGCTTCAGTTCAGCAAACCGTGCTAACCCCATTGATGACAGCAACTGAACCAGCAAACTTTCGGGCAGAAGCTCAGACATCCGCGCAACTGTCTTTTGGTCTCTTATTGAAGACAACAGCAGCTGACGTAACAAGGCCGGGCGTTTCAAAACCAGCTGTTGAAATGCAGACACAAGGCCATTAGCCTCGCTCGCCTGTTTGTCTTTCCCTTCAAGAAACTGGCCAACCATTTGTTCGCAATCAGCCAGTATTGGAACGTTTGTTTGCAGTTTGAGTGGTGTGGATATCACTTTATCCAAGGCCTTTGCAGAGTCTGGTTTATTGCTACTAACATTTGACTCCGACAGGATTGCATCGAAATCGAGCAACTGAGCATTCAGCAGACAAAAGATGACATGACTGAAATAGAGGGCGACATTTCCAGCTCGCTCAGAATATCTGTCTATGGCATCAACAAGATCAGAAGCTGCAGAACTCGCCACCGGCTTTGACAAATCAATAGTGACCAAAGCCAATTGACGCAACAATGCTGTTGGTAGGTTGTAGGCCCGAAGCGGTTGACCAAAGTGACCCAGCTGTATCTCTTTTAACAGTCGTAACAGCAACCATGGCGCTTTCTCTTTGAGTTCTTGGACCGCCTTGACCAGATCAACTACCTTGGTCTTGTCTATCTCATTTTTCAATACCCGGCTCAACAGCTCATACTGCTGGTAATTATGCTGATCAGAATTCGCCTGGACACTCGGCTGTTTGGGGAACGGTCTTACCTCATGCCTTAGCTCTGTCAGAAAATCCAACAACTGCCGGCTCAAGCCATTTGAATCGGGCAAGGCAGCCAGGTTTTTCGACAGGCCAACTAACAGGGCCTCATAAGTTTCACCCGTAGACATGGCCATCTGCCGTAGCAGACTGCCGATATAAGATTTTTTGTTAAAACGACTGCCACGCTCTACCAGCAGAAAACCAAGCGTTAACTGCCACATATTTTGTCTCAACTGAGACTTTGTTTGTGTTTGATCATCGGCCTGAACCAGAAACAGATCTGATTGATCTAACACCGCTTTAACAAAGCTATGTTCAATGGGCTCAAAGATGCTGAGGATATCCAGCAACATCGCCTCAGAAAATCCATGGGCAATTTTCTCTCGCACCCCTGCCCGCTGACCATATTGCTGCAGCAGCTGCTCCAGTAGACCTGCATGCTGATTAAGCAATGACGACCAATAGTCTTCTAAATAAGAACCCTTGCCCGTGATGAGTGCATCAATCAGACGTTGCTGAAGCAGCTGGACCTCAGCTGTTTTGTTATCCGTGCCAACAACCTGATCCCGCTCGGTCTCTAAGGCGTCGACATTTTCAGTGGCAGAAACATCAATAGAGAGTTCATCAACCAATTGCCTCAATATAACTACCAGCGCTGTTGTAGCAGACTGCCCACTCATTGCCATCTTTTTTGACAACGTCAACAGTGTGGCCTGTTTCGAATCATCAGCATTAGCAAACAAGCCTTGCAGCACCATAACAATCATCTCTTCAACACTTAACTGACGGCTACCCTTTTCCAGTAGCAGCATGATCAAACCTGACCATAACTGGCGACTCATAGCCTCAGCACCGCTTTGGGGTATAGCAAACAATGGTTGAAGATCCGGCCAATGCCGCATCAACTCATCGAACAGCCCTTTAATCCGGCGGCTCTGTCCTGGAGCCAACAACTGACAAACATGAACGACGGTGCCAGGATTAAACTGGTTCACCAGTCGTTCTATGAGTTTGCCCTTTTGTGCGGAAGTCATTAGAAACTGTTTGAGCCGGTGCGGCTCAGTGGCAATCATCTTATTTAATAACTGCTCAATGCTCTGCCCCGCGGCCAGACTTGAGTGCCAGGGCAAATGACCATGCAACAAAAAATACTCAACCAGCTCACCACTAGCAGACTGAACATCAATAAGGGCATTATTCGATGCCGACTTGTCTCTGATTGATTGGCGGATTTCGCCCAACTGCTGCGTAAGTTTATCTCGCAGTCGCCGCGGAAGCTCATCCTGATAGCGGGACAGGCTCACATCGCCAAGATCAATCTCTAGCGACTGAATTCTGATCACTGCATTGGCGGCAGAACTTTTATCAAACACCTCCTCGACAACCGCCAGCAGTTCGTTATTGATAAAGGCATTCAATTCAGTTTGAAACTCAAAGGCAGTTTCTTCCGAACTAAAGCCGATATCAAAAACAGCCGTGTCGACAATATGGCGATTATTCATGGTGCTGAGGCTAGTGCCTCATCTCCTTGTGCTCGCGATTTTCAAGCAAGAATGCAATCAGCATGTCAGACGCCTGATTGATCTCTGCCGCCTCTACAGATCGTTTGCTCTTCAATACCATCCATTTCTCATAGAGCATCTCGAAGGCATACATCTTGTGAAAATCCAGCCAATAAAACTCAGGGTAAACATGTGCTGGGGCATTGATACGCACAGTCTCTTCCGCCAACATACGAAACTGTTGATCGTGACAGCGGGCCGTCCATGCCGGAAACACAACGCTAATCCTGAAAGAGTAGAAATCCTCCCCTGATGTAAAACTGACACCGGCATGTCGCTCACGTCCAATTGGACGAAGCAAAACATGTTCAAGCACATGCATGCCTTCACTCTCAGCATTAAGATGAACCAGAAAACGTTGCAACGCATTTGCAGCCCTGTTGCCAGCCTCTCTATCTGTAAACGTGCCCAGATACCAATACTGATCCTGCAGTGGCTGGAAGCAGAGCTGATAGTCTTGCCCACCTGTCAGACTACCCAGTTGGTATCTATCCAGATAAATTCCATCGCGTAGCAAAAGATCACTCAGCAGATTGTTTTTTAGCGGGTTTGCAGTGCCAATCTGATCGCGAATCTCATTAAGAGAAAACGGAGCATCTGATTCAATCGCGGCCACAGTCTGGAAACTTGCCTGACAACTCTTATCGAGCTTGTGCATATCTATCAACTCAAGCTCGGGACTGCCTGCCTTCAAATGTTCAAAAACATCATGGCGACACAGTTTTAGGCCTTGTTTGAGCATGGTCATAGTCAATGAGCGCGCGCTCAGCTGCTTAAACCCTAACAACATACCGACACGTTGCTGTAGCCCTGACTGGCCACGGATTTTCCAGCTTAATGCTGAATAGTCTGCGCCAGCGGCCCTGTCACGACCGAGCTCTACAACTGATTTAAGAAATTCAGTTTTATTATCAACAATGTTCTGTTCAATTTCAGCAGGGCTGTAATAGCAATTAAAATGCCTGAGCGAGTTCTGGGAAAAACTCTCACCATACAGGGCCAATAGATAATCAAGCAGACGGCCTCTGCGCTCAGTAGTGTTTTCGTAATTACCGCTTATTTCAGCGAATACTTCTAATCCATTTTGTGGATAGACAGCATCCAGCCCGGCTATCTGTTGAGCCTTTAAGCAATTAGTCGCATATGTTTGGCCTTGCTGATCATTAACGGAAAACAACTGCCCAAGAGAATCAAGGTTGGCCAGATAATTAGCCATCATCTGTTCAAACAAGATCAGGTAGGCCTTCAACTGTTTGGCTTTGGCCTTTACTGCCGCCGGTGCAGACTCAGGCACGCCATGGGCACTCACGCCATAATTGAGCGGGAATTGATTTTGGATAGAGGAATATTGAGATAGCGCCCTTGCCTTACCCTCAGGCAAATCATAAACCAGGGATAAATCCTGCGATGTCGATCTGGATGAGTGATAACCAAAACTTAATTCATCGAATTTGGCACGCACCTCGGCCAGAGAGGTTCTCAGCACCCGGCCATTGGTTGTCAGGACAATCTTTATTTCATCGGCATGGTTAGGCAGCAACAGATTGATTGCCGTCTCTGGCGTATCGCAGACAATACTTTCATGAAACTCTTCACCATTACGTGCCAGGTAAATCCCACGGACATGATCAACCCCATCGATAGCATTAACCACCGAAAAAAGATTTGAGACCAAAAACTCGCTGTTATCAGCGGCGAAATCCTCATTATTGAAGATGCCATGATCGGTAAATGGCCCGTTAAATAGCTGATCCAGACTTTCTGATTCGGTCAACACCTGATCATAGGCTGTCAGGGTGATACCACCCGAGATACGCCTTGCACAGTTAAAATAAATCTCGGCCAATATGACTACCGGGCGGCGACGGCTACTGACCTCGATTTCAGCACAAAGGCTGTAATCCAGCCCTTCGACAATGCTGATCTCGGCAAGGTCCTCACATAGATTTCGGCTACGGTTATAGAATCGACGCACCTTTTCCAGAACGATGCCCTTCTTCACCTCTGACAGTCCATGTTCCAATTTCAAGGCCAATTGATACAGGCCAAGGCAGTGACTGTCGGCGGCCGATTTTGGCATCAACCAAACATTATCCAGTTCAGGCACCGCATTCAGAATCGCTTTTCTATAATCGACAAGCGTCGTTGGGCGACTGGCAAATATCTGCTCGGGACGCTGCAGTGCCTGCGCCTCGAAATCTATCCTGCCCGCTTCATTGACCAGATAATCTGCAACCTCAAACTCAGACCGATAGATCAAGTCGGTCATGGCATAGATGAGCTGTTCCAGGATGGTGATGCCTGGGTCATGCAGGTTGTAGTCGGTCCACTGTTCGCCGCACAACTGCTGGGCAAGTTTTATGGCCTGCGACCTCAGGCTGGCGAAGCTGGTTTCACTCACTTCGCTTTTACGCCGTTTGATTGAAAGGGCTTCAGACATGGTTAATTCTGTTTTGCATCGGTCTGTTCGCTAGTGGTTTGTGACCAGGACTCACTCATATCCTCATCAAACCAAAGCTTGGTAATGAAATACCTGATATTTATGCCGTCACCGAAGCTCGTGTTGCTGCGCATTTGCAAATAGTATTCTGTTCCGGTTCCGCTCCAGCGCAGTTTTATCCTGTTGCTGCGGGCCAGGTAATAAGCCTGGTGGTACTTGATTCTTTTTTTGATATTAAGAAAATTAAACAACCAGCCGGATGGGTTGAATGTATTGATGGCAACCGCTTTCATCAGCGCATATTTTCCTGTGCCCTTATTGCCTGCACCCGCCATCACCTCCAGGGCCTGACAGCCACTCATGGCAGCGGTAATGTTGTGCCATTGGCCATCGGCTGGAACCGTTTTATGATTTAATGGATTAGCGCCTATCCGACCCTGCGAAGCTACCACCCCCGCTACATCAAGACTCCATTGAGGATCTTTACTGTTCACACCCACCCTGCCAGCGGCCGTCAAGGTCAGTGTCGGTTGACTGTCACTCTGCTCAGGTTTGAGGAACATCAGTTTGTCCTGGGCCTTGTCATAACTGACAGACCAGCCTGGCTGTGTCTCAGATGAATTCCTGAAAAAACTGATCAGCCTGTCGTGGTCACCCACCAACGAGATTTCGAAGCCATTCTCAGCCGAGCGGTCAAAACCTTCATCAATGGTATTGAGTGATGAATCGATCAGGTCTCCAAACTGGTCTGAGCTTGGCAAGGCACCCTCACGAAAATAACGCTTCAGTGTGCTTCTATTCTTCTTCGCCATGATCCTTACTTCCACTAATTATGAAGGTACCGCCAATCTCCAGCTCATTAACCCCCGTCAACTCCGCCTTGATTGAATGTGCGCTCTGGATTGTTTCTATGTAATGACTCTTGGCTGGCATGACCAAACTCCACGGATAATGCGGCCTGATCTGGGCATCATTACTGACTTGCCGTGCAGCCGAATCAAACAAGCTGTAATGCTCTGCGCCATCAACGCTGATGTGCAACATGGAAAAATTGGTGACAAAATCCACGTAATCGAGATCACGAATATAAGACTCAATTTCCTTCTGCCGTATATTCCAACCAAACCTGGCTTTATAGCCCTGCTCCTGCCAGGGGCAGATATAATCTGAAATGGCCTTATTAAGGCGATTTATATAGACCCCATCACTGACACCACCGACAAATTTAACCGTGCATCTCACCTGCACCTGTTCATAAACAGGATTTCTTACCTCAAACCTGACAAAGCTTGAAGACAAGCTCTGCAGAAATGTCCTGATGCGTTCCAGCTCAACCGAGCCAAGCATGGCCCGCTGACACCCTTCCGCGGCATGAGCATCTACCTGCGGCACAACCACCACCAATACCTGTCCAGGGGCGGGCCGCACATGACTGGAGACCATATTCGGAAAACATTTAACCTTGGCTACAGAGGCAAACTGCTCAAGCACCAGACGTTCATAATCCCACGGCGTAGACGCCCTGTTTTTGTGCCGCAGGCGTTCACTGATTCGTCTTCTGAGATGGGCTTCGGTTTCGGCGGGTTTGCTGCCAAACGGCCTGCCGACATGGTTTATTCCACCTAAGCCGGCAATTGAAACCAGCGGCGACCATTTTGTTTCCTTATTGATATTGCCATCCAACTCGTTGGCAGCGCTTGCTTCTCTGCTCACCACCAGCGCATTGGTTCGGATTGCATAACAACTGCAAAAACTGCGTTTGGCCATATTGGTTGATGCCCTGAGCCAAAAAAGTCCGGCCGGCATAATATTTGTTGCCGGGTTGATATCAGCAGGGATATCAAGAGTGACTATGCCCTGCGACAAAAAACCATTACTGCTGTCCGAAAGAACCCTTGAGGCAGGCATGCTTTTCCAGCGATCAGAGGCCAGGTAAAACCAATTAACCACCGCCGCTTCAGAATCCACCTCACTGGCCTGATCATCTGCCAGCTGAAAAAACAACGTCAGACGACCGGCCAGGTTTTTGGCCGACAGGCCAATATAAAGATTACCTTGATGGCCAAACTGAGGTAGCAGATAACATGCTCGATCCTGGTTCAGCGGATAAATCGTCTCAACACCAAAGGGCTGCAGATGGAAAATCGTTTCCGCCTGCAGAGCCGACTCAGCAGGCTGCTTGTCAGCAACATTGATCCTGCCTCGCGCTTTATAATTCACAGACAAGCGGTTTATGACCGGTGTATAGGCTGGCTTTGGCAACGGCAGCTGTTTTTTACGCCGCGCATTGTCGGACAACACTCTGGTTAACAGCTGCGGATATTCGGCATGGCCAAAACCGGTCACCGGCTCTGCCAGGGAAAGTTTAAAAAATCCGTTGCGGGCGGCCAGACCAAAGCCATATTCAGCTTCGGAAACAGAATCATCAAGCGGCTTGGCGAAATCGAGAACATCAACAGCGAGGCACTTCTGCTGCGCCACTTTGCCACTACTCACTTCACTATCAAATAAGGCCGCGGTGGATGTTTTGTCATTTTTTCGTGGCAGCCAGTTACCGTCGGCCAGGGTAGTAAATCCTGCCCGAAATGTTTCATTACTATAGGCAGCGGCATAACCGCGGTAATGCTCGCCAAAACCACCGCCGAGTTCAGGTAGCTCAGCCCATTCAACATCCAGGTTAAGTTCAACCAACTTCTTTTTTGCCAGCTCATAATTGCCAAAAACAAAATATGAATTATTACCCGGCAGCGGACCAAATGGATGAAATGGCTTGGAGGGATCAAGCTGGCCGTGCTGATTATGGCTAAGGATATTCTTGAGTCCTTTTACCTCTACATTGATTTCAACAGCACTGATAACCAGGTCATTAAATATGGAATAAGGATAAAAGTTTGCATCAGGATTGATACAACACTTCAGCAGCGGCAAGCCTGTTGTCATTTCCCCGCCATGCACGACGGCTGAATAAGGGCTGACTGCGGCCACCTCATCGCTCAGGCTCAGACTCAAACTAATACCCATGGCTTTCGTCTTCACCTGACTGGAATAAGGTGTCATGACAAAATCATTGACCTCAAGCCAACCAGTTTTCGTCGTCAGCTTGATGCTGAAAACTTTTTTAAACAGTTTAAAAAACAACCCCTGCCAGTCCTGTTTAAGCAGTCCGGAAACCTCAGCAGCCGAAGCAGGCGGCAACAAGGACTGAGCCGTGTTGATAATCGCCTCTTTGTTTGCCCTGCTCAACCAGCCTTCATAAGACAACAGGTAACGACTAAACAGCCGGCCAAACAATTTGATAAAGTCAGTTTGCTTTTCTGACCTCAGCAACACTGAGATCATGGTATTGGCATCAACCTTGACTGCATCCACCAGGGAAATATTGAGTTCAATCGTTCGCACCCCTTCGCTTAGGTGTAACAGCGAGGATGCGATGGCAAAGCCAATCTCGGCATCTGCTGAGTTATGTAATGACGCGGGCTTTTTATCCTCACCAAACAGGGGCCAGGGATTCGACGCCAGTGGCTCCTCAGCATCAAGGCCAGGTTGATAGGCCTTCATGCGGGTGACATAGGCCAGCTCACTCTCCGGCGCTACCAGTTCATCATGTTGCAGGAACAGGCTGTAAACAGATTCAACAGTGGCATCTGTCACCAGCAGTTCATTATCGGCGCGATAGACAATCTCGTTCAGTGAACTGTCCTTGCCTGCACTAAACGCCGTGCCTTTTGCCACGATGGTCTTTTCTGCACCGCCTTGGGGGCCAAGCAATAGGTGGACACTCTCCGGCTGATGCTGACGTGGCTTTGCCTTAAGAATCTGGTGATAATAAAAATCCAGATGGCGCTGAGTAAAACTGTTTGCGCTTTGCTGCGCCTTTTCATACAGATTCAGAAACACCATAAACAGCCCGACAGCCGGGCCATGTTGCTGACTGCCCAGGCTTTGCTGCAGATAGACAGGTGTAATCGTTTTGAGGTAGGAAATAGCATTCACAAAACCATACAAGGCAGCACGCACAGCTTGTTTCTGCTGATCAACAGTTTCAGCGCCGGCAAGACCAGCACGATGAAAATCATACTGGCCTGAGGCCTGCTTTAGCCCCCAGACCTTATCAAACGAGGCTAGGCCCATCTCTTGAAGAGCAGATTTACCCGCATCCAAACCTGAAACAATGACGGCAACATTATGCAACTCACCAGCCAGTTTGCTTTTAACAAGCTCTGCCAGCCGTTGCCGCAGGGCAACGGCTGATTGGTGAGCTGAACCATTGAGTTTTTTGAGCCAGAAGTCGACACTCTTTGCCAGACCCACCACCAGCATCAGCAGCGGTTCAAGCGGACCAGGATACAAGCGAGCAAACTCAGACTCCTGCCGTTTGAGATTCATGCTCAATAGCATCGCCATTATCACGGCCTCGTCGGCAGTAAATAGTTCAGCCCAGCTGCCATTGACCTGATTGTCTAACGAATAGAAATTCAGCTGGCCCGCGAACTCGGCCGCCATACTCAATAACTCTTCAAAGGCCCGTTCGTCGACATTGAAATAACCCGGCTGCAAGGCAACAGGCATTCTGGCCTGCTGATCAGTGCCATCGGTGATTTTAATGTCATGCCACTCAGACATCAGTCAACGTCCGTTGCAACATGGCATGAGCTGAATTCATATTCAAAATCGTACATGGCTGCCTTCAAGAAAATAGAATGGATAGACAACATTACTCCTGGTATTCGTGGTTCTTATTTTGTAATTAAGTTGGATATTGAGCGTCCCTTCATAGACATTCTCTGCATCCACATCAATGCTTTCCAGGCTGATTCTAGGTTCAAAAAACAACACCGCCCTTTCAATCACATCCTTGATTTCAGTAATACTGCTTTCATTGATACTCTCAAACACCATAGAGTGAATCCTGCAACCGTAGGCAGGCTGCATAATGCGCTCACCCGGACGGGTGGATAATAAAACTCTCAGACTCTCGCGAATGTCGTCCTCTTCAGAAACCATTTTCACATTCACCGCATCTGCGTGTTTGTGAAACTCTGGTGGAAAACTCCAGCCTCGACCGAGAAATTTTTTATCACTAGCCATCGTTAACTATCCGCCTATCATCACGGTAGCGGCGCCTAACACCACGCTACCGCCATGGCCAGTGGTATCCCCCATACGCGCCGCAGGCTTGCCAGTGATCATCACCGTGGCCGAACCCTTGGCGATTGTGTCAGGAGGTCCGACACAGACGCAGCTATCCCCGACCACCGCCGATGGCAGTTTTTCTATCAACACGGTTGGCGCACCCGGCCCGATCACAGGCCCGCCGACGTGAGGCACAACCCCTGTCACCATAGGACAGGTGTGCATATCTGTTAATCTGGCTGCGGGTGGCATAAGCTCATCACCTCTTTATTGTTATTTTTTTCAACATCTAATTAATCATTACCATGGCGCCTTTAACGGTTGTCTGGCCCGAGGCCGACAATTCCGCAGTGGCGCTGCCCTTGGCGGTAAAACCAACGTTGGCCGTTTGATTAATATTCAATCCATCTACTGAAACATCCGCCTTAGAACTCACGCCAATCTCGCCGGTGGCATCGATGGTGATCTTGCCCTTGGCGGTAATGCTGATGTCTTTTGGACTATCCAAAACAATGCCGCTATCAGACAGTTCGACCTTATTATCATTTTGATCCTGCAGCAGGATGGATTTATCTTCATCACTGATGACGATCTTATTACCGCCCGGGGTGATGATGGTGATGATCTTTTTTTCATCATCGAACTCAAGCTTCAACTCGCTCTTGGTCACTATCGCCTTGGTAAAATTATCTGCACTCAATTCATAAGGCGGAGCAAGTTTGCTGCTATAGAGGCTGCCAAGTATCACCGGGTTGGAGGGATCATTATTCAGATATCCCAACACCACCTCATCACCGATCTCGGGAATAAAAAAGGCACCAAATTTATTCGAGGCATAAAAGCTTGCCAGTCTGGCCCAGACGCCTTCTGTCTCAGCCTGGAGGATGGGCACCGAAACCTGTACCTTGTGCTGGCCATCCGGATCTTGATCCAGTTTTTTCACCACACCAATCTGCAAGCCTTCCACACCTGGCAATAGTCCGGCGGCAGGTGGCGCCACCAGATCACGCTGCTCAGCAAACCAGTTTGGTGACATGCCTAATTCAACATCCGTCACCCAGTTGCCATTGGCGATTTCATGACTCACTGAACTAACAAAGACATTGCCGTTAAAGCGATTACCAACCCCTTCCAGCTCGATCAAACCACCAATCTTGGCCTTGGCACTGCCCTGGAATTTCATCCGCCCACGAATCCTAGCCAGCCCGGCCTTGACCTGCTGCCCTGTGGCCCAGTCCTTGAGCGCTGTCTTTTCCATCATCACCGGTGACTGCAGGCGAAATGATTTAAGGTCAAGCACCTTTGCCAGGGTCGCGGCATCCAGATCACCCTGTGTGTTAAGCGTTTGTGGGCTGACCTTTTCTTCAACAATGGCCTGATCCTTGGGATCCCAGCTGGCACTGCTGACCTCACTCAATTGGCTGCGGGCATCGATGTCAGCATGAAACTCCATCAGGTCATCGCCATAACCTACCTTCAACTCAGGCGTGGCATCTGTTTGGGGCGGCTTGATCGTCAGCTTGCCATCATCGCAACAGATCAGCAGACCATTGGCCTCGGCACGGGAGAGCATAAAATCCCAGTCGGCACAGTAGTACTGCACCAGCTCTTTATATTGTGTCGTTGTCGCCTGCACATCAGATGTCAGACCGCTGTAGTTTGAGATCAGCGTGGCAATAATGTCACTGTCTTTTGAATCAATGTAATTGGCATTCTTTCGGCCGATAGTCATGGCCACCGCCTTGTCACGACATTCCACCACCAAGCGGGAATAGTTATCACCACTGATCTTGATACCGTGTTTGATGACGACACCTTCGAAAATAGTCTCTTCGTCCTGGCCATAACCGGCATTGATCTTTATCGCACTGCCGGGCTTAAAGGCATCGCTATTACTGACAGGAAAATCTCTCTCGGGCATATCGCCATCAATTAAGACGATCCTGGCTGAAGCAATTTTATTAACAGCCTTGGTTACCGAGACGGAAATGATCTGTATTGCATCATCGATCTGGCTGCCTTCACTGAGTATGCTCAGCTTAATCACACCACTACTGTTTAATGTTGGCGAATCTGCCATGCCCTACCTCAGCGGTGGAAAGTGAAGTTTGCTGCCCGGCTCAATATCACGGAAATTGGTAATATTGTTGGCCTTGGCAACCTCAAGGTAATAGGAACTATCCTTGTAGACGCGATAACAAAGCGCCGGCAAGGTATCCCCTGCTTTCACTTCAATCTGGTGACTCAGATCAGGTGAGGATCTATTGGCCCGAAGCGCCTCTTCCTCTTTGCTCATGAAACCTGAAAAGGACAATTTAATCTTGGCCCGCAATGGCTCACCACTGGGCTTGAACAATGTGTAGTCCACCGACATCGATTCAAGCCGACCAAAAAATATCAGGCTGCCCCATAACAGTCTTACATGATTGGGTTCGTGATTATTGCCATCATATTTATAGACAATATCGGTTAACGACTTAACCTGAGTTTTGACATCATCGCCACTCAGTTCAACAACGCCTGTGCCATCGATGACGATATCAAAACCGATCTTCTCAGGTTTTATGCCGCTAAACTTTGTGTCCGAGGCAAGCTGCCCCAGGGCCTCTTTTTTGTTATAGCCAATGGAATAGGAATGACTGTAACTGGAAGGATTGAGCATTAACTCAAAAGAACTGCCATCATTGACTGTAATATTGCCGCTGTCATCAACCGTACAGGGTGACAACTTCAGCTTCTTTTTTAATCCTGTGCTAACAGACATAACCTAGCGTTCCCGGATGTCCGTCAGGCTTTCAGCAATCAACTCGCGGCACTCCGCCATCAGCATTTCTTTGATTTTTTCAATATCGACAGCGGCAACCTCAGACACATGCGACTCGGGCCTATCATTGCTCACGGTTGATTTGATAATCATCTGTTTTACTTCAATAGTCATGACGCTATATCACTCTGTTTGAATAGTTGTAATTCAATTCAATTTTTTCGATGGCGACTTCATTCTTGGTGGAGTTAAACGTTTCCACCTCCCAATTAACGGGATAGGCATTGGCAAAAGACCAGGCACGGATAGGTTCCTTGTTCTCATTCATCAGGTAAACCATCATCGCCATAGGCACGATAGGGGCGGAAAACCCACCTTCAAATACCGAACGGCACCACACCACCAAAGGCGATGTGGATTTTGCAATACCGCGTTTTAAAACCAGCTTGGGGTGTTTGACCGACTTGGGCAGTTGATGCACATACCTGTTCTCACCACCTTCGGTATACGGCTCTGTCTCAATCTCCGAACCTATGCCACTGACCTCCTGAAATGAGGTATCAGACATCCCGGCAGTCGCCGCAAAGGCCACCTTGAAATAAAAAGCGGATGGTTGATAGTCATCAGACGAGGCACCAGTCACAGCTATAAATCCTCCCATGGGTAAAAAAACAATAGGGGCAATGCGTAAACAACACACAGCCCCTCTGGCTTACATCACCCCTTAGGCGTTATCGATAGTGATCCCTTCATGGGCAATCTCTATTGTTTCAATGGCAACTTCATTACCATCCGCCTTCATGTCCGTGCCCGAAATCTTGGTCGGCCAAGCGTTGGCCAAAGTCCAGACCATGGTCGGGGCACCCGCCTCATCCAACAAGCTAATGGTGACTGGTACACGTTTAACCGTGTTCATTTTGATTTGTTTAAACCAGTCCCAGAACTTGTTATCCGATTTGAAGACACCCTTTTTCATAGTCACATTGCTGGACTTCTTGATACCAGGCATTGAAATAGTAGAAAACTCCGGACTATCACCGTGTCGATATTCGATCGGCTGCGCCTCTATATCCAGGCCTGAAATTTCCTGAAAAGACATCACCTCGGAATCCCACTTAACCTGAAAGTAAAACTTCGGCAAAGGCCATACGGTAGTCGATTGTGCAGATCCATCATCAGCCATAACTTATCTCCCTGTTATTTGTACAAAGCGTTTATTCGTTATTAATAGAAACCTGATCACAACAGCCTTAAGACTTTTGCATCTGCTGTTGAAAGGTGATTTCTATAAATTCTGCTGGACGACTGATGGCCACCAACACTGTTACTCTCAAGATCCCTTCGAGGATGTCTTCCGATGTCATGGTCTGACCCAGGCCAACATGAACACTGAAGGCATCATCAGGCACAGCACCAGCCAAACCACCGCGTTTCCAGATGCCTGTCAGGAAGTTACGCACCATGCTCTTGATGGTGACCCAGGTATTGGCATCATTGGGTTCAAAGACATAGGCCTTGGTCGCCAGACGAATAGACTCTTCCAGCATAATCATGGTGCGGCGTACGTTGACATAACGCCAATCCAGACTATTACCGTCCAGGGTCCGCGCGCCCCACACCAGCGTACCTTCACCGATAAAGGTGCGGATGGCATTAATGGACTTGCCCTGGGTGGTGACATTCAAGTCTTCCTGTTCGTCATGAGTGATGTTCACCGCCGGTGAAACCACCGCACTCAGGCTGACATTGGCTGGCGCCTTCCATACCCCACGCGAGTTATCGACCATGGTGTATACACCTGCCATTGCCGCCGCTGGTGGCAACAGATTCAGCTTCTCTTTAATAGAACCCAGGATATTGCCAAACAGCGGACTCATGGCAATCAGACTCTTGTTTAGCTGACTCTTAACGGCATAGGTCTCTTCATCAGACTTGTCTTCCCAGCTGCTGGCAATCTCATCGATTGCTTGGGCCTGTTGCGCAGTCTTTGCCGGAGTTGATTCATCGACCACATCAGGAATACCAATTTCAGTGCGCAGCAAAGTCTGCAATACATCCTGATTGGTAATGTTTTCATAGCTGAGATCTTTATCCTGAACAACGGTGGAATTAACCCATGGATAATAGGCCGTCGCATAATCAAGATAATTGATACCCAGTGCTGAACGAAAGTTTTCTATGCAGTCACCGGCGGGATCCTGCCGATCTTTATCACCACCCCAGATATCGAGTATGGCAATGCGGTTTCTCATTTTTCCGCCACAGTGGGCAAGGGCCGACTGCTGTACGCTAATGCTGTTTTGCTCATCCAGCAATACGGTTTCGGGGATAACCACCATGGTTGGCTCCTGCTCTTTTACCAGCAGGTTGATGCCTTTTTGCAATTTATCCGCTTCAACATCATCACTGTAGTTACCCACAGAAACCACATAACACGGTCCACCACCATTCTGAAAAAACAGCAGCATGCTGTTATAGAGCAGGTTTTTACCGGCGCTCTGGCTCAACAGATACTCTTTGCCAGCCAATGAAAATGACGCCTCGTCATTTGAATCAGCAGGTTTCTCGCCAATATCAAATAACGGTTTTGGACCAAAACCGAAGTAGTTATGAAACTCCGACATGGAAGTGATACGCCAGGGCTTGTTCAACAGCGACTTGCCCTTGTTATCTGCCTGTTGGGTGTAACCGATAAAAGCCGGTACTGCAGTTGAAACCTCAACCACAGAGTTTGGAAAAGCACTTTTTTCAACGATATAAACGCCAGGCGTTTTCATCTGTCCCATGATATCTCCCTCTTTTTGTTGTTAACTATTAATGTAGATTTCCGACACAACCATTCCTTGTCCAGCCACTTCTTCTTCATTTCCAGTCTGATTCATACGGGCGACCGGCAACCGCTTGATAACAATTTTGTCTCCCCCTGGGACTTTTTGTTTTAATTGAAAATTAAAATCATAGTTTTCATTCAGGGGAATACTCTGTTTTGACCTAAAGGTCATCGCTATGCGTTGATCTGCCAGAACAGATGTTCCAACAGACTCAAATTCAACCTTGTTTTCAGCATCAACAATATAGGCACTCTGTTTAGCCATATCACCAAGCAAAAAATACTTCCAAACTGTCTGTCTGGCTTTAAAACGAAGTTTATATTTTCTAACTATTGGCTTTAACTGCTTACCAAATAAACCACTTTGTTTTTCATTGGCATAGATTTTTACAACAAATACGGGGGGTATGAGCCTGTCCTTCTGGCTGAGCATATCCTTAAGTTGTGCCGCGTCCGGCGGCAACAAATCAATCTTAGATACATTTTTCTGCCCGTGCAACACAGGCTCGCCAGCATCACCCAGGCTGGCATTGTCATTGGTTAAATATGCAATTTCGTCGTTAGAGGCCGAAAACGGTTCGCTATAACTTTTAAATTCTGCGGAACTTGAATAGACCTTGAACTCAAAACAGAGGGCGTCATCGGTATCTAGCGCATATTGTTGCAATGCCTCTAACCTCGACTCATCATAAGCGAGGTGGATGCCATCATTAGTCTTGCGTAACAACAGACCGGCATTATCAATTAGATGGCGGGTTTTCTCTGTGGCAACAAAATCCAGGCAGGAACAGACAGCCCCACTAAAAAACTCATGTTCGACGGCGATACTAAAGAGAGGCAGATAAGTGCTCATATTATGGTCACTTATCAGTATTCAATGTTTGCTGCGATTGTGTCAGCGAAGTGGCTTGCTTAATTACAGTCCCCGAATCGTAAGTCACCATTCTCACTTTATACAAAATGGATGGCAGATACTTACCACTCAGGATGCCCCACAGCGAGTTCAAATCTGACATATTGAGGTTTTCAATATCCAGGATCAGCCTGTCTATGTTGCCAGCCAGTCCGGGGGAATTGCTACGATCAAACACCGGCTGACTCTGAAAATAACTGATGGTGTTTGAAATAAACTTCAAACCTTCCTGGTAGTTATTACCGCTGAAGTAGCTGGCAAACATCAGGTAGATATTAAAAAACACTGGCGAGCTGTTAACCACAGAACGGGCAGAGCCGACACTAGTAAGATTCTGCTGACGAAAAGGAACTGTGTCCTTCTCAATATTGACCAGAGAAACCACGATTTTATTATTTACATGGCTGGCGACCGAACCATCCTGCTCCAGAATATTGGATACAACAACAATATCCTCATCCAGTTCAAAGCTTCGTTTAAGAAACTGATTTAATTCGCCAGCAATATGACTGATTGCAGAATCGATCATTAACCATTACTTCCTTGATAAAGGTTAAAGACAAACCAGCCAAACCATTAATCCTAATAAAGTTTATGACTGGTAAAACCATCTGATTAAATATTCCCCGTTACCGGGCGATAAAAAAATAGATGAACTTTGATCATACAGACACAAAACCAAATCTGCTGATACAACAGTTTGTCCTAAAATTATTAAATTACACTAAACTAACTATCTTGATATCGGCCTCAAATACGCCGTTCAGAAAAGGCTGTCACTACGCTGCTTAAATTCCTGAGCAATGACCTCTATTAAGAACGGACTCCGTTAATCAGCCCACCCCCCATCGACTATGCCAATATCTTTCTGTTGGTAAGCTTTCCCCGCCGCTTGATGACCGCCATGTAACAGCATCAAAATCCGCCCCTCTAACCAACTGAGCAGAACCCCATAAACCGTACCCCATCGGCCTTTCAGCATCATTTTAGCCCCCTCAATCACGGCCAACATGATAGAATGCGCCGCTTTAAATTGAACATCCGGGCAATTCATGGATTTACGTATAGAAAACCTGCACATTCACTCAGAGCTTGAGATCATCCACCCAGATCAGCTCAAACGTGAATACCCCCTCAGCCAAAAGGCTGTCGACACGGTGTTGCATGGCCAACAGACCGTCAAAAACATCCTCGACGGTACTGATCCTCGCCGTTTTGTGGTGGTGGGCCCCTGCTCTATACACGATATAAAAGCCGCCCGGGAATACGCCGAAAAGCTCAAACAGCTGGCCGACAAGGTCCAAGACACCCTATTTTTGGTCATGCGCGTCTATTTTGAAAAGCCCCGCACCAATTTCGGCTGGCAGGGTCTGGTCAATGACCCCCACCTGAATGGCAGCTGCGACATCGAAACAGGCCTGCGGCAGGCACGCAGGCTGTTACTCGACATCGCCGAAATTGGCCTGCCCACTGCCGGTGAAGCACTCGACCTGGTTACCCCCCAGTACGTGCAGGACCTGTTTTCCTGGACCGCCATCGGCGCCCGAACCACCGAATCGCAAACCCATAGAAAGATGGCCAGTGGTTTCTCATCCACAGTTGGCTTTAAAAATGGCACCAATGGCGATCTCGATGTTGCCATCAACGCCATGCGCGCTGCCGCCCACGAGAACAACTTT
Source organism: uncultured Gammaproteobacteria bacterium (assembly GCA_965602225.1). GTDB lineage: Bacteria > Pseudomonadota > Gammaproteobacteria > Tenderiales > Tenderiaceae > Tenderia. The sequence goes on along the minus strand of CBFCYE010000005.1, from coordinate 73,969 downwards.
GTCAGCATCAATTCCGCAGGCCGCGTAGCCGTCGTCCGCACCAAAGGCAATCCATACACACATGTGGTCTTGCGTGGTGGTAACAGCGGGCCAAACTACGATGCCAAACATATCGCCCAGTGTGAACGCCATCTCGAACACCTCGACCTGCCTAAAAGCATCATGGTGGATTGCAGTCATGCCAACTCACTCAAAGACCCGGCGAAACAGCTTATTGTTATGGATGATGTCACCCAGCAAATCCTCGCTGGCAACACCTCAATCAAAGGCATCATGATTGAAAGCAACCTCAATGGCGGCAATCAGTCCATCCCCAAAAACCTCGATGATCTCGAATATGGTGTATCAGTCACAGACGCCTGCATAGACTGGAACCACACTGAAAACTCAATTCTAGCCATGCACGAGCACCTCAAAAAAGCTGGTCTGACGTTTGATAACACAGCGGCACTTAGCGCATAACTCTACGTCACTAGCAGTCGCCGGCCATATAAAACCCTGAGCTGAAGCTCAAGCGCCTTTAAGACGAATCAATACAAGGATATAGTTAAGAGCATCAATACTTGAACCTGGTTTACCTGTAGGGAGCAAACCGTGGCAGACAATCACCCAGACGAAGATGGCCATGAAGTAAAAAACGTAGCCGGTGATGAAACCATCTCATTTCTATGCCAACCGGGGCTCGAACAACACCTCCCTCCCCCTCAACCTGCAAGTCACTTTATTCCGGAATGGTTTCGCAGCCTTGAACGTGAAATGGGTATCAAGGATGCCCATGGTTTGCCGGGCCTGACTGTTAAAGCCTGTCTTCCGGTAACCGATGCTTTTTCACTTGGCTGGATTATCCCGCTCGCCACAGACGTTAACGTTGCGATAGATGAAACAGGCTTTGGCATACAGGCGAGCTGCTCGGCAGATGCGCCTTTTCAACCATTAATACAACACCACCCTGGCCAAATTGGCGCACCTAATCCACCTTTTGAACACGCCATGCCAATGAAGTGGATCAACCCTTGGCGCATCATCGTGCCAGAAGGCTATTCCGTCTTGTTCAGCCATCCGCTCAACCATTGTCATCTACCATTCCAATGTTTTTCTGGGTTTGTTGATTGTGACCAACTGGCAACCACGGTAAATTTTCCCTTTGCTTGGAATACAAAGCTACCAGCCAATATTACTCTTGAGCGTGGCACCCCGTTGATCCAGCTAATACCCATTCGCCGTGACACCCTGTTACAACAAGGCAATGTCCGCACCAGTTCTGAGAATGAATGGGCCGAACAGCAGCAGACCGATCATAAGAAAAACACTCAAGAATCCATATATCGCCGTGAATGGCGAGTAAAAAAATAACTATTTCATCATGCTGACATACACAGTTTTTTTGTCGGTTTTCTTTACACTTGACACCAAATATTTTAACTCTATTTATGCAAGCCATTGAAGAACTAGAATAATTTTTCTTGTGCATAGAATATGCATATATTCCAATACACAATAAAAACCGCAAAATGTTGGGAGACAAATAATGCAGTTATTCTCAAACAGCAAATCATCTTTTGTAACAACGGGCGTGAAAGCAGCGCTGATCTTGATGGGCGCAACCCTGCTGCCGGTATCTGTTTCACATGCAGTACCATTCACGCCCGATATTTCGATCACAGGGTCAACCGATTTTGACGGGGGGTTTTTGTTTGCTGAAACTACTCCCGGTACGTTAGTGAATGGCAGTTTTCATGTTATCGAAGCTGGCGCTATCACTGACGTACTCTATGATGAATTCGGGGTCTTGGGACCCAATCCACTTCCTGGCACGCTCACTGATATCGGTGACGGCTTTGGCTTTGCTGGACGCGCACAGGCAGATTTTGACAGCAGCTTTGGCATCGGTATTGACACAGCTCTGTCGCTAGGCAACAGTTCAGCAACTGATACGTACGAAGTTATATTTGAGCTCGCTTTTAGTAATCATGTTATTGCAGAAGGTGGAGGCGCCTACTCAGACTCCGAGCTCACAGTAGACATTGGTCTTCTCGAAGTATTCTTCAGCGATCTTATTTCAGATAGTTTCTATGGAAATGAGCAAGGTGGCATTTTCACCGGGGGCTTCGGTGGCCCTCTGGATGAGTCGTCGCTTGGTTTCTTACTGCCAACCATAACTCTGACGCCTGGGGACAGTGAAACACTGGACTTAAGCTGGACAGCAATGGGAGGCACTTTTCCAGATCTCTTTGCAGAAGTTGATTTATCAACCTTTCTGAGTGTGGCCTCTGTTACCAATGTAACCCGACCAACAAATGACATCCCTGAGCCCGGCACCTTTTTCTTGCTAGGCGCAGGCCTGCTTGGACTACCGCTGCTGCGTAAAGCTCGTTGTGGTTAATGATTGCTAATAGCGGCTAATAACAACAGCGTTTAGGCCAGCTGGCATTACAACCTAAACAGCTTTAGTTAATAATATAGGGAGAACATAATAATGAAGACAAGGAAACCAATGAAGATACTTCGTACTGCAATCAGCGCCAGTGTGCTTGCGGCATGCATGGGCCTTAGCCCATCTGCCACGGCGTCAGAACCTTTTATTGCACAGATCACCATGTTTGGTGGCAATTTCGCCCCACGCAGTTGGGCCTTCTGTAATGGCCAACTTTTAGCCATCAATCAATATCAGGCCCTGTTTTCTCTGCTTGGCACCACCTACGGCGGTGATGGTCGTACCACCTTTGCCCTACCTGATCTACGTGGCCGAGTCGCCATTCACCCAGGCTCCGGTCCTGGACTCTCTACTCGTAGATTAGGTGAGAGAAGCGGGACAGAAAGGGAAATCCTGTCAACCAGCCAGATGCCTGCACACACACATGGCTTGCAAGCATCAGATACTCGCGGTAATTCCTCGGATCCCACTGGACGCGTCAATGCAGTGAAAAGCCGCACCAACATCTATTCTGATGCAGCGCCGAATGTGTCAATGTCTTCACAGGCAGTCACATCCAGCGGCGGCGGGCAAGCGCATAATAATATGCAGCCGTTCCTAGGCATTAATCACATCATTGCATTACAAGGCATATTCCCGTCACGAAACTAGTAAGGGATAGCCGGCTTGGCCCAACACGGCAAGGCTTTTATTTTCAGGAGGAAATAATAATGAATACAAGAAAACCAATAAAGATACTTCGCACTGCTATCAGCGCCAGTGTGCTTGCAGCATGCATGGGCCTTAGCCCATCTGCCACAGCATCAGACCCTTTTCTGGCGCAGATCACCATGTTTGGTGGCAATTTTGCGCCACGTGATTGGGCTCTCTGTGATGGCCAGTTGTTACAAATTGCGTCAAATACGGCTGTATTTTCTCTGCTCGGCACCACCTTCGGCGGTGATGGACGCACCACCTTCGGCCTGCCAGATCTACGTGGCCGAGTCGCTATTCACCCAGGCCGCGGCCCTGGACTGGCTGATCGCAGGCTGGGTCAAACAGGTGGTGCAGAAACACATACCTTAACGGCTGCTCAGATGCCTGCACACACGCACGGTTTAAGAGCATCAGACACTAGAGGTAATTCTTCAGATCCCACAGGTCACGTCAATGCGGTGAAAAGCCGCACCAACATCTATTCTGATGCGGCCCCTAATGTTTCGATGTCTTCACAGGCCGTCGCAAACACCGGTGGTGGGCAAGCGCATAATAATATGCAGCCATGGCTCGGGATTAATCACATCATTGCATTACGAGGTGTTTTTCCTTCACGAAACTAAATGCGGCTTTGCCAGTTTGACTCAAAACGCCGGGCGAAACCCCGGCGTTTTTTTCATTACGAAAAAACCGCCATTACCAGCCTTGCAGGCTTTTAGCTATTCAATCATAGTATTCATCATGAAACTGTCTAATCATCATGCACAGCCTGTGCAGAAACTTTCTAACCACAGGTCGTTAATCTCCATTCTGAAGCAGATCACTTACTGGTCGAGCTTGTTACTTTTTCTAAGCTTAGGCGCCGCCTCGGCCAATGCCAATGACCAGCGTGAATTACGCCAGGCGCAAAAGGCTCTCTCTGCAGGTAATTACGACAAGGCCTTTGATCAATACAAAAAAAAATCCGAACACAATCCCTTGGCGCAATTCAGTCTGGCGTTATTTTATGACTATGGCTGGGGCCGACCTATTGACCGGGCAAAAGCCTGCCACTGGTATGAAAAAGCAGCCCAGGGTGACATTCCTGCGGCCGCTCATTTCCTTGGTGTCTGTCTGGCTAAGGGTGTTCACCGTGATGCAGATGGCAAACAGGCGGTACATTGGTTTCAAGTAGCCGCTGATCTTGGACATCACTATTCCCTTTGTGACATGGCAGAACTCTATATGCAGGGTAATGGCGTTACCAAAGACCCGGCAAAGGCTCTGAGCTTGTGTCAGCAGGCAGCCGAACAAGGCGTGGTGCGTGCCATGACACGTATGGGACTGTTTTATCTTGAAGGCGATAAAACAATCCAAGACCCTGGCTCCGCAAGTCGTTGGTTTGAGATGGCTGCTCAGCGCAATGCCCCTGAGGCGCAATATTATTTAGGCACCATGATGCAAGATGGCATTGGGCAACCCAAGCAACCTATCAAGGCCCGCTTCTGGTTTGAACAGGCGGCAAGTCAAGGCTATGTTCGTGCTTATTACCCAACGGCTGAACTCTATTTCAAGGCACCTGCAGATCCCCAGACAGACATGTGGTCTGAACAGGATCTTGCCAAGGCCTATCTATGGTTAACCACCACACTACAAAGCAGTCAGAACTCGAAAGAAAAACAACAGGTCGCAGCAATGCTGGTGCAGGTGCTTGAAGTAATGCCCGAAACCTGGAGGCCTAATCTGGATACAACAGTAGCTGAACATCTAAAGGCACATCCTAATCAAACTAATTAGGTATACCTGTGCACAGCCTTGAGCACTGGGCGCTCAACCAACAAATAGGATGATGCAGCGAGTATCAAAGTCAGCGTGAAGCTGGTTGCAGCCAGCACGAGCCAATGCTCGCTAGCATCCCAACCATAGCTGGCCATGAGTCTGTCGATGAGTTTTAAGCAGGGCAGATGAAAAATATAAACACCATACGAAATAACGCCTAGGCTGAGAAATACCTTTCCCTCCAAGATTCGACTGGCAATTCGCGTAAATGAAACGCTGACAATCATGGCAGCAAACAATAGTGGCACTATAGGCAGGCCATAACGTCCATAAGGGGTTTTAATCAAATCACCAGCATCGGTACTCAAGAGAATGAGTATGCAGATCAAGCTTAGCCAAAAGCTTATTTCAGCTTTTCTGTGGTGAGTATTGGTAGCGCTGCCGAGCCGCTCCTTTAGCGTCAGCAATAGCCAGCTGGATACCACACCAATGAGAAATAAAGGCAAATGGGCCAACAATGAGTGTGTGACCACAGCACCATGAGGGCGTATCCAGGTTAAGGCTGATGAACCCGGCCAAGCAACAACCTTTGATACCGACTCTGAAAGCCAATAATGGCCGCCATAGGCCACCAGACCAAGTAGAACAAACGCAACTGCGATTAGCCGTGCAGGCAGTCGCCGTAGCAATATAAACAGCAGAGGCAGACAGAGATAAAACTGCACCTCCACCGCCAGGGTCCAGAACGGCGCGTTAATGCTGAAAATGGAAAACTCGGTGTAATTGAACAGGAAACTATAATGCAGGGCAATGTCAGTCCAGCCAGCAGGAAATCGCCACAGCCCATCCACAATGATCAACACAGTTAGTGCCAGATAGTATGCCGGCAGGATACGGGCTAGGCGTCGGAACGTATAGCGCTTGAGATTAGGCCATTCCCTAGCTGACAGGATGGCTTGCCAAAAAGGCAGCGCCAACAGAAAACCACTCAGCAGAAAGAATAGAGCTACGCCGTATTCGCCGTTAGCAATAAAGAGATAGAGATCAAACGGGCCTGCCTGCAGGTCAAAATCAACGATTTGATTGTAGTGCACCGCAAACACGGCCAACGCCGCCAGTCCACGCAAGCCGGTAAGGCCGCTGATATATTCAGACTTTGTATTTATAATAGCCATAGGATCATGATTAATTGGAAGATGATTTCCGCATAAAATGAATTCGTAGTTATTCAAAACATAGCTACAACGCAGTATCTTCAGATAAAGAATACCTGATATTGTATTCAACATATTGTTTATCTGTATATTTTCGGCGATGTTACGTGAACGAAATAGGGACTAGCCACATGGTGCCCCAGACACAACTATCAAACGCTCCCCCCTCCTGTCGGCTCTGTCTCGTCGGCATCAAAATATCATTTTGTTTAGTTATTGCCATTGGCATCATATTGATGGGAGCAAGCCGTGTCTGTTATGCAAACCCTTCTGACAATGTCTTTAACAAAGTCACAACACAGGAAATATCAGTGCAGACAAACAATGGACTCTGTACTCTGCATGCCGAACACGCTTCTTTAAGTCAGGTTTTGCTTAGCATAGGCAAAGAGCTAGGTTTTGAGGTGCGTATACATGGTGACATAAGCAATAGCCAACAAAGCTGGTCTTACCAAGCAATGCCACTGGCTGATATGGTTCGCAATCTTGTACGCGATTATTCCAGCGTAATAATTTATCAAAAATCAGCCAGCCCCAACTCTACAAACGAACTAAGTGAGATATGGATCTACGCCGACAATGTTAGTAGTCGGCAATCTTCCACCCCAGTAGAAATACAAGTTCAACATTCGCTAAGTGAGGAAGTCGATTTTATTGATGCACGACGCCGAACACAGGTTGCTCAGATCGATCGTCTCGAGGGCTTACATCAACAAGATGTCATTGATTCTTTAGCTGATATTGTACGGCATGAGCCAGACCCTATAGTTCGTCTACGAGCAGTTTCCGCTTTACGTGATATTGGTAGTGGTGATGTGTTATCCGCGCTTGAGGCTGGCATGTCTGATGCGTCACCAGAAGTTCGAATCGAGGTCGCTCATGCATTTGGGGAGGCACAAGATCAACGTGCGATACTGCTCTTAGGTCAATTATTAATGGGTGATAAAACTTCCAGCGTGCGCGAAGCCGCAGTTCAGTCTTTGCTTAGCTATTCAAGCCCTGCCGCGCACGCATTTGTAGAGGCGGCAAAACAGGATCGCGATGAGGACGTGCGTAAAGCCGCCAACCAAAACACAGCTCCAGCAGCTTTGCATTAAAATGATATGTTCAACTGGACAAATGTAATAGAAAGCATTACCAATTAACATAATTGTGGAGACTAATTACTCATGAGCATCTTGATGTTTGACCCGATAGACAGGAACTATCTGCCTGTCGAAAAAGTGCTCTCCGCGGGTGTCAAACCACTCTCGCCCAGCAATGCCACCCACAAGGTAGGCGAAGGCAACCAGACGGTCACAAACCAAGAACAAAACCTCAAACAAAAGTTACAGCAAACCTATCAGCAGAACGCCAGCAACCAACATGTTATTGAACCTGCCATCGCCATCGAACAGATCATGAGTTCACCGGTGATTTCACTGCCCGCCGATACAAACATAGAAGCGGCCCGAAGCCTGTTTCGCCAATACCGATTTCGGCACATCCCCATCACCTCGGAAACCGACAGCATCGTTGGCATCATTTCCGATCGAGATGTGCTGCAACACATCAACGATCCAGCCACAACCGGAATACAGCATCTGATTACCGAACGTGTACTTGTCGCCAGTCCAGACACCGAGATCAGAGAGGTCGCCAAAATATTGTTCGAGCAGCGGATTGGTGCCATGCCCGTCATCAGCGACACTGAAAAACTGATTGGCATCATCACCCGCAGCGATATTTTGCGGACGCTGGTTAATCGCGCCCCGCTTGAACTGTGGATATAAACCCAACCTATCCCCCTCAATGACCGCTAACCAGATAAAGAAAATCCTCAGAGACCTGGCCGATCCTGTGATTGCAGAGCATTCTCAGCGTTATTTCAAAACCGGTAAGGGTGAGTATGGCGAGGGAGATAAGTTTCTTGGTATCCGCATCCCGGTGCTCAGAAAACTACTTAAACAATGCAAGACCACATCACTAACGCAAACACTCAGCCTGCTCAAATCCCGCTACCATGAAGAACGCCTGTTCGCCCTACTATTGCTGGTCGAAAAATTCAAACGCGCTGACGCCGATGAAAAGGCTGCCATCTACCAGGCCTATCTCAACAACACAAAACACATAAACAACTGGGATCTGGTCGACAGCTCGGCCAGCCAGATTGTCGGCGCCTATCTGCAAGACAAGGATAAAATACCGCTCTACCAACTGGCTAAATCAAACGACCTGTGGCAACGCAGAATAGCCGTCATCGCCACCGTTCAACTAATCAAAAACAAGCAGTTTGATGATACCCTGAAGATTGCCAGCCTGCTTTTAAAAGACAAACACGACCTGATCCACAAGGCCGTCGGCTGGATGCTGCGCGAAATTGGCAAACGCGATCAAGCTGTCGAAAAGGCCTTTCTTGATAAACATGGCCAGCAGATGCCGCGCACCATGCTGCGTTATGCCATTGAAAGGTTCCCGCAAAAAGAGCGCCAAAGGTACTTAGGAAATCTATGATTAGCTAATGCCAAAAAAATCAACAATACTGTAGAAATCAAAACGAATTTGCTTAACGAGATGCCAACCACCAACAAACAACAAACAAACACCGTCTTCCACGCCCACGACATCACCAAGGTCTATGAGATGGGCGAGGTCAAGGTGCATGCGCTGCGTGGCGTCAGCCTTGATCTCTACCAGGGTGAATTCGTGGTTTTGCTCGGCCCTTCCGGCAGCGGCAAATCTACTCTATTAAATATCCTCGGTGGCCTCGACAGCCCCAGCAGCGGCACGGTGCGTTATCACGACCATGATCTCAGCATCTATGACGACAATGCTTTAACCACCTATCGCCGCGAACATGTCGGTTTTGTCTTCCAGTTCTACAATCTCATCCCCAGCCTGACGGCCAGAGAGAACGTTGCCCTGGTAACTGAGATATCCACCAACCCCATGGCACCCGAAGAGGCCTTGCGTCTGGTGGGCTTGGAAGAGCGCATGGACCACTTCCCTGCCCAGCTTTCCGGCGGTGAACAACAACGTGTTGCCATCGCCCGCGCCGTAGCCAAGCGCCCCGAGGTGTTGCTGTGTGACGAACCCACCGGTGCGCTGGATGTGAAAACCGGCGTGTTGGTGCTGGAGGTAATCGAACGCATCAACCGTGAACTGGGCACCACCACCGCCGTCATCACCCACAACGCCGCCATTGCTGGCATGGCCGACAGAGTCATTCACCTCAGTGGTGGTGAGATTGGCGAGATCAAAACCAATGCCAGTAAACTCTCACCGCGTCAGATCAGCTGGTAACAGCTTGCGATATTCGCTACTCATCAATAAGGCACAGCCTTAGGGAACCTCTACTCAAGTATGCCTCCGTCACTCCGGCGAATGCCGGAGTCTAGCGTAATCAGATAGTTAATAGATTCCGGCCTTCGTTTCTGCCCTTTGTGAGCCGAAATGACTTGTTCAGAGGTTCCTTAGCTTAATAGCCAGAATGATCTAGACTGAAAACAGACTCTTCCGGGGTATTCTGTAGATAGTGTGATGACAAAACCATTCGCCTTCAAAGCCTATGCCATAGCATTCTTAACACTGCTGTTAGGCACGGTCTTGAGTCTCAAACTGAGTGACTGGACATGGCTGTCGCGGGCCGGCTCTCTCATCGTCATCAATGGCATTGTTCTTACCTCGCATCAAATCATCCATCACATCCAGCGACTTAAACAAAATCAGATTCATTGGCAATCGCAGTTTAATCGTGACTGGGCGGCGGGTGACAAACACCATTTCATTTCTGACTCATCCGCAGGAATCTGGATGGATGAAAAATACGGCTTTTATATGTTGATCGTCGGGACTTTTGTTTGGGGTTTTGGTGATTTGCTTAATTATCTTTAGAGACACCCTTTGAAGCTATACTAATCTCATGCGTGCCCTAGACCGAAAAATGTGGCGAGACCTCTGGCATCTCAAGGGCCAGGCCTTTGCCATCATTATGGTCATCACCTGTGGTGTGGCCATCTTCATCATGTTCCTCAGCACGCTGGATACCCTGCGCCAGACCCAAACCAGCTTTTATCAAAACAACCGCTTTGCCGATGTTTTCAGTTCACTCAAGCGCGCCCCTGAAAGCCTGCGCCAGCGCATCGTAGAGATTCCCGGCGTGGCCGTGGCAGAGACACGCGTCGTCGCCAACATCATGCTGGATATCAAAAACTACAACGAACCGGTTAACGCCAAACTGATCTCCATCCCCGATGTCGGCGAAGCCAAACTCAATAATCTCTATCTGCGCCAGGGGCGTCTGCTCAGCGATAACCGCCACGACGAGATCATCATCAGCGATGCCTTTGCCGAGGCCCACGGCTTTGTCCCCGGCGACAAACTCACCGCCATCATCAATGGCAAACGCAAGCAGCTCACCATAGTCGGCATCGCCATCTCACCTGAATACATTTACCAACTGCGGCCCGGCAGCGCCTTTCCCGATTACGAACGCTACGGCATCATCTGGATGGGCCGCAACGCCGTCGGCAACGCCTTTGACATGCAGGGTGCCTTTAACGACATCAGCTTAACCCTCAGCGATAAAGGCCAACTAGAGGATGTCATTGATCGGCTCGATGACTTGCTGCGCAACTACGGCGGCTTCGGTGCCTATGGCCGTGAAGATCAGCTCTCGAATAATTTTCTAACGGAAGAGCTGAAATCAATAGAACTCTCCGCGGCCATGTTTCCGGTGATATTTCTCGGCATCGCTGTATTCCTGCTCAATGTCGTTATCAACCGTCTGGTCACCACCCAGCGGGAACAGATCGCCAGCCTCAAGGCCTTTGGCTACAGCAATCGTGATGTTGCCTGGCATTTTCTCAAACTGGTAATGGTCATCGTCATGAGCGGCGTACTGATTGGCGTCGGCATCGGCGCCTGGCTGGGCAAGGGCATGAGCAATATGTATATGGAATTCTTTCGCTTTCCCTATATGTTGTATCAATTACGTCCCGACATCGTCTTAGGCGCCGTCGCCAGTAATGCCATCGCCGCCATCCTCGGCACCCTGTTTGCCGTTCGCGCTGGCGCCAGGTTGCAACCCGCCGAGGCCATGCGCCCCGCCTCACCGGTTATGTATAAAAAGACCTGGGTAGAACGCCTCGGGCTGGGACAGTATCTATCCCAACCTAACCGCATGATCCTGCGCCACATCGAACGCCGACCGGTTAAATCCCTACTCACCATCATCGGCATCGCCTTTGCCTGCGGCATCAACATGACTGGTCAGTTCCAGCAAGACACAGTGGGATACATGATGGATATTCACTACGGCCTGGCCCAGCGTCAGGATCTCAGCATCAGCTTCACCGACCCCACCTCTCTGCGGGCACAACACAATCTGCAACAAATGGCAGGGGTGGAACATGTCGAACCGTTCCGCATCGTACCGGTACGGCTGCAACATCAACATAGAGAACACCGCACCGCCATCATTGGCATCAGTCCTGACGCCGACCTGCGCCGCCTGCTGGATGCTGATCTGCGTGCAGTAAAGCTGCCCGCCGAAGGGATAGTAATGACCGATTTCCTCGGCCAGATGCTCGGCATCAAGGCTGGTGACAGCATCACGGTGGAAATACTGGAAGGCAACCGGCCCATCAAACAGGTGCCGGTGGTGGCTCTGATCAAAGAATATCTCGGCGTCGCCGCCTACATGGACATCAACGCCCTCAACCGCCTACTGAAAGAGGGCCACGCCATCAGCGGTGCCTATCTGGCCATCGACTCGGCCCAGGCCGATGATATCTTCCTAAAACTAAAACAGATACCACGCATCGCTGGCACCACCCAACGTCAGGTCGAACTAGAAAACTTCAACAAGACCATGGACGAGACCATGCTCTTCATCACCACCATTGCTACCGTGTTTGCCGTCATCATCAGTTTTGGTGTGATCTATAACAGCGCCCGTATCGCCCTGACCGAACGCGGCCGCGAACTGGCCAGCCTGCGCGTGCTCGGTTTCACCCGTGGCGAGATCTCCTACATCCTGCTCGGCGAACTGGCGCTGCTAACACTAATTGCCATCCCCATCGGCTGGGGCGTGGGCTACAGCCTCTGCGGTAGCATCGCCACCAATCTGCAATCAGAATTATACCGGGTGCCCACCATCATCCGCACCAGCACCTACGCCTTTGCCACCACCGTAGTGCTGGTTTCAGCCCTGGGCTCGGGCCTGATCGTAAGACGGCAATTGGATAAACTGGATCTTATCGGCGTATTAAAAACCAAGGAATAAACATGCCGTTAAAAATCAAATGCATCGCGCAACTCGTTCTCCAACCGCTGCTGCTCCAAGCGTTTTTCAATTTCCCGGAACCGAGATCGGCAATAAATCGCCGTTTTTTTATAAGACTTAATTTGACTAATCTTCACCGCAGGGGCAAGACGCGTTGGCAGGTAGTTAACAGACTTATCACTGAAATCCAATTCATTCACAGCATCACCTTTAGGTTACTCAGAAGGAATCTAGTGTAAGTTTAGATTGTTACAGTTTTTATTCCACAAAAAAACACACAAACTAAGCTGTTGTAATTCACCCCACTTTAGAGTGGAATAGATTTTAATTAGAAACACACAGACAAAGGCTTGATTAATGCATTTGCGCAGAAACATCGGCATGGCAACAGCAGCAGTCGTCATCCTTATATTAATCATCTACGGTTTCAAAGCGGCACCGGTGTGGGTTGATGTCGCCACGGTTAAGCGCGGCCCACTCAGCGTCACCATCGAAGAAGAAGGTAAGACCCGCGTCATCGATCGTTATGTCGTCTCATCACCCGTCGCCGCCTACGCCCGCCGCATCGATCTCAAGGTTGGCGATAACATCAGACAAGGCCAAAGCCTGATGCAACTCGAACCACTGCCCTCTGCCGTGCTCGACTCACGCAGCCGCGCCGCCGCCCAAGCCAGAATCGAAGCCGCCAAATCCAGCTTTGATGCCAGCCGTGAACAAGTCGCCGCTGCTCAGGCCGAAGCCGAACTGGCACAACTGGAATACAACCGCATCGTCAATCTATGCAAAGTGCAATGCGCATCCAAAGGCGAAGAAGACCAGGCCCTGACCAAACTACGCAGCAGCCAGGCAATGGAACAGTCAGCCCAGTTTGCCGCCGACGTCGCCCACCACCAACTCGAAGCCGCAGAAACTGCACTCGCCTATGCCGGCACCACCAACGGCGAACACCAGCTCACCATCGCCTCACCCATCAACGGCAGCGTGCTCAAGATCGTGCGCGAAAGCGAAGGTGTAGTCGGCGCCGGTGAAGCGCTAATCGAAGTCGGCAACCCAAAGCAACTGGAAGTAGAAATCGACGTACTCTCCTCCGACGCCATCAGAATCCTGCCCGGCACCAAAGTCCTGTTCGAACGCTGGGGTGGCGTTGAGGCACTGCAAGGCCAAGTACGCACCATTGAACCGGTCGGCTTCACCAAGGTCTCAGCCCTCGGCGTAGAAGAACAACGGGTGCTAGTGATCGCCGAGCTAACATCCGCCCCAGAACAATGGCAACGCCTCGGCGATGGTTATCGCGTTGAAGCCAGTTTTATTCTTTGGCAACAAGATGACGTGCTCACCCTACCCGCCAGCAGCCTGTTTAGATTTAAAGACGGCTGGGCCGTGTTTGTAATTGAAGGCGACAGCGCAAAGCGGACAAAAGTTGAACTAGGGCAACGCAATGGTTTAACTGCGCAGGTGTTGTCAGGATTAACGCAGGGACAGCAAGTAGTCACTCATCCCAGTGAAGCAGTTGATGATGGGGTTGAGGTTCAGGTGCGTTAAACCCAGCGTCGCCGCAAACACAACAAAGTCAAACAATTCTAAGAAACAACCACCCGTCATTCCGGATGCAACGTAGCGTAGATCCGGAATCCAGATTTTATAATTACATAGGTACATCAGAAACACCCAAACCAATCCACCCATTGCAAATTGGATCGAGAGTACTACACTCAAAAAGCACGAGAGTTGGGGGATTCTCGAAATATCAATGGATTGATATCAAAAGCAAACAGCTCCCCCCCGGCATTAAACTAATAAACACTTCAAAGTGACGTAAAAAAACACGTCAGTTTGAGGTCTACACATAGTTATGCGGCATTTTTCCGACCAGGCGTTAATATCTAAAGAATTAAGGTAAGAAAAATAGGATTTTCTATATGATCTATCTTCTATGAAAGAACGAAGAGGCAATGTTTTATGGATGAGACAAACAACTATTTTTATGGATTTAGGGATTTTGTTATAGACCTCTTTGGGAAGATGATGCCTGGCATGTTGTTCTTGGTGTTTTCATTAGTAGCATTGTCATGGCCTATATACGCTTTAGTATCAGGTGCTGGTGACCCAACAAATACACTGCTAAGTGCGGCGATAAACTCGGGGGAAAACTTATCCAAGTTAATAGAAGCTGCGTGGGTATCATTAACTCTATTTATTTTATTCCTTGCGTATTCGATAGGTCATATGTTTTATCGGAGCGACATTAAGAAACCTGACACAATTAGTCTAAAAAGAATGTTGGCAGAAGGAAAATTAAAAGGGGACGAGGCAAGATCTGATTTCGCATGTGTTGAAATTGAAAATAATGAATATGAAAAAACATATTTTTCTAGAATGTTATTTTTTATCGGAAAAGACATTAAAAAGATAGTCAGTCTATTTGTAGGACCTAGTGCTCAGTTAATGTCTCATAGTACATACTGTGAATATCCTTATTTATACTTATATGATTATCTAGAGAAAAGAGGTCTGGCTGAGGCACTTAAAGGGCTTATCCCATGGAAAGATAATCCTAAATTGCGCTCAAAAAACTACATTAATATATTAAAAATAAGAATAGCTAAAAAGGATCCTGAGCTATACATGAAGGTTACAAGAAATGAGGCCCATGTAAGACTTAGTTCATCAATTTGGCATGTTGCCAGAGTACTTCAGTGGACCGCAACGATAGGTTTGTTGATTTTATTTTTTGCTGTATTAATAAATGAGCATAACAATCAAAACATTGAAAACTCATTATACTTTAAATTCTATTTTGTTCATGCGATTACGCCATTATTTGTTATTCTAATATCTGCTTTTTGTCGTAGTGTAATTACCGGATTCTTACATCAGCAGAGAATTAGAGAGGCGGTGTACGTCCTTGAGATTGCACATTGCTTATTTAAGGATGATCGGGGAGCAATAATTGATATATTTCCGGATTATACCAAGTAACGCAGATATGATATGCCGCACTACAAAAGTCTCCAAGAGGCTTGCTTAATAATTAAGATTATTGGTGGGTGGGACCCGCCCTACAATCTAACTAACGAAAAATAGTCTGAAAATCACCTTAGACGCTAAAGCTGCGAACCGGTGTAACACACCGATTCGCAGAATTTTCGATTACTGCTTTTTGACACGCTTGATCACGACTTCCGCAACAGGGTTGCGCCAGTCCATCGTCACGGCAACAAGATCACCGACGCCATGAATTCCTCCGTGAATGTGCACAAATCCTTCGCCACTATCATTCGGTGAATAGCCTTCGCCACCAAGACCTGCAACTGTGGAACTCAATTCATCGTTGGTCTCGCTTCCTGCATCATAGGCGTTGGCGACGTAGGTTACGGCGTGGCGACCTTTCGGCAGCGGCATATCCCTAATGGCTAAAAAGGCATCGTTGGTTGCACCTAACATGGCACCAACACTGATTTTTTTCGCGCCGTGTTTGGCGGAGACCATCAGCGTCGTTGATTTTCCCGGAAAGGTCAGGCCCATTGTGCTGACTTGCGCATCACTAACACCGTGCATCGCAAGCCTGGTAGGACGGGTCCCACCCGCCAACAACCTGATGCCTAAACCATCATCAAACAAAACAACCAACATTGGCCTGAACGACTTCACCGCCGCCTATAACGGGCTTGCTTAATAATTAAGCTTATTGGCGGGTGGGACCCGCCCTACATATAACAACACGACCATCACTTACTCGCCAAACTTGCCTTCAACATCGCCACCGCCCCAAGCTTCTGGCACCCTACCTTGACGAACATAACGCTGAAAGCTGGACCATGGCCAATCCTTTACCTTCTGCGCATGGCCGTGTTTTACCGGGTTGTGGTGTATATAATCGACGTGATTGATGAGGTCTTTTTCATCTCTAATCTGGTGTTCCCAAAACCGTTGCGGTCATAGTGTGCTTTGTCTTTTTACTGCACGGCGAGTTGTTTGCCATTGCTGATTATGCAAACGCTCTGCACAGCTCTGGGTGACGATGGTTTTAATGATTCGACAGCGGCTGGAGAAATCTGAATCGCCTTCAGGCAGCCTCCAGACGCAATGCATGTGATCGGGCAACAATACCCAGCGCGTAGGTTGGGTTGAGATACGAAGCCCAACGTTCTTCATGATCGGTGAATCAACGATTGCCTATTATTGCTATAGGCTTGTGCGAGTTACCTGATTAATTACACTTATATCCTGCACACACTTAGCGCTTGGATTTACTTTTAGCATTCGCCCATGGGTCGATTTTACGCTCAGAAGAGGTGTTGGAGGAACTCTCCGGTTTACGATCAGTCTTCCAGGGGTTGCTGTCTCGAACGTTAGAATCCCTTTCTCGTTGAGCGTCGTAAGGTTTGCCTGAGCGATGCTCTTCCCCCCTGCCGTGGGCAGCGGTCTTGTTTGCACGCTTCTGTTGTAACCGTTCTGCATCTTCCAGGCTTAGTTCTTTAGGCTCCCGTGGGGTTTGACCTTCTGGAACAATCCGATCCCTGGGAGGCAATAAAAACTGTTCGGAAGATGCTCTAGGCAAGTTTTTAAACTCATACAGATAGAACACTTCAACTTTTTCACGCGCCCAAGTTGTCTTTTTTAAAAACTTTACGCTGGATTCAAGGCTCGGGTTCACCTTAAAGCAATTGATATTTAGATAGGCATAGAGAATCTCAAACCCGTAGTGATCTACGATTTCAGTCAATAGATTTTCCAAGCTAACACCGTGCAGAGGGTTGGCCTTGTAATTAATCTCGTCGTTCATGCTAATGCCTACTCATGGGGAGGATTAAGACATTATACCTGTTGCAACGTAGACAAAATATCGAATAAATGGGATCAGCCTGGTAGGGCGGGTCCCGCCCTACAATCTGACCAACAAGAAATAGTCTGAAAATCACCTTAGACGCTAAAGCGGCGAACCGGTGTAACACACCGATTCGCCGTATTTTCTATTACTGCTTTTTGACACGTTTGATCACAATTTCTGCGACAGGGTTGCGCCAGTCCATCGTTGCAGCAACAAGATCGCCGACACCGTGAACGCCGCCGTGAATGTGCACAAATCCTTCGCCACTATCATTTGGTGAATAACCTTCGCCACCAAGACCTGCAACTGTGGAACTCAATTCATCGTTGGTCTCGCTGCCTGCATCATAGGCGTTGGCGACGTAGGTTACGGCGTGGCGGCCTTTTGGCAGAGGCATATCCCTAATGGCTAAAAAGGCATCGTTGGTCGCACCTAACATGGCAGCAAGACTGATTTTTTTCGCACCGTGTTTGGCGGAAAGCATCAGCGTCGTTGATTTTCCCGGAAAGGTCAGACCCATGGTACTGACTTGCGCATCACTAACACCGTGCATCGCAAGAAGTTTTTCGGCCATTGGCTGACCGTTACCGGCTTCTGCCAACATGGCCAGTTCGTCACTTGGTGCCTGCCCCGTTTCGAAAAACAATATTCCGGAATGGTGAGTAGCGGCCATGACCGGTGCAAACGGTTGTCCAGGGGTAAGGTTAGTCACAGTGACTTGGTACGTTGCCATCTCGTCGTCGGCCAAGGCCGTGGTTGCGACCAGAATAGAGGCAGATAGTACACATCCTGTAAACAAAGCTGTTTTATTGTGCATTGCAGATCTCCTTTAAAAACGATTGGTAAGTGAAACTTGGTTGAGCGCGTTAAAGCGCTAAGAGGAACTATGTGCAGAAGTATTCACGCTGGGGGCACGGAGATATCACGTTTTTGTCACGAAATAGCAGAAGCGACTTATCGCCGGGATCGGTCAGACATCAACATGCTGATTTTTTACCGCTATGATAATAAAGGACTGTCTGTTTTCAGGAATGGGGTTGAATCATGACCAAGATACTCGCAATTAATGGCTCATATCGGGACGACGGTATTACCGATCAAGCTGTCGAGGTGATGACGCAGGCCTTGCAGGCAGCCGGGGCGGAGGTCGAGATTATCCTGCTACGTGAACACCCCATTGAGTTTTGTCTTAATTGCCGCGAGTGCACTCAACAGTCAGGCCCTGCCCCGGGTGAGTGCGTACAGCACGACGACATGCAGGCCTTGGTCGACAAGATTGAGTCAAGTGATGCCTATATCCTCGCCTCGCCGACCAATTTTGGCTCTGTTACTGCCATATTTAAACGCTTTATGGAGAGACTGGTGGTATATGCCTATTGGTCGTGGGATATGAATTATCCACAGTTTCGAAAAGCGAATCAGCCAAAGAAAAAGGCCATACTGATTTCTTCGTCTGCGGCACCTGGAATCTTTGGTCGCTGGTTTTATGGTAGCCATAAACAATTAAAAATGACGGCACAAACCATAGGCGCTGACAGCGTTGGTACACTTTTTACTGGTTTAATTGCCAAATCACCCCACCCTGGCTTGCCGGAACAAATACAGGCAAAGGCCAGGGGCTTGGCTGAAAAATTGATTTAACTTTGTAGGGCGGGTCCCACCCGCCATAACCCGCCAATATTCACACTCTCTTTAACGCGCAAATATCACAACACTATTGGCTGGGATGACGATTTGCGCAGAGGTTGGCAGATTATGTAACGGCCGACCATAGCCATGAGTACCGCCACCGTTGCCGGCGCAATTTGGGTTGGGCCAATGGTCGTAGGCATCGCTGTTAAAGACTTCACGCCAATAGCCCTGCAGTGGCAGTCCCAGCTCATAGTTCCACAGGGTCGATTCATTCAGGCTTACGATTACGATGACGTCTTTGCCCTCACCTTCCACCCAGCGGTGAAATGCCAACACCCGGTTGCCGTTGTGGACGTGAAATACATTTATGCCGCTTGCACGTAGGGCCGGCAGGCTGCTGCGGCTTGCAAACAATGCCTGCGTATAGAGCAGAAAATCAGCCATGGATTTATCCTGCTCCAGGCCGTCCCACCAGATTTGATACGGACTGCCGGGTTCGTCATGCCAGGGTTTGTCTTCCAATATCTCCTGCCCCATGAAGAGGTGGGGAATACCCGCTGCGGTGGCAACCAGCCCGGTGGCGACCCGCGAGCGGCTGCGGGCATACCAGGAGCGGCTATTGCTGCTGTCGCTCAGTGAGGCGATACGCGGACTGCGTTCTTTGCGGACGATGTCGTGGTTCTCGGCACACTGCACCGCACGCCATGCATCGCTTAGCTGCGGCGATGCAATATGCCGGGCGAGACTATCCATATCAACAAAGGCTGCCGCGCCGCCAGCGGCTTGGCTGATGGCACTACGAATGGCGTCACGCAGGCCGTCATTCTGTGTTGCATCAAAACCAGCGCCACCGCGCTCACTTGAGTTGACCACGGCCTGCTCCACCGGCCAGTGCTCGGCGATGTGGATGGCCTCTGGTTTGAGATAGCGGCAGGTGTCCGTAACATCCTGGCAAAAGCTCCAGCCATGTTCACCGCCTTCATTTTTGATGACACTGACCTCGTCGTAACGAAAGCCGTCGCAGTGACATTCCTGCAGGTAGTACATGGCGTTGTCGATGAGAAACTGCCGCACTTCATCCTTCCAATAGGCGAACACCAGACCGCCGGCCCAACCATGATCGGTAAAATAGAGGCTGTCGTTGTGGTCACCATAGGGCTGCCGATCAAAGTGATAGATGCTCTTGTCACCAAAGTCGCCACCGGCATGGTTGTAAACCACATCCAGCAACACGGCGATGCCATAGACGTGACACATGTCGACCATCATTCGGAACTGATTGGCCGTACCCTGGATATTATGCAATTCGTACGGCGGATGAGATGGATCAACGTTCAACAACTTTTCGTTGATACGGGCGAGGTAATTTTCAAGCTCCTCATCATTGTTACTAATGCCGTAGTCTGTTTCAGGAGAAAAATAATCGACCCCGTTGTAACCCAAGCTAAAGGCGGTTGGAAATTCCACAATCGGTAAAGGCTGAATGGCATTGATGTTGAGCGATTTCAGATAAGGCAGTTGCTCGATCACATCGAGAAAGGTGCCGTGGTGACGGTCCGCCGGAATCTGCCAGGTGCCGATATGCAGTTGATAAATAGATAATTCGTGAAACGCTGGTGGCCGCCACTGCTGGTCATGCCAGTGGAATCCCGCAGGGTTGTAGAGCAGACACTGACAATTGGGCCACATGGGATCATCTGTAAGATCCCGCGCAAAGGGGTCACGTTTTAAGCCTATCGTGCCGCCCTCGGGGCCAACCACATCAAACATGTAGCGATCGCCACTGGTTAGCCGCGGTACAAAACCCGACCACATGCCACCATCCAGTTTATTTAGTTTGCCGCGTTTATGGTGGGACCACTCGCCATGTTCATTCTTCTCGTATTGCCATAACAAATCGATCTCTCGTGCCTCTGGCGCCCAAATCTTAAAGGTAGCACCGACACCGGCTGGCAGCAGGTTGCCCCCCATGGGTGTCTGTTGGTCGATATTGTCCAGCGAAAGCGGTGCCACCATGTCAAGCAATGGTGTGGATGTAACCGTGCTCATAACTATCTCCATGTTAGATAATGTCTTCGAGAGACTACTGAACTACGAGAACAATGTTTCCTGGTCTCGCCCCCTCCTCGCTTGAGGGGTTCCATGTTCTTCTTCAGAAGAATAGACCTAAATATAATTCTTACAATGTCACATCAAAATCCGCCTCGGCATTAACCGTCAATTCACAATATTGCGCCTGCAAGATGCTTCATGAGACACAGACAACAAGCCGGATTGCGGCGCTCTGCATCCGGGTTACAATAGGCCTTGATTGTCTGCATCTGGCCATATTCGCTATTGAGCAGTACATTGGCACTACTTAAACAACAAATACTAAGGTAATTAAAATGAAGTTAACGATTGCATCACTGGCTGTTCTTGGTTCAATGCTGTGCTCGCCATTTGTTCAAGCGGCTGGACAACATGGCAGCTGGTCTCTCAATGACGCCGATAAGGCAATACCAGGTTTATCTGGCAAATCCATATCAAGCCAGTCAAGCAAAGCGCTTCAAGGTTCGGACAAGGCCGCCAAGGTGGTACTCGGCTATTCATGTAATGGTGATTTTTACCTGCAGGCCAAGGATATGGGGTTTGCCATTGATGGGGTTGATTGTGGTCCCTATGGTTGCAAAAAGCGCCAACATGGTCAGGTTCAGGTTGATGCCGACCCAATCGCCAATGCTGAATTTGAGATCATGAGCAACAGTGATGGCATGTATCTATTGAGTGATAAAAACATGCTGGTGAAAGCGATGAAGGCCGGCAGCAACATCAAACTAGAACTTGAACTGGCCAACACCGATGGCAAGGAACAGATGACGACGTTTAGTCTGAAGGGTTTTACTGCCGCCTATAACTGGTGCGCCAAGTAATTAAGTGGTGGGCGGGGATGCCCCGCCCTGACCTCTCTTACTTTTCAGCATGAAGATTATTAAGCAGCATTCTCAAGTTGCATTGATATGCGTGCTGGCATTCAGCACACTAATCGCCTGCAGCAACCGCGATGATCACGACCACCCCAATCTGAAAACAGGCCAAGCCTTATTTAACCATCACTGTGCCGAGTGCCATGGCGAAGATGGCACGGGCAAGCTGGCGGCCCAGACCCCAGCCAACATCCTCACCAAAAAAGACCGCCTGGGCATTGTTAAATATGTGACCACGGATACCAATCCAGCCCGTCAGATGCCGGTATTTGGCACCATGCCATATCCTGAGGCTACGCAGATTGCCAATCACCTGTTAACACTGCGCAGGGTTTATGACGCCGCCCCCAACAATCAGAAGAAACCCCGACCGCTGCTGATTGAGCCTTAAGCATGTAATATAGGCTTTATGTTTAAAGTCGAATTTTCTTTTAGAAAAAAAATGGCCAACCTGGCGTGGCGTATTGGCGGCGCTGTTTTGTTGCTTGTTGTTTTAACAGCCTGCTCTACAGTGCCATCCTTGTCAGAGTTTCCACCATCGGCACAGGCCTTAGACGGTGGCTTCTGGATTGCTGAAGTTGGCCCTGTTGCTGATAAAAAACCCCTGCAATACCCATTCATTTGCACAAGCGACCTTAATGGTCTGGGCCAGCCGCTGATCGACAATAACGACGGCATTGGCAATGCAGTGTTTCCACAATTTCTGGGGATGAGCAATCGTTTTGCCAAACCGACAGGGCATAGCCAAATTTGCAGCATTGCCACCCGAGTTGATTATTTCTATTACAGCGCCCGCAAAGAGAGTTTTCTGCCGTTGGAAAATCCCGAACTTGTGCCTGAGGATGTAGAAAAGCTTAGCCTTAATGGCAAGCTGGTTAACTTTGTAGTGCGTGTTGAGCGCGGTACGATTAATCGTTTCCTTTATAGTATTGCGATGCTGGCGCCCTACTCAGAATCATTGGCCAGCCCACAAACCCTGGACAACTCAGCCTGGAACAGCAAGTTGGTGTATAAGTTTTCCGGCGGTGTTGGACTAGGCCATTGGCAGGGGCAGTTGCGTTTGAGTAAGGGCCAGGCCCTACATTATGAGTCGTTAAAGCGTGGTTATGCGGTGGCCTTCTCAACCGGCAATAGCACGGTGACGCATTACAACCTGAAGCTGGCGGCAGAAACAGCGCTGATACTTAAACAACACTTTGCTGCTGTCTATGGCCAGCCCCAACATACAATTGGTCTGGGTGGTTCTGGCGGTGCAATACAGCAATATGTGATTGGCGAGCATCACCCCGGCCTGATCGATGCGGCGATTCCACAGCTCTCCTTCCCCGACATGATTAGCCAAACCATTTATGTGGCGGACTGTGAATTATTGGAGCGCTATTTTGATCAGGCCTATCAAGCTGACCCCAATTCAAAATGGGGTGACTGGCAGTTGCGGGCCAAGGTGCTTGGCCTGAATGCCAGTAGTGTTGCTGCGAAATCATCACGTCTAGCCAATCCGTTTGCACCGCAGCCAGGGGGCAGTGTCTGTAGCCATGGCTGGCGTGGTGAGGTACCGAAAACCTTTAATCCGTACTGGGCGCCGCAGGCCTATTTTATGGCGTTGCGAAGGTATGGCTATCCTGAGTCAGTGATCAAAGAGGTGAAGTGGAGTCACTGGAATGATTTGGCGGATATCTATCCTCAGGATGAACAGGGGTTCGCGCCCAACAGTTGGGATAATGTCGGCGTGCAATACGGCCTGCAAGCCTTGATTGATGGCGATATCGATGCAACGGAGTTTATAAAACTCAATGCCTGTGTTGGTGGTTGGAAGCCGCCACAGGAGATGAGCCTGGGTTCGTATCCCTGGAATCCTAAGGCACCACGGGACAATTTTGATCCTTGGGATCAGGCCAATATGAACCTGAGCCCTACGTGTGAAACGGAAAAACCTGCGCTGCGCACGATTGGCAACACGGCCACGATTAGAGCGGCGTTTGCTGCGGGTCAGGTGTTTACGGGTAAATTGGATATCCCGGTTGTTGATGTGCGTTGGTACCTGGAACCGCTATTGGATATTCACCATAGTCTGGGCTCTTTTTCTGCGCGGGTGCGGATTGTGGAATCGCAAGGCCATGCCGACAATCATCTGATATGGATTGCCGCCTGCAATGAACCCGATCCGGAAAAGCTCAACAAGCAGTGTGATTATGAGCCGACCACTGCGGCCCTGGAGGTGGTTGAACAGTGGTTGATGGCAATGAGACAGAACCCCACTGCCGGGGTGGTGAAGAACAAACCCACTGCCGCGCTTGATGCCTGCTTTGATGCCGAGGGTGAGATTATTTACTCAGGCGCCGATGCCTGGGATGGCATTTTAAATGAGAAACCTGCCGGACCATGTAAACAAGCCTTTCCTGTCTACCCCACCTCACGCATGCTGGCCGGTGAAGGGTTTAAAGGGGATCTGTTTAAGTGTGCCTTAAAGTCAGTGCCGACGGCCTTGGCAGATGGTACTTATGGTGATGTTGTTTTTAGTCCCGCACAACAGGATCAGCTCAAGTCAATTTTCCTCACCGGGGTGTGTGACTATGCCAGGCCAGGCAATGGCTGAGTCTCTGCATTAACTGCGTTGATGAGTTGTTGCATGCGCTGATAGTGGCTGCCTTTCCAGTAAACTTTTTGGCACTGCGCGCATTGCCAGAATTCGTCATAAAAGCACTTGGTGCGCGGCAATAGTTGTGGCGCTATTGTTTCCTTGTCCACTGCGCTGATCTTGCCATTGCAGTGCATGCAGCGGCTAAAGGGTTGTTGTGCCTTGGTTAAATCAAATCGCTTGAGTATTTCCAACAGCTGCTGTTGTGGATGTATGTTGCGGACAAAATAGCCATGCGTGATTTGTTTGCGCATCAGCAATTTTAAATCACGCGTTAACAGAATTCGCTGTTCATCGACAGAAATATTGGCCAGCCTTGGGTCATCGTAATCGTTGCGATAGAGGCTATCGAAACCTAACATACGCAAATAGGCGGCGAGACGCCCGAGATGGGTATCGAGCACGAAACGGGGTTCTAGTAATGGCTTGGGCCGCAAGTGGGTGACGGCTGTGATATCCAGAGATTCAAACACGGGATAGATACTAATGCGATCGCCGTCTTTCACTAAATAGTTGAAGTCGACTGACTCACCGTTGACCAGGATCAGATCGACCTCGGTGTGCGGTATGCCGAGGCTTTCTATCAGGTCTTTGATTGAACCCGCTTGTTTAAAACAATGTTGAAACGAGACCTTGCGTTGCACTGCTGGCAGGAAGTCGTTTAACTCTTCGTAAAAACGGATTTGTACGCAGCCAGACATCACTCTTACCTGTTAGTCATAACGAAACTTTAGGCCGATAGCGACAACATTGGAACCACCTTCGACGTCATTAAATAGGCCATAGACCCCTGAACGATGATGGACACGGGCGACAATGGCCCAATCTCTTGCTTGAGGTGGCGCGGCAGTCATTTCAAACATGATGTAGTTGAGCAATCGGGTGGCGCCGACGTTGGTGGTGCTGGAGGCTTCCAGGGCCGGGATCTCACTGGCGTAGGATAGACCATCGCCAATCGCAAAGCTGGTTTTCAAGATATTGTTCCACGGTGTTTTCTGCCAGCGATAGATGGCGACGAGATTGAGCTCCGAATGGTTTTGACCACGATAATGTTTGCCGAATTGGGCTTCCAGCTCCCATTGGTGTTTTGGACTTTTGAACGGGAAGGCTTTGCTCCAGGCGATAACAGCCAGGTAGGAATTCAGTTGATCAACGGGTTTGCTGAGCAGCACATCCCCTAACCTGTCATCGGTGTATTTTCCGTTATAGAGGGTTAAATAGTGCTCATTAGCCAGGCAGGTGCCAGGCAAAACAAATAACAAAACGAGTTTTGATAACAAGCTTTTCACTAGATTCATAATAGCCTTACGCTGATAACAAGGCCATGATCAGCTAAGTAATAAACCCGATTCAAAATTATCAATCTTGAACATTAGTCGCTGTTGGCTTATATAATCATACCCCCGTGTTTTTCTTAGGCTGTAGCTGTGATGGTACGCGCTCTATTTATTCTGATGTTTAGCATTGCCTCTAGCCATGCGGCCCCGCCGGCTGTGCTTGAAAGAGTTGATCAATCTATAAAGATCAATGGTGATTCATATTCCGTACAAGTACCTCTGGGTTACACGCTGGAATTGTTAACCGATAAATTGGAAGGACCACGCCTGTTAACCTTTGCCAGTAATGGCGATCTATTTATTGGCGCCAGGTCTGGCAGCGTCTATCGTTTGCCACCGCCCTACACTCAGCCGCAGCTGTTGTTGCATACGGGTGGTTACCCACACAGTGTTGCGTTTCGCCTTGGAGAAATCCTGATTGCCAAAACTGATGGCCTCTACGTTGCACCGTATGAATTAGGCCAGGCAACTATTTCACCTAAGGTGGTTAAGCTGTTGGCGGCCTTGCCCGGCGGTGGTGGTCATTCCAGTCGTACGGTAGCTGTAGGGCCAGATGGTCGGGTCTATGTCAGTTTGGGTATTACTAGCAATTGCAGCGCTGAATATCTGGATAAATCCTATCCGTTTGATAAACGCCGTGGTGGTGTTTTGGTATTGGACGAATCTAACGGCCAGGCACAATGGCAGACCTTTGCCAGCGGTTTGCGCAATCCAGTCGGTTTTGCCTGGCACCCTCAAACTAAAGAACTGTATGCCAGTAACAATGGCCCGGATCATCATGGTTTTAACCTGCCGCCGGAATATTTTAGTCGTTTATTGCCAGGCTCTTTTCACGGCATGCCATGGTTTTGGTATGACGGTGAACAGCTTAGACCTGATGATTGCATCGACAGCCCACCACCACGGCCCATCACCGATGTGCAGAAACCTGTCGTTACCTTTGCCTCACGCAATGCGCCCATGGGGGTGGAGTTTGTGCCGACTGGTGCGCTGGATGAATCACTAGAACATGATGCCATTGTCGCCCTACGCGGTTCATGGGGCACCAAGCCGCTAGGGAGTTTTATCGGTTTGCCCTCAACTCGGCGCCATCCTCAGTTGGCGGTGGTGCGTTTTGACAATGGTGAAGCCATAAGGGTTGATGAGCTGGTGACGGGCTTTCAATTGAAAAATGGTGACCGTTGGGCACGGCCGGTAGGTGTGGCAATTGGCCCCGATGGTGCGCTCTATTTCAGCAGTGATAGCGAGACCCATGGCCTGTTTCGTTTGCGCAAACAGACTGAAAAATAACCCATCCCCAAAACAACATAACCGTTTATAACCGCTGTATGGCTACAAACGCATAAACAAGCGCCATTTCTGGCCGATACCTATTATATAGAACGACAAAATATGCCCTCCCCAACCAAGGATGTGGAGAGCCACTTATGCTGTTATTACCAAGCCAAAAAGTGGTGGATATCGCAACGGATCGTGCCAGATATCACGCCTTAAGAAGCCATCGTTTTCAGGTGGGGGATTCTTTTACGCAGTTATATCGGTTGGTGGATGTAATCTATCGCCACTGTGAATCGCCCCATAACCTGCATGATTGTCCTGTCTACGATTTTCAATACAGCGGTTACACGGTTGCCGATATTGCCTCTGCCAGTGACTGGTCGGATGATGATAAGGATGCCTTGCTACAGTGGTTAAAACGCCCCGAGCAAGTGCGCCGCATTGAAATGGTTCGCCGCCGTCTAGATAAAGACCTGGCTCAGCTTTCGGTTAAAACCGACGCCTCACCACAACAGCTATTCAGTTCATTACAACAACGCATCATTAAACTGCCTATGAACAAAGCCAGCGCGGCACAGTGGCGTGCAACCGTGCTGAATATGAAAAAAAGCGGCTTGCGTGAAGAAGAGATCCGCTGGTCAGGACTGTGGCAATTTTTATCGCAGACAGAAGCAGATACCTTATTGCATAAACATGATCTGTTAGCTGCCATCAGTTTCAAAAACATTCGCCTGGAACTGAACACTCAACTGATTCGCAATCAAGCCGGTGGGTTGCAATTTATCGAAGTTGCCCAGCGCTTGCCACGCCAAACATTCTACAAAACTGCGTTGGCACTGGATGACAGCTGTCACTGTATTTTGCGTTACGTTGATCAAAAACGTAATTACCGCGTCGGTGCGGTTAAGACCCTGCAACAGACTCACCGCATGGCCTTAAATACGACCTGGTTCGTACTTGACCCCCATGGTCGTCCGGTAGCCAACCAAGATAGGCCTGAACAGTTATTTTATGCCGACAGTAACACAGCCATACAAGCGGCTCATCGCCATGCCCATGCCACCTGGGATGTTCAGAGTGGTGCTCGCTTTCACGGCCCCTATGACTATCTAAGCCTCTATGGCGGCAGTGATTATCGCGAATGGTTGCTTAGCCTGCCCGATTATCAACGCAGCTTTTTTGGCAGCCATTATTTCGACCACAATGTCCTGGCCCATGTTCGCACCACCAACCGGATTGATTGTGAAGGACGCAAGCTGTTATTCATCGAAGAGATGCAGAGTGACTGGCACCAGTCTGGCCAACGTTATGGTTATGACAGCAGTGTATTGGGCAAGATTCCCAATGCGCCTTTCAAAAAGGCTTGGCTGGCGCTAACCAGCAAACTGATGCTGATTCACGCCTGTCAAAATGGTTTTGATGGCATCGCCTGGCCGTTTGGACAGATTCAGCAGATTCGTTATGCCAAGCAGCTAAGCTCGATAGTGCGCCAGTATGATGTCGAGATTCCAAAAATATTCAATAAGCTTGGCAAGCCGTTCAGCATCAAGACCGGCCAAAGCTGGATAGAAACACGCGACCCCTGGTTAACGGTAATCAAGACCAAGGACAAATGGCGTGTTTCTGACGGCACCGGCAAATTTAATACCCGCGCCCGTTATCTCAATCGTGATGAGGCAATGGAGGTGGTGGCACGTCACTGCAAGGCGATCAGCCTGCAGGTGCCTATGTTTTTGATCAGTGATGAATTACGCCAACAAGTTAGCAACAATGGCTTACCGTTGTTTGGTGAAACACACGTTTGAGAGCTTCGGTTTGAACATGGGACAACAAGCGGCTTTGCATCACAGCGATTACTTCGTTTCACCCTGAGCCAAGCCACCGCCGTTCAACAATAGCCCAAACTCATCTGCTGTCACCGGGTGGCTGTAAAGATAACCCTGCCCCTCATCACAACCCAAGCGCTTCAAAAAAGCCGCCTGTTTGCTGGACTCTATACCTTCGGCAACCACCATCAGCCGGAGACTCTTGGCCAGTGCCCGAATGGCACGGGCAATCGCCTTGTCATTTGCATCTTCGGGAATATCCCGCACGAAGGACTGATCTATTTTTAACTTGTCGATGGGCAGCCGCTTCAAATAACTCAAGGATGAGTAACCCGTGCCAAAATCATCTATTGCCAACTGCACGCCAATCTCTTTTAGCTGATTAAGCACAGCAATCGCCTTTTCAGTATTTCGCATAATGACGTTTTCTGTCACTTCCAGCTCAAGGTATTTCCCCTCCAGCCCCGTTTCCTGCAAGGTCTGTTTGACGATATCGACAAACTTGCCACGCTGAATCTGCAGGCCTGAAACGTTGACAGCAATCCGCCCAAAATCGTAACCCTGGTCAAGCCATAGCTTGGCTTGTTGACAGGCCTGAAATAAGACCCAGGCGCCGATTGAAACAATCAGGCCAGTATCCTCAGCAAGCGCAATAAATCTGTCTGGCAAAACAAGGCCATGTTCGGGATGATTCCAACGTACCAGTGCTTCCGCACCGGTGATTTTTCCTGACTGAAGTGAAACAAACGGCTGGTAATAAATCATTAATTGCTCTTCTCTCAAAGCTCCCCGCAGCGCCGTTTCCATCGCCAGTCTTTCAGAAACCTTTGTGGTCAGCTCAGTGGTGTAGAACTGAAAGCAGTTACGCCCCTCTTCCTTGGCTCGATAGAGTGCGGCATCACCATTTTTGACCAGCGTAGGTACATCCTCGCCATCAGCTGGATATTGGCTAATACCGATACTCAGGGTGACGAGCAGCTCATGGCCATCAGCCACAATCGATGCATGAAAGGCGTCAAGAATCTTCTGCGCCAGAATCGCTCCGTCTTCAGGTTTCTCAATCCGCTCGAGGATGACAACAAATTCATCACCCCCCAAGCGGGCAACGGTATCCTCTTGCCGCACCAAACCATCTAGACGTTTCGCTATTTCAATCAGCAAGGCATCCCCAACCGGATGACCAAGACTGTCATTGATATTTTTGAACCTATCCAGATCCAGAAACAACAACACGATCTCATGCTTTTCGCGTTTGGCATGTTTAAGCGCTTGCTCAAGCCGGTCTTCGAACAGCAAGCGATTAGGCAAGCCGGTCAGAGGGTCATGATAGGCCAGATAATCCAGCTTCTCCTGCGACTGTTTGAGCGTGCTGATATCGGAAAACACCGAGACATAATGACTGACATCGCCAGCTTCATTTTTGATCGCACAAATCGATTGCCAAACAGGAAAGACCTCACCATTCTTGCGTCGGTTCCAGATTTCACCACGCCACATGCCGCTATCAAGTAGCTCTGACCACAGCTGCTGGTAAAACGATTCATCATGACGGTTGGATTTTATCTGGCTAGGATTGCCGCCAACTACCTCCTGCTCCTGATAACCGGTGATAGATTCAAACGCCTTATTGATCGCAACGATATTTGCATTGGCATCCGTAATCAGTACCGCTTCGTTGGTATTCTCGAATACCGCTGCCGCCATACCCAGTTCATCACTCATGGCGTTAAATGACCGCGCCAGAGTGCCTACTTCATCTTTGGATCGGATTTTGACTCGGGTATTCAAATCACCCTGGCCCAGGGCGACGGCCGCATTTTTCAGTTCAATTATTGGCCGGCTTACCGATCTCGCCACCAGCAATCCGAACAAAATGGCGATAACAAAGGCAATGGCGCTGCCAAAAATAATGTTTCGCTTGTCTTCAATCAAAGCCTGCTGCAGGTTCTCAGTTTCGAGTTGCAGCTCCTGATATTCATGCGCCTTGGCTGATTGAATACTGAGCAGGAATCCTTTCTCTATCTCTTCCAGCTCTACACGCAGCACATTCAGTTGCGCAATATTGGAGCCAGTGGTTGCCATCTCAAGCATACGCAGGCTGGTATCCTTTAACTGCGCACCCCAGGACTCAATGGTTTCAACAAAGACAATCTCATGCGGGGCCCCCACCAGGGCAATTTCCCTATAGTGGGCGATGGCAGCATCATATAGCCATAGCCCATCACTCTGCAGTTCAGCCAGCTCTGTCCCCCACTCCTCAGGGTCAAAGGCATGACTGTCTTGGGCGTGCATCCAGATCAATTCACTGGTAATGGCAATGATGCGCAGCCCACCAGTCTCAACCTCTTGCAGGGCTTGGATATTGGGCATCACCGTGCCAACCACCAATTGATTTTGCTGCTCGATGCGCTCTGTGGCTTGATAGTTGACGACACCGACGACAATGACGAGAAAGGCGGACAACACATATCCAAGCGTGATTTTAGGGGCCAGCTTCATACAACTCCCTACTCAACAAACCGATTACAGGCGGAATTACCCAGTAGAATGGTTAATTAACATATAACAGAATGATTATTTATGCGAGTAAAAAGGGGTCGTTAGGGGTGGGTGAATTAATAAGCTTAGGGCAGACCACGCCCTGACTAGACTTACTTACAGACTTGATTACGGCCCTTGCCCTTGGCGCGATAGAGGGCCTTGTCAGCGGCCTTCATGACGGTATCTGGGCTGGTGCATTTATCACTGCGCTCAGCGACGCCAATACTAACGGTGACCGAGACCTGTTTTTCTGCCGGTTTACGTGTTTTCGCACCTTTTTTCGGAGCCTTTTTGGGCCGGTCTTGGCCGCGAATGGTAAATGGGCTCTCTTCTATGTGCTGACGCACCACCTCCAGATGGGCCACGACATCAGTGACACTCTTGCCGGGGAAGATGACGGAAAACTCTTCACCGCCATAACGGGCTGGTTTGCCGCCGCCTGATACCTGGCCGATCTTGCCCGCGACCATGCGCAAAACCTGGTCACCAACATCGTGGCCATGGGTGTCATTGAATTTTTTGAAGTGATCGATATCGAGCATGGCGATACTGTATTTATTGCCCAAACTCATTAGTGTCGCCATCATCGCCCGCCTGCCCGGCAAGCCGGTTAGCTCATCCATGTAGGCCATGCCGTAGGATTCCTGCACCAGAGTAATCACTAGCAACACTGCAGCCAGACCAAACAACACAGCGCTGCTGCCAGCATCGACATTCTGGGTAATGGCCAGCATGGCCACTGTCAGGGTCGCCAATACGCTGCTTTCGACCAGGCATGGCCGTCTCAACAGGCGTACCACCTGCCAGGCCACCACCAGCACGCAGACAAACCAGGCGGTCTGGGGTATGCCTTGCTGTTGCTCAACCAACCAGGAAGAACCTAGCCAGGACGTTTCAAGCCAATTTAGCCAACCAAGGTTTGTCTGTTTGATCATCCACCACACCAGCAAGACCTGCGTGGCGAGAAAGGCAAAACGAATGCTGCCGTGGCTGGTAAAGATGCCGCGCTCTCTAAAGAAGCTAAGCAGCAATAGATTCAGAGGTAACAACAGACTGACGGCCAGAACGAGCCAACGCCCGGTTGTGTCTGTAACCTCTGGGCGCAGGCTTATCACCAGATAAAGACCGAGCATCAACAATAAGGAAAAGAACACCCGACTGCGATTAAAGCGCCAGGCCAGCAAGGCCCCTGCCCCGATGGCAAGATAAGGAAACAATTCGATTAAGGGCTGGTAATCGGCAGACAGTCGCTGCAAGGAGGGTAAGGTGTAGACGGCCAACACCGGTAGAAGAAATGGGTAAAACAGAAAGACCATGCGTTTCAGCATGTTATACACCTGCATTGGTTGCTGCCATTGTCTTGTTATCGGCTGCTGGCGGAGGATCTTCAAACAATTTTCAATGCGCCAGCCAATGACCAGAACAAGGTCAGCCTTTAGTTATTAGAAATGCAAAATAGAAAAGCCCTGTTGAGTTTCCTATAGTTGAATTAGATGGTTGTACCTCGCGTAATGGATTACGCAATCATCACATGCACTTCATAGGAGATCATGCGATGGAAATGGCTAACGTACCTATCCTGGCAGGGCTTGTTCTGGTTTTCAGCACCAGCAATGTCTATGCTGAGCGGATTGTGATTATGAATGGCCAGCGACTCGGACCTGAACAAATCCAGCATTTGGAGCAGATTCATTGCGGGCCAATTGAAAATGGCGACTATTGGTTGAACGTCAATAATGGACTTTGGGGCTATGCTGGAAATCCCGTACCACAAGGCTACATAACAGATAATTGCTACCAACAAGATAGACCCCGCCCAGGCTTATCTGAGCGAGGTCTGCTTTACAGTCCGGGTGAATTACTTAGATAACCTGGTATGACAGAGCCAGCCTACTTCTGAATTGGGGCATGGATAAAACAAACGGAGCCACTAGTGCTATTAGCGCAAATTTTAAAACATAAAGCCCACCACCTTAAACGCTATGTTTAATTTTCGAAAATTTACTGATTATTTTTCGAGCGCTTCAACAATAGATGTTGAGGCCAACAGCTGCCACACCAAATACCCAGTCATGTTTGTGCATGGGATTGGCTATCGCGACGACATGGCTATCTCATCCTGGGGCCGGATTCCTGAATATTTACGCCTTGCTGGAGCCCAGGTATTTCTTGGTGAGGCTAGTGCCTGGTCTTCATTTGAGAACAACGCCATACAGCTTAAAACACGGATAGAGTCCATCCTGGCCGAAACAAAAGCCGAAAAGATCAACATTATCGCCCACTCCAAGGGCGGCCTGGATGCCCGATATGCCATTTCCAAACTTGGCATCGCCGATAAGGTTGCCAGCCTGACCACGATCTGCACCCCCCACCACGGCACCTGTATTGCCGATATTGTCTGCCGCTATATGCCCGAAGACGATACCGCCGTTTATGCACTGGTGGACTTTTTCGCCCTTTTTCTGGGCGATGAAACACCAGACAGCGGCATGGCAATTAAACAACTTAGCCCTAGGCACATGCAGCGTTTTAATCAAGAGGTCATTGATGCAACTGGGGTGTTGTATCAAAGTTATGGCGCGCAAATGCTAAGCGCACTGGATGACCCACTGTATGCCGTTAGCTATCGCTTATTAAAAAAATACGAAGGCCACAACGATGGCATGGTTTCAGAACAATCTTGCCAATGGGGTGATTTTCGCGGCATTACCGAGGAGGTTTCGCACTTGCAGATGACAGATTCTATTATGGACCGGGTCAGTCACAACAAAATCCCAATGCTTTATGTCAGTTGGGTTAGTGATTTAAAGGATAAGGGGTTTTAGCTCCTCAGAGCTGAATACCACACCACCGAATCGGCAGCAATGGTTTGCCGCATAAAGCAGCAAAAATATCATAGATATTATTCAGCGGTTCATCCGCCCTTTCCATTCAAAAAATTTAGTCTACTCTCAACAAATGTTCCCTTCTGCGAACATTCAGATAGCAATAATAAGTTTATAGATAGCGCTTCACCCTGCTGTAATTCTGTCCCTAAACGCCTAGGAGAATAGCCATGGCCATTACCAGCCCAAAAGGATTCGATGCCGATTATCTGCGTGAACAAGTGCGCATTACTTACGACCGTGTTGCCCGTGAGCCAGACGGTGAGTTCCATTTTCACCGCGGCCCACATTATGCACATGAATATCTGGGTTACGACCTGTCAGAATTAGAAACGCTGCCGGAAAGAAGTACCGCCCGTTTTGCTGGGGTGGGCAATCCCCACCGTATTGGCACCATTCACGCCGGCGAGACTGTGTTAGACCATGCCTGCGGTGGTGGTATGGATCTGCTGCTGGCAGCCAGACGAGTCGGTCCAACCGGCAAGGCTATTGGCATCGACATGACGCCAACGATGCGCGAATGTGCCAGCACTGCGGCCAGTCAGGCTGGCTTATCCGAGACCGTTGATATTCGTGACGGCTTGATGGAACAGTTGCCTGTTACTGATGCAAGCGTCGATGTGGTGATCTCAAACGGTGTGGTTAATCTGTCACCAAACAAAGACAAGGTCTTTAGTGAGATCTACCGGGTTTTAAAACCTGGCGGGCGCCTGTTTATGGCCGATGTGGTTGTGCAGCGGGAACTCACCCTGGAGGCGCGTAGCAATCCAGACATCTGGGCAGCCTGCATCGGTGGTGCAATGGTAGAAAATGAGGTTGCCGAGTTAGCGGCAATGGAAGGACTGATTGACGGACGCATCACTGAATATTTCAATTGTTTCCGCAACACCAGGGCAGAAGTCAAAGTTTCAAAGGATCTTCATGTTCAGGGCGTAAATTTTTATGCCCGGAAAGCTTAAAAAGCCAGGCTGGGGGAAAGAGCTTACCCAGCCTGCACGCCATTATTCAGCTAACAATTTCAACGTTCAAACTAATGTGCCCGCCACTCAAGCCATAATTTTTATAGGCAGTGCACCGTGAAATAGAGACATAGAGACATAGAGACATAGAGACATAGAGACATAGAGACATAGAGACTCAAAAAAACTTTATCCGCCACAAAACAGACCAACATAAAACCAATGTTTACAGCTATTTTGGTCGCCCCATGACGATGCGTGAAATCAGTAGCGAAAGTTCGTCCATAGCTGAACTTAGTTCATCATAATGATGATTTTTTAAATATAGTTCCATTCTGGCTGCAAGCGTAGAAACCTGTGGATAACCAAATGAACCAAGCGTGCCTTTAAGCTTGTGTAAATCTTGCTTCAATTTATCCCAGTCTTTATTTTTGTGGAGCTGACTAATTTGTTCAAATCGAACAGGTAGATCATCAACAAGACTTTTAATAAATGCTTCAATATCAGGATCACCATCAAGCATTTCTGAGACCAAGGCTAATTGATTATCTGTTTCATAATTTTCGGCCTGCAGATAATCGCTAAGCACCTGAAAAAATTTAACCCAGTCAACCGGCTTAGAAAGAAACTGATCACACCCCGCTTCACGACACTTTTCTCTATCATCATCAAATGCATTTGCGGTTAGGGCGACAATGGGTTTTGTGTAACCGGATTGGCGCAATCTCTGTGTCGCCTCTATGCCATCCATTACCGGCATCTGCATATCCATCAGGATCAGGTCGAACTCCATATTCATGGCCATTTCTAGTGCTTTTTTTCCGTTTTCAGCAATGACTGTAGCTGCTCCAGTCTTGTGTATATGATGAGAAATTAGTTTTTGAATATCAGGGCTATCTTCAGCTATCAGCACAAAACCCCTTAATTTCGGCGGCATGGCCGAAGCCGGCACCATACCTGTCACGTCAAGATGAGATAGTAAGGGCGGATCATTAGTAAACACAGCACCATCTAAGGCCCCAGTATCAATGACAATTTCAAACCGCGAACCCTGCATTGTTGAAGTGATCAAATTAATATCACCGCCAAGACGTTTGGCAAGCTCTCTGGATATATGCAGGCCCAAACCAGCACCACCAAACTCACGGGTTGATGAAGAGTCACCCTGTGAAAATGGCTTAAACAGAGTTTTCATCTGCTCTCTAGAAACACCAATACCTGTATCAGTCACAGAGAACATTATTTTATGTTTATCAGGAAAACAGCTGACACCAAGCTCAATCTGCCCCTGCCTGGTGAATTTAACCGCATTGCCACAAACATTTAACAAAATTTGTTTTAGCCTAACCGGATCAGTAAATATCTTATCTGGCACGGGAGTCAAATAACTTAACTTAAACACAAGTCCTTTTTTAGCAACCTGCATTTTCAGAACAGACTCCAAATCACTCAAAAGATCAGACAAATCTACAGATAAAATCTCAACTTCAATATTTCCAGCTTCAATCTTTGTAAGATCCAATATCCCATTAATAATGGCCTGAAGATGTTTTCCATTTCTGACAATCGAACGTACGGCTGACAGCCGCTGCTCTATTGGCTGATCACTATCAAGCGTGGCCTCACCAAAACCAATAATCGCGGTTAATGGTGTTCTAATCTCATGACTCATATTCGCCAGAAAAATATTTTTTGCACGACTCGCAGCCAACTCCTTTGCATATCGATAAAACATTACCAGCATGTATAAAACAAGTAACACAAGCAATATAGACGAGACCAACATGACATCACGATATCCTTTTGCTCTATTGATGCCATCTAAATAGTTATCCATATATGCTTTTCGGAGGATATCTATTGTTGCATTTAACGGGACCTGAGTTTCTATGGCAGAAATCATTCCCTGTTCATTTTTTCCATTTAAGATTATTTCAGAGTGCGCCAGGAAATTTAGTAAATATGATTCATCCTCCTTATCAAGGAATTTCATATCTCTCATTTCAGCCTTTAAAGAATCGTTCAAAGCCATCGCTTCATAAAACCAAGCATCATCACCACTCATGGCGTAATACATAACCGTATCCATCAAGCCTACAAATTTGTCATACGCTCTACTTTTATATGAAATAGCCTTAACTTCTTTGGCGATGAGCGGATAGTAATCCAATGAATTATGCAAAATCGCATGGCTTGTCTTAAGACGTTCAATCAGAGCACCCTTATTATCCACTGCGACACCCAGATCAATAATCTTTTGGTTAAAGCTGCTATCTTTTATGTAATCCTGCCCCGTATCACTGTTTTTAAACTCTAAAAACTCACCCACAAAATGTTTATAACTATCACTTACTTCATCATAACTACTGGCTTTATCAGAAACCATTTCAAACAGCGTCTCATTTAAAGCCGCATTATCGTGCTTCAATATACTTAATCTATTAATAGCTGGAACAGGCTCCTCAACCTTGTCAGAACTCGATTTAAAGTACACAACCGAAATAACAAGTGTGATGACCACACCAATAAAGAGCGGCAAAGGCAAGATCAGTTTCAGCTTCATAACGGCTCACCCTGATATTCACCAGTGAGTGTTTTTAGAAAACTCACAATCTTCTTTTGATGACCAACAGGAATAACCCTACCCAACATATAACGCCCCATAACTTCAACAGAAGATTCTAAATCTTTAGACGAACCATCATGAAAATACGGCGCGGTTAATTCTATATTTCTTAGACTTGGAACACGAAAAACATACTTATCCCGTTCATTCTTTGTTTTATTAAATCGACCGAACTCAATCTGATCGATGGTTTTTTCTTTTTCCAGGTAATTCCTAAAAATATTAAACGGGGCAACCATATTCCCACCCACGGCAACACCTTGATGACAGGAAGCGCAGCCATACGCCTTAAACAATCTGTATCCTTCTTTTTCCTGTTTGTTTATGGCTATTTCATCGCCACGCAAATATTTGTCAAAACGTGAGTTCGGCGTAATTAAAGAACGCATGTATTCAGCCAGTGCATTATTTACATTTTCAGGCTGAACCCCATCAGGGTAGCTTGCGTTAAACAGGCGCACATAGTCAGGATCCTCGAATATCCTGGCAATTAGAGCCAGCCCGTTTGTCGCTAATCCTTTTTTGCTTTTTATTATCCCCTCAGTGACATTTTCCAGGCTGATCGATACCCCATCCCAACCAAATAGTGCGTTCAGGCCGACATTGTAAATAGTGGGTGTATTTCTTTTACGAAAACCGCCATCGATAGACTTTGAAAATTTCTTACCATCCGCGCCTCCCTTGTCCATGTAGTGGCAACTTCGGCAAGCCATGCTGCCATCATTGGAAAGCCGCTTATCCTCAAATAAACGCCTGCCTAACTCAACCTTTTGCGGGTCAACTAAAACAGTAAGAGGGATAGGGAGGATAGGATGCTTGCTTTCGTTATGCTGAGAATCAGATGTGTGATCATGTAGAATTTCAGGCAGCGCTATTTCAGTTTCAATACTGCCTTCACTAAAGGCTGGCATTGAAGTCAGCAGCCCTGCAAGTAGGGAAAACATTAGCATGTATTGTTTATGATATTTTGAGGCCATAGGGGAGATCTAAACCACACTAATGTAAGGCCCTGAGATCCTGCTCTGCAGCCTTGAAACCAACTGATGTCGGCGTATTACACACTCCCCCCAAATGTGCTCAATGCGCCGTTCCAACCAATATATCGACCCTTGACGTTGACATCTTGACCTGAAATTCCAAAAAATATTGTATTAACAAAGATTTAATAACACCTCTAGCCAAAGTTTAACATTGTGGTTTTTAGCCCGGCTGGCCATCGGCTCGCGCCCGAATCAGGATTGGTAGATAAACAGTGACAAACATTACAAATGCAGCGACCCAAAGGCCACCCGACACAATCGTCGTCGGGGCACTCCAGCCAGGCAGAAACACTGGCACCAGCACACGTGTGGCCATGGCCAGATTGATTAACGCAAAGGCCCAGCCCATCGCCTTTGCGGGTATCAGTGGCCGCCCGGTATGGCCAAGCGCGACCCGTGACATCATTCCCAAACACAACACTGCGATAGCTGCAGCAATTGCGTGGCTGGCAAGCACAGGCGCTATCATTTCTGTAACAACCAGCGCCTTAAATGCAAATCCCAGCACTAACCATGCATAACCAAGATGCAGCACCCACAATAAAGGCACAGACCAAACCAGGCGTGAAGACCAGCCCCACAGCCGTGCAGCATGCACCAGTGCTGCAATAGCTGCCAGGCCTGTAATTAACCATGGCTGTGGATATAGCAGCTCGACGATTAACAAGGCTGTCATAGTGACTACGGCGGACTTTTCCAGCCACGGCCATTTGCGTGGCTCGGCACCTGGGGCGCCGTTTTTGGTGAACATAGGAAATACCCGTCCGGCCATGATAACGATCATCAACACGACAATATTGATCGCCAGATTTATTCCCAGTGCAGCACTGTGTTCGCTTACACCAAGTAGCTCGGCATGCACCATGATATTGCCTAAGGACATCAACAGCAGCATTGCTACAAAGATCAATTGCGGACGTTTCTTAGCTTGAATAATGGGTATGGCCAGCGACAGCGCCAACAAGGGCAAAAAGGCAATATCAACAAGAGCAATCAGCCACGCCGGCAATACAGTTGAAAACAGCGGTAACAGCCGCCCTGTAAACCACAACATCACAAGAGCTAATAACATGTGCCCCTTGAGTGTTTGGGCACTGGTCCAGTTACGCACGGCGGTGAGCAGAAAACCGGCAATCACTGCCACAGCAAATCCAAACACCATTTCATGACTATGCCAAACGCTAGCACCGTAATAAGAATCAGCTTCAATCACAGACAACAGCAGCCCCAACCACCCCAACAACAAGGCAACCGCGACTATTCCGGCTGCGAGGAAAAATGGCCTGAAGCCCAGTTCAAACAGTGAAAACCTGTCGCTAGGAATTGGTTTTTGTAGTGATTCAATATTTATAAGCGTCATCTTTTCTGCAGCCCAAGGCTATTTATTAGTTTCTTAAAATAACTTAATATTACGCGCCATATGGAAATTACCAGCCATATGAAAAAGTTACGGAATTTTTAACTATACTTTTATCTATTGATAACAAATGACCTGTAATACTCGCTTTATTTCCAAACATAAACTCGTAACAACCACCCTACTCAAATATAACCGTTCTAATAAGGCTTTTTACTCATTGAGTTATTTAAGAAGTCATTATATTACGCCCGCCAGGCACAACATGAGATTTAGTCCTGCTCTGGACATTGTGGCAGATGAAAGAACTTAATCCAGATGCTTAGTTGTTACGTTAACAAACTGTTAGCCACGCTCTTTGGCTTGGCGATACTGAGCTCAGTACTGTGCCCTGGGCCGGTAAGAGCTGAATTCGTCATGAATTTCACCGTAACAGATCAATATGAACTGCCAGGTAGAAACAGCGCGATAAGAACGGAATACTGGAATTCTGACAATAATTGGAGGGGGATAAAAACAGGTAGCGGAATCAGCCCGGCACAAACCCCCTATTTGTACGATGCACACAGCCTGGAACGACCACAGATAGTCACTGATCCAGCTACAGGAAAAACCTATTACCACATGATCTTCGGCGACCTGGCAGAGGGCTTTATTCAGGAAAGCTATGTTGAAATGGGCTTTGGCAATTATGGCAGCCAGGAGTTAGGCGAACCACTCAACTCAGGCTCGGCATCAGGCGGCCATTCTGAATACAACAGCACCACAACCTTTGGTAATGGCTATGACCCTCTGGATATGGATATTGATGCCGCAGCCCGTAGTGTTACCTCAGGCAATGGCTCAGCCAACCCTAACCGCGTAACAGTTCGACAGATCATGAGTGATGGCGAAATCATGATGGAAGTCCTTAAAGACCGATACACGACCAAACCACGTATTAGTCAAATGGTTATAGCGCCAGACATTAGCATGCTGTTTGAAATCGATATGCGTGCTATTGACTACAATACTGCGGATGCCGAGGTTGTCATTTTTAACACCATGCAGTTATGGCAAGGCGATGTGCACCCTAGTACGGCTCAATATGATATGGCGACCGATAGTGATAAGTCATACGTGAATGCAGGAAAATTCACTTACACGGAAGGCACGGGCTTTGGTGGCTCTGAAGG
Organism: uncultured Gammaproteobacteria bacterium; assembly: GCA_965602225.1. Lineage (GTDB taxonomy): Bacteria > Pseudomonadota > Gammaproteobacteria > Tenderiales > Tenderiaceae > Tenderia. The sequence continues at coordinate 32,511 of CBFCYE010000005.1, read as the reverse complement.
TGTCTACGACTATGCCGATGGCTATTACGACAATAACAATCACGACTGGGGCCGCTATATCGACCCACAAACTTACAACCCCTGGGCGTTTGAGACGAGCAAAGTCTATTAAATCAACGCCAAGATTTTGAGCTAATCACCACGCATCACACCCAAAATCACATCCGCCAGTTTGCGGTTGTCGGTTTTTGATTTAACCAATACGGCGCTAACCTTATCTGCATACTCTTCTGTTACATCATAAGCAGAGAAAATAACTACCCGTGGCGGGTTAACGCGATGCTCGATAGTTTCTAACAAATCCAACCCAGACCCATCAGGCAGACCTATATCAAGTAAGACCAAATCAAACTCTTCATTATTAAGCGCATCTTTAGATGCCGCCACCGAGGTTGTCCAGGTCAACTCACAGCAATCCTGAAGCATCTCTTTTACAATTGTATGGACATCAGCCTCGTCTTCCACATGCAATACACGAGGCATTCTATTTGCTCCCGCTGCCAGCCTTACAGAGTCAACAAGGCGCTGTTGATCAATCGGCTTAGACAACCAATCCACCACACCCACCGCACCACCATTAAGTTGTTTCTTGGTGACATCCGCAGTGACAGAAACCACCACTACCGGCAAAGCTTTTGTTACTGGATCTTCACGTAAATGTTTCAGAAAACTAACACCACCCTCACCCGGCAACTGAACATCAAGTGTAATCGCTCGATACTGGCCAGACTTTTTTTGTAACATTTGTCGAGCCTGTTCCGCATCGTATGCAATATCACTATTACAACCGGCCTCGGCCAGCATATGCTGCATCAGTGCCGCCACATCCGGATCATCTTCAACAATCAGGATACAGGCGCGATGAATCTCTGGAAGTTTATGCAGGTGATTATCAGAATCAGTTAAAATAGCCTTAGCCATTAAGGGAAGCTCAATAAAGAATGTTGTGCCCACGCCTTCACGGCTAACAAAATCAATTCGACCGCCGTGTTTTTCTACAATAATTTTGGAAATACTCAAGCCCAATCCTGTCCCCCCCTTCTGACGGGTATCGGATGAGTCAGACTGGGTAAACTTCTCAAAAATTTTGCCATGAAAATCAGCAGGAATCCCTGGGCCGTGATCAGTCACAGAAATCCTTATGCGCTCATGATGCCGAGCAACATTAATTTCCACCGTAGCACCCTCAGGTGAAAACTTGGCTGCATTCGATAATAGGTTGGCCATCACCTGCTTCAAACGATCCTTATCTGCAAACACTTTGGCATTATCAACCATGTAATTAATTACAAGGCTAACGCCAAACTGTTCACCATAGGCGGAATTTTCTTCAACAACTTGCTCAAGAAATGGCTTCAGCTCCATTGCCTGAAACTTAAAGGCCATCTGACCAGATTCTATTTTTTGGATATCGAGAATATCGTTAATCAACAACAACAGACGTTCCGTATTATTACTGGCAATAGTGAGCATTTCACTAACAGGGCCTGACAGCTCCCCCATTGCCCCACCCGTCACCAGGCCTAAAGATCCACGAATAGATGTCAATGGCGTTCTAAGTTCATGACTGACCGTTGAAACAAATTCGTTTTTCATTTTGTCTATGCGCTTGCGCTCGGTAATATCCCGCAAAACCCCAACAAACCCACGTTTTCCCGCACGTTTAATTGGAGCCACATTAAGTTCAAGAGGGAACTGGCTACCGTCTTTTCTACGCCCCTCAAGATCACGACGTAGATTTATAACACTGGGGGAACTAAGTGTTGAATTATCTGTATAACCTTGATGAGAAACACGTTCATCTTCTGGTAAAAGCATTGAAACGTTCTCACCAACAATTTCTTCTGCTTGATAACCAAAGATTAATTCAGCGGCTGGATTAAAACTCTCTATCTCCCCTTTTTCATTAATAGTAATTACGGCATCAGCGATGGTGTCCAGCACCGTACGTTGATGCAATTCACTCTTCTCAAGTGATGCCGTTCGTTCAGCCACCAAGGACTCAAGATTTTCATTAAGTTGTGCAAGATTAGTTCGTGACTCTTCAACCTGTTTGGTCATGGTATCGAAGGCACGCGCCAAAACACCTATCTCATCATTATTATTTCTTGGTAAAACCGAGTTAGTTAAGCGTTGATGGGTAAAGTCATCAACAGCCTGCGTAATCTGTTTGATTGGGCGGCTCATCCGTATCGACAACAACACACCAAAAAAAGCGGCCGCCACTGCTAGAAAAATGGCCCAAGCAATCATTTCATTCAAAACAGCTGTGTTTTCAGCAACAATAACCTTATAGGGCTGACTAATACCTACCGCTATAAATCGCTCAGGTCTAATCGGGTCAAAATTAATTTTAGTAAATGCAGCAACAGACTTGCCTCCCGTTTGTTTTGGAAAAAGGGTAAGGTTTTGTTCACGGTTTTCCGGCAAAAATAAATGAGCCATAAGCGGGACTTCTTCCTGCACTCGATAGTGCTTACCCAAGTCAAAACCATATGTTTTACTCGCGTCTGGGTGTAAAAGATAACCACCATGATCATTGGCAATATAGACATCACGGCCACTACCCACAATCTGCGCCTGTATTTTTTTTAATTCATGACCAACCTCAACGGTAATAGCCATCAAACCTGCCAATTCATTTGACTGGTCATCAAATATTGGCGTTGCACTTCGAAACACCTCCTTATGAGGCACAACAACCTTGCCATGCTCACGATTAAGATTAATATCAGAAAGAAATACATCGCCTATAGAAAGCTTTAATGTTTCACGTACATATGCCCGGTGTGACTTATCCTGTAACGCATCGCCAGCAAACACAACCGCCTGTTTACCATCACGGCCAACATGAACAATTTCCTGACCATGAGCATCAATAAAGCGAGCACTTAGGTAAGTTGATTTACTATTAAGTAATGCGACAAATATTTCCTGTAACTTAGTTTTCCAATATTCCTCATTGAATTCATTGTCATGTGTATTATTTTTTTTGGCATGTAATATACGTTGAACGGGGGGAACATTGGCTAAAAATGAAATATCTTCATTCTGCGCCAGGATATGTGTCTTAAGCTGATTACCTTCATCATGAATCTTTTCATATAGATCTGTCAGAGCCTCATTTACCAATAAGTTAGAGGTCTTTACATAAAACAAACCGCCAATAACGCCGGTACTAACCAGTACCAGCAAAATTGAAATCAGGCTAAATTTATAGACAAGAGGTATTCTCATATTCAGCCTTAGATAGTTTGACGATGGTTATTTTTCATATGGGCCGACCTTAAGATTTTTTAACAGCCCTTCAACAGACGAATAATCAAGAGGTTCTAACCATCCGACATATTTTCCCGAATGCGCAGCTGCAGAATCATCGGCCAATTCAAGCAGAGAACGCCGCACCTCATCTAACACACCTGTTGGAATATCTTTATTCAGCGATACAAATGGCCACTCTGGATACAACGGCGTGCTCAAGAAGAATGGAAAGCCTTTTATATCCTTGTTATTAAGAATACGGAAATAGCGCATATCTATTTCACCCGCAGCTTCCATGCGTTCGAGCTGGTCGGTACGCACTACACCAACATCAGAAAGTCCATCACGCACGGCATACACCACATTTTTTTGCAAACCACCTGCAAATAACAATTCCGAAAAATCACGTTGTGGATCTAAACCACTTGACATAATTTCAAGCATGGCAACACGCCAACCGCCAAATGCAGGTTCAGAAACAGCCATAACACGCCTACCTTTTAAGTCGGTAAGAGTGATGATGTCATTATTTTTTGCATGCGTAAAAATGACTGTGCCAAAATGACTCTGTGCCGTATTGGCACGTCGGTTATTCAGCGTTGCCAGGGCTAAAGCACCATATAGATGCTTAAGTTCAACATATGAGGCGGGATTGGTTATCAAAAAGTCAAAATCGCCCTTTGCAGCCAAACTGCTAATTTCCTTTAAGCTGACAATTGGTTTAAGCCTGAAAGAGTGAGCCGGAATCTTATTTGAAAGATAATCCAGGGTTGGCTGCCATTTCTGTATTGCATGATCAATTCCACTCTTGGCACGAACTGCAACAAAATACTCAGCTGCGATACAGGTATGAGAAACCAGCACCATGAACAGGCCAATCACAGACAGTATTTTTTTAATCTCCATTAAATAATCTTTATTAACTGGAAAGTAAAATGATTACGACCCTGGCTCGGCATGTTTTTCCTTTATAGCAACAATCTCTGGCAACAACTCAATAAAATAATCTACCAATTGTGGATCAAAATGCTGACCACGTTCTTCCTTTATATATATAACTGAGTCCTCAACTGACCAGGCTTTTTTATAAGGCCGCACTGAAGTCAGTGCATCAAACACATCAGTCAGCGCACAAATCCGGCCAACCAGTGGAATATCCTCTCCAGCTAAAGCATTCGGATAACCCTTGCCATTCCACTTTTCATGATGAGTCAGTGCAATCACATGCGCCATTCTAAGCAGATCAGAGTCATCCTCTGAAAGTATATCTGCGCCAATCTGGGCGTGCGTCTGCATGATGATCCATTCCTCAGGCTCAAACTTACCCGGCTTAAGCAGAATGTGATCGGGAATACCAATCTTGCCAATATCGTGCATCGGCGCGGCATTCAATAATAAGTCACAGTCATACTTGCTTATCCCTGCTGCCTTTCCCAACAAAGCAGCCATTTTACTCATGCGGATAATATGCAGACCAGTCTCGTTATCCCTATATTCAGCCGCCCTGCCAAGCCGCCTGACCACCTGTAAACGTGTTTCATGTAATTCTCTGGTACGCTCTTGAACCATTTGTTCAAGCACTTCGTTGCGATAACGGATGATCTTACTCGCCATATGAACTTTTAATAAATTGTTCACCCTTGATAACAACTCGTTGCTATCAAAGGGTTTGGTTACATAATCAATGGCACCGTTTTCAAGTGCCTGCAGTTTGAATTCCTGTGCATGCTGAGCAGTCAACATCAGGATCGTTGGCATATCATCGCCGCTTTCCGACTTCAGCTGTTCCATAACCTCATAGCCGTTCATATGAGGCATATTCAAATCCAGCAATACCAGATCACAACGATGTTGTTTAAATAAACCCAGTACCTGACGAGGGTCCTGTGTTGCAACAATATTGCTATAGCCCACGCTTTGCAGCAGCCGTTGCAGCAGCTTGATATTCGCAGCCTCATCATCGACTAGCAAAATACTGGCTTTTTTCACATCAGTATTAATTGTTTCACTCATCGGTTTGTGCCTCTGTTTTTAATGAGGATATTTCTAATAACTCATCCATTGCATGTAGCAAAATTTCAACATCAATCGGCTTGGTAATATAATCATCAAAACCTGCCTCAAAACCTCTTTCTATATCTTTTGGCATGGCATTGGCACTCACAGCAACAACAGGTATCTTTCTAGTGACCTCATCCTGACGTAACAACTTGAGGGCATCTATGCCACTCATTCCAGGCAAATTGATATCCATAAGAATCAAGTCAGGCAGATGCTGTCTCGCCAGCTCCAGCCCCATAGTCGCTTCAGGTGCACTTAGCAGCCGGATATTAGGCCGCAAGCTCAACATCTGTGCAAGCAGGCGCAAATTGGCGGGATTATCTTCAATATAGATCACGGTGTGTTGTTCATCCTGCGTATCATCAGACAATGATTGCGGCTTGCTCAGCTCGTCGATATCAACTACCAGCCGTTGGTCTGGATGAATTCGTGCCATAGAAGCAGATGGTAATTCAACCCAAAAATTGCTGCCTACACCCACACGGCTCTCAAAGTCAATCTCCCCCGCCATCATTTCAACGATATTCCTGGTAATCACCAAACCGATACCAGTGCCTTCAATATTGCTATTTTCGGCACCAAGTCGATTAAATGCCTTGAATAGTTGCGACTGTTGTTCAACAGGAATACCAGGCCCAGTATCAGCCACAGAGATCTGTATTTTATTGTCATCCAAACCATTACAAGATATTTCTATGCGACCCTTTTCGCTGTTGTACTTCACGGCGTTGCTCAACAGATTAAGCAACACCTGCTTAAGCCGGGTTCTATCTGCCCTAACAACCATATCTTGAGAGAAACCCTCAAGCGCCTTAACCTCTCCATCACAGAAGATAGCTATTTCAATGCCACGTTTTTGTGCCAGCGGTGCAGTCAATGCCAAACAGTCACCTAGTAGCTCTGACACTATCACCGGCTCAATTGAGAGCTCTACACGTCCGGCCTCTACCTTGGCCAAATCCAGCACCTCATTGATAAGCTCAAGCAAATGATTGCTTGCTTTAAGGATCTCGTTGACATTATCTGCCTGCATTTCACTTAGATTCTCACCAGGAGTCATCTGCAACAACTGGCCAAAACCAATAATGGCATTCATCGGTGTGCGCAACTCATGGCTCATGTTTGAGAGGAACTGTGACTTGGCACGATTGGCATTTTCGGCATCTTCCTTGGCCTGTTCCAACGCCTGCCGCACCTGTTTGTCTGAGCTAATGTCACGCACCACACAAACCAGGCCACCATCTGCAAGCGCCGACAACGATAGGCTTTGCGAAAATTGACGGCCATCCCGTTTTAAACCGGCCGTCTCGCCACGCCAATAACCTTCCTGCTCAAACTGCGGCATGATTTTGCCATCAAATCTTTTCAGTTCAGCGTCTGTATACAAGGATCTCCATGGCTTTCCTAGCAGCTGGCTGGGCTGCTCATAGCCAAAAATTTGTGCAAGGGCTGGATTAAGATAAACATACTCACCATTGCGATTGAGTATGGCGATACCATCCACTGAACTATCAATCGCCGCTCTATTTCTTAGCAGGTCTAGTTGGGCATGTTTAATCTTGGTTATATCCTGAACCACACCCAACATATGCAAGGGTTCACCCTCTGGACTACGAATCACATCACCACGTTCAAGTAACCAGTGTATTTCCCCATTTTCCCAAACCACACGGTGTTCAATATTATATTCGTCGCCTTGTTCTACACAGGCTGCGACAGCAGCAATCACTGCTTGTCTATCATCCGGATGAACCGCTGCCAGAAAGTTATCGTATGTTGTTTCAGGTACTGAGCTCTGATAACCAAATAACGGCGCAATACGGTCAGACCAGTACAGAGAACCGGTACGAATATTCCAGTCCCATGTACCGATATTGGCAAAGGTCTGACTGCGTTTCAGTCGTTCTTCACTGGCCCTTAGCGCTGTGATATCAGTACGGGCTGAGACATATTGATATGGTTTACCCTGCTCATCCAGAAACGGCACAATAGTCGAATCAACCCAATATTCTTCACCCTCCTTATTGTAGTTACAGACAACACCACTCCACACGCGGCCACTGCTTATGGTGTCCCACAAATCTTTATAGAATGACGCCGGATGATGTTTTGATTTAAGGATGCGGTGATTCTGTCCCAACAGCTCTTCACGACTAAAACCACTAATCTGGCAAAACTTGTCATTGGCATAGGTAATACGACCAGCGGTATCAGCAATACTAACGATGGCATGCTGTCCAAGCGTAATGTGACTAAACTCTATTTCACGTAGACTTTGTGCCAGGTCACGGTTAAGACGGGTAATCCAGCGTGCCCGCTTAACCCTGGCTGTAACGGCAGCAACCAGATGACCGGGAGCAACGGGTTTAGTTAGGAAGTCATCACCACCAAGATTCATGGCAATCAGTTGTCGATCAAGGTCGGACTCGGTCGATAAAAACATAATCGGCATCTGCGCCCAGGTATCATCCTGACGTATAACCTGTGCCACCTCAGGGCCACTGCAATCAGGCATATAGACATCCATCAACACCAAGTCAGGCCTGTATTCATCCAGCACCACGAGACCTTCCATAGGCTTGTTTAGAGTCCTGACATTCATGCCAGCATCGCGCAGCACGGTTGCATAGTATTCCAGCTGGTTCTCATCATCATCGATAACAAGCACATGATACGGTTTTACCTGAACACGAGTGGTAAGGCCGTTTAGCGTCTGGGTTAATGCCGCCAGATCGAGCGGCTTACTGAAATAGCGGGCGGCACCGGCACGGGCAGCCGCGAGGCGAGCCTCAATATCTGTGCGCACCGATATAAAGATCACTGGGGGACAAACAGGAAATCGCCGCTTCAGCCTTTCAATCGCCTCGGCACCAGCTGTCTCCCCCTCTTTCAGCACCATATCCATGACCACGGCAGCTGGCACTTGCTCAGCACAAGCAGCTTCGAATGTAGCTAACCGGGTAAAACAACAGAGGCGAAAACCCTTATCTTCAAGATAGGTTTTTATCCGTTCTGCCTGAAGCACGTCGTCTTCCAACAAATAGATCAGGTCATTGACCTTATCCGTACTCTCATTTTCTGTAGCAGAAGAGAGCTGAGGGATTGTACTGGGTTGCCACTGATCAGCAGCCAGACGTAACTGAGATAACAAGCCATCAATATTATGAGCCAGGCCAGAATCAATTTCGGCAGATAAATCATCATTCAGATCAAGCAGAGGTTTTAACTCTAGTTCAAGATCACGAGCAATGGCACCAATGGTAACCGCTCCAAATGTGCCAGCAGAACCAGTCAGGCTATGAGCCACGCGATGTAAGTCTGAAAACGTGAACTCGTGTGGATTTTTATTAAGCAGCGCCTGCCATAAATTTTCTATCTGACATAACTTGTCAGGCAGCTGTTTATAAAACAGCTGCTGTAGCTCGGTTAGTCTTTCTAAAGCCGTGAACCTATCAAACTCCGCCACACATCACTCCAACAGTCATGATATACGCCATACCCCTAATCACATTTCCTAATCATTATATGTTTACGCATGTGAATAACCATAAATTCAGTGAGTTACCAAAGCTTTACCATACTCACCGAAGGGAATTACAACTATCAGTGACATTTTTATATCGGCAGCACTCGCCCATCATTAAGCAGATAAACTAGAAAAAACATGAATTTAGTGCGTGATATGAAGAGCCTTCAGACGGGCAAAGTCAAACCAATGCAATATCGAAGTATGATATCAATCGATTAAAAATCACCTGACTGTTTTGTAGTCATACGAGGGGATTGAAATATCAATTATGCCTGTATTGCCGCATTAGGTTTTTCATTCTCGAACAGTAGACTTTCGACTTCCGATAATAACTCTTTGCAAGAGACTGGTTTTTTTATCACAGCCGAAATCCCTGCGGTACGGACATCTTCGCCCTGATGCGTTACATCATAGCCAGTACATAGGATAATGGGCAGATCGCTGCGAATTTCCCGTATCTGTCGAGCCAGCTCTCTACCTGTCATCTCAGGCATAGTTTGATCAGTAATAACAAGATCATAATCATGTGGGTTAGTACTAAACACCTCAAATGCAGCCCTACTTTCTGAATAACAGCTAACCTTATAGCCTTGCATCTCCAGGTATTCCTTGAAAAACAAACCAATGACTTCCTCATCATCCACGACCAGAATATGTCGTCCATGGCCATCATGGACATCGACAGCCTTAGTTTCATGATCATTGACCAGCACTGTTTCAGCCTCAGCAACGGGTAAAAAAAGATGGAATGAACTGCCCTTACCAGGAGATGATGAAACTTTGATGTGTCCCTGATGGCTATGCAAAATACCATGCACAATAGAAAGCCCCATCCCGGTTCCCCTACCAACCTCCTTGGTGGTAAAGAATGGATCAAAAATACGTTGCAACTGATCTTCAGTAATACCGGCACCACTATCACTCACCACTAGCTCAACAAAATCACCAGAGACAAGTTGATGGCATGATGAACACCAGCCATGATCTCCTCTAACTGTCCGTGCAGTTACTTCTATTTTTCCATGTTCGAATATTGCATCACTGGCATTAACACACAGGTTCATAACAACCTGGCTAATTTGGCCTGAATCGGCAACCACAGCCTGAATATCAGAATCAGAGTGGTCTACTAGTGAAATAGTGCTAGGCAATATTGGGCGCAACATATCAAGTACACCCTTGATGACAGGAGCCAAATCAATATTTTTCTGTCCGGTGGGTTTCTCTATACGACTAAAGGTCAACATCTGTGCGACAAGATCACGTGCGCGTTCACCGCTACGGTTTATCTCGGCTAAATAGTAATCCAGTTTTTCATTGCTGAGCTTATCTTTAAGCATCATTGCCAGAGAGGTATAACCAAGAATAGATGCGAGAATATTATTAAAGTCATGCGCCACACCCGCAGTCAAATGACCAATTACTTCAAGCTTTTGCGACTGACGTAACTGCTCCTCAAGTTGCTGCCGTTCCGTAAGATCCCTAATATCAGCTATAAAACGTATTCCATAGTCTGTTTCCACCGGACTGACACTGACATCAACAGGAAAAGCCTCACCACTAATTTTTTGCCCTGTAAAGGATTGGGTTCCGACATCATCAGTCACATTCAAATCTGCAATTAGATGGCAAAAACCTACATTCTGCGGGGACAGCTGAGATGGCAATAACATTTCAGCTGATTGGCCAATCAAATCTTCATCTAAATAGCCAAACAAATTACTGATTTTTTTATTGACCAGTTCAATCTCTCCATTTTCATCAACAACCATAACCGCTTCAGGCGCAGCCTCAAGAAACTTTCTATAGCGGCGTTCGCTATCCTCAATAGCTTGATTGGCATATTTTAAGGCGATGATATCGTCCTGTAGAAGCTGGTTGAGCCTGGCAACCCTTCGCCTCTCTTGTTCAAGCTCAATGGTTCTTAATTCAACCTGTTGTTGCAGTTTCTCATTGGCACGATATTGGCTGAGATGGGCTTTTACCCGGGCTAGAACCTCCTTGTCATGAAAGGGTTTACTAATATAATCAACTGCACCAACCTCAAATGCCCTAACTTTATCAATAGGAGAGTCCAGCGCACTTATAAATAACACCGGAATTTTTGCGCTTTTATAATCAGCCTTAAGCTGACGACAAACCTCATAGCCATCAAGTTCGGGCATGAGAATATCCAACAGGATAATATCAGGAGCATTCAGACTAACACTGGAAAGTGCCAGTTTTCCGCTAGGGGCAACATAGATCTTGTAGCCAGCATTGCCCAATATATCTGTGAGCAAACTAAGATTGGCTGGCTCATCATCCACCACCAGAATACTGGTTCCAGCCACATTGGAATCAATCAATTCACTCATCCAGTTAACACCTTTCAGCAAAGGTCGTGCTAGTTAACATACCCCCATAAACAACAACACCCCATCATTAATCAGCGTTAAGAACCTATTAATGCCGCAGATAAGATAAATATGAGAAACTTTAAGCTTAATGATTAAAACACTATAGTCCATATTTATAAAGAACATGCTAATGCATCCATCGCCAGGACAAACGCACCAAATATGTACAACACAAAGTGGCGCAATTATTGGACACATCAACGCTGACGTATTGCTACAAAGATAGATTTCCCATACAACATTACATGTCGAATAGACTGGCCTATAGTTACATCTAAACGCATCAAAAATAATTATAACTAAGGAGACATAGTCAAGATGTCAGATCCAACAAACATACTCGTTGTAGATGACAGCAAAGTATCACGCATGCTCATCTCCAACTTCATCAAGGATCAGCGTCCCGATTGGAATATCAGCGAAGCAGCCAATGCTGAAGAAGCACTCCAGGTTGCAGACAACACCAACTTCAGATACTCAACTGTCGACATAAACATGCCCGGAATGGATGGCATTGAACTGACCCAACACTTCCGTGAAAAACATCCTCAACTACATGTTTGTCTGCTTTCAGCAAATATTCAAGCCGCATCACAACAACGAGCTAAAGAGCTAGGGGCAGGCTTTGTTAAAAAGCCAATTACCGAGCAATGCATCCACGATGCAATCGATTTCTTTGAGTCAGCTGAATGAGTGAATACGATGAAATCGAGATGGATGCCTTCAAAGAGGTCTTTAATATTGGCGTAGGTTATGCGGCTGATAGTCTGTCACGCATGATCAAGGAGGCAGTAATACTTACAATTCCTGAGCTTTCTCTAACCTGTGGCAAGGATGCCATTATCAATCGGGCATCACCCAATACAAACGAATATTCTATGGTTACTCAGCAATTCACAGGCGACCTCAATGCCGATGCCGTTATTATGTTTCCAGAAAACAAAAGCATTGAACTAGTAAGGCTAATGGTAGGCGAGGAAATACTAGCAGAGGAAATGAATGCCATGGAACAGGAGACGCTAACCGAAATAGGCAACATCCTGCTTAATTCCTGCATCTCGACAATCTCCAACACCATTGGCAGCCAATTTCAGTGTTCAATGCCTCGCTATCTATGTGGCAATATGAATGAGTTGTTTCCAAATCAGTTAAAAGATGACGATTGCCTACTAACCCTAAATATTGACTTACTGGTCGAAAGCAAACAGATTCATGGCCACATGATGTTTCTTATGAAGATGGACTCATTAGACACATTCAAACACGCCATCATGAAATACCTTGGCCTCGCTAAATGAGTCAAGCGTCATCGAATAGCGGTGACAGCTTAAGCAGCACCCTGTCTCTAGCGGCACTAGATATCCTGCAAGATGGCATTATCATACTTGATGCAAATGCAAAGATTCACTATTGGAATAGCTGGTTAACTAACGCTGCAGAAAAGCCTCTCGACTCAGCCATTGGAAAAACACTTGATACGGTATTCCCACAATTAAGCTATAGCCGCCTCATGAAGGCTATAGACTGGGCACTTAATAATAAACTCCCCTCTTTTTTATCATCAACACTCAACAAAACTCCCTTACCATTAACTAAGTTTGGCCAAACAATTGAACAATCCATTCATGTAAAACCGATCGATATACCAGGAGACCAGGTTTACTGCCTTGTTCGAATCAGCGATGTCACCGAGATGGTTAATAAAGAAAAACTATTGCACCTAAGTGCCACGCAACTAAAACAAGCAAAAGAAACCTCTGATGCAGCCAACCATGCCAAGAGCATATTCCTGGCAAACATGAGCCACGAATTACGCACGCCACTTAACGCCGTGCTCGGTTTTTCCCAATTACTACACGCAGACAAAACTTTTTCTGATGCACAGAAAGACAAGCTTGAGATCATACAGCGCAGTGGCCAACACCTATTAAGTATGATTAATGATGTTCTTGATATGTCAAAAATTGAAGCTGGCCAGGTAAAATTAGAAACAGATGCCTTTGATCTGAACAGCATGTTTAAGTCTATTGCTGCCATGATTCAACTACGCACTGTGGCAGCAGACATCATCTTTTCTATCAATCAATCGCCCAATCTTCCGCACAGCATCACCGCTGATCAAACCAAGTTGCGCCAGGTTATTATCAACCTGCTGGATAATGCAGTGAAGCATAGCCATCATGGAAAAATCACATTAACCGCAAGTTTCAATCCTGACAAATCTCAGCTACACATTGAAATAGAAGATAATGGAACAGGCATTAGCATTGAAAACATCCCACATCTGTTTGAACCTTTTTTTCAAAATAGTGATGCAAAGCGCGAAGGTACCGGACTAGGGCTATCCATTTGTAAAAAATTCATTGACCTAATGAATGGTGAAATAGGCGTTCGCAGTGAATTTGGCAAAGGCTCTGTATTTTTCTTTACGATCCCAATAGAAATCACCGCTAAGGAACATATTTCGATACCCAGAGAGACGATACCAATACTAAATATACCTCCAGAAGAACCATCCCCTCGCCTACTTATTGTCGAAGATAATTACGCCAACCGAAACCTACTCAAACAAATACTAAAGGCTTCAGGATTCGATATAAGAGAAGCTGTCGATGGTAGTGAAGGGGTAAAACTCTTTCATGAATGGCAACCCGACTTGATCTGGATGGACATCCACATGCCTGTCATGGATGGCAATCAGGCCACAAAACTTATTCGAAATCAAGCCAGCAGTAGTGAATGTAAAATAATTGCCGTAACCGCTAGCAACCTTAGAAAAACAGACGCTGGATATCTTGAACTTGGCTTTGACGATGTACTTCACAAACCTTTCAACGCTATGGATATATTCAAGTTACTGAAACAACACTTAGGCGTTCACTTCAAAGACGAAATTATTACTCCAAACCAACCAACACAAGCCAGGCTAAGCCGAAAAAATATGGCCGCTCTTCCACAACAATGGCTAACAAGATTCCACTCAGCTACACAGGTTGGCGATATCAATCTAATGCAAACTTTATTGCAAGAACTCGATGATAAACATAGCGATATCAAATCCGGCCTTAACAAATTACTGAAAGCATACAATTTTGAACAGATATTGGATTTAACCAAAAACTAGGCAGACAATAGCGCCTTCAACTCTGGCACACAGGAACCGCAATTGGTACCTGCCTTTAAAGCCCGGCCAATCTCCTCAGCCGTTTTCAGATTCTGGTTTTTGATAGCCGCGGCAATAGTGTTGATGCCTACCGAGAAACAGGCACAGACAATCCGGCCAACATCTTCCTGACCTGCCGGTGGTTTACCCAACAACAAACCCTTACGTTCACCCTCTATCAGCGACTCTTTTACAAACAGGCCAGCCAACCAGCTGCGCGATGGCAGTTCATGACTTGGGGCGATAAAGATACAACTCTCAACCCGGTTGGCCACCATACGTACACCACGATAACGGCCCTTCTTGGAATCCAGGTATTCAACCCAATTCACATCGCTTTCAGAGGCACACAACATCTGTCTGGCCCAGACTGGCAAATCAAGCTCGGCCTGTTCACCGGCAATCTCATAACGATAAAAACCCTCACCCGTAGCGCATGACCAATAACTAACACCCTCCATATCAAGTCGACGTCGGCTCAGCAAAAAGCCGTGCCAGACCGGTTGATAAGCAGCAACACGCACCGGCGTCTGCTTCAGTTCCGGCTGACCCGAGATCGGATCGACAACCGGGTTTACCAAGGCATCGACACGGCCCTGACTGGCAAACTGATCATTCCAGTGCATGGGGATAAATACACTGCCACGCTGTTGGTCATCACTGACACGAACACGCACAATCACCTCACCCCACTGGCTAAAGACACGTGCTAGCGCACCTTCCTTCACCACGGCATCCCGGGCATCATAAGGATGCATTTCGACATAAGGCTCAGGCGAATGTTCACTCAAACGAGACGCCTTACCAGTGCGCGTCATGGTGTGCCACTGGTCACGCACCCGACCGGTGTTTAAGGTAAAAGGAAAATCTTCGCTGGTTGAATTCTGCGGTGGCCGCGGCACTATCGGCAGCAACTGTGCCTTGCCACTAGCCGTAAAATAACGGCCATCGCTAAACATCCGTTTCGTGCCCTTGCCATCTAAAACCGGCCACTGGATTGGTTTCAACTCATCATAATCAGCATTGGTCACACTGCTTAGCTCAGCAATATCAAAATCACGCTTGCCACTATTTTCATGCCCAGACAAGGCTGCATGCTCACGAAACACATCTGCAGATGATTCATAGCTAAAGCCATCGGAATAACCCATCCGCTTGGCCACTTCAGCAATAATCCACCAATCGGCCTTGGCCTCACCCGGTACTGGCAGAAACGCTCGTTGACGTGAAACACGTCGCTCAGAGTTGGTCACGGTGCCATCTTTCTCACCCCAGGCCAATGCTGGCAACAACACATCGGCTAACACCGTGGTGTCGGTCTTAGCCATCACATCAGACACCACCACCAGCTCACACTTCTCTAGCGCTGCCTTGACTCGATCGGCATCCGGCAGACTCACCACCGGATTGGTGGCCATAATCCAGACCGCCTTTACCTTGCCCTCATCGATGGCATTAAACAGATCAACCGCCTTTAAACCCTGATGATCGGCAATCACAGGCGACTGCCAAAACCCCTGCACCAGATCACGATGTTCAGGATTATCAATATCCATGTGTGCCGCCAACATGTTGGCCAGGCCACCGACTTCACGCCCTCCCATGGCATTGGGCTGACCGGTAAACGAAAACGGCCCCATACCAGTACGGCCGATACGACCACTGAGCAAATGACAATTGGTGATTGAATTAACCTTGTCCGTACCACTGGAAGACTGGTTAACCCCTTGCGAATAAACTGTAATCACACGCTCGGTGCGGGCAAACAGGCGATAAAATTCAGCCACGTCAGCCAGTGGCAGGCCACATTGCTCTGCCACACTTTCCACAGTCGCCGCGCTGGCCTTTGCCTGCGCTAGTGCCTCAACATGACCCTCGGTGTAATTCGTAACAAATAGTTCATTGGTTTCGCCGACACCATCCAGGTGAGCTAACAAACCATTAAATAGGATTGCATCTGTTCCCGGCTGTAAAGGCAGGTGCATATCCGCAATATCACAGGTCGCCGTCTTACGCGGATCAATCACGATGACCTGCAAATCAGAATTCTCTTTCTTGGCCTGAACAATGCGTTGATACAAAACAGGATGACACCAGGCCGCATTCGAACCCACCAACACAATCAGCTTGGCCCGCTCCAGATCTTCATAACTACACGGCACAGTGTCTGAACCAAAGGCACGCTTATGCCCTGCCACCGACGACGACATGCACAGCCGCGAATTGGTATCGATGTTGGCCGTGCCGATGTAACCCTTCATCAACTTATTGGCGGCGTAATAGTCCTCGGTCAACAACTGACCTGAGACATACATGGCCACTGAATCAGGGCCATGCTCTTTAACGATGCGACTAAAACCATCAGCCACCTTGGCTAAGGCACTGTCCCAGTCACTGCGTTGGCCATCCACCTCGGGATAAAGCAGGCGTTGATCCAGATCGACCGTCTGGCCCAGGGCAGAACCCTTGGAACAAAGCCGACCGAAATTGGCAGGGTGTTGTGTATCACCAGCGATCTCAACGCCAGTGTCGCTGACGGTGGCCAGCACGCCACAGCCAACACCGCAGTAGGGACAAGTTGTCTTAATGGTCTTAGTTGTTTCAGTCATTTTCTACAGCGCCAAGTAAACAATCCCAGCCTCAACCTTCGCCTTATACTTGCCAGTGCAGCCCTCATCCGGCGACTGGGCTTCACCACTGGCCAGATCAATCTTCCAATTGTGCAATGGGCAGGTCACGGTATGTCCATGAACAATACCCTGTGACAACGGCCCGGCCTTATGCGGGCATTTATCACGTAAAGCAAAGACGTGATCATCAGCGGCGCGAAACACGGCAATATCACCCTTGGCAGTTTCAACCACACGTGAACCCAGTTTTGGGATCTCTTCCACCGCACCAATTTCAATCCAGTTACTCATTTTTAAAAACCTCAACAATTTAATTCTGAGCCCCTTCCCCCATCAAGGGGGAGGGAATCTAATTACCCAACCTTCTTAATCGGAATGTAGACCTTACGTGTCTCGGCACTCTCAGCCTCTCTGGCCCACGGATCAAACCTGAACACGTCCTGCGACTCTTGAAAACGCTGATACAAGACCTTGCGTCCAACTTCATCTTCCACCACCTTGTCTTTCACATGGGTCAAGCCCACACGTTCGATCCACGGTGCAGTACGTTCCAGATAATGGGCCTCTTCTCTATAAATCTGCATAAAGGCGCCACAATATTCCATCGCCTCTTCTTCGGTCTTCACGCGTGCCAGCAGATCAGTCGCCTTGACATGAATACCGCCGTTGCCACCAACATGCAGTTCATAACCGGAATCAACACACACCACACCAAAGTCTTTAATCGTTGCCTCGGCACAGTTACGCGGACAACCCGACACAGCAATCTTAAACTTGTGCGGTGTCTGCGAACCCCAGGTCATCTCTTCGATCTTGATACCGAGACCGGTGGAATCCTGCGTACCAAAACGACACCACTCTTCACCAACACAGGTCTTAACCGTACGCAGTGATTTACCATAGGCATGACCCGAGACCATGCCGGCTTTATTCAGATCACTCCAAATCTCAGGCAGATCTTCTTTTTTGATACCGAACAAATCGATACGCTGACCACCGGTCACCTTGACCATCTTGGCATCAAACTTTTCCGCTGCATCGGCAATGGCGCGCAACTCATTTGGCGTGGTCACCCCACCCCACATGCGCGGCACCACTGAATAAGTGCCATCCTTCTGAATATTGGCGTGCACACGTTCGTTGATAAAACGCGACTGCGGATCATCCTCCGCCTGATTCGGCCAGGCAGCCAGCACATAAAAGTTCAAGGCAGGACGACATGAAGCACAACCATCAGGCGTCCGCCATTCCAGAAAATCACGCACCGTTGGAATAGACGTTAACTCGTTTCGGGCAATGGCTTCACGCACTTCATCATGGGTAAAGTCAGTACAACCACACATGGCCTTTTTCTTCGGCGTATCGGAATAATCACCCACGGTGGAAGCCAGAATCTGTTCCACCAGACCGGTACATGAACCACACGAGGCCGCTGCCTTGGTGTGGGCCTTCACCTCATCCAGCGTGAACAAGCCTTGATCGGTAATGGCGTTGACGATGGTGCCTTTGCAGACACCGTTACAACCACACACTTCCATATCGTCACTCATGGCCGAGGCAGCATTCTCACCACCATGGCCCGAGTCACCCAGATGGGCCTGACCAAACATCAATGAATCACGAAAGTCAGATACATCAGTACCATCACGCAGCAGCTGGAAATACCAGGCGCCATCCACCGTGTCGCCATACATCACCGCACCGTGGATCTTGTTATCTTTCAAAACCACCTTTTTATACACACCGCGGGCAACGTCCTTCACCACTAGGTCTTCAGTGGTCTCGTCACCGGTAAAGTCACCGGCCGAAAACAGATCAATCCCCGTCACCTTCAACTTGGTTGAGGTCACCGAACCTTCATAACGACCAATGCCGTACTTGGCCAGATGATTGGCGCAAACCTTACCCTGCTCAAACAACGGCGCCACCAAACCATAGGTCTCACCGCGATGCTGCACACACTCACCGACAGAATAGATCTTGGGATCAAAGGTCTGCATGGTGTCGTTCACCACAATGCCGCGTTCGCAATGCAGGCCGATCTTTTTAGCCAAATCGATGTTGGGGCGAATACCCGCCGCCATCACCACAATGTCAGCCGCGATCTCCAGGCCACTCTTAAAGCGCACACCCTTAACCCGCTCATCACCCAAAATCGCCTCGGTCTGGCTTGCCATCAAAAACTGCAAGCCCTTCTCTTCCAGCGATTGCTGCAACATGCGGCCAGAGACATCATCCATCTGCCGTTCCATCAAGGTGTCAGTCAAATGCACCACGGTCACATCCATGCCCTGAATCTTCAGGCCATTAGCCGCTTCCAGACCCAACAGACCACCACCAATCACCACCGCATGTTTGCGACTCTTGGCCGTATCCAACATGGTGTCGACATCCTTGATGTCACGAAAACCAATCACACCCGGCAACTCATGGCCCGGCACAGGAATAATAAAAGGATTAGAACCCGTGGCCAGCAACAGGCGGTCATACGACTCTTCAGTGCCATCGTCAGCAATCACCTTGCGGCCCTTACGATCGACATCAACAACCGTCTTGCCCACATGCAGCTTGATGTTGTTCTCTTCATACCATGACAAGGTATTAAGCATGATGTCATCAATGGTCTTCTCACCCGCCAACACCGGCGACAGCAAAATACGGTTGTAGTTACCGTAAGGCTCGGCACCAAACACAGTGATGTCATACATATCCGGCGCAATCTTCAGCAACTCCTCAAGAGTGCGCACCCCCGCCATGCCGTTACCGACCAGTACTAACTTCTCTTTCATACCAAACTCCAAATCAAGAAACTTTGTCTATTGATAGTGTTAGAGCAAAGCCTGTGCCAGAAAACAGAGCATGGCGCTAAGTTATTGGTTTGATAGCGTGAAATTAGAAAGGTGAACCAGATTGGGGCACAGCGATGAACCATGCTGGCACAGTTGTGAGGCAGGGCCGCCCTATTAAAGTGCAAAACTTATGTCGCCTGCTATCCCACACTCAGAGGGGGTGATAGACTCGAAACAGGTACAAGGGTTGGGGGCAATCTTTTATGGCTAGCGTATTGAATTATTCACAATGCAGCCGTTCCTCAACAAATACAGGATAGACGTCAAAGTTAGGCGAGAACACTATGTGCTCTAATGACACTCTAATCATCCCTTCTAAAGCTAATTTGCCTGGAGTTAGTTTAGAACTCGCAGTTGCTACCATACAACAAATGATGGATCCAAATTCTATTGTTTCTCACAATGAAAACCTTATCGACAGGGTAGGTAATACCAGGCAATACGATGTCATTATACGTGGCCAATTTGGAGGAAGGCCTGTATTAGGTATTATAGAATGTAAAGATCATAGCCGGAGAAAGGGGCCTAGCACTGTTGAAGCTTTCGCAAAAAAAACCGAAAATCTTGGTGCTAATCTACGATTGTTGGTATCTAGAAAAGGCTTTACTAAACAAGCCTTAAAACTAGCAAAACATGAAAATATAGGGTGCCTATCATTACTACCAGAAAATCCAGAGCAAGTGGGGTTTGGTATTGGAGATACCTTGTATGGGGTTATTCGGATGTGGACCAATGGCCGATTAACTCTTCAATTTGAATCTAAAGATTCCCCCATAACACAATTTGATACAAACACAGTTAAATGGAAGGGAAAACCAATTATAAACTGGTTTTTGAAAGAACTGCTTACGACATATTCTAACGTAGAAAAAGAGGGCACTCACTATTTGACAGTGACATTTTCAGAGCCAAGAGATATTGAAATTGAGGGAACCGAATACAAACTCACGGGCATTACCTTAAGCGCCGATAGAGAATATAAAAAAAAGAAAACATGGATTTATTGGAGTGGAGACGCTTTGTATGATTGGAATGAAAACAAGTTCACAATACCTCCCAAGGGGATAATCACAAGTAGTGTTATAGATACCTACTTAATAGATTGGGATGATTTTAATGGTGATATACCTGACTTTACAGAAGAGTCTAACGTAACAGGATTTTTAAATGGTGTCATGTACAGCCAGCAGAGCTGGGATCAAACAAAAGATGATGATGTTCCAGACATTAGCGAGCTATAGTTCCAATGAATTCCGCCTAACAACGCTACGTACTGCCACTCAACGCGAACGTTAGGCTCAAAAGATAATATTAATGTTCATGGAGAATGAATAATGTCAGAACTAGTAGCGAACTGTCCACGGTGTGGAGCAGAACATATGACATTTGATTTAACAAAAGAACATTTCACGCATACACGTTATAACTGGCAATACTGGTTTGAGGCATTTTGTATTTGCCGACATTGCAATAAATCTACAGTATTTGTGTTAGCTCAAAAAACAGACCCTGATAAATCAATTGTTCATGACAACGGCCTTGTTAGTTTAAAAGAATCAGTAAATCGCTACATGCGTATTGAAGGCCATATAACTCTCAAAGACTCCGTTAAAAATAATCCTCCTGATCATTTGCCTGAAAATATTGAAGCAGCATTTCGCGAAGGCTCAGCCTGCATGTCAATAGATTGCGTTAACGCTGCTAGCACCATGTTTAGATTATGTATTGATTTAGCCACGCGCTCTATGCTTCCTGAAGGTGAAATTGAAGGCTTAAACTCAAGAATAAGGCGTAACCTAGGTTTAAGGCTTCCATGGCTATTTGATAACGGCATCTTACCAGAAGCAGTTCGAGAATTATCTTCATGCATTAAAGATGACGGCAATGATGGGGCGCACGAAGGAACACTGAGCGAAGAAGATGCTGAAGACTTATTAGATTTCACGTCTGCATTGTTAGAACGTATTTATACAGAACCAGAAAGACTTCGTCTTGCAAAAGAAAGAAGAGAAAAAAGACGTAGCAGTAAACCTTAATGAAACTTACGAGAAATGGGGGCATAGGACCGTAGGTTGGGGTAAGTGAAACGCACCCCAACGTATACTCAGAAAATAAACGGGGTCAGAGAACAATTTTTCCTAACATTACTTTCAAATGATCTCTGACCCGTTTTATTGTTTATCAGTAGGTCGTTAGCGAGAACTCAACGGGCAACGACTTCGAGATTATATCGTATACAGGCGAGAACATTGCCAGCTCAGTAAGCGACTCTACGCTTGCCTCACTTTTAACGCGCATGTCGACGCTAACCTTGCTGAAGCCCTTACGCACGTCGTCGGAAAGACCAAACAGGCCGCGCACGTCCATATCACCCGCGTATGACGATTCGACGGATTCTATTTCGATTTCACGTACTGCTGCGTGGTAGATGAGCGTGCCTGTTAAACAGGTCGCCAACGCATGCAAGACATACTCCATTGAATTTGGGGCGCTGTCATGCCCCGCTGCGATTATTGGTTCATCTGCATCGAGTATAAATGGCTCTTGTCGTGTGCTGTCTTCTGCGTTTCCTGCGTAGAAGCCTTTGATTCGGCTGCGGCTCAGGCTGCCGTTGATCCAGTTATTGGTGGCCCGGAACTGGAATTTCGCATAGTTCGGATCGGCTTCGATCTCGCCGATTACATTCATGAGCTGACTTACGTTGACGCCATTGATCAGTTCTTTTGTCTGTTCTACTGCAGTATTGGTTGTCATATCATTTCTCCTTAAGGGTTAATGTCGATGACGGTTTTGGTCCGTCGGAGACTATGTTATGAGACTCGTCCACTTGCCCAATAGTGTAGAAAGTGTAGTATTCAGCTACATAATCTGTAGTTAGAAACGGTAAATGGGGGCAGCAATGAGTGGTTATGGGCAATTCTGTCCGGTGGCGAAAGCAAGCGAGCTCATCGGTGAGAAGTGGACGATGCTGATTTTGCGTGAGCTCTTTTTGGGTGCTAAACGATTCAGTGATTTTCAACGTGCTTTATCGCGCATGTCGCCGACGCTGCTTTCCAAGCGGCTCAGGCAGCTTGAGGCTTGCGGCATCATTATTCGCAAGAAACTGTCTGGCCAGAAGGGCTATGAATATTTGCTAACTGCGGCGGGCAAAGAACTCAGCCCGCTAGTCGAAATTTTAGCTGTTTGGGGAATGCGCTGGGCACGCGCCCAGCTTACAGATGATGAACTTGATGTGGAGTTTCTGATGCGGGAGCTGCAGCGTCAGATGAAAACAGAGCATCTGCCTGATGGCGAGACGGTGATCTGTTTGATGTTTGACGAACTAACCAAGCATAAAACCTGGTGGCTTATCATCGATGGTGATGACGTTGACCTTTGTACCGAGAACCCTGGCAAAGATGTTGATGTTTATATTAATTCGAGCGTGCGCACGATTGTCGATGTTTGGCAGGGTGACCTCGATATACGAAAGGCGCTGCGGGACGGGGCAATTAAGGTGAGTGGCTTACAACACCTTATTAGCACGATGCCGGATTGGTTAGGTGTGTGCAAATATAAGGATATAGAGCGTGGTGATCCGAAGCTCATGCAGCAAGTAGATAAATAGAATCACTCAATGACCATGGACTAAAAACCCATAGATTGCTTTCGGAAATAAAGGGGGCAGTCCCCTTTAATTCTGAAGGTCATGATTAAAATCATTTATTGAACGAGGCATCCGGCGTGCCTTTGATACAAGCCAAGACCCAAGGGTAAGTGTCCGTAATGTAGTAACCATAGACACCGTTGAGAGTCATGCCGTTGCATTCATCTAGATCACCCAGCCCCACGCTGTATTCATAGTCATCCCTATAGGTGCCGTCATAAACCCCGCCGGGGTTAATACTGTTAATGGCTACTCGTGAACCTGATTTAAGTTGATAGCTTGATGTGGCTTTTCTAATGGTGCCTGCATCATCAAAATAAGAACCGAAGATAGGAAAGCCATCCGCTGCAAAACCGACGACAGGTGAAACAATGGCGGTATCTGAATAGAACATTGCCATGGGTGAGCCATGATAATGGTAGGCGCCATCAGGTTGGGTGTGGGCATTATGACTGTCGGTAGCAAAGCCATTTAAACTATACATGGGGTCATAACGCCAAGGCTGATTGATATTGTTGCAGCCTACTTTACCATCACCTACGCCGTAACAAGCCGCTGGCAAAATATCTAACTTAATGCCATTGAGAAAAATAGCGTTGTCCATGGTTAAGCTCAATGTTGTGGCCGTATTAGCTGCAACGGGCGTCGTTGTCATTTCATAGGTGATTGATTGCTCGCTTACGTTTGTCGCAAATGACTGAGAGCCATCGTTAAAGTCATGATTGGGAATAGCATTTGTCGAGATTACACATTTATTACCCGTTACCGTGATACTTAGGTTGCCATTAAAGGTGACGCTGCGATTAACATCAAGCGCTGTCGATTGATAGCTGTCTACATAGTCTGCACAGTTGGCGGATGTCTTAGTCAATATGACATCGGTAATATCTGTTGCGATGCTTGCATTATTATTGGTGGTGTCACTGGTACTGCTACCACAGGCGCTGATTAAGCTTGCGATTAACACTAGTGGCACGAGATAAATGTTTGATTGTTTTTTTATCGAACCTAATTTGTCATTTGTATTCATATAATAGCGGCCTTGTTTTGATGTCGTTCAGTAATAGTCTAGGGGGGAAATGTGGAGCTAGGATGGAAGAATTGTGGAGAAAATTAGGATATTCAATAAACCATAGGTTTTGCTCTGATTTCAAGGTAATAAGGTCATAGGGCCGTAGATTGGGGTAAGCGAAACGCACCCCAACGTATACTCAAGACAGCACGAACACGTCAAAAATTAAAGGGGACAACCCCCTTTTACACTTAGATTCCGGCATTCGCCGGAATGACGACAAAGACAATAACCCGCGCCCGCTATCCCATATTAAAAGAGAGTGATAGCCCCATAAACAACACGAAGATTGGGGGCGACCTTTTTAACTGACAACGTGAACGGCATGCCACACAACCAACCCAGAAATCGTTTGTTGCCCCTGATTAGCCCAATTCAATATTGTGGTAAATAAATTTCACATAAAATTTAATGTTTTAAATTTTCAGCCGATAAATTCTGAAATGCGATATTTTAAATTACTTTGATTTGAGAGGATCAAACCCTTCTGTATTTTTGAATCTAATAAGATTCTCCAGAATTAAGGCTTGTTTGGTTATATTTTGACGAACACTATTGAGATTAAACATTGAGCTATGTAGCGCAACAAGGCAGAAAAACAATGCTGATGTTGGCATTGAGTTTTATGGTGATCGGTGCGCTTGCCTATTTCGTTATAAAAGACACTGCCAACTATTTTGTCGAGAAGCAGGCCGACGAGGTGGCCATGATCGTCGGAACCTTGGCAAAAACCGCCCGATCAGTCTACTCCAAAGAGGTGATTGGAAAACTAAAAAATGATGGCTTTGGCGCTGTGGTCGATTATGAGGCACACAAGGGGATGGTGCCGATACCTGCCCAGTATTTAAAGATTCTGGGGAAGGAAACAACAGAGAAAACAGCACACTTGTTTCAGTACAAGCCGGTGAGCAAATGGAATATAGAACCAACACAGGGGCTCTACAATAGTTTCGTTGAATGGGCCTGGCCGCAACTTGAGGCACAAGATGAATTAGAGCCGATGGGACCTATCAATTGGAAGCCTATCTCGCGCATCGAACAGATTGGTGATGCAAAGGTGATGCGTTTTTTGATAGCGGATTCAGCAACGGGGGAAGGCTGTGTCAGCTGCCACAACAACTACGAAATGACCCCTGACGTAATAAATATGCGGAAAAAAGCTGGGGTACCCCTTGGCAAACAGTGGAAGCAGCATCAGCTACTCGGTGCCCTTGAGATCACCATTCCACTTGATCGCATCGAAGTGCTAGCAGGCCCACAGATCCGCCGAGCTACGCTATGGATCGCTGTCATTCTCGCGGGGTGCCTTGCCTTAATCGGCGGAGTCTATATCTTCAATTCGCGACAGCGTCGTAACATCGCCAACCTATCATGGCAGGCCAATCATGATGCACTGACAGAACTGATCAACCGACGAGGCTTCGAACGCAGCATCCATCTGATGTGGCAAATCGCACAACAAGATAGGAAGGAGCATGCGCTAATATTGCTAGATCTTGACGGCTTCAAGGCCATTAACGATACGCACGGCCACCAGGCCGGTGACGAGATTCTTAAAGCGGTTTCGAAAAGCATCAGTACCGATCGCAGGGCTAATGATATAGTCGCTCGCCTCGGTGGTGACGAGTTTGCCTTACTCCTGCCTGCCTGTCCGATTGAACGTGCCTATACCATCGCTGAAGAGACCCGCCAGAGAATTGAAGCGCTCAGTGTCGACTGGAATGGCCATGAACTCAAAGTTGGTTCCAGTATCGGCGTGACCATGATCAACAGCAATAAACAGAGTGTGCAGCAGATAATAGAAGAGGCAGATGCGGCCTGCTATCTTGCCAAGAAAGGCGGGAAAAACCAGGTCGTCGTCAGCGAAAAATAGCAAAAGCTAGGACAGTTAGATGGATGCCTCAGATGTCCTCTGTATGTAGCCCGATGAAGTGTAAAACGTAATCCAGGATAAACACTCCTCCATGGTTCAATATCGACGAAGCCTTGTACCGGGCGGTGCCTTTTTCTTTACGCTAAATTTGCATGATCGCTCATCGAATTAACTCGTAACGCATATTGATCAATTACGGATAGCATTCGCACAGTCAAACAGAAACGCTTGCAGTCACCCAGAACGGCAACCCAACCTCACTGGTCATTGCCGACAACAATCCTGTTGTGATCACCGCTACCGTGCTCGACCCAAATCCGAGTGATAGTCACAGCTTTGACTGGAGCCGCAGCAGTAACGTACTGGTAGATAGTGATGCTGCTGCAGATACTTTCACTTTCGATGCCAGCACACTAACAGCAGGCACTTACATCATCAGCCTTGAAGTGAAAGACAATGGCACACCTGCACTCAGCACTATCGTCACCACCCACATCTATGTAAAAAACAGCGCACCTGTTTTAACTAACGACGATAGTGATGGTGATGGCGTAAGCGATGCTGATGAAGGTTATGATGACAGCGATGGCGACCGTGTACCTGACTATCTGGATTCAACCGAAACTGCCAATGTCATTCAGTCCAGCGGCAACGACCATAATCGTTACCTGCTTGAGTCAAAACCAGGGCTGTCGATGCGTATCGGTGAGATCGCCATGAGTGCCGAAACACATGGCGGCCAGGTGAGCGCACAACAGATCAAAGAGAAGAGCGGCCACAGCAAAGCCGAAGATACCGAGGCCAGCAACATTGGTGGTTACTTCGACTTTGAAGTGAATGGCCTGAGCGACATCGGCCAATCAGTCGAAATTGTGATTCCGCAACGTGCAGCCATTCCGGCCGGTGCAATCTATCGCAAGCTGATGCCAACCGTCGGCTGGATGGATTTTGTACTAGACAGCAAAAACAAGATCCATTCAGCTGCAGGCAGTGATGGTTACTGCCCTTCACCTAACAGTGACGAATACACCGAAGGGCTCACCGCTGGCCACTGGTGTGTGCAGTTAACCATCGAAGATGGCGGCCCTAACGATGGTGATGGCATCGCCAACGGCACCGTGGTCGATCCAGGAGGCGTGAGCGTGATGAACAGCGCAACCTCAAACCAAACCGTTAGTGCTGGAACAAGTGGTGGCGGTGCAATCGGCCACAGCCTACTGGCATTGTTCATAGTGTTTGTTTTCAGAGCTAAACACTATCGCGACTAAACTCATCACAACGCGTTAAACGTAAAGAGGCCCGCAATTGCGGGCCTCTTTACGTTTAACGGAGATAAAAACTGGAGAATAAATGGAGGCAGAGTAGATTTTACCCTGACCCTTTTTATTTAATCGCTAGAAATAATATTTCTAACGATTATATCGTTTTCTATTTTTGTAGGTATTCGGATCAAAGCCCGGGTAAGCAGCTTGACGCATGGTGTCAGCAATCACTTGATAAACATCAATCCAGGCCTGGCGCAGTTCCGGGGTAAAGGCTGGCCCCAGGCCTTGGCTTAGCGCGTATAACAGGGCATTACCCACCGGGGTATAGTCATCCACTTTTACACCATATTTGGTATGCGTTTTAGCGATGCTTTGCAGCGTTGGCACAAGTCCATTCAGATCATTAAGGCTACCAACAGCCACCTTTAGCACTGCCATTAGCTTTTGCCCCTGGTCTTTCATGTCTGCTTTAAACAAACGACGCAGTGACGGGTCATATTCAAACAGTTTGTTGTAGAAGATTTCAGCGGCTTGTTCGGCGATGGGCTCTACCTTGGCAAAGCTGCTTTGAATAATCGAAACCTGGCGTGCTGTAATTGACATTGTCTACTCCCCTGGGATTGATACTTTCATCCTTTATCGGTAGACGAGTTAAAGTCTTTAACACCTTGTATTGATTGGCATTAAGGCAATATTTAAGCGGTATTGTTTTATGATAAACGGGGTCAGCGTTTTTATGCCCAATGGGTAGCGGAATGACTTATCAGAGTCTGTTAAGTTTAAGGACATATTCATCAAACAGTTATTCAATCAATACGTTTCCAGCAATAGCAAGTGCCTATGTAATAGCCATGGCACAAACAGGCATTAGTCTAACCGGAAGATGATGGTGGTTTCCATAATGTCAGCGGCCGCGCTAAATATAATCGCACCACATTCCCTTCGTTTATCTATAGGCTGAGCTCTGTATGGTCAACAGCCTGATCGAGTTTGCAGCTCATTGGAAAAAGCCGGTATTGATATTCTCAAGAATGACAAAGGCGAAAACAAACTGTGGCTGCGGCGTTTTTAGGAGCGCCTAATTTGAGATGAAGATGATCGGCAACGCCATGTCGATTACGCTTATTTTAATCTGGTTTAAATGAAAAAGATGATGCCGATAGTTATGGAGAGTGATTCCGGATTTCGTTTTGTTTATACCCTTTGACTGCTACATCTGGGTGACCAAACTTTAACCCTTAAAACAACTTCCGATAAAATTTAGTACATCACATTTTGATTGCTGATGTCTGAAATGGATTTTTAGTCAGATTAACTGTGTAACTGCGGTGGTGATAATGATCAATTCTATACTTGTTGTTGATGACTCTAAAATGTCACGCAAACTGGTAATCAAGTCCTTACCAGAAGAATGGGATGCGCCTATTTTTCAGGCCACTAATGGCGTTGAGGCTCTTGAAATCTTCTATGAAAAAAAACCGGATGTAATGTTTCTAGACCTGACCATGCCCGAGCTGGATGGCTTTGGTGTGCTGGCAGCTCTTCAGAATGAAGGCAATAAAGTACCGGTGATTGTGATCAGTGCCGATGTCCAGACAGAGGCCTATGAGCGTGCAATTGGCCTGGGGGCTCGCGCCTTCATTCAAAAGCCAATGAACCCAGGGGATGTCAGTAAAGTGGTTCGGGAGCTGGGATTGCTATGAAACAGATAAAAGAACAGTTTAACGAAGACCGCATGGACGCCCTGCAAGAAGTCGTTAACATTGCTATGGGGCAGGCAGGTAGCTCATTATCAAAACTTTTTGGTACTTTTGTTGAACTTTCTATTCCTAAATTTCATTTGTGCGATGTATCGGAATTAAATCAGGCTCTTGCTCAAAACTTCCCCTGCGACGAGAAGATGACCGTCCTACGTCAACCATTCTCAGGGCAACTCAGAGGCGAAGGTGTTGCCTTGTTCAACAATAGTGGCGTGAACGAGCTGGGTGAGCTTATGGGATATGAAGGTGAACTGACAAATAGCAACGAGCGCGAGATGTTGCTGGATGTATGCAGTATTTTGATGGGGGCAAGTCTAAATGGCATTGCATCCCAGATAGAGATGGCGGTTAGTTATACGGCACCAAGTATCGTCTCGACCAACACTTCCATTAATACATTTTTCAAACCAGGCTCAGTCCAATGGCGCTACGCCATGATCATGGAAATCCGATTGACACTTGAACAATATGACTTCACCAGCGATATGTTGATTTTTCTATCGGAAGACAGCTTTCAACCCTTGGTTCAGAAGCTGGACCAGTTGCTCGAAGATTTATAATCCGTATGAATGAAGAAACTTCACGTTTGGTAAACATGGCTGCCAGTCAAATCAGTGCCGGCATGGTGATTCTGGATGCCGACTGCAAGATTGTTTTCTGGAATCGCTTTATGCAGATTCACAGCGGCATCCCTGAGGAGGATGTTAAAGGGAAAAATCTGTTTGAGATGTTTCCAGACATGAACGGTACGGGTATCGAAAAAAAGATTCACAGTGTATTTCTGCTAAAGAATCTGGCCTTCACCTCATGGGAGTATCGTCCCTATCTATTCAAGTTTCCCAATCCCCATTCAGTGATTGGCGGGGATAAATGGATGCAGCAGGACTGTACCTTCTCTCCCATGATCGATGATTCAGGTAAGGTCAGCCATGTTTGTCTGTCGGTATTTGATGCCACCAGCACCGCGGCCTATCAAAAGAAACTATTGCGAACCTCAGGTTCACTGATAAAGCAGCGCAACGAACTTTCAGAACTAAATACCAAGTTGGAAGAAGCGCAGAACCAGTTACTGCAATCAGAAAAGATGGCCGCTGTCGGGCAGCTAGCTGCAGGAGTGGCGCATGAAATCAACAATCCAGTTGGGTATGTAAACTCAAATGTTTCTTCACTGGCAGGCTATATAGATGAATTGCTGCAAATTCTGGCAGCGTATGAGGCATGCGAGCCTGCACTTGATCAGGAAAACCCACTGATCGAATCGCTTAAACAGGCAAAACAGAAAATTGATATTTCTTATCTCAAAGAAGATCTTGCCGATCTTTTGCGGGAGTCTAAGGAGGGGCTGGACAGGGTCAAAAAGATTGTTCAAGACCTCAAGGACTTTTCACATGTGGATGAAAGTGAATGGCAGTATGCCGACCTGCATAAGGGCTTGGACAGCACTCTGAATGTGGTCAACAACGAGATCAAGTACAAGGCCGACGTGGTAAAGAACTACGGCGAGATTCCTGAAGTTGAATGTCTCTCATCACAAATCAATCAGGTATTTATGAACATGCTGGTGAACGCCTCTCACGCTATTGAAGAGTTCGGCACCATCACTATTACCACTGGCACCAAGGATGATGGTGTTTGGATTGAGATTGAAGACACTGGTGCTGGCATTCCACAAGAAAAGCTTAGCAGGATCTTTGAGCCATTCTTTACCACCAAACCAATAGGTACGGGTACAGGGCTTGGCTTGTCACTCTCCTACAATATTATCCAGAAACATAAAGGCAAAATCACTGTAGAGAGTGAGCTGGGCAAGGGGAGTAAGTTTCATATCTGGTTACCCAAGGTTGTTGCAGTTGATGACAGTTCAGATGCCAATGTAGCCTAAATTCACCAGCAACACCCTCCTCCACCCTTCTTCCCTATAAGCAATCCAACATTTATGCTGTTTCATATGCTTGGATCATGACTTTGTTTTCAATCTGCGCCTAAACTTCGTCCACGATGTAATCCCTGCAAGGTGAGGCGTGGACTATAATTACCTCACCACACACAGAGCCGACATTCCTATGGGGAGATGATGGATGGAAACGCTAGTAACCACTGAATGGCTAAGCCAGCACCTTGATGACCCGGATCTGGTGGTGCTCGACTGTAGCGTTCGCACCAATAGCGGTGATGACGGTATTCGCAATATAAGCGGCCGCGCTGATTATGATAAAGGCCACATTCCAACTGCCGGGTTTGCTGATCTTAAGGGTGAGCTTTGCGATGCCAATAACCCGATTGAGTTCTCGCCACCGACGCCGGAGCAGTTTTGTGCCGCGATGGCTGCACTGGGTGTAGGCGACGATTCTCGCGTTGTTTTGTACGACACTAGCTTTTCAGCCTGGGCAGCCCGCGTTTGGTGGATGCTGCGCTGGGTGGGATTTGATAACGCCGCCTTACTCGACGGTGGCCTGAAGGCCTGGACCGATGAAGGTCGGCCAATTTCTACTGACCCGGCTAAACATCCTGCGAAACGACTTACCCCTGCCCCGCGCCCACAACTAATTACTGACCGGAACGAGGTATTGGCCAGTATTGATGACAGCAGTGTTCACTTGATCGACACCCTGCCGGATGCGTTTTACCGAGGTGAACAGGCCATCTATGCCCGCCCCGGCCATATCCCCACCGCGAAGAACATCTGCGCCCTGGATCTGATTGACGAGTCTGGCTATTATCGCCCGGACGAGGAATTGGCTGCACTGCACAGTGGTGACCGCAACGCCCGCACCATTACCTATTGTGGTGGCGGCATCATGGCCTCGGCCAACGCCTTTGCCATGACACGAGTCGGTTTCACCGATGTTGCAGTGTATACCGCCTCGCTACAGGAGTGGGCCGCCGACCCCAGCTTGCCAATGGTGGTTGAGACGACACAAAATAAATAGAAGTAGGCGTGGTTAAATCAATCAATAGTTTAAAAGGAAATGCAGTCTATATCGTGGCGAAGAAGGCTGAGAA
>CBFCYE010000004.1:0-132095 GCA_965602225.1 uncultured Gammaproteobacteria bacterium | reverse complement strand
GCGCAGCGCAACCCACCAAGCATCGCCTCTGGCGATACAAATCATAATCCAGATGTGTCGCTAACCGCGACAAACCGGTGGGTTACGCTGCGCTAACCCACCCTACATCTAACGCTGTGCGAAAAACTGTCGTGCCGCTTCGCCATCCAAACCTATCTGTTGTTTTAAGGCATCTAGCGAAGCAAAGCGCACTTCATCGCGCAACTTGTGTAAAAAAACCACTTCCACATAGCGACCATAGATCTCGCTATCAAAATCAAACAGGTGTACTTCCAGCAGGCTGCGCGTGCCATCCACCGTCGGCCGCACACCGACATTGGCCACACCGGTAATTGGTTCACCCTCTATACCAAACATCTCCACTGCAAACACGCCACGAACGGGTGTCGCCTGGCGATGCAGATGAATATTGGCAGTGGGAAAACCCAGGTCACGGCCACGTTTGTCGCCATGGGCCACCCGGCCACTCATACGATAGGTGCGACCCAACAGCTTTTCCGCTGTGGTCATCGCCCCGTGGGCCAGCGCCTCGCGCACCCGGGTGCTGCTGACACGTTCGCCATCCACCTGAAAGCTGTGCATGCTCACCACCTGAAAACCGTATTTTTCCCCAGCCGCCTTGAGCATGGCGAAATCACCCTGGCGCTGAAAACCAAAACGGAAATCATCACCTACCACCAGGTAGCGCACATCCAGACCTTCAACCAACAGCTGGCGAATAAATCCATCGGCCGACAGCTGGGCCAGATGATCACTGAATGACAGACACACCACCCGGTCAACCGAATAACGCCGCAGCGCCTGCAACTTCTCCCGCAGCCGGGTCAACCGTGGCGCTTCGGCGGCAGCGCCAAAAAACTCCTGCGGCTGCGGCTCAAAGCTAATCACTACCGTCGGCAGATTCATCCGCCCAGCGGCCTCGGCCAACTGCCCTAACACCGCCTGATGACCTAAATGAACACCATCAAAATTGCCAATCGTGGCAATACAACCACGATGACGTGGCCGCAGATTGTGAAAACCACGAATTAATTCCATTTCAGATCCGGTCTACCTGGCCCACACAGCACAAAGGCGCTTATTATAAGACACCTTATATTAATGTCATCGAATTAAGCACCTTTTTGCTGCCAAAGCTGACGAAACTTAACCCCGGTTAGCAACAACACCGCGAAATAGAGCACCGCTCCAGCAGCAATCCACAACAACAGCTGCATGCTCCGTTGCCAACCACTCCAGGCAAACCAGCTTTGTAGGTCACCCGCGCCCCACCACAACAAAGCGGCCATGGCTAGATTGGCCACCAATACCTGCAACATCAGCTTCGCCCAGCCTGCCTCCGGGCTATAAACACCTTCGCGCCGCAATACGCGAAACAACAGAAAGGCATTGAGAAAAGCAGACAGCGACGTTGCCAGCGCCAGCCCGGCATGGGCCAAGGGAAACACCAGGATCAGATTCATCACCATATTCGAGACCATGGCGATGATGCCAATCTTGACCGGCGTCTTGGTGTCCTGACGAGCATAAAAACCTGGCGCCAACACCTTGACCAGGATAAAGCCCATCAGGCCAATGGAATAGGCCATCAGGCTGCGGGTCGCCATCTCGACATCATACGGACTAAATTCTCCGTATTGAAACAGCGTAGTCAACATTGGTCCAGCCAGCAGAAATAAGCCCACCATGGCCGGGGTGCCTACAATCAGCACCCAACGCAGCGCCCAATCCAGGGTTTTGGAAAAGGCCTCAGTCGAAGCCGCCGCATGCTGACGCGAAAGATTGGGCAGAATCACCGTCGCTAGGGCAATGCCAAACACCCCCAGAGGAAACTCCACCAGTCGGTCGGAAAAATAGAGCCAGGTAACACTGCCGGTGACCAGAAATGAGGCAATCAAGGTATCCAGCAACAAATTGATTTGCGCCACTGATGAGCCAAATATCGCCGGAATCATCAATGTCTTTATCTTCTGTACCCCCTCACTTTTTCGATTAAAACGTGGGCGCGGTAGCAGCTTCAACTTGGCCAAAAAGGGAAACTGGAACAGCAGTTGCGCCATTCCAGCGAAAAACACTCCCCAGGCCAGGGCCATAATGGGCTCGTCCATTTTTGGTGCCAGCCACAAGGCGCAACTGATCAATACCAGATTCAATAAAACCGGCGTAAAGGCTGGCACACCAAAGCGACCATAGGTATTGAGGATGCCGCCGGCAAAGGCAGTCAGTGAGATAAAAAAGATATAGGGAAAGGTAAATCTAAGCATATCAGTGGCCAGATCGTACTTACCTGGTTCATCAAGAAAACCCGGCGCAAAGATGGTAATCAGTACCGGTGCTGCCAGCACACCTATAATCGTGATCAGCAACAGCACAGCACCGAAGGTTCCAGCCACATCATCGGCCAGCCGCTTGGTTTCATCGTGCTCGCGCTGGGTCTTGTATTCCGACAATACCGGCACAAAGGACTGGGAGAAGGCACCCTCGGCAAACAGGCGACGCATGAAGTTGGGGATCTTGAAGGCGACGAAAAAGGCATCCGTCGCCATGCCAGCACCAAAAATACGTGCCACCACCATGTCACGAACAAAACCCAAAATCCGCGACAGCAGGGTCATTCCACTTACCGTGGCCGTCGATTTGAGCATTTTTTTAGTCATAAGCCCCTGTTTTTATTATTTTCTATGTCTTTTCTGAATTCTACTCGTTCTATCTAAAAAACACACAAACACTGGCTCATATTGTTACCGGCGTGGTTATTTAGATAGTGAGAAACATCAACTACAGTTGACAAGCTGACGCCATTCAGGCATATTTACGCGCCTCTGAGGCCTCACAGTTTTTGTGGGTCGGATTGATTGATTAGAATTTTTTTAGGAGCCCTACCTTGGCTAACTCTGCACAAGCTAAAAAACGCGCCCGTCAGGCTGAAGTCAGCCGTCAACACAACGCAGGTCTGCGCTCCAAGCTGCGCACTCATATCAAAAACACTGTCAAAGCGATTGACGCTGGCAACAAAGAAGATGCACAAGCTGCATTTACTGCTGCTGTACCTGTTATCGACAACATGACTGGCAAAGGCATCATCCACGCCAACAAGGCTGCTCG
This sequence comes from uncultured Gammaproteobacteria bacterium, assembly GCA_965602225.1. Taxonomy (GTDB): domain Bacteria; phylum Pseudomonadota; class Gammaproteobacteria; order Tenderiales; family Tenderiaceae; genus Tenderia. Next base: position 128,990 of record CBFCYE010000004.1, on the reverse strand, counting down.
TCATAAGAGCCGCTTGAATGGTCACATTAAAGCGATGGCCTAAGCGTTAAAGCATAAACAATAAAAAACCGGCTTCTAGCCGGTTTTTTTATGCCTACCCATTAAGGTTTTTAATGGGAAAATAAAGTCCCGTCTAAGCCAAAACCAGATTATCCCTGTGAATCAACTCTGATTCATCCACATAACCCAAAATTGATTCAATCAGCTCACTGGACTGCCCCATAATTTTGCGCGCTTCATCAGCAGCGTAATTCACCAGACCACGAGCAATCTCACGACCATCAGGGCCGACACAAGCAACCACTTCACCACGACCAAAGCCACCCTCAACCGCAGTCACGCCGACAGGTAATAGACTACGACCAGAGTCCCGCAAAACCTTTACCGCACCCTCATCCAGCACCAGCTTGCCACGCAATTGCATATGCCCAGCCAACCACTGCTTCCGCGCAGCCAAGGGCTGTTTACCTGGTGTAATCAAGGTGCCAACCTCTTCACCGGCGGCGACCTTTTGCAACACCGCAGGTTCACGTCCGGGCGCGATCAAAGTCGCCGCACCAGAACGGGCGGCACGTTCAGCAGCACACACCTTGGTCAGCATGCCGCCACGACCTAGACTGCCAACACCACCGCCTAAGGCCATTCTTTCTAATTCGGGATCACCCGCCTGACGCTGAAGGATAATAGAAGCATCTGGATTTTGACGTGGATCAGACTCATACATACCCGCCTGATCGGTCAACAACACCACCAGCTCCGCCTCAACCAGGTTCCCCACCAACGCCGCCAGGGTGTCATTATCACCAAAACATATTTCATCCACGGCAACAGTGTCATTCTCATTCACCACTGGCACCACTCCCAGATCAAGCAGGGTTCGCAAGGTGCTGCGGGCATTGAGATAACGACGTCGGTCAACCAGATCTTCATGCGTCAGCAGCACCTGGGCGGTATGGATATCATATTGTTGAAAACGAGATTCATAGGCCTGAACCAGGCCCATCTGACCGACAGCAGCCGCAGCCTGAAGTTGATGGATAGCGTGAGGACGTTTATCCCAGCCAAGGCGTTTCATACCCTCAGCCACGGCACCAGATGAAACCAATACCAACTGAATACCCTGCTTACGCAGCGCGGCGATCTGATCAACCCAGGCAGCGATCAATTCGTAATTCAAACCCTGGCCATCATTGGTCACTAGCGAACTACCGACCTTGACCACCCAGCGTTTTGATTGGCCCAGCTGTTGGCGTAACGTCATAGAAATCTTACAGTAAGAAAAAACTGAACGTATTGTGACGCGTCAGTCGTCGCTTGTCACCGGGTGTTGCTCAAGATATTCCATGATTTGATAGACCAGCGGCTGGGTGTTGGTCTTATTGATAGCAGCAATCTTGAACACCGGCCCCTGCCAATCCAGACCATCAATAACTTCCTGACAGCGTTGTTCGCGCTCTTCTTCAGGCAACAAATCGATCTTATTCAGCACCAACCAACGCGGCCGACTAGCCAGATCAGCACTGTATTTCTCCAACTCTTTAGCAATCAGACGGACATTCTCGACAGGATCAGATTCATCAAAAGGTGCCACATCCACCAAATGCATCAGCAGCCGAGTACGGGTAAGATGCTTGAGAAACTGAATACCCAAACCAGCGCCTTCAGCAGCACCCTCAATCACACCCGGAATATCAGCAATTACAAAACTGCGCTCGTAATCGACGCTAACCACCCCGAGATTAGGATTAAGAGTGGTAAAAGGGTAATCCCCTACCTTAGGCCGAGCCGAAGAAACAGAGCGTATAAAGGTCGACTTGCCAGCATTGGGCAATCCTAGCAGACCGATATCGGCCAGCAGCTTCAATTCCATCCGCAGCCAACGCACATCACCGGGCGTACCCGAGGTCGCCTGGCGCGGAGTGCGGTTGGTACTACTCTTAAAACGAGCATTACCCAGACCATGAAAACCACCCTGAGCGACCAACAGCTTCTGATCGTGCTCGATCAGGTCGCCCATTTGCTCATCAGTATCATCATCAATGACCAAGGTGCCGATCGGAACATGGATATACAGGTCATCACCGCTCTTGCCAGTACAATCACTGCCCATGCCGTTCTGACCGCGAGTAGCACGATAATCACGCTTAAAACGAAAATCCACCAAGGTATTGATGTTCTCATCTGCAACCAGATAAACACTGCCACCGTCACCGGCATCACCACCATTCGGCCCACCAAAAGGGATGAATTTTTCACGGCGGAAGGCAACGCAGCCGTTACCGCCGTCGCCTGCCTGCACCCGAATCCTGGCTTCATCAATGAATTTCATAGTTTAAGATAATTCGCCCTATAAACAAAAAGCCCCGTCACTGACGGGGCCTCGTTAACGTAACTCGCTAGTGCGTTTAAACAGGAATTACGCGAATTGTTTTGCGGTTCTTAGGGCCTTTAACTTCGAAGACCACTTCACCATCAACCTTAGAGTACAAGGTGTGATCATGACCACAACCAACATTTACCCCAGGGTGGAAACGTGTGCCGCGCTGACGCACAATGATGCTACCGGCGCTGATTACTTGACCACCATAGGCTTTTACACCAAGGCGTTTACTTTCTGAATCGCGACCGTTACGACTACTACCACCAGCTTTCTTATGTGCCATTTCTAAATACCTCTTTAACGCGCTGCTTAACCGGCAATACCGGTAATCTTCAGCTCAGTATAATCCTGACGATGTCCCATTTGCTTACGCGAATGCTTACGACGACGGAATTTGATGATCTTGATCTTATCGCCACGGCCATGAGCTGCAACAGTTGCAGTGACCTTGCCACCTTCAAGATAAGGCGCGCCGACCTTAACGTCATCGCCATTAGTGACCATCAAGACCTTTTCGATCTCAACTGCACCACCTTCTGCTACGGGCAATTTCTCAACACGAACCACGTCGCCTTCTGCTACGCGATACTGTTTGCCACCGGTTACTATGACAGCATACATGCCGTTTTCTCCAAACCTTGTTTAAGCCCCCGCAAGAGGTGCGAAGGCCGTTAAATCCAAAAGAGGGCGAATTTTAACGCCTCATTAGCTCGACGTCAAACGCAGATTAACTAAATAAGCACTTGTAAGGCTACATTATTCACCACTAAAATGGTCGACCTATGCAAAACACTCAAAATAGAGCCTCCGTGGCGGCCTCTCCAAGCGACTTTGACATACAAACCATCATCGACCTGACCAAGGGCGACATGGATGCGGTCAATGGCGTAATACAGACCCGCTTGCACTCCGAAGTCGCCCTGATCAACCAGTTGGGCCACTATATTATTAATAGTGGCGGTAAACGGCTACGCCCCTTGCTGGTCTTACTAACAGCCAAGGCCTTTGACTATCCAGGCAGTCAAGACGTGGAAATTGCCGCAATTATCGAATTTATCCACACCGCCACCTTGCTTCATGACGATGTTGTCGATGGTTCGGAAATGCGCCGCGGCCAGGACACAGCCAATAATATCTGGGGCAACGAGGCCAGCGTGCTGGTAGGCGACTTCCTCTATTCACGCGCCTTCGAAATGATGGTCGAGATAAAAAACATGCGTGTCATGGAAATTCTGGCCCACGCCACCAACACCATCGCCGAAGGAGAGGTGCTGCAACTACTTAATTGCCATGACGCCGACACCACTGAGGAGCGTTACCTGGAGGTAATTCACTCCAAAACGGCTAAGTTATTTGAAGCAGCCACCCAGCTGGGCGCTGTTATCAACAATCGCCCCGAGGCCGAAGAAAAGGCCATGGCCGCCTACGGCATGCATCTGGGCACCGCCTTCCAGCTGATCGACGATGTACTCGACTACAGCTCCAGCGCTGAAGAGATTGGCAAAAACATCGGCGATGATCTGGCCGAAGGCAAACCGACCCTGCCACTGATTCATGCCATGCGCACCGGCTCGTCCGAACAAGCACAGATTATCCGTAGCGCCATCGAAAATGGTGGCCGCGAACAGATTGATGCCGTCATCGAGGCCGTCAACACAACTGGCGCCATCGCCTATACCGCCGAAATGGCACGCCATGAAGCAAACCTGGCCATCGAAGCCCTTACGGATATCAATCCCAGCCAATATAAAGATGCATTACTGGCGTTAGCCAACTTTTCGGTCAACAGAAGCTATTAACTTCAAGCGGTAGCCCAACCTGATAGAGCACTTCATTGTGAGGGAAAAATCACGTGAGATACACTCACCGTAGCCTTACAGAATCCAATTCACCTAAACCACAAAATTCAAAGCCCTTATGATACTTCGCCTGCTCATTGCCATAATCATAATCGGTTTGGCCTTTTTTCTGATAAAGCGCCTGCGTCAACACAAACAAACCAAAGTCAAACAAGTCAGTCAGTTTGAAGAGACCGTAAGCTGCAAAGAATGCGGTCTACGACTACCTAAACCTGAGGCAATCGAGAAAGATGGCAAACATTACTGCTGCAAGGAACACGCAGAAAAATAAACTGTTTTCAGCTACAACTCTTATCAAAGCTACCGATACAAGATAGGCAGTCCCATAAAACTATTTTTTTAATCCGGCAGTGTTGATGCAAACTGAAACAACCAAATTAAACGACCCGCCGTCTCATCAAACCTGGCGACCACTACGCCTATTCAATCTCTACCGTTTGGTGATCGCCGGCCTGTTTGCCGTCTATGCCTTTTCAGATATCAGCATCAAATCTTTTGGCGAATACAGCCCCGTATTATTCAAATGGATAGCAGCCATTTATTTATTGATCTGCCTGGCAAATGCATTCACCATTCAACTACGCAAACCCGGCTTTGCCATCCAGATTCACAGCCAAGTCATACTCGACATCATCGCCATCACTTTGTTCATGCATGCCAGCGGTGGAGTGCAGAGTGGCCTGGGCATGCTCATCATTGTCGCTGTTGCCAGTGGCAGCATCCTGCTAGCTGGCCGAGCCGCCATGGTCTTCGCCGCTATTGCCACCCTGCTGCTATTAACTGAACAAACGTACATGCAGATTAGTAATTCACTGATCGATAGCGCCTACCCCCAAACAGGTCTACTCGGTGCAGCCTTTTTTGCCATTGCCTTTCTCGCTCACGCCCTGGCAAAACGGGTCAAGGAAAGCGAAAGCCTAGCCACCAAGCGCGGCATTGATCTGGCCAACATGGAGCAACTGACTCACTACATCATCCAACAGATGCAGACTGGGGTTGCGGTGATCGACAGCGAGGCACGACTCTGGCAAATCAACGAGTCAGCGCGCCAACTGCTTAACATCTCGCCACCAACGCAAAAAACACACCTCACCGATATCTGCCCCGAATTGGCATTTCAACAGCGGCTCTGGCAGAAAGAACCAAGAACCACACCCTATCAATTCAAACCTGCCTACAGCGATACGGAAGTACTACCCCACTTTGCCAAACTGGGTGATGGCCATGACACCCTAATATTTCTCGAAGACACCGCCACCATGCGCCAGCAGGCACAACAGCTAAAACTCGCCTCACTCGGCCGCTTAGCGGGCAGCATTGCACACGAGATCCGCAATCCACTCGGCGCAATCAGCCATGCCAATCAACTCCTAAGCGAATCAGAGCATTTAGACCAACACGACAGCCGTCTGATCGAAATCATTCAAACCAACAGCCGGCGCATGAACAACATCATTGAAAACACCCTACAGATGGGACGACGCGACCAGACCATAATTGAAGAGATCCAGCTAAAACCCTGGCTTGAAGAATTCGTCGATGAATTTTGTCGCAGCCAAGACATCACAACAGAACTGATTCAATTGAAAGTTGAACCAACAGATCTAAGCACTGAATTCGACGCCAGCCAGCTACAGCAAATACTCTGGAACCTGTGTCAGAATGGCGCACGCCACAGTCTGTCACACGCAGGCAATGCCAGCCTCTTGCTTCGAGCCGGACGCAAACCGGACAACCTAACCCCGCTTCTCGACATCATCGACAACGGCCCCGGCATCAGCGCAGAAATCGTCGAAAACCTGTTTGAACCCTTCTTCACCACCGAAAAAACAGGCACCGGCCTGGGCCTCTATATTGCGAAAGAACTGTGTGAGTGCAATCATGCTCACCTGAACTATTTCCCAGCCGACAATGGTGGCAGCTGCTTTCGCATCACCTTTGCCGACCCAAGAAGACAGAGAGCGGACTAGTGCAAGCGCAAATCAAAGTCAAAGCCATTGCCCTGGCAGTCGATGATGAACCTGACATTCTTGAACTAATCAAGATGACGCTAGAGCGCATGGACATCATTGTCCACACCGCCACCAACATCGAAGCGGCAAAAAAACAACTGGCCTGCAATGCATACGACCTCTGCCTCACCGACATGCGCCTGCCCGACGGTGATGGCCTGGAGCTGATCAGACATATACAACTTCACTACAGCAACACCCCAGTCGCCATGATCACAGCCCACGGCAACATGGACGCAGCCGTCACCGCCCTCAAATCCGGCGCCTATGACTTTGTATCGAAACCTGTTGATCTACAGGTATTGCGCAGCCTGGTGACAACGGCACTCAAACTCAAACATGGTGTGGACGACCCGGTTGAACGACGCAGCCGTGACACCCTGCTCGGCGACTCAGAGCAGATGCGCAAAATTCGCAACAAGATTGCCAAACTGTCACGCAGCCAGGCACCCATCTATATCAGCGGCGCCTCAGGCAGCGGCAAAGAACTGGTTGCCCGCCTGATTCACGAAAAAGGCCCACGCATAGACGCGCCCTTCGTCCCCGTCAACTGTGGCGCCATCCCCGAAACCCTGATGGAAAGCGAGTTCTTTGGCCACAAAAAAGGCAGTTTTACCGGCGCCAACAGCGACAAGGCCGGACTATTTCAGGCCGCCGATGGTGGCACCCTATTTCTTGATGAAGTCGCCGACCTGCCGCTACACATGCAGGTCAAGCTGCTACGCGCCATCCAGGAAAAATCCATCCGTCCGGTCGGCGCGCAGATAGAAGTCCCGGTCGACGTTCGTATATTAAGTGCCACTCATAAAGACCTGAGCAAACTAGTGGAAGAGGGTGAATTCCGTCAGGATCTGTTCTACCGCATCAACGTTATCGAACTAAAAGTCCCCAGCCTCAACGAACGCCGCGATGACATTCCCCTGCTGGCCGAGCATTTTCTTGGCAACATCGCCGCCCAGGCCAAACTAGATAAACCCAAACTATCTAAACAAGCCACCGAAGCCCTAAACAACTACAGCTTCCCCGGCAACGTTAGAGAGTTAGAAAACATTCTCGAACGCGCCTTCACACTCTGTGACGATGACACCATAGAAGAAGAAGACCTACAGCTACCTGTAGTAACAAACATCGACTCAAACACAAACATAGCCAACACCGACCAAGCGCTTGATTCATATCTAGGTGATCAGGAAAAAGAAGCCATCCAACAAGCCCTGCAACAATGCAAATACAACAAAACTGCTGCGGCTAAACTGCTTGGCATCTCATTTCGGCAGCTGCGTTATCGCCTCAAAAAACTTGGCATCGACTAAGCAGCAACCAAGCCCGTCACAAAGTGACAAAAACCGTCACCCCAAACTGACAAACACACAATCAGCCGACAACAATTCACCAATCAAACACCACACCCCCCCCCTAAAACCCGCTTCTCAAGCCCAAAAACTGTGACATAATGCTCATTCCACCAAGGATGGATGGGCAAGAACACTTCAACACCCTCCTCTTCTGGCTTTTGGCACGGGACGTGCAATACAACTACCGAGACAAATAACTTCTCAAGACATTAAAGTCTTAATACAACAGACCGATATGGATAGCGAAGAACAATTTGAACTGGGTTCTTAATCTACATATAACTGCTTAGACACGAGGAGCAACATCATGAAAAAGGTACAACAAGGTTTTACACTGATTGAGTTAATGATCGTAGTTGCGATCATTGGTATTTTGGCCGCTGTAGCGATTCCTGCTTATCAGGATTACACCGTTAAGGCTAAGGTGAGTGAAGGTTCAGGCATCTCATCACCAGCTCGTACCGCTGTAGGCCTGGCATGTAGCGAAGGCAGCATAGTGGCCAATATGACTCATGGACCTTTAGGTCTTAGCGCAGCCGCTGATTATAAAGGCACCTATGTCCGAAGCGTAACAGCCACAGCAACTAGCACCTCAGTAGGAACAGTCACTATCGTATACACTACAATAGGCTCATCCGTAACCGGTGGCGAGAATGTAGTCTACACTGGCACCTGTGGCCCTGGTGGAATGCAATGGGGTATTACCGGCACTGTAGCTTCAAAATTTCACCCTAAACAGTAGGCCAAGTTTAGCGTAACACTCAAAGAGGAGGCATTAGCCTCCTCTTTTTTATTACCGCAACAAAAAATTAACTCACAAAACAAGCAGATGAACACAGTTACCGGTAGACATTATCTCAGCATCCTTGCCCTTGTCATACTCACAAGCCTGGCATATCTTCCAGGTCTCAGCGACTTCTGGCTTTCCGATGACATACCCAACATTGTCTCCAACCCGGCGTTACAGGTAAACACACTTGATAGCAATAGCTTGCTAACCGCTGCAACTGCAAATACCAGCGGCCCACTGGGACGACCACTCGCCAGTCTGAGCTTTGGCCTGAATTACTACTTCTCTGGCAAACAACTTGACGCCAGCGATTTTAAAACAACCAACCTAGGCATTCACATATTCAATGGCATATTGGTTTATCTGATTGTCTTTTATTTAATAAAAACGCTAAACCGCTCATTAAAAAAGACATTATCCGAAACATCATTCCCCCTATTTGTTGCCGCAATGTGGGTACTGCACCCTATTCAGCTAACAGCAGTGCTCTATGCCGTACAACGTATGGCTAGCATGTCCGCACTATTTGTTTTCGCTGGCCTACTGATTTTTATTATTGGCAGGATACGACTCTCAGAACAAAAGCCCTATGCCGTAGCACAGATGTATATAGGCATAGGCTTAGGCACCTTGCTTGGCGCACTATGCAAGGAAAACGCATTATTGTTACCCTATCTTGCGCTTGTAATAGAAATAACGATTCTTAGCAATTTATACAGCGAACATAAACAACAGCGCAAACAAATCATCACCTTCTACACCCTCACAACTGCCTTACCTGCCGTTTTGGCGCTCATCTATCTAGGCAACCACTCAGACCGCATACTCGCTAGCTATGCAACCAGGGACTTTACACTTAGCGAACGACTAATGACGGAATCAAGGGTACTACTTCTCTATGTCACACAACTGCTATACCCAGTTTTACAAAACTTCAGCCTTTATCACGACAACGTAGAGATAAGTCGTGCCTTGTTACAACCATGGACAACATTAATAGCTATCATCTCAATATTAACCTCTGCCGTACTATCCATATTAATCAGAAAAAAACACCCCATTATTGCATTTTCCATTTTATGGTTCCTGGTCGCCCACGCAATGGAATCGAGTATTTTTTCATTAGTACTAATGTACGAGCATCGAAACTATGTTGCCAGCTTTGGAATCATCTTTGCTGCAGGGTATTACACCTACCTGGTCATCAACAAATTCAGCAAAAAACCGCTCATCACCATCGGCACCCCGATTATAATTATTTTATGCCTGACAGGATTAACCAATGTGAGATCAAACATATGGTCAAGCCAATCAACATTGTCTTACTTCAACATTAAAAACAATCCAAACTCAGCACAGGCTCACGCATCTAGAGCCATATATATACTGGACTCTCATGGCGACACACGCGAAGCATATGAACAGCTTAGCGCGACAGCTAGTCTAAACCAGTCAGATACAAGTTCACTTATGGCCATGCTTCAATTACTTGAAATAATTAAAACACAAACAATACTGGGGGAGCGCGACACAGAAACACCAGCTGTCCAACCCGCAAACTATTACGACACCTTAATAATTAACAGAAAATATATTGATCAATTACACAACATCATCGACACGGAAACAAGTCATCGCCTTAGCACTCAAAAGCTATCCGTTACCGCTACTCTGGCACTGAGAAACAGCACTGACTGCGCAGTAAAAGGTCGTGCTCCTCAGTGCCTAGCCATTATCGATGAAATCAGAAATTGGCTAGATATTGCACTCCAAAACAAGACCCTACCAGCGGGACAACGCCCTATTATTTTGGCCTCACGCGCACGCATAAATGCCTACCAGGGAAGGCTAGAGTCGGCCATAAATGACCTTGATAGAGCCTACAGAGAACAACCACAAGAGATATATCTGCTAATCGAAAAACTAACGTTACTAACTACGCTACATGATTGGGAAGGCTCAAAATCTCTGATCCAACAAATAGAGACACACCCATTTCTAGCCGGGCATCACAAACTGGCGCTCACAAAAGCAAAACAATTTTATGAATTTGAGTTCAACTCCAGCGACATGAATAATGACTGATACCCCCTCATTAAGACGTCAATTACCAAACAACAGCATTGACCGCCAATAATTTATAACGGATCATCTTTAATTGGGCATATTTTCAAAAAACGATATAATTAAGAATGGCTATAGATAACCCACACATTTCCATCGTCCTACCAGCAAAAAACGAGGCTAATAGTCTCGAAAAATTAATACCTGAAATTCTCACATTATTTCCAGATTCTCAAATTATAGTTGTCAATGACGGTTCAACAGATGAGACCGCCCAAATAGCCCAGAATGCAGGCGCGTGTGTTATCAGCCACCCTTACAGCAAAGGCAATGGTGCCGCCATAAAAACAGGCGCGCGAGCAGCCACAGGCAACATCCTTGTATTCATGGATGCCGACGGGCAGCATGACCCAGCAGATATAAATCGCTTACTCTCACAACTTAACGAAGGTTTTGATATGGCAGTAGGGGCTCGTGATAGTTCGTCGCAAGCAAGTACTGGTCGCAGCCTAGCAAACAGACTCTACAACCACCTAGCTAGCTACATGACTGGCCAAAAAATAAAAGACCTCACTTCTGGATTTCGCGCCGTTCGCACCAACAGGTTTCGAGAATTTCTCTATCTTTTACCTAATGGCTTCTCCTACCCAACAACCAGCACCATGGCATTCTTCCGGGCAGGCTACCCAGTTGCCTACTTACCTATTAAAGCGGGAAAAAGAGAGGGCAAAAGCCACATCCATATAGTAAAGGATGGCGTGCGTTTTCTTCTCATTATTTTCAAGATTGGCACACTATACTCACCGCTGAAACTATTCTTTCCCGTTGCGCTGGCACATGCTCTACTTGGTCTAGGATACTATGCCTACACTTTTACTACACTTGGTAGACTATCGGTTGCCACCATATTTTTATTAACTGCATCAGTAACAATATTCCTCATTGGACTCGTGTCTGAACAGATAACACAACTCATGTATAAGCCTTCAGAACAAGAAAAAACATATAAAAACAAGTGATTCCAGCACCGAAATCAGACAGTAAGAAGATAATAGGATCCACATCGTGAATTCAACTCACTGTTCGATCTGTTCCGGCCACGCAGAACCCGACGTCAAGGCATACACTGAACTCGCCCTAAACAATGCCCCTAAGAAATACTCCATATTACGATGTACGGAATGCGGCCTAAGATGGATGTCGCCTTACCCAACACCTGACGATTACCAAACAATCTATGACCATAATTACTACGAATCTGAGCAAGAAGGCGGTTTTTCCTATCGTAACGAAAAACAGGAACTGGCCCCTTGTTACGCCAGCATTACCCAACGCTTCCGCTCACTCGGGATCACAGACAAACTGCTCGATATCGGCTGCGGAACGGGGGACTTTCTAGCCGTCGCCAAGGAAAATGGAATATCTGGAAAAGGCGTAGAACCATCAGAATATGCTGCTCAAAAAGCTATTGAGGCTGGCTTCTCTGTTTTTCAAGGAACCCTCTCTGATCTTTCACCCGACACAAATAGTTACGCTGCGGCTTATTGCAGTCATGTGCTCGAACACGTTCCTGACGCACACACTTTTATGGAACAAATAAAAGCCATCCTAAAGCCTGATGCACCGATCTATATAGAGGTCCCTATCCAGTTTGATGGAATTCTCGACACTTATAGCCGCCTTCGTTGCAGGCGCCGAAGTTACTCAGACTACTCGATCCATCACCACTATTTCTTCACTCCAAACGCTATGACACAACTGCTCGAAACGCATGGTTTTGAGATACTTTCTCTTACCACTTTCTTACCCTGCCGCCGCGCATCACGCAAGCCAGGGCTGAGCAAATGGGCGTTACAATCTTTACTCTGCGCAGCAGATCGATTCGGCCAACGTGGTGATGTGATTTCAGTATGGGCCCGTCGAAAGAAGTAATAGGCAGAGTTACCAGGCGCGTCGGCCTATCCTCGACTGGAGAAATGGTTGGACGCGCCGTAAATCTATTATTACCCATCGCTCTACTTACAATTCATAGTGTTAGCTCTATCACAGACATGTTTTTTCTTACGATGGCTGTTGCCTTTTTTGCCCAAGGCACACTCACCAACGTACTAGTCAATGCATTGGTACCAGAATTAGTCAAGAATAATGAAGTACTTAATATACGCACCTATCTAATCTGGACAACGGTTACAGGCATACTTACAGGCCTGTTCGCATTTATAATAATGCCCGACGAACAATCATCGAACAGCGTTGTTATTCTATCAGCTGCGTCAGTAGCACTGATGGCTAGTACTAGCCTTGCGGCTGCACCAGCCATTGCTGCACTTAACACTGCTCATCGATACGGCATACCAGGCCTTACCTGGGGGCTACGAATTGTTCCAGTAGCCCTATATTTTCTTTTTCAACCAGATGAGCCAGCTTTGCACTGGTTGCTCGCAGGTATCGCAATATCGGATACAGCTCGCGCCACTATTCTAATAGGACTGGTGCAAGAACGTTTTTGTCTCATAAACATCAAAAAAAAACTACCATTCCCGGTATCCGCCCAACACCTAATACTGGCGTCAGCTATTACAGGTCTAACACCGCTATTAATTCGTTGGATCGCCTCTACTGGTGATACTGGTGGAGTTAGCATTTTCGAAGCAGCCGACCGGCTTTATGCTGCCATAGCTTCACTAGCCACAATCGGTGTTGGCAACGTCACCCTGGTTTATCTGTCGCGCCTAACCAACACCCCTGAAGAAGAGCGTGGCTGGCAGCTGATCTTTCGAGTCACGTTAGCATGGAGTTTGTTGTGGTTAGCATTAAGTTTTCTATTTTGGTTGTTCTTTCCATTTTTGACTGCATGGATCGATTTTCAATCAGAAGAAATATTAATGGCGATTCGGCACACTTTCCTGGCACTCGCTATCGGCTTACCAGGGTTTATTATGACAAGCATCCTTTCTCGTCGATTACTAACCCTTGGCTACTCTCGTGCACTTATTCCAATGTCATTAGTCAGCCTGGCATGCAGCGGAATCTTAGGTGGGTTACTATTCAAACTAATGAACACAGCAGGCCTTGGTCTAGCCTTATCGATTAGCCAATACATTGTATTTCTTCTGATGTCACGTAAATTAATGAAAATTTCCACACATGCGAATACTCATCCTCTCTAACGTTCCACCTGGGTCTGTAGGCGGCGCAGAAGTACAGGCCTTGCACTTAGCACGCCATTGGTCCGAAGCAGGCCATAAAATAATTGTCGCGGGCTATGCCAACCAGCCTTTTTCTTCGCAAAATCTAACAATTATTCGCATCCCAACAATACAACTAAACCGTGCACTGCGCGCAGCGAGTTACCTTATTTCGACATTATGGTTACTTTTGCGACGCCGGCAAGAATACGATCTAATCTACTGTCGGTTTCTCAAGGAACAAACCTTCGTAGCCAGCCTTGCTAAATATATTTTTAGGCTTCGACAACCACTGGTAGCCTGCCCAGCTTGCGCATCAACTGGCGGTGAAGCCGAATACATTTGCAAGTCCCCCTTGAAAAAAGTCTGGCTAAAACTTCTGAGTCATGGTGTCACCGTCATTAATGCGATGAGCCAACAAATTGAACGGGAGATGTTAGACCTTCATCTCAAAAATATACGCATCAGCAGAATTCCAAACGGAGTGATTTTACCCAAGCTTAACCCGAGACAAAATCCAAACAATCCGATACTACAACTCATCTTTGTTGGCAGACTGGTAGAACAAAAAGGACTAGATGTTTTTCTTAGTTCAGTTCGGCTATTAAAAGACATGGGGCATACTTTCGAAGTGCGAATCATCGGAGACGGCCCGTTACGTTCAACACTCGAAGTACAAACACAAGAACTTGATCTCAATAATTATGTGAAGTTTATAGGTTCAGTAAAGCCAAGTGACGTGGCCTTCCAGCTTGCTGGTGCTGATTTATTCGTTTTCCCTTCCCGCTATGAGGGCTTCCCAGGAGCACTGCTCGAAGCAATTGCCCATGGCCTTCCAGCAGTAGCTACCCGAGTGAGCGGCTCAGAGGAAATCATTGATGACAACATTGGATGGCTTGTCCCCATTGACGATGAACAAGCACTTGCCGCAGCTATCGAACGGGCACTGACACTAGGGCGTGAGAATCTGAAAATAATGGGAATTCAAGCACGTGACAAGGCGGCCAGACAATACGACATTAAGCTTATAGCCAAATGCTACCTAGAACTATTCGAAGACTTAACTGATTCATGAGCACATTTACAAGACAGTCTTCGATGACCTCGAATAAACTAGCAAGAATGGCATTTACCAATTCAAAGATATTCAGATAGAGACTCTTTAGATGACAAAATACCTAATAGCTATCCGCAAGCTCGTCAAAGGCGATCCAATGACACGCTTTGAAGTCATGAAACACATAGCAAATACCATCTTTCCAACTTATAGATTCAAATGGCCACAGATGGACTGGTGGAATAACCAAGATTTCACTCACTACCTGAAAAAATTTGATGAACACAAAGGTATGAACACAGATCGGCGCTGGGTGCTCAGCCAGCTCATGAGACTCACTCACAACGTAGCAGGTGACACGGCGGAATGCGGCGCCTATCTTGGTGCTGGCTCCTATCTCATCTGTCAATTTAATACACTGCACTCAAACAATGAGCGTCAACACTTTATATTCGATTCGTTTGAAGGGCTTTCGGAACCAGGCACCAATGACAATCATCATTGGAGTAAAGGTGACCTTAGCGCTCCAGAAGAAGCCGTCAGGAAGGCACTAGCTGACTTCCCTAACATCACATATCTCAAGGGCTGGATTCCCTCCCGCTTTGCAGAAGTTGAAAACAGAAAATTTTCATTTATCCATATCGACGTAGATCTACACGAACCAACAAGGGAATGCATCGCGTTCTTCTACCCTAGGATGAACCCTGGGGGGATCATCCTGTGCGATGACTACGGCTTTAGCTCATGCCCTGGCGCTACAAAGGCTATAGATGAATTTTTAGAAAACAAACCTGAAAAGATGATTTCACTTTGCAGTGGAGGAGGATTCATGATCAAGGGCTGTCTAACCCAAGGATAAAATATCACAACCCAGCACACCAAGATAATTAGCAACCACATGCTCCATATCATCCGCCAATGAGTATCTTTGCAGCGAATCGGAGCTAAGCTGGCTTTCAATTGCCTGCGCCAGCACCCTTGCCTTGCCTTGTGGAACTACTTTAAATCCGTATCGTTCAGACAAGTCGATTACAGATGCATCATATTCAGTTGCAACAACTGGCACAGCGATAGCCAAGGTTTCAAGTAAAACATTGGGATACCCCTCTGAACAAGAAGACAACACAAATAGATTTGCACGTGCCGTCCAGCGCCAAGGATTGGCATCAAAACCAACAAATTGAACTATGTCTGAAATTTTTAGCTCTATAGCCAGTAGCTCTAACTTTCTGCGCTCTGGTCCCTCACCCACGATAATAAGTCGAGCGTTAATCTCCTTTGGCAGCAATGCGAAACTACGCAAAAGTGTGGCATAGTCTTTTTGAGGAATTAAGCGACCAACCGAGAGAACCACTCGCAACCGACCATCATCCAACCAAGGGTGCGCCAGAGGAGCTTGGCTTTGTTCTTGGATATAAGCAACATCCACGGGATTAGCTATACAGTGAATCCGTGATTCGGAAACACCGACTACTCTAATAAGATCTTCGACCATAACCGAGCTTAAAGCGATGATAGCATCAGCTTGAGGATAAAGTCGGCACATCGCTCTAAGCCTGAAATTACTATTTATGCTCTTCACAGAAGCCGCCTCACGAACAACTACTCTCAACGGCATTGCAGAGAGCTTTTGAGCAAGCAACGCCACAAGGTTCGCACCATTGATAGTACTTAACAGCACATCTGGTCGTTCCTGTTTTATCCAAGTTGTGAGACGCAACACAGAAGACAATGCAAAGCCCAGACCACCAAACCCGTAACCACGCGCCTTAAGATCAACCAAGCTAGCACCCTCGGGAACACTATTCAACAACGGACCTGCGCTGCTCAACAATACAATATCAACCCTATGACCACGAGCAATAAACTCTCGTGCCAATAAGAGCATAACTCGCTGCGCCCCCCCTGCCTCAAGCTCTGGTAGCAGGAGAGCAATATGACTCATAAACTCCGTCGCCTCCAAAGCAGATAAACATAAAACATCCAAAGTCTATAACCATGATCACGCCCACCTTGACGATGGACATCCAGCAGCCCTCTCACCATCTCTTTATTTAGAGGACTATCTATTTCTTCTAACAAAACCTCTAATTCGCTACCTAACTGTTGACGAAACCAGCTATGTATAGGCACTCCAAAACCTTGTTTTCGACGACGCCAAATATTATCAGGCAATAAATCCGAGAATGTTTCACGCAACATACGCTTCCCACTAAATCTTCGGCGATGCCAATACCGAGGCATCGAAAAGGCGAGCTTTACCACGTCACTATCAAGGAAGGGCGCTCGTGCCTCCAACGAATATGCCATTGAAGCACGGTCAACTTTTAAAAGAATATCCTGAGGCAAATAAACCAAGGCGTCTGAAGACATCATCCTTTGAATATCGTCTAAACGGCTTTCATTTGGAATCTCTGGGGGCTGATGTCCGAACCCGACTAAATCAGGCGCTAACTTTGAAAAATCTTCATTTGAAAACATAAGAGGAGCAATATATGGTGTTTCACTGACTTGTCTATTCGCAGCATCCTTAAACAAGTGCGCTTTTTTGATCAGACTACGACTATGATGCACCATAGGCTCAGGAATTGCCTTTATTACACATTCTATATTTTTTCTAATCATAGTAGGCAACCGCGTATACCACTGCAGCAAAACTCTCGCCTGATAACGCTGATAACCACTAAACAACTCATCGCCACCATCACCGGATAGCGCCACCTTCACATGTGATGATGCCAGTTTCGATACAAGCGCTGTTGGCAGGATAGATGAATCTGAAAATGGCTGTCCAACATGTTCAAAAATCAGTCTTTCCAAAGCCCCTGAGTCCCATTCAGTCAGCAGCTCCACGTAATGTTCTGTTCCACATTCATTCGCGATCTGATCGGCATACATACTTTCGTCATATGACTTTTCCTCAAAACCAATGGTAAATGTCTTGGGAGAAACACCAAACTCATTAACCATAATACTAACTATAAGAGATGAATCGACGCCCCCCGAGAGGAAGGCGCCCACCTCCACATCCGAAACCAGGCGTTTCTCAACAGCCGCAAACATTTTTTCCCGTAACAGCTGTTGCGCCTGTTGCTTGCTACCCTGAAATCTATCTACAGATAGTGACCAATAAGGAGTGCTTTCAACTACACGGCCAGGCTCCCAATACATCACATGCCCGGGCAACACCTCTCTTACACTCTGATATGCAGTTGTACCTGGAAGGTAATATCCGTACCTCAAAAAATCGGCGGTACTATCCATATCCTCAGACCATGATTGCTTCACCAAACACTCAAGGCTAGGGAGTTCAGATGCACAGAAAAAACCCGTCTCCGTCGTTTGATAATACAGCGGCTTCTTACCCATCCGGTCGCGTCCGAGAAGAAGCTTTTTCTCTTTTTTATCCCATAGAGAGAAAGCCCACATCCCCTCCATATCTTGCAGGAACTGTTCACCATAAATAATAAGACCGGCCAACAGAACCTCAGTGTCACCTTGTGTTTTAAATTCCCACTTACCTTCGAGTCGAGCACGAAGCTCTTTGAAATTATAAATCTCACCGTTATAGACAAGTACATAGCGCCCTGACGGATCTGACATTGGCTGCTGACTTGCAGCAAGATCTATTATGGACAAGCGTCGATGCCCTATCGCCACTGACGGCATTAGAAGCAACCCCTCATCATCAGGCCCCCGATGCCGCATCTGGTTAAGCGCCTTTCTAGCTCTTCCAGTAAGCTCTTCTTTTTCCACCCCCTGCTCGTATATAAAAATCAATCCACACATACTTACTTTTTACGTCCTATCGAATCTTTATATAGCTCAGAATATCGCTGCCCGACCTTAGTCCATAACAACTGATTCTTTAGTATAAATTCTCGCCCCTGATTGGAAAACTGTATTTGCAGGCCTGGTCTTTTTTGTAATTCCTCAAGATATTGTGTAAGCTCCCTTGCATCACCAGGTTTGAATAGCAAACCATTTTCACCATCCTCTACCAATTCCTGCACGCCTTCTATATCACTTGCTATGACCGGAACCCCGGCTGCAAATGATTCAAGCACAACATTTGGCCGCCCCTCACTATAGCTTGCCAGAATCAACAAATTGGCACCACATAAGTACTCGTTCACATGATCCGGAAACACATGCCCAACAAACCTTACTTGTTTATCTAAGCCGTAACTTCGAACCAAATCTTCAAGTCTTTTCAGCTCAGGCCCATCACCTATGACAGACAATTCAAAATCAGACCTATTGTTTAAATATGAAAAAGCCTCAATGATGACATCCACCCCCTTCCTGGGAATCAGGCTACCAACCGTCACCACCCTGAGTACAGCCTCTGCCTGATAATTTTTAGCCAAGGCCGAACACTTCAGCAATATTGAGTCCACGCCATTCGGCAAGAATGCAATTTTATGGCTATATTGTGGAAATTCCCGAATTAAAAGATCTCGAATTGCCTCACTGACAGTCACTAATTTGCAATTTGACCGAAGACACCAAGCCAGAATATATCTATATATTTTTGAATCTTTTGCTCTCGTTACATCCTCACCACGTACAGTTGTCACGACAGGCTTCCTGAGAACCAAGCCAACAAAACCGGCGATGGCACCGTTTATTGACCAGTTTGCATGAATAACATCCGATCTCGCAGCGACTCGCAAACAAGCTATAAACATAGAAAACAAAAATACCGGTACCAACCATTTCAACATCCTGTTTCGTTTCAGCGCAACAGGTATGCCTCCCGGCTGATGAGCCAGAACCTGCCATTTCCGAGGGGCATACCGAAAGCAGTTTAATTTATAATTAAATTTATCCGCACCATTAACCGCCGATGAATCAGAAGGTGTTATCACCGTAACAGCGGTTGAAGAAGGAAGGTTTTTTACTAAGCGCTGAACAAACACCCCACTCGCTGAACCCTCTCTCAACGGAAAAGACGTTGTCAGCAAGGCAACTCGCACTGTTTGCTCAGACATCTACTTTGATTTTCTTTTTTGCACTCAAAAAACAACCAAAATTACCGGCTTTACCCAAAGGAAGATGCAGAAGCGGCAAAGCCAATAAATTAATACCTAAAGTAGCTGGATACGTCAGCAGAACGCACAACAACCCCATAAATTTACTATACTCAAAAGAGTCACGACACAACTCTAGTAATGCAAGATTAATCATCTGTAACCCCACCACCAAAGTATTGCCATGCGCAACAATATCCACTACATCAAAACCATGCCTTTTTAAAACCGTCTTAACGCCATACACAGTAAAGCGCCAATAATCATTAGGGGCATCATGTATGGGATAAATAAAAGGCACTGACATGTAGAACTCACCCCCAAACCTCAATACCCGCCAAATCTCGTTCAAGACCTTCTCAGGGGCCTCAACATGCTCTAGAACCTCAAATAACAACACTACATCTAACGATTCATCAGCAACAGGTAAATAGCGGGCATCCGCAAAAACATTAGGGCGAACCCTATATTTTTTATTGGTCGCTGGGTAATCAAGAGCATAAAAAATATTAGATTGATGAAACACCGTTTTATAGCAGGCATCACCACTGCCTACATCTAAAATCGTAGCATTCCGTAAATCCCTCAATTTATTTTTTGATTTTAGATGGTATCGATCAGACAACCACTGAGGGTGAAGGATCGTACCTTTTATAGCCGCAAGCACGCGCCGTATCATTGATATTCCATTTCGCAATCAACTAGCTAATTTTGTAGTCATTTATATGTTCGGTCAAAAAGCCACATCAGTATGCATCATAATAAACATTACAAATATATAAACACATATTCTTTGAATTAGGCCTCAAAATACAATCACCTGCTAAAGAAAATATCACTTCGGTCGAAACCAATATCAACATAAGAAATATTCATTGGCACCTACAAAAACGGATACATTTGTGAGTGATTTAAATCTTTCCGGCCTTGCTAGACGCTTGGTCAATGACGGCCTCATAGACCAAGAAAGCGCTGAAAAGGCGTTTACTGAGGCTCTTGAGAATAAAACCCCTCTCGTCCGCCATTTAGTCACCAATCAAACACTCAATGCCCGAGACATAGCGATTTCTGCCGCCAACGAGTTTGGTGCACCAGTCTTCGATCTGGATGTCATGGACATGGAAATGGCATCAGCCTCTCTAATTGATGAGAAATTAATCCGAAAGCACAATGCGTTACCTCTAACCAAGCGTGGTAGCCGACTTTACATTGCTTTATCAGACCCCACTAACATTGAAGCCCTGGATGAGATCAAATTCGCCACAGGAATAAATACTGAGGCTGTCATTGTTGAGGATGACAAGCTTGCCAAGCTCATCGAGAAGACTCTAGAGGCCATGGACACATCCATGGAAGGGCTTGATGATGCGGACCTGGATGATCTCGATATATCTGGTGGCGATGAAACCCCGGCTGGCGATGATGTCAGTGAAAAAGACACTGAAGAAGCCCCTATTGTCCGGTTTGTGAACAAGGTTCTGCTCGACGCCATTAACAAGGGCGCATCTGACATCCATTTCGAACCCTACGAAAAAACCTATCGGGTTCGCTACCGTCAGGACGGTATGCTGCAAGAAGTGGCGGCACCACCAATAACACTCGCTATCAAGATTGCCGCTCGCATCAAGGTCATGTCCCGACTGGATATTTCAGAAAAGCGCGTGCCTCAGGATGGCCGTATGAAGATGAAGCTATCCAAAACCCGCGCTATCGATTTTCGTGTCAGCACCTGCCCGACACTATTTGGTGAAAAGATCGTAATGCGTATCCTCGACCCATCCAGCGCACAGTTAGGTATCGACGCCTTAGGCTACGACCCAGATCAAAAAGATCTATACATGGCAGCCCTGCAGAAGCCTACCGGCATGATCCTGGTCACAGGCCCTACCGGTAGTGGTAAAACCGTTTCACTCTATACCGGCCTCAACATCCTCAACACCCCCGAGCGCAATATTTCCACCGCCGAGGATCCTGCTGAAATCAATCTGCCTGGCATAAACCAGGTAAATGTTAATCCCAAGGTTGGTCTTACCTTCTCAGCTGCCCTGAAATCATTCCTGCGCCAGGATCCGGACATCATCATGGTGGGGGAAATTCGTGACCTTGAAACAGCAGAAATCGCCATCAAGGCCGCTCAAACAGGCCACATGGTACTTTCAACCCTACATACCAATGACGCGCCACAAACCCTGTCACGCCTGATGAACATGGGGGTTGCCCCGTTTAACATTGCCTCAGCTGTCTCTCTAATTATTGCCCAGCGGCTTGGCCGACGCCTCTGTTCACATTGCAAAGAACCTGCCGATATACCTAAAGCAGCTCTGATTGAAGAAGGTTTTGGTGAAGACGAGGCCGAATCACTTAAGCTGTATAAAGCGGTTGGCTGCGATCAATGCACCGAAGGCTACAAGGGGCGTGTCGGGATATATCAAGTAATGCCAATCTCGGAAGAAATGGGTAGAATCATTATGTCTGGTGGTAATGCAATTGATATTGCCGACCAAGCCAAAAAGGAAGGCATCCCGGATCTTCATGATTCAGCCCTGGAAAAGGTGCGCCAAGGCGTTACCACCCTGGAAGAAATCAACCGGGTAATCACGGAGTAATAAATGGCTGAAAAAGCAGCAAGCAAGAAGCATGATGTTTTTCTTTGGGAAGGTACCGATAAACGCGGTAACCGTACCAAAGGCGAAGTCACTGCTGCCTCGCCTACTCTGGCCAAGGCTGATCTGCGTCGCCAGGGCATCAATCCGCTCAAGGTCAAAAAGAAACCCAAACCCTTATTTGGTGGTGGCCCGAGAAAGAAACCCATCACCCCCAAAGATATCGCTATTTTCAGTCGTCAAATGGCGACTATGATGAGTTCCGGCGTGCCTCTAGTTCAATCGTTTGAAATTGTCGGCCGCGGCCATGAAAACCCAGCCATGCAGGAAATGCTGCTCAAGATCAAAAATGATATTGAAGGTGGTAATTCATTTGCCGAAGCCCTATCAAAGTTCCCCGATCATTTTGACGGCCTCTACTGCAACCTGGTTAATGCCGGCGAACAGGCCGGTATTCTTGAAACAATGCTGCACAAGGTCGCCCTCTATAAAGAAAAAATTGAGGCTATCAAGGGCAAAATCAAGAAGGCCATGTTCTACCCCGCCGCCGTTGTTATCGCTGCTTTCGTTGTTACCACCATCCTACTAGTCTTTGTCGTACCCCAGTTTGCTACGATGTTTGCTGACTTTGGTGCAGATCTGCCAGCCATGACTCTTATGGTCGTTGCCATGTCAAACTTCATGGTCGAATCTTGGTACATAGTGGGAGCTGCTATTTTCGCAGTTGTATATGCCTTTAAGCAGGCCAAGCGAAAGTCCAAGGCCTTTCGTGATTTTCTCGACGTAGCCACACTCAAGGCACCAATATTTGGCTCACTGATGCACAAGGCCACCATCGCCCGTTTTGCCCGTACTCTGTCCACTATGTTTGCCGCTGGTGTACCCCTGGTCGAAGCCATGACCACGGTTGCCGGAGCTGCTGGCAACGTAGTCTACTCAAATGCCATCCTGCGCATGCGTGATGAAATCTCCACTGGCATTTCACTACAACAGGCTATGCGCCAAACCAACCTGTTTCCCAACATGGTGGTGCAACTGGTCGCCATCGGTGAAGAGGCAGGCTCCATCGACGCCATGCTGGCCAAGGTCGCTGACTTCTATGAAGAAGAGGTGGACAATGCCGTGGATGCTCTCAGCAGCCTGATGGAACCTCTAATCATGGCCTTCCTTGGTGTCATCATCGGCGGTCTGGTTGTGGCGATGTACCTGCCGATCTTCAAGATGGGCCAAGTCGTTTAAGTCACTAACCCTGAATGACCATCCTCGACTACCTTGAAGCCAGTCCGGCATTTTTTATCACTGCCGTCGCCCTATTTGGCGCAACAGTGGGCAGTTTTCTGAATGTAGTGATTCATCGCCTGCCCATCATGATGGAACGGCAGTGGCAGCAGCAGTGCGCAGAACTCAACAATCCAGACGAAACAAGCCAGCCAACAGAAACATTTAACCTGGCCAAACCAGACTCACGCTGCCCCCACTGCGGCCATAAGATTCGTGCCTGGGAAAACATCCCCATCATCAGCTATCTGTTTCTACGAGGGCGCTGCTCAGGCTGCGGTGCCAATATTTCTATTCGTTATCCCATTATTGAAGCTGTCACGGCAATACTCTCAGCCTTAGCCGCCTGGCAGTTTGGCCTTAGCTGGGAAACGGCAGGCGCTCTGCTACTGACCTGGAGTCTGGTCTCACTGACCATGATCGACTTCGATCATCAACTCCTGCCAGACAGCATCACCTTACCCTTTCTCTGGATCGGCCTGGCCCTCAACCTGTTCGGTGTTTACACCAATCTCGGTTCAGCCGTCATCGGTGCCATGGCCGGTTATCTATCACTCTGGTCGATCTACTGGGGCTTTAAGCTGCTAACAGGAAAAGAAGGCATGGGTTATGGTGATTTCAAACTACTAGCCATGCTCGGTGCCTGGATGGGTTGGCAAGCACTACCGGCCATCATCCTGTTGTCATCGCTGGTCGGTGCCGTGATTGGCATCGGCATGATCGTTATCCGCGGCCGAGACCATAGCATCCCCATCCCCTTTGGCCCCTATTTGGCCATAGCCGGGCTGATTGCCTTTTACTGGGGCACAGACCTGACCAATGCCTACATGCGCATCAGCGGTCTAAGCTAGCCAGGCAAGGCTTGCTTCTGCCGGCCTGTTCAGGCCACACTCCCTGCATGTTAATCATTGGTCTCACAGGCGGTATTGGCAGCGGCAAGTCTGCCGTCAGCCGGCTTTTTTCTGAACTCGGCGTTCCAGTTATCGACACCGACATCATCTCACACCAAGTTGTCGAACCCGGCCAACCGGCCCTGCAACAGATCCGCCAGACATTTGGTGACGAAATACTATCAGCCAATGGCGAACTGGATCGCAGCAAGCTAAGAAATATTGTATTTGCAACACCAAAAAAACGCGCGCAACTGGAGGCTATCCTCCACCCACTGATACAGCAAGAGATGCTACACCAGGCCAGCCTACTCAATAGCCCCTACTGCATCTTTGCCATCCCGCTGCTGATCGAGGCCAACCAAACCGGTCTCGTCAACCGCATCCTGGTCATTGACGCCCCGGAAGAACTACGTCGCCAACGCATAAAACAACGTGACCAACTGGACGACAACCAGATCAATGCAATCTTTGCCGCCCAACTGCCACCTCAAGCACGCCTCAAACACGCCGACGACATCATTTACAATGATTCAAGTCTGGACCATCTACGCATTCAAGTTATTGATTTAAATCGCCGATATACAGAAATAGCGAAACTGGAAAAACATTGAGGAAAACGGTCAACTTCATCGCATTTGCTACAAGCAGCGGTTTACAGACTGTAATGTTCGGGTAAACTACGCCTTATAAACATTACCCTCATCCACCGCAAAATGTAAAGAAACCCAGCCACAATTTTATGCAGCATAAATATCAAACTCAACCTGCGGAACCTTATGGGTATCATCAAACAGTGCCTGAACAAATAACCTACGAACAACCTCTCAATGAGCGCATCCGCACCCTTCTGCGGCTTGAGTTTCTGTTCGCACAGGCCAACGCCCACACTTTTCGCCATAGCAACTGGGATAACCGTGCGGCCATCAACAGCCTGTTCGACCTCATCAGCACTTTTAGCCGTGCCGACCTCAAAACCGAAGTCATGAAAGAACTGGAACGTCAGGCTGTTTTCCTGGAAAAACTGGCCCAAAATCCCCAGGTCGATGCCAAGAGACTGGAAACGGTGCTGGATGAAATGGATGTGTTAATCGACCGCCTGCACGACCTCAAGTCTCAGGACATGGATATTCGCAACAACGAATTCCTTAGCAGCATCAAACAACGCAGCCATGTCGCAGGCGGCACTTGTGACTTTGACCTGCCTGCCTTCCATTTCTGGCTATCGCAGCCGGAAGAAAAACGCGTCATGGATATGCAAAGCTGGATGGCGCCATTTGAACCTATTAAACAATCGGTCAATCTGATTCTGCGCCTAATCCGTGATAGTGCCCAGACCACTAATGAAATCGCTGAGGCAGGCTTCTTCCAGAGATCGCTGGATCAAAGCAGTGTCTGCCAGATGATTCGCGTAACACTGGCTGGCGACACGCCTTGTTTTGCCGAGATCAGCGGTGGCAAACATCGGTTTACCATCCGCTTTCTGCAGACTACTTTCAGCGAACGACCAACCCAGGTAGATCAAAACATCCCCTTCAAACTCACCTGTTGCATGTTATGAGCCTAACCACCGTAAACTGCCCCACCTGCAGCAAAGATGTTGTTTGGAATGACGAATCAAAATGGCGGCCCTTCTGTAGCGAGCGCTGCAAGCTGATTGACTTGGGTGAATGGGCTAGTGAGTCTCACCGCATCCCTGGTCAGGAACTGCCCAGCCCAATAGAATCAGACGACGATCACAACAACCACTAAGTTCCTCTTTGATTTATTCCCCGGATTACGCTCCCGGCCAAAGACTACGAATCGCCGCAATCCCCTGACCACCCGCAGCAAATGCCTCATCGAGATCATCACGACTAACGCCACCCAAGGCATACACGGGAATTGGCATCTCATCCACCAACCTGCGCATCGCATCCCAACCCAAGGGCTCGGTATCCGGGTGACTCTTGGTCCACTTGATCGGTGACAATAGGACAAAGTCGGCATCCAGTTTCAATGCCTGCTGCAACTCTTCTTCAGTGTGACATGAAGCCGCTACCAACAACTCTTTACTCAAAGGACGTTGAGTTAAAGACTGCAACTTACCACTGCTAAGCTGAACACCATCCGCGCCAACTTCTGCCACCCACTCTGGCTCACCATTCAGCAACAACCGCGTACTGTGGGCATGGCAACGTTCCACCACCTGCCTAGCCAGCGCTTTGTATTCCTCTGCGGCCATACCCTTGGCACGCAACTGCACCAGACGCACACCTTGTTGTAAGGCTATTTCCAGGTTAGACAGAAACTCATCGGGCGTGTCTGGCGAAGGTGTAATCAGATAACACTCTGGCAATTGTGCCGCAGCAATAATCGGCAGATTGGCTTCTGGGAATTCTCGTTCAGACAGAGCATCAACAGCACACCATTCAATCGGCTGACCTTCACGGCCATGCGCCTCACCACTAAAACCATCCACACGCCAGACACCGAGCAAGACTGATTTATCCGAATAATGATGGCGCACCCGGATCAACGGCCGAGCCTGCTCGACATCAATGCCAAGCTCTTCATGCAGCTCGCGCGTTAAGGCCGCCAATACATCTTCATCGGCCTCGACCTTGCCACCGGGAAATTCCCACAGGCCACCCTGATGTTTATCCAGCGGACGTTTGGCAATCAACACCTGCCCCTGATCGTTGCAAATCACGGCCGCAGCCACATGAACATATTTCATAACTATTCTTTTATAAAGTTTGGTATTAAAAATGACACTGGCAAGAAATTAAACTTCAGAGGCACTGCGCAACTTTTCCGCATTAATAGCATGACTGCTGGCAAAGCCCTCGACATAACGGCCGGACTCAGGAATGAAACGATAAAGTGAAAAATCACTGAACTGAAACATCATCTCGGCGTCAGGCAGTCGAGCCAGATAAAGCGCCTTAAGCTGCTCGTAGCGGTCATCATTACGACCAATTGCCGAAACCCGGCCCTGCAGGGTCAAACGCGCTAACTGTTGTGGATCACCCTGACCATCATCCGGCTCACTCAGAGCCAAGGACACCAGCGGTTCCGCTTCAAGATTGCGGGTATGCTTGGCTAGACGACTCAGATGCATCACCAAACCGGATAGGTCCGCCTCGGCGACAAAGGCCACCCAGGAGACATAAGGCTGTTCTTTATCCTGCGTCCCTAAGCACGCCCAACGCTGACCACGCAGCAACCGCGCCAATCGCGCCGGATCCATGGGTTTCATGGCTGATGTTTTTTCGTTCAAACGTAGATATCCAGAAAGCCGACGCGATCAGCATCAGCAGGGTGAGTCAATTGGGCATTGGTTTTATAGGCGGCCAGCGCACGCTCTGCCTGAGAATGATAGCCCTCAGTCGAACGGGCACGCTGCTCCTGATGACGGGCCAGAAATTCTTCTTCACTCAAACCCGCAGAGCGCTGGTTCTGGCCTTGTTTGTTGAGCAACTCGCCTTCCAGCGTCTGCTCTGCCGGTGAATAAGACTTCTCAGGCTGAACCGCTCTGAGTTGCTGGCGCTGCTGCGACTCAGCCGCAGCATCACGCGCCTGTTGTGCAGCCTGAGGATCATACCTCACCACATTATTGGCATAATGTGAGATAGCTGCTGCACTCATATTTTTATAACTGCCTACTCCAATACCCGTTTAAAACCGGGCTAGCCAAACAGAACTAAAAAGACATCCTCAAACCAAGATGCCAGCCTTTGTCCAGGTCAACGTTCCGATTCTGCGACAACGATGCCCGCACATTGCGATAACCGAGATACACCGCAGCCTCGGGCAACACTTCATATTCTGCACGAACAGCAAAATCCCAAAACTTATTAGCATCACCAAAGGTGGTCACATCGGGGCCAAAATAAAACTGCCCAATCACACCCATACGATTTATCTTAGGCGGCACAAACCAGGCCTTGGCACCCAGAGCAATAGTTCCAATATCATCACCACTATCGAGTGAAACGCCATAGCCCTTGATACCAACACCCAAGTGCATACCCGGCGCATGGCTACCCGCCTCACCCATCATTTCAATGCCACCAAGAATCATCACATTGTCTGACTCGGTGTACATAAAACCAAAATCAGCATCGGTGTGGCCCGTGCCGCTGTAGCTGATCGGTGTAGCATAACGCAGCAAAGCTGTGTCATTACTCAAACTCAAATCCAGCTCACGCGCTCCCGCCTCAGCACCAAACACACACAACAGTGCCGCAACACTCGCTCGCAATTTCATAACCATACTCCCTGATTTATTCTTCTGACCCACCCATGGAAACCGGGCAGATTTGCAGCGGGCTATAGTATCACGACGCGAACAGCACTTAGAAACCCTAGAGCTCCCAAATTTCTTATATTCCAATAGATTAAATTTAGACTACAACAGTCGGGTTTTCCAGGTTATCAAGCCCGTCCACGCAGTGCTGCCCTGGCGCAAACCCAAACATCAACTCGCGCCACACCGGCACGTTTCAAGGCTTTGGCCAACATCTCGGCCGTGCTGCCCGTGGTCATCACATCATCGACAATGGCGACATGAGTCACACCCGGCATCGCCGCCACCTCAAATACTCCCTTCAGATTGCGGCGCCGCGCCTTGGCATCCAGCCCAGTCTGCGCCTGCGTTGGTCGCAAACGACAGCAAAGGCCTGGCCTCAGCGGCAGACCCAGGCTGTGCGCCACTGGTCTAGCCAGTTCCAGCGCCTGATTGAAGCCGCGTTGCCGCAACCGCGATGCATGTAGAGGCACCGGCAGCAACAGTTCAGGGAGATCCAGATCAGCCACAACAACCCGCTCAGCCATCAACTCACCCAGCAAACGGGCGCTGTATAGCTTGCCATTGAATTTCAGAGATTGAATTAAGTGATCGACTGGCGACTGATAATCAAACGCCGCCCAGGCGCTATCAAAAGAATGAGGCTGTTGCTGACATTGACCACAGACACCAACATGAGACAAGGGAATGGCACAACCAAAACAGGCCGTCTTGAGATAAGGCAACTCGCTGGCACAAGCGGCACACAGATCCCGGCCTGGTTGGCCTGCCCGGCCACACAACGCGCAGCTACTGGGCAAAAACCATTCATGGCTATTTTTTAGCCAATAGTTAACCTTATAGAATTTTCTGGTTGACAGAAACCGACCAGCCATTAACATCACCCCCATGACGTATTCAGCCTACCCAGGCACTATAAGTTAAGGAAACCAGAATGGACAACGCTACTTACAGCAAAATCGACCAAATCACCCTCCGCGTTCTCAACGGCGGCGAAATGGACGTCGAAGAAGGCCGCTGGATGATTAACCTCGACGATGACTACACCCCTTGGCTGATGGCCAGCGCCGACCGCATCCGTAAGAGCTTCCGCGGCAACCAGATTGAGGTCTGCGCCATTTCCAATGTCCGTTCCGGTAATTGCTCGGAAAACTGCAACTTCTGCTCACAATCAGGCCATCACAAAACCGATGCGCCAGCCTACGACTACATCCCGACCGAAGATCTGGTGGCTCAAGCCAAACAGGCTCGCGAATGGGGTGCCAGCGATTTTGGTGTGGTCTCCAAGGGCTGGGGCCTGCGCTCCGACAAGGAAGGCGAAAAACTGGAAGAGTATTTCAATGCCATGGATGACGGCTCAGATATCGGCCGTTGCGCCAGCCTTGGCGCCCTGACCAAAGACTCTGCTGACAAGCTCAAAGGCATCGGCATGGAAAACTACCACCACAACCTGGAATGTGCCGAAAGCTACTTCGATGAGGTCTGCACCAGCCACACCTACCAGGAAAATATCGACACCATCAACAACGCCCGTGAAGCAGGTCTGCGCGTTTGCGCCGGCGGCATCCTCGGCATGGGCGAATCGCTGGATCAGCGTATCGAGATGGCCGAGACCCTGCGCAAACTCAACGTCGAGTCAGTACCACTAAACTTCCTCAGTCCAGTCATGGGCACCCCCATGGGCAAGCAAACACCAATGAAACCCTATGAAATCCTGCGCGCCATCGCCACCTACCGTTTCATGCTGCCCAAGGCCGAGATCCGTATCGCCGGTGGCCGTCAGCATCTGGGCGACATGCAGTCGATGATCTTCATGGCCGGTGCCTCGGGCGTCATGATTGGTGACTACCTCACCACCAAGGGTCGCAGCGTTAATGATGACCTGAAGATGATCAAAGACCTGAAGCTGGATGTCCGTGGCAACACCCAGCAACGCCGTGAGCAAGAACAGGTGCAAGCAGCCACTGCATGAAAAACCTAGACAGTAGGTTGGGCTGAGGCACGAAGCCCAACATGACAGAGCAACGCCCACGCTCCAAACGTTGGGCTTCGCAAAAAATGCTCAGCACCAACCTACGAAATGGCAAACACATGTTCGACATCACTAGCGAACTCATTCACCTAAAAGAGCAGCACCTCTACCGCAGTCGCCGCATCAGCGACAGCGCTACCGGTGTACGCGTGAATATCGACGACCGCGAATTACTCTCCTTCTGCAGCAACGACTATCTAGGCCTGGCCAACCACCCCGAAGTGGTCAAGGCCATGCAGGCTGGCGTTGCACGCTGGGGCGTCGGCAGCGGCGCCTCGCATCTGGTCAATGGTCACTCCAGTGCTCACCATGCCCTGGAAGAAGAACTCGCCGCCTTTACCGGCCGACCACGGGCGTTGCTATTCTCCACCGGCTACATGGCCAATATGGGCGTCATCGCCGCCCTCTGCGGTCGTGGTGATTATGTCTTTGAAGATCGCATCAACCACGCCTCGCTGCTGGATGGCGGACTGCTGTCGCAGGCGCGGATGCAGCGTTATCGCCATAGCGACACTATTGCCTTAGACCAGAAACTGGCCAAACACGACAGTGGCGAAAAACTGGTAGTGACTGATGGCGTCTTCAGCATGGATGGCGATATCGCCCCACTGCCGGCACTAAGCCAAACCGCCAAACAACACGATGCCAGGCTAATGGTCGACGACGCCCACGGCTTCGGCGTACTGGGTAAAAACGGCGGCGGTTGCGTTGAGCACTTTGGTTTGGGCATGAATGATGTCCCTATCCTGATTGGCACCCTGGGCAAGGCCTTTGGCACTTTTGGCGCCTTTGTCGCCGGCAGCGAAGAACTAATCGAATACCTGATCCAGAAGGCGCGGCCCTACATCTACACCACCGCCCTGCCACCGGCAGTGGCCGAGGCCAGTCGCACCAGCCTCAAGCTATTACAAACAGAAAACTGGCGCCGCGAAAAACTGCAGGCATTGATCAAACAATTCCGCAGTGGCGCGACCGAGCTAGGACTGGAACTGATGGCATCAGAAACGCCGATCCAACCCTTGCTAATCGGTGACAATCACAAGGCCATGGCCATCAGCGAAAAGTTACTAAAACAAGGCATTTTGATAAGCGCCATCCGCCCACCGACTGTGCCCGATGGCACCGCCCGTCTGCGCGTTACCTTTTCCGCCGAGCACACTGAGGACGACGTCAATCGTCTACTCAGCACACTGGAACAGGTCACATGAGCCTGCTGCACACAGAAACATTCGGCCAAGGCCCGGACCTGGTCCTGACCCACGGTTGGGGCCTGCACGGCGGCATCTGGCAACCGGTCATCGATGCCCTGCAAGACCGATATCGCCTAACAGTCATAGACCTGCCCGGTCACGGTCACAGCCCCATGCCCGCCGGTGGTTTTGATCTCAACCGTCTGTCGCAACTGATGCTCAACACTGCACCGGCAAATGCCACCTGGATTGGCTGGTCACTAGGCGGAATGGCTTCATTGAATGCTGCCCTGCACTGGCCACAACAGATCAACAAAGTGGTAATGGTGGCGGCGCAACCACAGTTCGTACAAACTGCAGACTGGCCTCACGCCACCCCGGCCAACAATCTGGCAGTCTTTACCAACAACCTGACCAACAACACCGAGCAGACCCTGAAGCGTTTTCTCGGCCTACAGGTGCGCGGCACCGCAGATGAAAAAGAGATGCTGCGCGGCATTCGCGATATTGTTGATCAACGACCGCTGCCGCAAACAGAAGCGCTGCGTCTCGGCTTGGACATACTCAGCAACACTAACCTGCGGCCACAATTGAACCAACTGCAACGCCCCATACAATTCATCCTCGGTGAACGCGACATGCTGGTGCCCATTGCCACTGCCGCGAATATTCAACAACTCATGCCCCAGGCCAGAATCGACATAATGAAAGAGGCTGGCCACACGCCATTTCTTTCACACATCGAACAATTCCTGGCCCTGCTAGAAGATTTTATAAATAAATAAAATGCATCAAGACGCCTACCAACTCGACAAACGCCTGATACGCGAATCCTTCGACCGCGCTGCCGCCGGTTACGACGAAGTTGCCCTGCTGCAACGAGAGGTCGGCCAACGACTGTTGGAACGGCTCGACCTGATCAAACTGCAACCCAAACGTATCGTCGACATCGGTGCCGGCACTGGCGAACTCAGCAGCACCCTCAGCAAACGCTACAAGGGTTGCGAAGTGATCAGCCTCGACCTGGCCCCCAACATGCTCAAACAAGCACGCAAACGCCAGGGCTTGATGGATAAATTATTCGGCAAACAACGTTTCATCTGCGCTGACGCCGAACACCTACCTTTAGCTGACAACAGCGTCGACATGGTCTTCTCCAACTTCGCCATCCAGTGGTGTGCCGATCTGGATCAGGCCTTTGCTGAATTCCAGCGCGTACTCAAACCGGACGGCCTATTGCTGTTCACCACCTTCGGCCCCGACACCTTAAAAGAATTACGCCAGGCCTGGCGCGCAGTGGATAATAATATTCACGTCAACAGCTTCATCGACATGCACGACATCGGCGATGCCCTGTTGCGTGCCCGCCTGGCTGATCCGGTGATGGACACGGAACACCTGACACTGACCTATAAAGATGGCATGGGCGTGATGCGCGACCTCAAGGCCATGGGCGCCCACAACATTACCTCAGGCCGCAACCACGGTCTGACTGGTAAACAAAAACTGAAACAGATGCTAGCTGCCTACGAACAGTTCCGCACTGCTGATGACCAATTACCTGCCACCTACGAAGTCATCTACGGCCACGCCTGGGGCAATCACGCACCAGCCAAACAACTGCACGACGAAGACGGTGCAGTACACATCCCGCTATCGCAACTACGCAGATAATGAGGCGGCCGAACCCAACACAACAGTTTTAGCCAACACCGGCGCCTGCTTTACTGCCGTACCGCTCAAGGCAAAGCCACGCAGCCGTCCTTCACTATCGAGATACAACGCCTTGATGGCATCATCCGTCTGCTCAATCTGCCATTCACCTTCAACCCCAGGCGCCGGAGGCAAGACAGAAACCGGATAGGCCGGCGTTTTTAATGCTACTGGCATGGCTGGATATTCAACCGCCGCCTTTGTCCCTGTCAGAGTCTTGGCCAAGGCACGAGCACCAATCATCAGCGGCATAACAAAAGGCAGCACCGCCCCATTCACTTCGGCACAATCACCCAGGGCGTAGATGTCCTTGACTGAACTTTGCAAATAAGAATCGACCACAATGCCGCGATTGATCGCCAATCCGGCGTTGACCGCCAGCTGAGTACGTGAACGCAAACCAATCGCCGACAACACCACATCAGCCCTAATTTTATTACCGCTCTGCAATAACAATTCAAAGCCTTCACCATTGCGATTGACCCGATTGACGGTGTCCTGTCCATGCCAATCGACCCCCAATTTATTCAAAGCTGTTTGCAGCTCCAGTCCGATACGTTCGGGCAACAGTTGTCCCAGTGGCTGAGGATTACGGTCGATCACACTGACCTGATAACCGGAACTACTGAGATCATTGGCAAACTCACAACCGATCAGGCCACCACCAAGAATGGCGACTCGCTTCTTGCCTTCTATCATCTGCCGAAAGCGATCATAGTCAGCCAGATCATTTACCGACAAAAGGGAATCGGCATCCCCCTCAATTGGCGGCCGAAACGGCTCCGCCCCCACGGCCAGCACCAACTTGCTGTAGCGAATCACCTCAGCGCCGATGCTGACCGTATGCGACTCACCATCAATGGCTGAGACCCGCTCAAAGTTGCGGACCTCTGCGTTTAATTGATCCCCCATCTGCTCTGCAGTCGCTGTTACCAACGCCTGGGCCGTCTTCTGCTTGGCCAAGGCGTTGGACAGCATCGGCTTGGAGTAGGCGCTGCCATCATCGCCAGTGATGATGAGCAGCGCTGTCTCTTTATTCAGCTTGCGAAACTCCCGTGCCAGCGAATAAGCCGCCATTCCACTGCCAACGATAACTACCGGTGCCATGCTTTAAGCCTCCACCATTTCGAAGTCTTCCTTGGCGACACCACAGTCAGGGCAGCTCCAATCATCTGGAATGTCTACCCAGCGTGTGCCGGGGGCAATGCCCTCGGCTGGCAAACCTTCGGCTTCGTCATAAATAAACCCACAGACAATACATATCCACTTCTTCATCTTCATTCTCCTTCAATCAATAAAAGTAATTACTTAGTAACCTTGGCCAGTGCATCGCGATAGTGATTGGCATGGCGCTCTTCCACCTTGGCCAGTGCTGCGAAACGCTTAGCCGCCTTATCCAACACCGCAACGAACATCTCGGCATGCTCTTTTGACTCGGCGATCTGCTCATCCATTTCTGCTACCGCGGCATGGTTCTTCTCTTCCAGGGCGGTATGACGAAAGGCTGGGTACATTTCGGTGTACTCATAGGTTTCACCTTCGATGGCCAGTTCCAGCATCCGCTCAACCGTCAGGCTGTCCTTGGGGTAGAGCAGGTCAAGATGACCAAAGGCATGAGCGGTTTCCTGCTCGGCAGTATTTTCAAATACCTCAGCCACATCAATTGCGCCCAGTTCACGGGCACGACGAGCAAAGAAAAGATATTTACGATTGGCCATAGATTCACCGGCAAAGGCCGATTCCAGGTTTTGTACAGTTGCTGATACTTTTTCAGTTGATGACATGATGTTTCTCCTGTTGGTTGGTTTGTTGTCTCACTGTGGAAACAGAATAGCGGTTGTGATAAATTCGGTCCAACTGATAATATCCCTCATACTTATTGGTAAAATCGATTTATGTACCTACCCTCTATCCGCCAATTACAGTATCTGGTTGCCGTGGTGGAACTGCGCCATTTTGGCCAGGCGGCCGAACGCTGTTTCGTCACCCAATCCACCCTTAGCAGCGCCATTCAGGAATTGGAGAACATGCTCGGGGCGCAACTGCTGGAGCGCACCAAGCGCAAGGTTATGCCCACAGACCTGGGGCTGGAGATGGCCGAAAGGGCACGCCAGGTGCTGCAACTGTCGGCAGGGATGGTGGAACTGGCGCAACAGGATAAGGCGCCACTGAGTGGCCCACTTAAGCTTGGCGTCATCCCGACCATCGGCCCATTCCTGCTACCACAGGTGCTGCCCACGATTCGCAAGTCTTACCCCAAGCTTGAGCTGTATTTGATTGAAGATCAGACCGCCCGGCTGATCGAACGACTCAATAGCGGTGAGATCGACGCCGCCATCCTCGCCCTACCCTATGAACTGGGCGCGCTGGAATCGGCCAGCTTCTGGCGCGAGTCCTTCTGGGTTGCCTTTCCCAAAGATCACCCCCTGAGTCAGGGCGGCGCGATTCGCTCAGTCAAACTACCAAGCGATCAACTGTTGATGCTGGAAGAAGGCCACTGCATGCGCGATCATGCCCTCAGCGCCTGCCATCTATCTGGCCTGCAACAAAGCGCCACCTTTCAGGGCACCAGCCTCTACACCCTGATCGAGATGGTCGCTGGTGGCCAGGGCATCACCTTCGTGCCGCAGATGGCGGTCGATTCAGGCATAGCCAAACACCGCAGCATTAGCCTGCGACCACTGGCAGAAAAAGGCCCTCATCGCGAGATCGGCATGGTGTGGCGCTCCACCTATCATCGCAAGCATGACCTGCAATTATTGATGGAAAACATAACCAGCGTACTGGAAAAAAAGGCCAGTCAAGCTTGAGTGTTTGTTACTCTTAATTCAATGCGTCACTAAACAAAGGCAGCACCAACAATGAACAAAGGCTATTTCATCACCGGCACCGACACCGACGTAGGCAAGACCTGGGTAAGCCTCGGCATCATTGAAGCGCTAAAACAGCAAGGTAAAAAAGTCGGCGTAATGAAACCAATTTCGGCTGGTTGCGAACAGACTGAAAACGGCCTGCGCAACGAAGACGCTGTGCTATTGCAACAGCACAGCAACATTGAACTGGATTACGACCTGATCAATCCCTATGCCGTTGAACCCGCCATCGCCCCACACATTGCCGCAGCCGATCAAGGCATCCGTATAGACATCGAAACCCTGTATCAAAAGCTACAAACGATAGAACAACAAAGTGATTGCGTGGTGGTAGAAGGTGCCGGTGGCTGGCTGGTGCCACTGAATGATTTTCAGACCATGGCCGATCTGGCCAAACGCTTTCAACTGCCGGTGATTCTGGTGGTAGGTATGCGCCTGGGTTGTATAAATCACGCCCTGCTCAGCGTCGAGGCAATTCGTGCCACAGGCCTGCCACTGGTTGGCTGGATTGCCAATCAGGTTTCAGCTGAGATGAATTGTCTGGATGAAAATATTGCCACGCTGCAACAAATGATTGATGCACCCATGCTGGGACAGATCCCGCATCTTGAATGGCTGGATGGCAGTGCCATCGCCGCCGAGATTAAGCTACCCGCTGAACGTAACAGCCTCAGACCTGACTGGGCGATTTAGCCGTCCCCGTCTCCACCCGCATCAACCACAGACCACTGGCAATAATCACAACTGCCCCCACCGCGGTCCAAAGGTCCACCGTATCGCCAAAGATAAAATAACCCAGCAACACGCCCCACAACATCTGCACGTAATGAAACGAGGCTGCCGTCGCCGTGCGGGCATGGGCAAAGGCACGGGCAAGACTAATGGCACCAAAGGCCGACACACCGCCCATAAAAGCGAGATAGGCCAAATCCTGCAAGCGCGGCAGTTGCAGATCGGATAAAAAGAACAACAACAGAATCGAGATAATCACCAGATGCGGATAAAAGGCCCACGACAACAACGTGTGTTGACTATCGCGCATGTAACGCGCCGTGATATTCACCAGAGAAAAAAACAGTGCCGAGACCAGCGCCGCCAGCGAGGCCAGCTCTAGAGGGATCAGACCAGGGCGGAGGATAATCAACACCCCAGCAAAACCAACCCCGATGATCAACACATGTTTCCAACTCAGCTTGTCTTTCAATAATGGAATCGCCAACAAGGCAGAAAACATCGGCGCAATAAATGAAATGGCATAGGCCTTGGCCAACGGCAACTGAGTAAAGGCATAAACGATCAATGACAGCTGCACAAACACCAGCACACCGCGCAACAGATGCAGCTTTTTACGTTTGTCTTTAAGGGTGTTTTTGATGCCACCCAGCCAGGGTGACAGCAGCAACAACAGAGTCAAACCAAACACCGAGTTATACAACACCAGTGAATAGGTCGAATAATAACTGCTCAGATACTTGATAGTGGCATCGCCAAAAGAAAGCAGGCTAAAGCCCAGCAGCGCCAGCAGAATGCCCTTAGCCGCACCATCTTTGATTGAATCCATGTAAGAGAAAACGCCTGTGATTTTTGTTATAGGCGCATTCTCTCACACAACAACGAACCAGCCGAGGCTGGGAATTAATCAGACGTGGTGAAATCTACCTGTATGCAGCAGAATCTCTTTAACATGTCTGGTACACAGCACCGGTAAAAATGATTTTATGCGGCTGCCTATTTTGAGCTTATTTAGTTCAGTTACGTACATAGTACGAATTTCTCGCTCATCCATATGATATTGCACTGCAATGGATTCAATCACACTGTCGTGGATATCGGTTTCCATACCTGTTACACGATCATCACTCATAGCTAACACCCTCTTGGTTAGCACTACATTCACGACAATGCGATACCCATCAACATTGCCACCTCTTGCTGTGATGGAATGTATCAGCCATACATGACATAGATATTTCAGTTTTATGAAATATAACCAAGGTCTGGAATGGGTTATTAATATTTAAACAGTTGCCCGGCAGCGCTGTACGCAGGCAATCAAATAAAACCAATGCTATGTGTTCTTGGGCGCGTCATCGCAACACTGCCTGGCCGTTTATTCTTCGATCAACAACCGCCTCACTCCTCCGGCAAGATCCTGCGCCGAGGCATTAATCCTGAAAAACGTTCTTATCCGCCCCTGCTGATCAATAAGGTAGATAATGGCATTGTGGGCGATGCTGTAATTGCCCTCTTCATCGAATTCTTCTTTCTCAAATTTTGTACCGTATTTTTTGGCAACCTTGGTGACCTCATCAACTGCACCTGTCAGGGCAATAAAACCTGGATTGAAATATTCCACGTAGGCACGCAGGCGATCGGCATTATCGCGCTCAGGGTCGAGTGTGATAAACAGCACTTGCAGCTTGTCGCTATCATCCCCCAGCGCCTTGATGACACGCTTCATGGTGAACATGGTGGAAGGACAGATATCGGGACAATGGGTATAACCAAAACTGAGCAGCACGACCTTGCCGGCGAAGTCTGACAGACTCAGCGGAAAACCGTTGTGATCGATCAGGCTGAAATCACCGCCCCAGTCGTCATAGACCTTGAGCGGCGCTTGTATCTGCTGCAGCGCTGGTTCCTGCTGAGGTTCAGCCATAGTGCTTTGAACCACAAAGATACAAAACGCGGCCACCATTACACTGATCAAACTCTTATACGATTTTTTCACTTTCTTATTGTCTTCCCAACTATGGTTTTATGCTCTGCTTCAACCTAAAACTGCTTTGTTTCTATTCTTTTTTAACGCCCTTGAATTTCCTGCAATCCCAGCTAGATTTAGCTTGTTAGGGGAGATACTTAATACATAAGAATTAGATTAATAACAGATTATGCCCAGCTTAAACATCGACCTTCAAGACGGTTTCATTAATGACCACGTCATTGTCTGTATTGATGCTGTCGAGGTGTTTAACCAGGACTCTATCACGAGTAACAAGATGCTTGGCCTTGCCAGGCAGTTTCACTCAGCCTGTCAGGGACGACAGGCGCTGATGAGTGTAAAGGTCACTAACCGCAATATAGAAAGGGAGGTCGAAATCGCATTGGATCATATCACCGCCATAGGCGTTGCTATCGTAGACGGCGAGTTGCTTATCCGTGAATCAGACATGCCGTTTGCCTACGCCTGACGGGCATTAAACCACCATAGCCTGACACTCATCACTATTTAAAATCTAACTGTTGTTTTTAGATGTTTGCCGTACCACTGATGTTTTCAATAAATCTAAGGAGCAAGCAAGATGACTACAATAAAAGACCGTGAACCTACAACCGAGCTGGATAACAGCGTCGATCCCAGCCTGCAAGTCCAACCCATCGAAAAACTGCAAAGATACCAGGTCATTGATTACAACATCTGGCGTTGTCTGCGTCTGAGCCAGGTCAGTGGTAATTTTTATGGCCCGATCTCCTCACCCACCAGCGGCAATTGGGAACTCGATCTGCGCGTTGATATCGACACCGGCAACGTCAACACACCGGTAACCAACAAGGTCAGTGGTGACCTGTATCAGGTCTATAACTTTTCCTGGGGCGGCCGCACCTATAACTGGCGCATCTATCGCACCTCGTGGATTGTGAATAACCCAAGCGTCAGCTGGGCACGCTGTTCGGCCGAGGTTAGCGGCCGCGTTACTTATCTGGAAGGCAGTTATCCTACTACCGATATCGAAATGCGCATCCCCTGGAGCTATTCAAGGATCGGCCCGGCCGATGTCACCTTCAAACCAACCACTGGCAGCGACAGTCGTTATTCCTGCGCCAAAAAATCCAACAGCTTTCGCAAGCTAACGCTGGAAGTGGATGTCTGCAATTCGGTCAACAGCGGGACTATTTTGCCGACCTATAACACCCATGAGCACAACACCCGACCTACCGACATTCCCGATCGCGACCTGACTATTGAGAGCGCCTATAGTGAGGCCGGGGTTGATCTAAGCATTTCAGCCAACCGCACTATCATTGATGACAGCGCCAGCAGCTTTAACACCTGGTCTGATGCTGAACTGCACGATGCCATGGAGAGCCATCACAGCAGCTATGTCGAATATCCACGCTGGCAGATGTGGGGGATTATGGCGGGCAGTTATACCAGCTCATCAACCGCCGGCATTATGTTTGATTACGGCACTGCCTATGGCGGCCCCGGCCGTAGTCCAGAACGGCAGGGCTTTGCCGTATTCCGCAACCATTCATGGTTTAACAATCTACCCAGCGGCGCACCCAGCAACCAGACTCAGGCGGCAGCACTACGCCAGTTTCTCTACACCTGGGTGCATGAGGCTGGCCATGCCTTTAACTTCGTCCACTCCTGGAACAAGGGCCGTTCCAGCGCGCTGTCATGGATGAATTACCCCCAGTATGTCACCAATTTCTGGGATGACTTCATGATGCGCTTTGATGATGAAGAGCTGATTCACCTGCGCCATGGCAAACGTTCTGAAATCATCATGGGTGGTGACCCCTGGGCCACAGGCAGCCACCTGGAAGATACCCCCAACGCCATGATCGACATGGATGGCAATCCGGTGGCTGAACTGTTAATCCGCAGCAAAAACTATTATCAGTTTATGGAACCGGTGACCATGGAGTTCCGCCTGAAAAACAACACTGAACTACCGCTGGATCTAGACACCCAGCTCGACCCAGCCTTTAACCGGCTAGAGATTTATATCAAACGGCCTGATGGCAAAGTGGTCAGCTATGACCCGGTGGCCTGCAAACTCGGCCCAGCCGAGATGGCCACCCTGCAACCTGGCATAGAAGCCGGCACCAACAAACCGACTACCAATGGCTCTGACCGTATCAGCAAGAATGTAACGCTGAGTTTTGGCAAGGGTGGTTTTTATTTTCAGGAACCAGGTGAATACAGTATCCGCGCGGTTTACAACAGCAATGACGAACTGACCATTACCTCCAACACCTGCAAGGTTCGCATTGGCCGACCTTTTGAACGTGATGAAGAGCGAATGGCACAAGACTATTTCAGTCCCGATGTTGGTCTGGCGCTCAACTTTGGTGGTTCCAGTTCGCCCTTCCTCAGCGGCGGCATGAACACCATTGAAACCATGGCTGATCGTTTTAGCGACACGGCACTGGGGGCACAACTGTCGCTCAGCCTGGCCACCAATCAGGCCAGACCCTTCCACCGGGTGCAAGATGGCAAGATTGTGCGGATTCGTGAAGCCAATCCTGACCTGGCGCTGCATCTGAGCAATCAGGCACTGGATCAGTACAAAAAAGACAAGACCAGCCTGTCAGCGATAAGCTTTCATGAGTGCTGTCGCCTACGTGCTGAAATGCAAGCAGCCCGCGGCGAGAAGAAAGAGGTCGACAAGGAAATCAACAGCCTGCTCAACGAGCTAAAACGAATGAATGTGAAACATGCTGTATTGGAAAGAGTTAAGGCATTTGGTGATAGCCTGAAATAAGCCTCAAGCCATCCCGAAATCAGGACGGTCGCCAGTAGTTAACTGGCGCCGTCCTATTTTTTTGTCAGCTGCTGCAACATAGCTTCCATCCGCTCCAGGCGTTGTTCCATCTCTGCGGTGTGCTCCTTAATCCAGTGCACCTCACCGGCTTCGCCCTGCCCCTCTTCACGATTATAATTTTCATGTTCCTGCTGCATCACGTCCAGCACCACACCAATCATCATATTCAGAAACACAAAGGCCGTCAGAAAGATAAAGGTCAGATAAAAGATCCAGCTAAACGGATAGAGCTCCATGGTCTCGTACATGACATCGGTCCAATCTTCAAAGGTGGCGACACGAAACAAGGTCAGCATAGAGATGGTGATATCACCCCACAACACCGGATTGATCTTTTCAAACCAAAAGCTACCGATGGCACCGTAGATGTAGAAGATGATAAACATCAACACCACCACATAACCGATCCGCGGAATGGCCTTGACCAAGGCATCCATCAGGATGCGTAACTCAGGCACCATGGAGACCAGACGCAACACCCTGAAGATGCGCAACAGCCGTGCCAGCAATACCATTTCACTTTCTTCAATTGGAATCAGGCTAGCGGTGACGATGAGAAAGTCGAAGATGTTCCAGCCCTTTTTGAAAAAGTTACTGAACTTGTCTTCAGCCGCCATGCGAATTAGCAGCTCTACCAGAAAAAAGAGCGTGACCGCGATATCAAAAACCTTCAGCACACTAATCCAGGTGGGACTAATATCATAGGTGGTGGCACCGATCATCATCGCCGAAAAGATGATGATGGCCATGACAGACATCTCAAAGATTTTGTTACTGCGGATAACGAGAAAGCGTTC
Source organism: uncultured Gammaproteobacteria bacterium (assembly GCA_965602225.1). GTDB lineage: Bacteria > Pseudomonadota > Gammaproteobacteria > Tenderiales > Tenderiaceae > Tenderia. The sequence continues at coordinate 86,033 of CBFCYE010000004.1, read as the reverse complement.
CTTCAAGCTTATGGTGCCCACACTCATGTTTCAAACTCCGTTACTGTTGTTCAATATAAAAAGTTGGCGCATAAAAAACCGGGCGCCAGGCCCGGTTTATCTACGGCAAGCTGTTATTTGTTCTAACTTGCCATCGCCTTTTTCAATTTCTTGATGGCATTGGCTTCCAGCTGACGAATACGCTCGGCAGAAACGCCGTATTTATCAGCCAGTTCATGCAAGGTTGCCTTCTTATCCATCAGCCAACGGCTATTCAGGATATCGAGACTACGAGCATCCAACTGTGACAGCGCATCACGTAGCTGCTGTTGATTCTGCGCCTGCCACTGGTTATCTTCCAACTCTTTGGCAGGGTCAGGACGATGATCGCTGAGGAAGGCCGCTGGTGCAACGGCTACATCGTCATCGCTATCATTAGTATATGGATCAAAGGCAGCGTCACGGGCATTGAGACGGGTCTCCATCTCACGCACATTTTCGGTAGTCACCCCAAGATCCGTGGCTATAGTGGAAATTTCTTCCTCACTCATCAGACCAAGACGGACACGGGCCTTACGCAGATTAAAAAACAGTTTGCGCTGTGCCTTGGTGGTGGCGACTTTGACAATGCGCCAGTTGCGCAGCACGTATTCATGGATTTCGGCCTTGACCCAGTGCACGGCAAACGATACCAGGCGCACATTCATATCAGGATCAAAACGCTTAACCGCCTTCATCAGGCCGATGCTGCCTTCCTGGATCAGGTCGGCCTCGGGCAGACCATAACCACGATAGCCACGGGCGATGTAGGCAACAAAACGCAGGTTGGACAAAACCAGGCGGCGCGCAGCCTCCAGGTCGTTGTCATCACGTAAACGAATGGCCAGTTCTCGCTCTTCCTCAGCACTCAATACCGGAATGCGTGCAGCAGCGGCCTGATAGGCCTCAATGCTGTGAGTTGGAAGGGCTAGAGCCAAATCCAAGCTTTTACTCATATCTGTATTTACCCCTTTTAGGTTTCCAGAGTTTAGGTGTAGACCTTGTTGTGAGCTTTTGCCAGCCTCGCAGTCTATCAACCTTGCTTCAGAATTCTGCCTGACATTCTAGCAGTCACACTATAAGAGTGCCAACAAAAGCAAAAGTTCCCGCAACAAACAACCAAGAATCAATAAGTTAAGCAGGCTCGATAGCGCGAAGATGCCGCCCGGTAGCCAGCCAGGCACCCAGCAGGCCAAGCAATGGTCCAAGCAATAGTAATAATAGAGTGGTCTTGATATCGACCAGACCGACGGAAAAATCGCTACCGTAAAGCTCGGCCAACTGCCGTACTGGCTCATCCAGGTTTATCAATAATACATTCACCAGCAGCCAGGCCAGCAGGCCGCCAAACAGGCCAAACCACATGCCGTTATATAAGAAGGGCCGTCGCACAAAGGCATCACTACCGCCGATCAGCTTGATCACTTCAATCTCATCATGACGGCTCTGTATCGCCAGGCGAATGGTATTACCAATGACAAACAGCACTGCCAGGATCAACACCCCACCCAGCAACAACGCAGCACGTTCTGCCAGATTAATCAGGCCATGCAAGCGCTGCAGCCATTCCAGATCCAGCTGGGCCAGATCCACCTCGGAACGCTGCCGCAGGCGCTGTAACAATGCCTCAACCGCAGCGGGTGTCTGGTGCGCCAGCGCCGGACTCACCACAATCACGCCAGGCAACGGGTTCTGATCCAACAATGCCAGGGCACCCCCCAGGCCAGATGTTTGCTTGAACTCAGCCAGCGCCTGCTCTGGGCTGATGTATTCCAGACGACCTATCTCATGCCAGCTATTTAATTCTGTGGTCAGCCCGCTTAAGGCCTGAGCCGGCAGGCTCGCCTTTAGAAACAGAGACACCTGAGCCGACTCCTGCCAGCTCGCGCCCAGATTATCGACCTTGCCAAGAAAGACATGCAGGGTTGCCGGCAGGGCCAGCGAGATACCGATCACCATGGTGGTCATCAGATTGCCGCCCAAGGAACGACCCAGCTGCGCCAGGGTGGTAGTGAGCACATGAAAATGGATGGCAAAATAATTGCGCAGACGCTGTTTCAAACCAGCACCACTACTCCTTGACGACTTTTGATTCCGGTTAAACGGCACCGACGCGTACCCCCTCATCAGCGAGCAGGCGGCCCTTACGAAGCGCCAGGATGCGTTTGTTCATGGCACCGATCAGCTCCATATCATGCGAAGCAATCAGTACGGTCACGCCAACCTGATTAAACTGTTCGAACAGCGACATGATCTCGCGCGACAGGGTTGGGTCCAGATTGCCGGTCGGTTCATCCGCAATCAGCACCTTGGGCCGATTGACCACCGCTCGGGCAATACCAACCCGCTGACGTTCACCACCAGAAAGATAAACCGGCAAATCGTTTTCCCGTTGCAGCAGCCCCACCTTGTCCAACGCTGCCCTGACACGCCGCCCGACTTCGCGTGGATGATGCTCACCCGAGACCAACAGCGGCAAGGCAACATTGTCATAAACAGTGCGATCGTTGAGCAGTTTGCTGTCCTGAAAGATGATGCCTATATCGCGGCGTAACGCCGGGATCTTACGCCGTTTTACCTGCGCCAGGGGTTTGTCATCAATGGTGATGTTACCGGCGCTAGGGCGCTCGATCAGCGGGATCATTTTCAATAAGGTACTTTTACCGGCACCGGAATGGCCAGTGAGAAACACCATCTCAGCCTTGTCGATCTGAAAGCTGACATCCTTCAAGGCCTCGTAGCCGTTAGCATAACGCTTGCTGACATTACTGAACTGGATCATGCCTGGCTTCGATTAAACCTCATACCGCAACAAAATAAATGCGAGCCTAAATGCAACGCAGTGTGAAGGGGGGGCCAACGCACTACATTCCATTCAGGCTACGCAACCCTGAGGGAAGTCTTACCCCTCGACGCTCTCTGGTTTGACCAGCAGCGCATCAACAAATTCTTCGGCATTAAAATCACGCAGATCATCTATGCCTTCACCAATGCCAATCAGACGAATTGGCAGGCCCAGCTTCTTGGCAATAGCGAATACGACACCACCCTTGGCCGTGCCATCGAGCTTGGTCAAGACCAGCCCGGAGACGTCCACCGCTTTGTGAAACTGCTCGGCCTGGATCACCGCATTCTGGCCAATACCACCATCCAGCACCAGCAACACCTCATGCGGCGTGCTTTCATCCAGCTTGCCCATCACCCGCTTGACCTTCTTCAACTCTTCCATCAGGTTGGACTGGGTATGCAGACGCCCGGCGGTATCGACAATCAGAATATCAACTTTACGCGCCTTGGCTGCCTGCACGGCATCATAGGCCACGGAGGCTGGATCAGAGCTGCGTTGCGTTGCAACCACCGGAATATTATTACGCTCGCCCCAGACCTGTAACTGTTCCACCGCCGCAGCACGAAAGGTATCGCCCGCTGCCAGCATTACCGACTTGCCTTGGTTCTGAAAACGTTTGGCCAACTTGCCAATGGTAGTGGTCTTACCGGCACCATTGATACCAACCATCAGGATCACATAAGGGTCTGGCTGGTTTTCGATCACCAGCGGTTTGCTCACTGGTCGCAGAATTTCAAGCATATTTTCACGCAGGGCTGCAAACAGGGCATCAACATCATCAAGCTGCTTACGTTTCATCCGCCCGGTAAGGTCGGCGATGATTTCCATGGTCGCATCAACGCCGACATCAGCCGTCAGCAGTTGGGTCTCCAGCTCATCCAGCACATCGGCATCGATGACCTTTTTGCCGACGACAAGCGAGGCAACACCTTCACTGATGTTGGCACTGGTACGACTGAGACGTTCTTTGAGACGGCCGAAAAAGCCGGTTTTTTCGGGCTTCTCCTGCGCTGATTCCACAACGGGAACCTCGACGGGCACAGCAGTATTTTGCTCTACTTCAGGCTTTGGCTGTTCAGCCTCACCCTTGTTTTTTTTGCCAAAACCAAACATATAACCTCTTGGCTAAAAGATGTGTTGTTGTGTGAATTCTTTGTTTCTATTGTGGTCGAAACATAGGCCAGATTCAGATAGGCTATGCTATCACAATGAATTCCAAAGCTGGGTATTAAAGGAATAGAGAATGACAACCAGATTGACACTTGCCGCACTGTTCAGCTTTGTCTTGAGCGGCTGCGCCACACTGCAACCAGACAACAACCAAGCCAACGACACAAACAATGGCAAGGCCGTTGTTGTACACGAATATCAGCTTGAGAACGGCATGAAGGTCTTCGTCAAAGAAGATCACCGCGCCCCCGTGGTTGCCTCAATGGTTTGGTACAAGGTCGGTAGTAGCTACGAAAACAATGGCACTACCGGCGTTTCACATGTACTGGAACACATGATGTTCAAGGGCACAGACAAACATGCGCCGGGCGAATTTTCGCGCATCATCGCCGAAAATGGCGGCAAGGAAAATGCCTTTACCAGCAGTGACTACACCGCCTACTTTCAACGCCTGCACAAGGATAAACTCGCCATCAGCCTTGAGATGGAAGCCGACCGCATGCGCGGCATGAAGGTACTGGATGAAGAGTTTGCCAAAGAGGTCCAGGTGGTTATGGAAGAACGGCGCATGCGTACCGAAGATAATCCTGAATCACTCACATACGAGGCCTTCAACGCCAGCGCCTATACCACCAACCCCTATCGCCGCCCGGTAATTGGCTGGATGAATGATTTGGAAAACATGACCGCCCAGGACATTCGTGATTGGTATCTGGTCTGGTACGCACCCAATAATGCCTCACTGGTAGTGGCCGGCGACGTTGACCCGGAACAAGTCTATCAATTGGCCAAAAAATACTTTGCGCCGCTGAAACCGATTAAACACATTGCCCCGCCCAAACCTCAAAAAGAACCTGAACAAAAAGGCCAACGCCGCATCACCATTAAGGCCCCGGCTGAGCTACCGTATCTGCTGATGGGTTACAAAGCTCCGTCAGTCACCGGCGCAAAAGAAGAGTGGGAACCCTATGCCCTGGATGTACTTTCCAGCGTACTTGATGGCGGCAACAGCGCCCGTTTTGCAAAAAATCTGGTGCGTGGCCAGCAGGTTGCCGCCAGCGCTGGTGCCGGCTATTCCCCTTTCTCACGCCTCGACACCTTGTTCCTGTTCGATGGCAACCCAGCCCAGGGGCATACCATCGCTGAACTGGAGCAAGCCATCTACGAACAGATCGAGCTGATCAAAAATGAGCCCATCAGCGTCGATGAACTGGCGCGTATCAAGGCCCAGGTAATTGCGGCAGATGTCTACCAGCTTGATTCTGTTTTTTACCAGGCCATGAAGATAGGCCGACTTGAAACCGTCGGCCTGGATTGGCGCCTCAGTGATCAATACGCCGGGCGCATCCAGCAAGTGACTGCCGAGCAGGTACAGAAAGTCGCAAAAAAATATCTGATTGATGACAGCCTCACCGTGGCAATACTGGAACCACAACCCATGGACGCCGCCGAAGGTAAACTGCCGCACCGCCCCAGCACCGGCGCACGCCACTAATGTAAGGAACCTCTAAATTAATTCATGAACTGTTTGCTGGCGGCTAAAATTTTCCATCTCATCGTTGCAAATCTTGCCAATAGTCTCGCTATTAGCTTCGATTTGCGCCTCGATCTGAAAAATTTTTTCTCACCATCAATTCAACCCAGAATCAATTCAGAGGCTCCTAAAAAAACAACAGCAACAGGATTCTTAAAACATGCGTAACCGTTACACACATCTGACCCAACTACTGCTCGGCAGCTTGCTGCTGCTTGGCACCGCTATCGCCCAGGCTGGCCCCGCGATCCAACACTGGCAAACCAGCAATGGTGCCAGTGTCTACTACGTGCCTGCCCCAGTATTGCCAATGGTGGATATTCGCATCATCTTTGATGCCGCCGGTGCACGAGACAACATCTCCGGCGTTGCCATGATGACCAACGGTCTATTGGAAGAAGGCAGCGGTGAGATGGATGCCGATGCCATCGCCGATGCCTTTGCCTCGGTCGGCGCTCAGTTCGGCAGCAGCTCACACCGAGACATGTCGGTAATCAGTCTGCGCAGCCTGACCCAGACTGAATTGCTGGACAAGGCCGTCAGCACGGCAACCCAACTCATTACCAAACCCAGCTTTCCTGAAGAGTCTCTGGAACGTGAACGCAAACGCATGCTGATCGCCCTGCAAGGCAAAAAGCAGTCACCCGGCGCCATCGCCAGCGAGGCCTTTTTTACCGCCCTGTATGGTGACCACCCCTACGCCAATGAAGCCACCGGCACTGAAGAGTCGGTACAGCAGATCAAACGCCAGCACCTGATCGAACATCATCAACATTACTATGTGGGTAGCAACGCCATCATCGCTATCGTCGGCGCCGTCGACAGACAACAGGCGGAACAACTAGCCGAAACCCTGCTAGGCAAACTACCTGCCGGTGAAGCCGCTCAACCCATCCCTGAAGTTGCCTCACTCAAGCAGGCAGAACTGGTTAAGAAGAGTTTCCCCTCTAGCCAAACACACCTGTTGGTTGGTCAACCGGCCGTCAAACGTGGTGACGAGGACTACTTCGCCCTCTATGTCGGCAACCACACCCTCGGTGGCAGTGGCCTGGGATCACGCCTCAGTGATGAGATCCGTGAAAAACGCGGTCTCTCCTATAGCACCTATAGCGTCTTCAGCCCCATGCGCCAGCGCGGCCCTTTCCGCCTCGGCCTGCAAACCCGCAACGATCAGGCCGACGAAGCACTCAAGATCCTGACGCAAACCCTGGAAGAGTTTATGGCCAGTGGCCCAACGGCTGAAGAACTGATAGCCGCCAAGAAAAACATCATCGGCAGCTTTGCCCTCAACCTCGACAGCAACAGCAAGATCATCGAAAGCATCGCCATGATCGGTTTTTATCAGCTGCCACTGGACTACCTCGATACCTATACAACCAAGGTTGACGCCATCAGCATCGAGCAGATCAAAGACGCCTTCAAGCGTCATATACAGACTGACAAGATGGTCACCATCATGGTCGGTGGTGAAGAGTAGCGTTGGCCAAGGCAAATAAACAAGGCCAGCTGCGCATCATCGGCGGCAGCTGGCGCGGCCGTAAACTGAGCTTTCCCGCTGTCGAAGATCTGCGCCCCACCTCAGACCGGGTACGCGAAACCCTGTTCAACTGGTTGCAAATGGATATCCCCGGCCGCCGCTGTCTCGACCTGTTTGCCGGCAGCGGCGCACTTGGCCTGGAAGCACTGTCACGCGGTGCCGCCGAGGTAGTAATGGTGGAACAGGATCGCAGCGCGGCACAGCAAATCCGCCAACACCTGCAAACCCTCAATTGCCAATCAGGAAGCGTAGAAAATGCAAACGCCTTTAACTACCTCAAGGGCAACGCAACTGCGTTTGACGTAGTCTTCCTCGACCCACCCTATAAACTTGCCTGTCTGGCAGAGTGCTGCCAATTGCTGGAACAAAACGGCTGGCTGAAAGACAATGCCTTTATCTATCTGGAAGACTCAAGCAAAAACCCACCACCAGAATTACCAACCAACTGGCAGCTAAGCCGCAGCAAAAAGGCAGGCGAAATCGGTTATCACCTGGCACGTAGGTTGTAGCCTTACACTTCAACATAAAAACCATTCACAAACACTCAAGCAACCCCCTAAATCAACCAACAAAATTGTTACGGTTTTGTAGTAAGCTGCCGTATCAATCACATTTTCGTTCTAGGGCATTAGGGGGCATTATGGACAAAAATGAAATTGCGCTTGTACGCGCAAGCTGGGTGAAGATCGAGCCCAATGCTGAAGCCTTTGCTGAGCAGTTTTATCAGCAGCTATTCATTCTCGATCCCGCACTGCAGTCACTATTTAAACGCAGCATGAACATGCAAGGACGTAAACTGGTGAGCATGTTTTCATCCGCGATCACCTATATAGATTGGCCTGAGAAAATTATCCCGCCCTTGATTACAGCCGGACAGCGACACCAACAATACGGCGTCAAACCGGAAGATTACGACACTGTAGGAGAAGCGCTAATAGCAACCTTACAGGAATTGCTGGGCGATGAATTTACTAAAGAAATTGAATATTCATGGCTGCATACATACGGCACTATTCAGGGAATCATGAAAACAGCAAGCATTTTAGCTCTGCGCTGATCATTCGCCATCCCCACCAAAGGGGGATGACAACCAAAACCGTATCCCTCTTATTTTCCGGAGCACGCATTTGAATGCTTCGGTCTGCGCTTTGCCCCCATTTTTAGCGCCCTATAGGCGCAGCAAACCACATTCGTGATATCATTCAGCGCTTTAAGGCATTGGCACAGACGCGGCAATGACTAAAACAGCTATCTATCCAGGCACCTTTGATCCAATCACCAACGGCCACACTGACCTGATTCAACGGGCCAGCATGTTGTTCGATAAGGTGATTGTGGCAGTCGCTGCCCATAGCAGTAAAAACCCGGCCTTTTCGCTGGATGAGCGCATCCAGTTGGCTGAGACCGTGCTGGCTGGCATTAAAGGGGTTGAGGTTTGCGGTTTTGACATCCTGTTGGTGAACTTTGCCCAACAAAAAAATGCCCAAGTAATTCTGCGTGGCCTGCGGGCGGTGTCTGATTTTGAATATGAGTTTCAGCTCACCGGCATGAACCGCAAGCTGGCACCAGAACTGGAAACCATGTTCCTGATGCCGGCAGAACAGTACACCTACATCTCATCCAGCCTGGTCAAGGAAGTTGCCCGACTGAATGGCGATGTCAGCGGCTTTGTCCATAAGGATGTGCATAATGCCCTCAAGGGCAAACTTGAGATAAAATAATAATAATATTTTTTACAACGGACAGTTAAGAAGGTAGTAAGTTATGTCTTTAATCATCACCGACGAATGCATCAACTGCGATGTCTGCGAACCGGAATGCCCTAACAGCGCCATTTCCCAGGGCGACGAAATCTATGAAATCGATCCGAACCTGTGTACCGAGTGTGTTGGCCATTATGACGAACCACAATGTGTTGAGGTCTGCCCGGTCGACTGTATTCCTAAAGACGAAAATAACGTCGAGACCAAGGAACAGTTGATGGATAAATACAACATTCTCACAGCGGACTCCTGATCGTCACCGCCATGGGAATCAACTTTTCTCAATCCGGCGGGGTTTACCTAAAACAGCGTCTCATTCAAACAGCAGGGCCTTTGGTCCTGCTGTTTGCGTTTATCGCCTCGGCCCATGCCCAAACTCAAATCACGCCACCCTCTGCATCTGCAGTTGCCAGCGCCCATCCAATAGCCACGGCTGCCGGCCATGAAATCCTTGCTGCCGGTGGCAACGCCTTTGATGCGGCGGTTGCCGTCAGCGCCACCTTAGCGGTGGTAGAGCCCGCCGGTTCCGGTATCGGTGGTGGTGGTTTCTGGTTATTGCACCGAGCTAAAGACAACTTCCAGACCATGATCGATGGCCGTGAACGGGCACCACTGGCCGCGCAGCGCGACATGTATCTGGACAAAAATGGCGCCGTCATCAAAGGCCTGTCCATGAATGGGCCACTGGCCGCTGGCATCCCCGGCGAACCGGCAGCGCTGGTTCACATCGCCGAAAAATATGGCCGCTTACCACTGAGCAAGAGCCTGGCACCAGCAATCCGCGTCGCCCGTGATGGTTTTGCCATTGATGATCGCTATCGCAAGCTAGCAGGTTTCCGCCTCAAACAGATGCGCAAAAATCCAGAAACAGCGTCCATCTTCCTGCACAACAATGAACCCCCTGCCGTTGGCCACATCATCAAACAAGCCGACCTGGCCAATACATTGGCAGCCATCGCCAGCAATGGCCGCGCCGGTTTTTACAATGGTGATATTGCGAAAAAACTAATCAAGGGAATACGCCAGGGCGGCGGCATCTGGAGCCAGCAAGACCTGGATGAATACCAGGTGATCGAGCGCCAACCCATCCAAGGCGCATACAACGGCATTCACATCACCTCTGCCGCACCGCCCTCTTCCGGCGGCATTGCCCTAGTGACTATGCTCAACATCCTCTCCGGTTTTGAGCTGGAGAAGATGGACGAAACCACCCGCATCCACACCATTGTTGAAGCCATGCGCCGCGCCTATCGTGACCGTGCCGAATACCTTGGCGACCCTGATTTTGTCGACATAGCAACAGACAAACTAACCCACCCCTTTTATGCCGCCGGACTGCGCAACAGCATTCGCCTCGATCAGGCCACTGCCAGTCATAGCCTGCCGGGGGCAGTACAAAACAGTGCCGGTCAGGACACCACCCATTTTTCCATCCTCGACCAGGAAGGCAATCGTGTCGCCGCCACGCTAAGCATCAACTACCCATTCGGCGCCACCTTTACCCCGCCAGGCACCGGCGTATTACTAAATAACGAAATGGATGATTTCTCGGCCAAACCCGGCACACCCAATGCCTACGGCTTGGTCGGTGCCGAGGCCAATGCCATAGCACCTGGCAAACGCCCACTCTCAAGCATGAGTCCAACCTTTCTCGAAACTGACGACAGGCTTGCCATCCTCGGCACACCTGGCGGTAGTCGCATCATCAGCATGGTGTTGCTGGGCGCTCTGGAGTTTGCAGCCAACAAACCGGCCACAGACTGGGTTTCTCGTGACCGATTTCATCACCAGTTTTTACCCGACAGCATACAGTTCGAAACTGGCACGCTGACTGAAACACAGCAACAACAACTCAAATCACTAGGACATGAGCTAAAGGCCATCAATCGTAAATACGGCAATATGCAGGCGATTTTATGGCTCAAAGCAAACAATCAAATTGAAGCCGCCAGCGACCCGCGCGGCAATGGCACAGCAGAGATCTATAAACATTAACAGGGGCTTGCACGGGTAAAGAAATTACTCTAGACTCGACCGACAAGTTCGTAGAAAGCTTTATCAAAACTAAACATTTTTCACTTGGGAGGGAAAAATAATGGGGATTTTAATTCCAATCGCAATATTCTTTGGTCTGACTGTAATTGTTGTCGGTGCCATGAGCCAAGCGGCTATTGAAGGTAGCATCGCAGACAAGCGTAATCCTGACTAATCCAAACCTAGTTTGGATTAGCAAAAAAGCCCGGGCCTCCCGGGCTTTTTTAATGTAAAGTACCTCAAAATCCCTATCAAACACGCCTGTATAAAGCAGTTCAAGTGAGTTAGTTATGCCAGCAACAAAACATCAGCACCTGACCAAGTTTCTCGCCGCATCAGTCACCTGCTTTTTTGTCGGCAGTGTCCACGGTGTATTGCAAATGCTGCCACCAATTCGCGCCTGGCTCGATAGCATTGGCAGCCCCTATGGCGGCCCCGGCCACATGATTGACCCATTGGCCCACGCCCATATCAATCTAATCGGCGGCGTAATGATGATGGCCATGGCGGTCACCTATTATCTATTACCCAAATTTACCGGCACCGAAATCTGGTCACGCAAACTGGAAAACACCTCATTTTGGATGACCATACTGGGTGTCACCTGTTTTTACAGCAGCCTGATGATCTTTGGCTACTGGGAAGGCATGTTGTTACTTGAAGAGGGGGCAACAGCCATCGACGCAGTACACGCTATCTACATCCCGATCGGCGCAGTCTCCGCCACCATCATGGGCCTCGGTCTGTGGTTGTTTCTAGCCAATAGCGCCATGACTATCTTCAAGGCCCGCAACAACAAATGACCCTAGAGTGCGGCTGTCCAGAACACTTTCCGGACTGGGATAACAAAGATATAGATCTCGGCGGCAACCCCATGCTGGAACTGCCCATCGCAACCTTCCTGCATATGCCGATGGGCCACGAGGTCTATCTGGGCCGCGTACGCCACTTGATTACTCAGCTGGAACTGGAACCGCTCTGGCCTGGTTTTACAATGACCAAGACTGGCTGGATGCGCGGACACATTCTCTGCCCCTTGAAGTCAGGAGACTCCCCTTCGCGCCATGTCACCCACATGCCCAGCCCATTTCAGCTACGCGGCAAACTACACAAAGGTGATATCGGCAGCATCAAAAGCAGCGTGCGGGAGATGCAATCGGAACTACTGGACGCCGGGCGGATGCCCAAAGAACTCTATCTTAGTTACCTGACCTGCCCCAACTGCGAGGAGCAACGCGGCGGTGCCATGATTCTGCTAACGCGTCGCTGGCAACAGAGCAGCCGCCTAAGCAAACGGATCAATAAAAGCTAATCGTCCTCGAAGACTAGAGGAAACTCCAACACCACCACTTCTTCACTGCGCTTCTTACGTAACTGCACATACAAAACTGGATTGCCTGGCAGATGCAGGGCACGCCGATGAACTCCGCTATGACCATCCTGAATCATCTGCTGCCATCCTTTATTTTGCTCTGCGCGCAAGGAAACAATTAGATCAGGCACCGGCTTACCGCGCTCAAGCGTGGTCAACACCAGAAACTCATTCATACCTGGCCGTACCGGTGTGGGCATAACCTGAACCTCAACCACGACATCATTCCACATTTGTGTTGGAATTTGATAACGCGGGTCAGGCGTACTACACGCCGCCAACAGCAGCACAAACAAACCTATAATTAATCCACGCATCATTTAACTCTTTGCAAACTTTTGCAGATATTCCAGCAGAATGGTGTGCTCAGGCTCAGCAATCAATTCAAAGGCCTTCATCCGACGCCGTTCCTGCATCCGATAAATCACATTGGGCCATTCTTTCGCCGTGTGGACCAAAGGACTTGGCGGCGCATGACAACCAGAACAGAATTGCTTCGCCAACTGCGCACCTTCAGACTCAGGCTCAGGCAGGCTAATTTTGGTTTGTGTTTGTGGCAGCTCACAACCAGCAACTACCAAAGCAAACATTACAGTCAACAGTCTAAACATGGAGATTATTTTTCTACCTTGTCTTGCTGCTGCTCTTCATCGGTATGATCCTGATCAAGTCGACCACCAAGCTTAGAGCCATACATCTTCACCATATAATAAACAAATATTGATCCCACTGTGAGATAGGCAAATGCAACCGCATAGCCCCAATCCAACCAGTCGCGCTCATAACCAACCCTATCACCCCAATACGGGAAGCTTAGACCAACCGACAACAGCAACACCGTGATGATCACACCGAAAAACCATTTTGGAATGGGTTTTTGAGACTCTGGTATCGACTCCAATAATTCCCAGTCCTCCATGCCACGCGTAGCACGACGCTCTTCATCGCTGGCATAACCAAAATGATCCGCAGGGTTTTCACCCCAACGACTATCGATTGCCGTCAACTCGTCCTTAGACAAGGGCTTACGTTTATTGTCACTCATAATAATTTACCTGCCGAAAAATGTTGAACGCGGAAACTCTCTTCCCAACCGTCATCAGACTTAACCCGCACCAGCACTGGGTGCAGCCCCTTAGGTAGATCAGGACTAATATTTAATTCAACATTAATCCGCCCTGCCGTTTCAAAATCAACCGTATTCGTTTGTAAACTGTAATCAGCTTGATCCAGGCCTTCCACAGCAACATGTAGGCGAGTTGGTTGATAAAATTTATTCGCAACGGATATACGGTAATCGAGAATATTATTGCCTTGAACAGTATCCGCGCGATAAACAGAAATATGGTAACGCTGGTAATCCCAAATACCCCAAACCATCAACAGACTACCAATCAGCAAAATCGGTGCCACCCATGATATTCGTGTAAACAGGTCGTTGCGGTTGGTTTTAAAATTGGCGAAATTCTGACCCTGCTGCTCACCCATGGCAAATTTAAGCAGACCATCCTTACCACTCTGCTTACGCGCCTGCAGATTGTTACAGGCTGTCACACACTCACCGCAGTTGACGCAAGTGTCATAGACATCTGTCTGGCGCGGATCGATAGCCAGGAAGCAGGAGCTGACACAAAAATTACATTTCTCACACTCATCTGCACGTGACTTGTCATAAGCGATATGCAGGCTCTGGCGGGTTCGAAAAGTATGCTGCCAGATTTTATAGATGCACATAAAACGACACATAAAATGGCGGATCATGGTGATATCAACCAGCACGATTAAAAAGAAGACCATGTAGATCCAGTGCAGTGACGGCGCCAGACCAGGGTCATACTGAAAGCTGACAAATTTCCAGATCAGTATAGGCTCGTAGAAGTAAAACAGCGGGATCAACGCCATAACTGCAGCAATGAACGCTAGAATCACGGTCAGCACCAGCCAGTTCAGCGGCTTGTTCTTGGCCATTGAAAGCTTCATCGGGCTACCATCAATACTCAGATCGGCACGCTTACCGAGCAGCTTGTGGGTTAGCTGGTTGGCCCATTCTGAGATGGTATTTTGCGGGCAGACCCAACCACAAAAAACCGTCCCCAGGGTCGAATAGAGCATCACCAAAAGACCGGCGAATACCATCCAGAAGCCAAACACGATACCAAAGTTGGAAAACCAGATCTGATGGCCCAGCATGACAAAAGCGCCCTGAATCGGATCGATACGAAACAGACCACTCATTGGGATAATGATTGACATCGCCAGGACAAAAAACTGGAAACCACGCCGCTGCCAGTGCAATTTATTGCTTGGCTTGCGGGGCTCAACGACGACGGGGATTTCATTCAAGATGTTGTTACTGCTCATCGACGTAATTTACCACGACGAGACTTTCTTTTCATCAAAACAAGCCGCACAGCTAGCGTCGCAAACTGGCATCCAGCGGGCTCAAAGTTTTCAGCATCTGACGATATTCCTCCGCCCTGGCCTGATTGCCTTCAGCCAGTTCCAGTTGCCACAAGGCACGCACGGCCTCCACATGATCTGACCTGATATAGAGTATCGCTTCCAGGGCATTACGCGGATCAGCACCCTGCTCAACCATGGCCTGCAGGCCAGCAAACATTCGATCCGCCAAGGCACCACTGACCCAGCGGTCTTTGGGGTTGGCCTGATAAGCCAGCTGCAACAGCTTTTGCCCTTGCCTGACATCACCTTTCAATTCAGCCACCCAAGACCGCAGTGCGAGTTCGGTGGCAACATAACCGCGCTCGAATGATTCTGACTGCGCCTTGCTTACCGCCAGGGACTGTTGTGCCTGTGAAAAATGCGGCCGCTGTTGCAGCAACCACTCCACTAAAACCACCAAATCCATTTCACCGCGATAACGCGCCCGCGGCAGATGGTATTCAATCACCGGCGCCCACTCACCCTGGACAGGCCCATCTGAGCTTGGCACAGGGCCCCAGTAACGCCCCAGCCAACTCCACAACCCTTCCGTCCCCGTGGCGAGAACCTGGGCGGCAGAATTGAGTCGCGCAAGGTTAGTCAAACTGGCCTCTATATTTATCTGCCAAGCCACACCACCGACCATGGCCAGACGGAAACCATCAACAAACATTACCGCTTCAGGGAAGACTTGCTTGAAGGTTCGCAGAACCACCTGCAACGACTGAGGATCAAACTGATTCAGCGCCAGCCACTGTACAAACAGCCCACCATCGGCAAGGCGGTTTTTGGCGCGCTGAAATTGTTGCTGTGACAATAATGCACTGCGGCCAACCAGGTCAGGATGAAATAGGTCACCGATAATGACATCGTAATCCTGCCGTGTTGTTTGCAGGAAACGTCGAGCATCATCACGCACGATTAACATCTCGTTGGCGACATCACCATTAACCTCGGCAAACCAGGCCTGTGAGGCATCTATCGCTCCCTGCGACAACTCCACAGCTGTACGGTGCATACCGGGATAGGGCAGAGAAGCAGAGGCCGTAATGCCAGTACCCAGACCGAGAAACAACACATGTTTTGGATCAGGATGTAACAGCAAGGGCAGTCGCACCTGATTCTGCTGCGACACCACCGCCAGCGGTTCGGATGAAGCGTCCATGCGCTGCAAATCAGCCAGCAATAGACGTTGACCATCTTTACGCTCAACCACATGAGTGATCGCCAGCGCATCTTCATGCACCGACAAATCAGTGCTATTGGCCTGTTGCTGTGGTAGCAGCTGATTCACTGCGGGCAACTGCAACACCGGCCATGCCAGTGCGGCAATTAATGGCAGCGCCAACCAGCTACGCCGTGTCGCCCAGGCCATGCCTGCCACAAACAATAGCAAAGCCGCCAAAACAATTGTCGCCGCCGTTCCCAGCCAGGGGATCAAAACAAATCCAGCCAGCAAGGCACCCGCTGCCGCGCCAATAGAGTTGGCTCCATAAAGAACAGCACCAATCGATTTATCCTGTGATTTTTGCTGGCCCAGACGCCTGCTCAGCATCGGCAGCCAAGCGCCCAACAACAAAGTCACTGGCAGGGTCAGGGCGGCAATCGCCAAGCCCTGCGCCAGCATTGCTGTAGCAAGCGAATCAAAATCAGCCTGTTCAGCCCAGCCCGCCAACTGTGGAATAAACCACAGACTCAATAACGCAAAGGAGGCGGCAATAATCGGTAACAGATCAAACCAGAATCCAGCCCGCAAACGCCTAGCCAGCAGACTGCCAACACCTATCCCCACCAGGAACACGGCCAGAATTATCGCCATGACATATTCGGTACGCAACAACAGCATGCCGAACAGACGGGTCCAGCCCACTTCCAGAATCAATGCCGCAGCACCGACCGCGGCATAAGCAAACAGGGTCAGCGGGGCTATAGCAACAGCGGAGGTTGGTTGCTGTTGCTGATTAGACGCTACTTCAATAGGTTGGTGACGTGATAACCACCAAGCCACTATCGCCACCAACACACCGACCATGGCAATCACCCATACAGCCGCAACCCAACCCAGGGTAGGCAAGAGCAACAACGGGATCAGCGCGCCAAAGGCACCGCCACAGGTATTCAGACCATAGATCCAGCCGAGTGAGATGGGTGTATTGCGAATAGCCTTCAACACCAACGGAAAACCAACACCCATCGCAGTAGCAGGTAGGGTAATCAGGATTAGCGCAGCCATCAGCTGCATGGCATACCAGGCTGTCAGGCTTTCTGGTGCCGCCTGTAAAACGCCACTATCAACCAAACGTAGAATAAATGGTAACGACAAGGCGTATGCGGCGACACTAATTTCTATCATCGCAAACAGGCGCAAGGGAGAGCTTTGACGTTGGCTAATACGCCCCCCCACCAACGCACCAATTCCCAGCCCCAACATAAAGGCAGCGGCTGTGATAACAACGCCGAAGATGCTGACACCAAACTGCAGTGACAACATTCGCGCCCACAAGACTTGATAGGCAAGACTAATCGCACCGGAAAAAAAGTAAAGCCCAGCCACCCCATTAGCAAAGGAGCTTGTGGTTATTAACGAGTTTGATGTGTCGCGGGTCACACTGCCTGCCATTTACAGCCAGGCTGCATTATTGACCTCACGCCTTGAAGCACTCTAGAAGGGAAAAAACCAAACAATAGCGACTACGGCATGAGCCAAGCCCAAAGTAACAGTGAGGCCAGCAGATATCATGTGCTTGACGAATACTTCCTGATTAAAGACCACCATTGATATACCGAGATAGGCGGTTGTACAGAGCAAAATCAGCAAGGCAATTCCCATATAAAACAGGATTTTATGTTTTTCTTCATCAACCAGCTCGTTTGAGGTCTGCTTCTCCAAAGCATCCTGTATAAAGACCTCCATCACTTCCTTGTTGTCATCAACTGACTGACGCTCCTGAGCCATAGAAACGGGTGCAGCGATTACCAGCAACAACGGCAGCAACAGCAGTTGAGAAAACCTTGCTACTCGCAGTTTGAAATAAACAAACAATCCCATCTTAGTTCTCACCCTTGGCATCGTCTTCAGCATTACGACGTATAGCATTACGCCAATAGAGGATCGCCATCAGGATAAACGGCATCATAATCGCAACTAACAGGAATATAAAAATAAGCCATGGGGTATCGATAGTTACATGCATGTAACGATAGCTGTCTGCCATTGCTGCAGGCATAAAGCATAACAACGCAACAAAACCAGCCAAGCGGCCATAAAAATCTTTCATTAGCCTTTATCCTTTACTACACCATCTGCCGCACACCTGAAACCAAAAAAGTCAGAGGCATAATGCGGCCATGAAAAATTGCGATGATACGTGGTAGTAGAAAATGGATCACTCTTCCATGATCCACCACGCAACACCTTGTAATTGGCATCAACACCCACCAAGTCGACGACCTTCATAGCCCGATCAGCTGGAGTGGATGCAACTTGAATCTTGCCCTGAAATACTTCATCGCCAGCAACAGTATCCTTGTATGGCAGAAAATCTGTCTCGAGCCATTCAGAGACATTACCCGCCATATCCATCACCCCATACGGGCTTGCGCCAGTAGGATATTGGGTAACATTTGTAGTTGAACCAGTACTGTAATAAGTATTCAGACGGGAGGTATCCATCAAATCACCCCAGGGCCAACGACGACCATCATCACCTCGTGCAGCCTTTTCCCATTCAACCTCACGTGGCAGACGCTTATTTGCCCAAGTACAAAAATTACTGGCGTCATACCAGGAGATCAATGTCACCGGGTGTAATTCAACACCTTCCGGAATGCGCCCATCTTTCCAATCCAATGGCGGACGATAACCTTGTTTACTTACAAATTCGGCATACTGAATGTTAGTAGTTGGGTATTTAGCCATTTGATATTCAGGCAGCGTTATCTTATGTTGAGGACGATTCTGCTCACTAGTCCTTATCCTGTCTGAGCCCATCAGAAATGGGCCCGCCGGAATAGTGACCATTTGATTAACTTCATGCCACTGCTCCTCCCCTACCAAAGCCAACAACTCAGACTCGGAATAATGGTAGACCTTAGTTTTATCTGCTTCATGGCGTTCATGCATGGCGATATCTTCACCAGCAGCTCTAATACGAGTCTCCATCTCAGCAACATCATAACCGGCCATGCCCGGCATATCCGTAAAAACACGGGTATAACCAATATCGACAACATGGGCCGCACCACCAACCATTGCGATCGCGGCACAGGTAACCAATGTTGCACTGAGAAAACGCTTACGTTTACGACGCTCAACTTCTGAAAGCTGACGCCTGTTTGTAACATTTTTTTTCATTAGTTTTCTGGACTTGAAGAGATGTTAGCTGCTGCTTTTTTATAGAGCAAATGATGGGGACGGCGGCCATAGGTCTTTTTCATTAGAATCTCACCAAACACACCACCAATTGCAGCAGCCTCAATAGCAACAATTAATACCAAAATCCAGTAGCCAAATGGTAATAAAGTAACACCATCAGGTAGGCTTTCTTGCCCCATCATCTGATAATAACTAAAGCCACGGACAATAATGGGAACAAAATAACAGATAAGTTTACCGCCAAGACCGTAGATCATTGATACAACAAAACCGGCAATCAACGGTGGTATAAAGAGAGTCAGCACCCAGTATGGACTGAATGTTGCGACACCCCAAAACAATTCAAGCCGTATACCTGGCGGAGGCGCTATATAATTTATCAATCGGTCGCCAAAGTAATTAATTAATACTCCAACAGCGATCGCCACTATACCCATTAGGACTGCCATTAAGCGTCTATTCATTCTCAACGCCACCCTGGTAATCTTTTCCTGTCAGCTTTTCGTATTCAACTTTCTTAACCTCATCAAGATACCAATCTTCTACCTTGTGGCTAGCAAAAAACTTTGCCAGGAGCTTCCTGTCTTCAACAGGCAAATATGCAAATGAGGGCATCTGGTATTCAGCCTTTAATCGTGACGGCAAGATTTGCTTGGGATCTTCAGCTGAAAGATAATCAAACAACCAGTTCTCATCACGTATGGAACCAATACCATCAAGAGCAGGAGACGGCACAGACTGCATTGCATTCCTTACCCCCCAAAGGGTGTGACAATCACGGCATTTCAGTTGACGCACTAGCTGAGCCCCCCTCTCCTGTACATCCTTAGAAGCAGTGGAGTAAAAAGGGATACCTTTGTCTGGAGACGTATCCTGCCCCTTGCGATAAATATTCATTATCGTAAACGCAACGACAAATATCAGAATCGTAACCAGTATCCCCTTTTCACCTTTACGCATTTATTTATTTTGCTCTCGTTTCGCTTCCAAATTTTCTTCACGGCTCTTCATTTGGGCTTTTAGTACTTCCTGACTTTTCTTAAAATCCTCAGGCGTCATCTTGTCCTTATCATTTTCATCGAAAACAAGGTACTTGATGTCTTCATCAAATTGCTCATTATTCTTGGCCCAGCGCATCATATAAATAGCAGCCAGAATAATCATGGCCCCAGCGATCAGCCAGACGTAAATAGTCCAACCATCGGGTAATTTATCTAAATCCATCATTGTCTCCTTTAAAAAAGATAACCTTGTAGCAACTGCATGACTGCCATAATCACTGCCGCAACAATACCAAGGAATATCGCAAAAAACATAACCTTTTCACCAGTTTTCAAACGGTTGGCTGTTGGGTCAGTTGCTGTGGTTTTGGAACCTGAACTCATGAACTTGAAGGCAATAATTGTAAAGAAAACAATACATAACATCAGGAAGAAAAAAATTCCGATGCTAAATTGTTGGCTGTATAAGCCCTCAACCCCCCACTGATCGTCAGTGATCGCCTTCACAGATAGACCACCAAATGCGACAAAGGTTTCTAAAGCATCGAAATAATTCATTGTATTCCCACTGACTACTACACCATTCAGCTGCGCATTATACAGCAAAAAAAATGCCGCTCAGAGAGCGGCACTAAATCTTATTACTAACGCGGGCAACAGCCCACTATTATTATCTGCCGTAGGTATTGATGCCTGGCTTTTTCTTTTCGTAATTATCAATAAAAAAACTGTAGATAAATGGGGCTACGAAAACAACCGTAATGACACCGAGCATTACCAGTGGTGGATTATCAATTTCAAGCATTAGTAAATCTCCTTAGTAACTGTTTAGTGAGCAACGCTGTGATCAGGCTTCCAATCAAATGGAGGCAGGCGCTTAATAACAATCAATACCGACACGCAAAAGTAAATCACGTAAAAGATATCGATCGTGTAACCCTTATCCCACCATGGCTGTTTGCGTATTTGGGTACCATCAGCCCTTAGCTCACCCTCAAAGTTCGCCAGGACAACTTTCGCACCAACAACAGTGTACTCACCCAGATCAACACCCTGGCGCTGCAACTCAATGACTTGACCCTTAATCATACGCAGATCATCCATAACTAGCGGGTGACGTTCCTGAAATGGTTTCAGGCTGGTATCCTTGACGTTACTCACCAAGTACTCCATCTTCGCCTTATCACCAGAGATCGCCTGAACTGCAGGGCTATCCATCATCTGAACATACTCAGAGTATATCTCAGCTGTTGGGCGCCCGCCCCAGAGAGGAGCCGTAATCAGAAATGCGGTAATAATAGTCAAACCAAGCAGCATAATTACTGGCTTTGGCAAACGATTATTATCTTCCGAGATACCACCAAGGCTTTCACCTTCCCACACCCTTTTTGCTGCTTCATTCTGGGCTTCATCAGCCATCGAATACAGCGGTTTGTCCATTTTCCATGCCATTATATTTTCCCCTCTATTTCAAGCTAAGGATAAAGTCCATCAAGTAGCGAATTTCACTATTTGATTGGTAACTTGGTACGTCTGGCGGAGTCAATGTATTACCATCAGCGTACTCATTATAAGCCGATCTCCAACCATCAAAATCAATGGCCTTACCATCAGCATCCTTATCACCCCAAAGGTAATCATAACGAGGCATGATTGAATGTGGCTGCACCAGACGAGGATTAAAGAAATGCATCATCATCCACTCTTTTGAAGAGTTACGTGAGCCGACATGCAACAAGTCAGGAGCCTTACGGTCTGAACCAAATGCCGTTGGTGATTCACCATTGTAATCACCTAGGCGTGGCGGAATACCAAAGTACTGCCAATCCTGTGTCTGCTCAGGCAGTAGCGTATGACACCACCAGCAACCTTCACGAACAAACATGATCTTACCCGCACCAACATACTGAGTATTAGCGTCTCCGCCTGCCTTCAAGATCTGATCAGGCTTCCAGCCACGAGTAGCCGTTGCATTTTCAACATAATGCAATGCCTCACCGTTATAGCTGCCACGCTGGATCAAAAAGACTGCACCAGCCTCCTTGTCAGCTTTAGCAATCTGGCCTTTTTCCAAGCTGACTTCCTTTACACCTGGCCCCAGAGTACGAGGATGAATAATGCCACTCGAAAAAGGAACACCTGGCTCAAAAACGTAAGCCTGGACAGGCTCCATATCAGCACCAGTAGCCGGATCCTTGCTCAGGGTCACAGTTTTAGGTTTGCCATCACCGCGCAACAATGGATCTTCATAAGAAAAACCACTTATATGACCGTATGACAACTGCTTAATCAAGCCAGTTTCAGTTGCAGCCACAGATGTCATATCAATTGTAGGCATATACAACGTGATAAGCATCGAGCCCCCGAGGGCTACACCAAATAGGCGCGCCCCAATTTTATATTCTCTAAATGCCACTTTTGAATTCCTCCCTACTTATTTTATCGTTCGTAAGCCAGCTCATGAGGCAGACGACCTTCTGGGATTTCCGTACCAGCCATAGCAGTCATGTACATGTTGTACAGCCATACCAAGTTACCAGTAAAGACCATTGTTCCGCCGATCCAACGAGCGATCATATAAGGATGCTCTGCGATTACGACGTCAATGTATGGAACCTCATAGATCTTACCCGCGCCCTGGATCAGACCAGCGATGGTCATTGAAATCCAGTAGATCGCGAAGCCGATCAACAAGAACCAGAAATGGAAGTTCGCCAGCGCCAGTGAATACAACTTACGACGCAGGAGTGTTTGCAGACCGTAATAAACAGCCGCACCTTCCAGGAATGTAGAGAAGCCCAACAATGCCAAGTGAGCATGTGCAACGATCCAGCCTGTACCATGTACATACCAGTTAATCGCACGAGTCTGCTGGAAACCGCCCTGCATGTTCAGAGGAATCGCCAGCATTACGCCAGTGATGGTGAACTTGATTTCGACATTTTCAACAAACATGTGCCATTTACCAGTCATGGTCAACAGCAGGTTAGATACGAATGCAATCGCAGGTACCAGAATCAGTACACCTTCTACAGAAGCAAAAGACTTCAACCACTCAGGCAGTGGAGCAGACATCAGATGATGCGCAGCTGGAGTTGAGTAGAAAACAACAACTGACCAGAAGTGCAAGTGACCGATACGATGTGAATACAGCGGGTTACCAGTAACCTTAGGTACCGTGTAGTAAGCAATCGCAGCAGCAACTGGTGTAATCCAAAGACCCAGTACATTATGAGCAAACCACCAAGTCATGTAGGCTTCACTCAGACCGGTCAGGTTAAACCATTCTGGACTGTTACCAACGATGAAAACGATAGTTACCATGAACACACTAGCACCGAAGAACCAGTTAGTAGTGTAGATACCCTGAGTACGACGAGTAAGAATTGTCATCCAGACATTCAATGCCAATGGCAACGCCATGAAGGCAGCAATATACAAATCAATTGCCCATGGAAAATCAGAATACTCACGACCGGATGAGATACCGAACCACAACAGCACCAGACCCAACGACAGGCCAAAGTTCCATAAGAAGCAGTTCCAGACACCCAGTTTTTCTGACCACAGCTTGGTGTTACCCAAAGCTGGCGTGATGTACATCATTGCCATGGCGAACGCCATAGATATCCAACCGAAAATTACCGCGAACACGTGAACCTGACGCATATGGCCGAACGAAAACAATTCGGAACCAGTTACAAAATCAGGAAACGCCAATTTAGCGGCATTAAACGAACCCAAGCCCGTCCCTATAACGAACCACATGATAGAAGAGAAACCAAAGAATACCGCAGCCGTGCCTGGCGGGATATCCTCATTTCTCTTAAATAGGTATTTCAACATGGTTTACAACCTCCCCCTTCTTTCGAAGATTAATTACTTATTACTGTGAAAACTTTAAGTTTAACTGTGATCGCCAGGCATCATCAGATACCACGTGAACCACATACTCAAAAACGCCAGAATAATCCCCATAGCTGTTGCGATCATTGTCATAATTGCACCCTCTAAATAAACCCAATATAAAAGTTTTGATACTTGTCGTTTCAGAAATGAATCTAAAAAACGTCAGCTTTATTTTGCTGCCGCTGCTGATTCCAGCTCACCATGACGGTTCATTGCAATCATCATGATGGCCATAAATGCCACACCAAAGACGATCATGCACCAGTCAATGAAGCCTTGAAACGTTGTTGGATCGTAAGCCTGCGCACCCCAGCCACCCCAGTCATCGAATAGACCACGACCCAGTGCACACATTAGTGCCGCACCGAATACACTGCCATTTCCCATTCCTGTTGTTATTCCAGCGATCGCGCTTACGATAAAGGTTTTACCCGGTGTTAGATTATTCGCCATGTTTCCCCTCCATTTTGCAATTTGGTCAACCCAATTTCAGTAACACCACCTTCTTATCCTTCCAGACTTACCTTAAGAGCCCCCCTCTCATGGTTTTTATTTTCTGGATACAGCATATAGATTTGAAGCTGACTCTGACCAGCGATATTTGCACACCTATCGCAAACCAGTCAAGGCTTTTTTAGGCTGCAAACACATTTTCAACAACAACACTCGCCCAAACAGATTTTCTTTGCAACTGCCCGTATAATTGAGCCATATTTTTGTTAAAAGCATTTAAGCACAACACTTAACAGCGGATTAAAGAGATGAAGGAAATTATAATTTATTCTATTGCAGCGATTGCGGGAATCACTGTTTTTGGCTATTCAATCCACATGTTTATTGGTGGGCTTGTAGAACCGCAAACTGAAACAGCGATAATCACCGCAGTGTGCTTGCTAGCCGCATGCGCCATGGCACTCATGACCTGGAACGTAATTAAAACAAGACAGGGCAGCTGAACGCTACCCCTTTTCAAAAAACTACTTATAAACCGATAAATGTGAACGCAAATCTTTAAAGGCAGACTCTTGTTCAAACTGTCCCCGATGAAATACAAACTGACGTTTTTTGCCAGATAAATCCATCCCAACAAAACCAAACGACTTACCAGAATAATCAGGAAAGTAACGTAAATCCTTCACCAACTCTATTCTTTCCCCACCTTTAACCGTAACTGCCACTGACTTTTTGGCAAGCTCAAGTAATCTCGGTGACGTTGGCAACAACATTAACCGTGAACCCAGTATACGGTTGGCGCCTATCAAAAATATGAAGCTCGCCAGAAACACCAAAACATAAGCTACTGTTTGATCTCCAGCGTACCAAGACTTAGCCGAATACGAGCCTAATAAAAGGACAACCGGCACATACAATAATGCATCCCAAGTGGCGCCACGCTTGTCCGTTGCCAGACTAAAACTTTCTACCTTTGCCATCATCCCGCCTCGACAGCAAGCACCCGTTTAAGTACATGCTCTAATTCACCATACAACACTCGACCTGACTGCTTGTACTGGACAACCTGCCCTGCATCAATCACATACGTCCAAGGATCACCCATAACTTTAAACGCTTTAAATGCTTCGGGGTTTTGATATTGATCCATATGCAGAAAGATCACCTCTTTTCCGTACTCAGCCATCAAACCCTTCAGCATCTGTAACTGCTTATCACAGACAGTGCAGTGCCCTGGCGTCGCAAACTCAAGCACTATCGGCTTGCCCTGCACCAAAGCCACATCCAGCGAATACTGATACATACGCTCATCCGGATAGCGATAACTAGTTATCCGACTAAAATCACCATCCACATCAGCCAACGTCTTGGTTTTGACATGAGGTGACGGCGAACCTACCTGCAACGCATTTTCAGGAGCCGCCCCACAACCCAGCAAAACAACAGCCAGCATCGAAACAAAAAAAAGTCGAATCATCACGATCCTCCTAATAATTCTTTTCCCAACCAAAACAAGTCCTGGCTAGGTTATACGCCCAGATACAGTTAGCCAACAGAACCATTGTGCCAAACACTCCCATGGCAGACAGCCACGGCTTGACTATTAGCTCAACCTCTTCCGGCCCCATAAATTCACTCGCTGTACCACCCAACACCCCAGCGATAGTAAACAAAAGCACCATACCAATCAGACCAATATTGTGTATCCAGAAATGCACTTTGACGAGCTTGACACTATAGATGTGCCGCCTCACCAAGCGCGGAATTACGTAGTAAACAGCGGCAAAGATTGCCATCTCTACCCAGCCCAATAAATTGATATGGGTATGCGCACGGACAATCAAGTTCCCAAACAAGCGGTGATCAACGAAGTGGCGGAATTCTGAAATTCCACCCATCAAGGCACCCCAGGAAAAACCAATTAGACTATAAATAATACAACAATAGACAAACCAGAGGGTATACCTAATGTAAACCTTATCTTCTGCCCAGGGCTGATTTTGATCTGACACAATTACACCTCTTTCCACTACTCTTCCGCATCTTTCGGCTCACGGATATCCTGGTATTTATCTTTCCAACCTTCCGGAGCAACTGCTTTCAACATATTATCAATAAACTGCGACTTACCTTCAGGAGGCATAGGCGATGACGCCGCACCTTGCTCAGCCTTCAGACCAAACAGAAAAGAAGCAATCGCCCTAAGATCTACATCATCCATCTCAGGCACATAAGCGGCCTCTTTCGGCCTCAGACCATGATCTATGGTTGCTGCGCCGTATGTCTCTTCTGGCTTTTTAAGAAAAGAATAAATGTAGTCATACGAACGCTTTGAACCAAGCCCATCTAACGACAAACCCATATTGGTTCCATTTCGCATCGCCCGATGACAAGCCGTACAGCCAGATTCACGAAAAACCTTCGAGCCGCGCTGACCCTCTTCGGTAAACTCATAACGAGTCTTGACTTCAAACAACGGCGTGTCTGAATTCATCCGAACAAATTCAAGCACCGCATAACCAATGATCGCAGCAACAAAAAACGCCCCAAAAATCCCAAACAGAACCTTCTCACCCTGCTTCATCGAATTCTTACTGGACATACTTTAATCTTCCCAACACAAGCCAATTACTGCAAAACCGCCCAAGAACAAAAAAGGCGGTTAACCCGCCTTTTTGATTATCGAGACACAGAAAAGTTCTGTGTCTCGATATGTTTTTTACCAAGTAATGCTCTATGGCAAATGCTCAACCGGAATACGACTGTTACCCATCGTGGTTGGTGGAGCCTGAGTCAGGTATGTAGCCACATTGAGAATATCTTCATCACTCAACTGTTTAGCCACAACCTGCATCTGCTTCATAGGATCATTAGCACGAGAGCCGTCACGGAATTTCTTCAGCTGACTAACAAGATAAACAAACTTCTGCTCACCAATACGCGGATACATTGGTTCAACACCACGGCCATTATGGCTGTGACATGACAGACATGCTGGAATACCGCGCTCAACATCACCAAAGTTCACAATCACCTTACCCATGTAAGCCTGACCAACTTCAACACCATTCTCTTTCAGAGCAGCCATATCAGAGCCACCGGAAGCTTCCTGCAAATGCTTACCAGAGAATGAACGACCAACGGAATTCAAGTAAGCAGCAACATCTTTACGATCCTGCGGGCTCATACCCTTGGCGTTGGCGTTCATGACATACATAGTTGTGTCCATACGCTTATCATTGGCATAATCATCCAACTGCTTCGCCAGGAACTGATAAATCTGACCTGCCAGACGCGGCGTACCCATATTGTCATCACCAAGGCCAGTAGCGCCATGACATGAGTTACATGCAGGCGTATCACCTTTACCATTTTCAAATATAGACTTACCGTTGCCATAATCAGCACCGGTCACTTTTCCACTTGCCATCGCCGAAGACGCAACCACAGCCATAGCAACGATTGACACTGACCCCAATTTCTTTAAATAAGTGCGCATATTAAAGACACCCTCCCAGATTCTGTCTTTGTAAACATTCTTTTCCCAGCAACACAGCCTATATTCAGGTTAGCCAGGACGCCAATAAATTATAAGAGCCAGCCCCTTGCTTTGCAGGCAAGCACTCTAATTCGGTAAAAATTTATTCTTCTATGAATTCTTCTTCAACACAAAAGCCGCCAATGCCAAAGCAAAGACAAACCAAAGGACGTAGAGTGTGAGAATTTGACCTGTTTGCAACATTATTTTGCCTCCCAAGCAGTAATATTGATTATTGTTTTTACCCAACCCAACCACAACTAAAAACGATATATATCATGACACACATCACCGACGCAAGTAAACCAAAATGGCAGTGTCAGGCTGGCAGCAATATTAACTAATGCAATCATATTTCGCTAGCCTGACAACAAGATGCAAGCCCCACTAATTTAAGCTATGATCTGCGGCTTTGCCTTAAACTGCGGGCACTGTTGTATTGGATCACTGATGAACACAGAAAAATTATATCGTTACTGGGGAATTCTGGCGCTACTGCTGTGGGGAGGAATTGTCATTGGTCTTGGCCTGCTACGTTTTGATGCTTATGGTATCGACGAATCTGCCGCCCGCGCCCTGCTACTCAACTGGACTGTTGCTGATCGGGTAGTAAATCCCATAGTCACTCTGGGGGCACCTGATTTTCGCGCCCTGATTTTTCTTCCTCTGGGGGCTTATTGGGCAGGCAGCTTTGTCGCCCTGAAAGTCTTCATGTTAATGATTCTGTTTGCTGCCGCCACTTTGCTGTACAAACACTGCAAACAACACAATAGTGAAGCGGCCCTGCTCGCATCAGGTCTGTTACTGATCGCACCGCTCTCTTTTATGCAAATCAACGCCGTTGGTGCTGGGCCGTTTCTGTTACTCGGTTTTGGCCTCGGCCTATGGCTGAATCATCGCTATCGCAGTGTTGGCAAACAACTCGGTGGCTGGTACTTCATTCAGCTGCTACTGGCTGTCACCCTGATTACAATTCATCCAGCTGGACTGGCTTACCCATTAGCCCTGGCCTGGGAGTGGCGCAACAAGCCACTCGATCAACGCCAGACCAGACAAATGCAAATTGGCATCAGCATTGCTTCAATCATTGCCTTGCTGCTTGGTTACCTACTTAGCAAACCTGCCTTCGATTGGGGCATCAACCCATTTGCCACGCTTGGTGCCGCCGCCCTAGGCAGAATTCCTGGCGACCCAAGCCCGCTGGATTACACTTCAGGCATCCTGCCCGGCCTAATCATTGCCGCAGTTGTGTTTGGCTACCGTAAACAGATATTAACTGAACTGATGCCACGCATGCTTTTGCTTGGCGGTTTGATAGGACTTATTGCAGCGGACTATAGCTGGGCCATGGTTATGCTGGCGCTAGTACTGTACTGCGGCATCCCGCTACTAATCAAACTCAACAACACCATGGGCGCCAACAGCTTTCCTGGTCAACGCGGCCTGGTAATGGCGGTAATCTTCATCCTTTGCATGCTATTCATGATTGGCGACCGCAGCTACCGCAGCAGCAATATTCTCGCCACACTTGAGCCACACGATGAAATCATTAAAACTCTAAACATTGAAACCGAATCACTGGAAAACAATTTCTACACCAGCAGCGAATGGCCTGCCCGGACTATGTTGGTAATGAAACGTCCCGTATTTCCACTACCACCAGCGTTTGATTCACCTGAAGAGCTACTCAAGAATCTTGGCAAGATTGATTTCATCATCTTCAATCCGAACAATCCTGACAACAAACAGTTACGTGACCAACTCGCAAATCTGACAGGGCAAATAGAGACGCTAATCCAATCGCATAATGGCGTTATCGTCAAAGTGAGACACAATACCGATAAGCCAGCGCCAAGCCCGATCCTTTAGCGCTGACAACTGGGGCAGTAATAACTGGCACGCTGCCCCAGGCGTAGCAATTTGATCGCGGAGCCGCATTGAACACACGGCTCCGCCTCACGACCATAGACCTGTAACTGCTGCTGAAAATAGCCAGGCTTGCCGTCACCATCAACAAAATCACGCAGAGTAGTACCGCCTTGTTCAATCGCTTGAGCAAGAACATTTTTAATCACAGCCACCAGCACCTCACAGCGCGGTCGCGACAACTTGCCGGCAGCCAGTTGCGGCCGAATTCCAGCAGCAAACAAGGCCTCACTGGCATAGATATTGCCAACTCCGACTACCGTGTG
Source organism: uncultured Gammaproteobacteria bacterium (assembly GCA_965602225.1). Classification (GTDB taxonomy): domain Bacteria; phylum Pseudomonadota; class Gammaproteobacteria; order Tenderiales; family Tenderiaceae; genus Tenderia. Next base: position 55,847 of record CBFCYE010000004.1, on the reverse strand, counting down.
GCTATCCATCACAAACTGTTTAATCGCCTGCTTACGTTTACGTGAACGTTGGTATAGATATTCAGCATCAAAGGCATCAGACAAGGGCTCAGGCCCAAGTTTGACCAACAGTTTATGCTCAAGCGGATCCCCCTTGAGCCACAACACCGAACCAAAACGACGCGGATCATGCAGACGCAAGGCCTTGCCACCTTCAAGCACAATATCAATATGATCATGCTTCTCGGCCGGCACAGCGACATCAACTAACCGTAAACTGCCCGACATGCCCAGATGCACCATCACCGTACCAGTCTCAGCACACAACAACAGGTATTTACCGCGCCGCCCCACCTTAGAAATTACCTGCCCTGGCAGATCCACCAGCAGCGTTTGTGGCACCGGGTAGCGCAACTTGCGCCGCCGCAGCACCAACTCTTCAACCGACTTACCCTCAACATGCGGCGCAATACCGCTACGCGTAGTTTCTACCTCTGGTAACTCAGGCACAGCACAACTCCCATCTACTTATCACTTTCATCGGCCATGGCTGACCACGACAACAATCGCGGCGACTGCGACACATCAAACACATACTCAAGCCCCAGATCGACACGCTGCAACAGCAACTCGTCTGCCGATTGCGCTACAGACAAGCTTATCGCCTGCCCTGAGGCAAACTCCAAAACAATCGTCTCTGTTGTCACCACGTTACTCAGCGGCCTGACCTGCAAGGCTCTAGTCGCCCCCCAGGCATCTACCAACATCTGTAATTGATCCGCAGACTGCGGCGCCTTATCGCCCTCATAACGCCAGCTCTGGGCTTCATGCACAAGCCTGCCCAGCCCCGGCAGCTCAAGCGCCACTAAGGCCTCTTTTGGCAACGGCTCGATCGAAACATAATCAGGCCAGTCCTTCAGCAACATCGAAATTTCATTCTGCAACACCATGTGCATCACATCAGCCACCATGACATAGAGATGACTATTCAATGGATTAACACGACCAAAGCCAAGTTCAACGCCATCCACCATCAATTTAACCCTGGCAGGCTGCAAGCCATACTTGGTCAGATCCAGCCCGGTGGCAGGGTAACGCTGCAGACTTGGCTGCGCCAGAAAAGAGAGGATCTGCCCGACCATAAACGGATCGGCAGCGATCTCAACCGGCGATTGCAGATACCACTGCCCATCGCGCTGCTGCAACCGCACCCCTTCCGTTCCCGGTCGAGTGATCTCAAGTTGTTGCAGCTTGGCAGAATTTATCGACAGCAACTGAACCTGCTGTTGCGGCTGCTTGCCCGGCTCAAAATAGACCAGTGCAGCCAGCAGCAGCACTGCCAGCGACAAAACAATATTAAGCCAGCTACGTGTTGTCATCAGGCCTTCCGCCTTTTCAACCAGATGCCCAGACCACTCAACAGCAAGATCGCCGGCAACAAAATAAGAAAACCAAAACCAATCACCATCGAAGCGGTACGCGACAAGTTCAAACTACTATCCAGCGCGGTCTTGCTTGGCACGGCAATCAACTGATCGTCAAGGCTCAACCAATTGACCATATTCATACCCAAATCGAGATTACCGCCATTACCGAGATAGGCATTGGATAGAAAATCACCATCCCCCACAATCAGAATGCGCTGCTGTTTGGATACCGCCTCATCATCGACAGTCTCATCATCAAGACTACGTGTCACTGCCGCCGCCAGGCTCAGGGGGCCGGTTATATCCTCCAGCTCATCAAAATCTATTTCACCTGCCAGCACTCCAGTCTCGGACCAACTGCGTTCAGTGGTAAACAGCAAACTGTCAGCCTGCCAGCCATCTTGTGGTTCCACCGCCACACCGGCAGCACGGGGAAAAATGGTCAACACACCAAAGCCCTCTACCACGGGATGCAGACCATAGTCACCCACAATGGCAAAGGTTGGGTCATTGATGGCGAACATCTGCGCCGTCGGATCAACAATCACCCCCGACTCAAAACTCACCCCCAACTGTTCCGCCAACGGCTCCAGACCAAACACACCATCAGGATCAGCCAACCACAGCAGGTTGCCGCCACGGGCAATATAATCTTCAACCAGCTTGACCTCACCCGGCAGAAAATTCACCTGTGGCCCGGCGATCACTAAAACACTGGCATTGTCCGGCACCAATGCCGCTGTCGCCAGATTCAGCCCCTGCAGGTGAAAGCCCTTGGCCTCCAGTTGCTGCGCCCAGACCTGTAGATCATGATTGGCCTTACCAAACGGGCTACGTTCACCATGCCCCTCGACAAAGACAATCCAGGGTTCTGCTGCACGCGACAAACGCTGCAAGGCATTGGTAATGCTCTGCTCATTCAGTTCAGTCACCAGCTCGCTGCGGCCCTGATATTCAAACAACAATTCACCATCAACAGTAATACCCAGCTGGCGCACCTTGTCCGGCTCGGTATCCGGGTTAATAATTTCCAGCCGCAGCGTCTTTTTATAACGCTGATAACGCCCCAGCAGATCGGCAATATGTTGGCGCAGGGCACCGGAGTCGACGGTAAAGGCAGTAACCTGAATCTGTTCCGGCATCTGCTCCAACACTGAGACACTCGCCGCCGACAAGGTGTTGCGATTATTGGCGGTCCAGTCGGCCTGATATTGATAGCGCTGACTGAGCCAGGCCAGCAAACCAACCACCAGCACAAACAGCAGAACAAACAACACATTCTGCCAACGGATTTGTCTTTTTGAACCTGTCGTAACCTTCATCGCAAACTCCTAGTGCTGCAATCTATCGGCATCGAGCCGACGGATGCTCATCGCCAAAAACAAGGTTACAAACAGCAGATAATAGATAACATCCGCACTATCAAACACACCCTTCAACAATGATTCGAAATGCCGCAGCAAGGATAGATAGGCAAACAACTCGCTAGCCTGACTGGCGCCATTATTACCACCGGCCCAATCGATAATCCACAACAACAACAGCACGCCAAAACTGCTTACCGCAGCGATGGTGGGCTGCTCTGTCAGGGTCGACATAAACAGCCCCAGCGCCGCAAAACTGGCCAGCAACAATATCAAACCCAAGGTCCCAGCCAATAACATACCCAAATCAAGACTGCCGCCCACCAGCAACGACAATGGCATCAACACAATCATCAACACCATGATCAACAGAAAACCCATTACCCCCAGAAACTTGCCCAACACAATCTCGCTCATCGACAGCGGTGCCGAGAACAACAGGCTCAAGGTCTGGGCACGACGCTCCTCACTTATCAGCCGCATGGTCAACATCGGCACCACCAACAACAAAACTACCGCCGCATTGCCCAACAACGGCGCAGCAATAATCTCAGTCACGCCTGGCGCCCCTTCCACTCCCAGCAGGCGCGACTGCAAGGCCATAAACAGATCAAGTTGAGTCAAAAACATATAGGCCAGAATCAACTGCACCACCGCCAGGATCGACCAGGCCAACGGTGAAATAAATAGGCTGCGCAATTCACGCCCGGCAATAGTAAAGGCCATCATGCCGCGGACTCCTCTTCAGGCACGGCATGTTCAGTGGCCGTAATATCAACAAAAATCTGCTCCAGACTAAGTCGCTCAGGACTAATTTCATACAGCCCCCAACCCTGCGCCACGGCCTCGGCCACCAGCCGTTCGGCCTGCTGCTCAAGTGCTTCGGCATGAATACGAAAACGACCATCCCCTAGCGACTCTACCTGCCCGTCACCCACCACTTTTTCAAGCGCCGATTGCTCGGGCGGCTGTCGCAAGGCCAACAGCAGACTCTCACCACGCATGCGCTGTTGCAGCCCGGCAATCGTGTCACTCATCACCAGCTGGCCCTTATTGATGATTTGTACTCGATCACAGACTGCCTGCACCTCGGGCAGAATATGGGTCGACAAAATCACACTATGCTCATCTCGCAGTTCGCGAATCAATTCACGAATCTCGCGGATCTGGATCGGATCAAGCCCAACCGTTGGCTCATCCAGAATCACCACCGCCGGCGAATGAATAATCGCCTGGGCAATACCAACGCGCTGACGGTAACCCTTGGAAAGATTACCTATTAGACGCCTGCCCACCTCGGTCAGACCACAACGTTGCTTAGCCACATCCAAAGCGCTTTTTCGCTGCGGCGCCGAAATGCGATTCAGGCGGGCGCAATAGAGCAGGTATTCATCCACCGTCAGTTCACGATACAGCGGTGGCTGATCGGGCAGATAACCGAGTAGAGCCTTGGCCTGCTTGGGTTGATCCAGCAGGTCGATACCATTAATCAAAACCCGCCCAGCACTGGGGGCCAGATTGCCGCTCAGGATCTGCATGGTGGTGGATTTGCCGGCACCGTTAGGACCTAGAAACCCCAGCACCTCACCCTTTTTCACCTCAAAACTAATATCATCCACGGCCCGCAACGGGCCATAGCAGCGACTGAGCTGATCGACCTGTACCAATATATTTTCTGATGTCATATTTTTTCAATATTCCGTTGTTACACGACAGAGTTCAAACCACACCGTATAATCTTTTTGCTATCGCATCTGCGCAGACTCCATTGCACAGTAAACCAATTCTATAAGAAAGGAACAAAGGATGTTACTCGGCGTTGATACCGGCGGCACCTTTACCGACTTCGTCCTGTTCGACGGCCAGTCGCTGCGCCTGCACAAACGGCTTTCAACACCGCAGGCGCCAGAACAAGCCATTCTACTCGGCATCCAGGAAATGGGGCTTAATCCTGCCGAGTTGACTATCATTCACGGCTCCACCGTCGCCACCAATGCAGCATTGGAAGGCAAGGGCGTGCGCACCGCCTTCATCACCAATCGCGGCCACGGCGATATGCTCAGCATCGGTCGCCAGGCGCGACGTGAACTTTATAATCTGCAGCCCGATGCAATCGCGCCACCTGTACCGACCGAGCTTTGTCTGGAAACGGGTGGCCGTATTGCTGCCAATGGCGACAAACTCGAAGCACTGAGCGATGAAGATTTACGACAACTGCAACAACAACTACAACAACTCAAACCCGAAGCGGTGGCCATCAACCTGCTGTTTTCGTTTATTGATGACCGCGCCGAAAAGGCCATCGAAAAGATCATTCCCGCGGGCATATTTACATCACGCTCATCCGAGATCCTGCCCGAGTACAAAGAATACGAACGCGGCATCACCACCTGGTTGAATGCCTGGGTCGGCCCACTGGTGCAAGACTATCTGCAACGACTGCGCGATGCGCTACCGCAAACACCGATTGCAGTGATGCAAAGTTCGGGCGGCACCATTGCGGCCGATCAGGCCGGTCGGTTGGCGGTACACATGCTGTTATCCGGCCCGGCAGGCGGTCTGGCGGGGGCACGTTTTATCGGCCAATTGGCCAGACGTGAACAACTGCTGAGTTTTGACATGGGCGGCACCTCCACCGACGTCGCCCTGATCGACGGCGATCTGAAGCTGACCAACGAGGGCAAGATCGGCCCCTATCCGGTGGCCGTACCGATGGTCGATATGCACACCATCGGTGCCGGTGGTGGCTCGATTGCCTATATTGATGGTGGAGGACTGCTGCAGGTCGGGCCTGAATCGGCTGGCGCTGACCCCGGCCCGGCCTGTTATGGTCGCGGCGGCACGCAGCCCACCGTCACCGACGCCAATCTGGTACTGGGGAGATTGCTGCCCGACGCCTTTCTCGGTGGCAAGATGTTACTCGCTGTTGACGCCGCCAACAGCGCCGTAGGCAAACTGGCAGCACAACTGCAACTGGGGCTTGAAGAGACCGCCGCCGGCATTATCCGTCTCGCCAACGAACACATGAGCCAGGCCCTCAGAGTGATTTCAATCCAACGCGGCATCGACCCCAAGAATTTCACCTTAATGCCGTTTGGCGGTGCCGGTGGTCTACATGTTTGCGCCCTGGCCGAGGCAATGGGCATAAAACAGGCACTGGTGCCCATCCAGGGCGGCGTATTGTCAGCCTTCGGCATGCTGGTGGCGCGACGTAGTCGTGAGCTATCGCAAACCATCGCCACACCACTGGGGCAAATCGACAGCGCCGAGCTTGAGCAGCAATTCCAGATACAGGAAAAAAAGGCTATAGCGGCACTGGCCAGCGAAGGCATCAGCTCAGACCAAATCACGCTGCAACGCTCACTCGACCTGCGCTATTGCGGCCAGGCCTTTAGCCTCAACATCCCCTGGCAAGCCTTAGACAAATGCCACGAAGCCTTTCATCAGGCCCATCAACAACGTTACGGCCATCGACTGCAACAAGCTATTGAACTGGTCAATATTCGTCTGCACGCCCACGGCCCAGCAAACCCGCTTGAGATCCCGATACTTGCCGACAAAGAAATAAGCAGCGCGGCCAAACAGACGCAGCTATATGACATAGAAGAAGAGGTGAAAATTTTGGCGCGCGATAGTTTAAGCGCCGGCCAACAAATTGATGGCCCGGCACTGATCACCGAGACAGTAGCAACGACGTTTATTGAGAGCGGCTGGCAATGCCAGGCAGATGATTATGGCAACCTGTTATTAACACACGCAGTCTAATGTTTGCTGTGGCAGAGATGGACATGCGGGGTGCGCTTCGCTTACACCAACCTACATTTAATCACCTAGCAGGGCACTACAAGCCTCAGAGGCCCAGGCAATCGATTGCAGATAGGCATCCATGATAATGTCTTCTTCCAGCTCTGGATAATCAAGCTGCTGCCAGTCGCCAAATTCATATTGCAGCGCAACCTTGAGCAACTTTCCTGGCACACCATCAAAACGTAACAAGGCTTGATTGACCTCATCGGTCAACGTCAACATCGCCAATACCTTTTCCATTGGCATATCGAGCAAGGCCTCTAATACCGACAACAGGCCCACGGTAAAGCAGGTATCTTCATGTTCATAGTCAACTGCCTTGGCCAGGATTTCGCACATCTTGGCCCGCACCACGGCAGTCACCATCAGCTCGGCCGGTTTGTCTTCTACCCGTGACAACACCAGCAGGGTGGTCCATTTCTGAATCACCTGGGTACCAAGAAACACTACCGCTCGCTGAATACTCTCTACCGGTTTGGGCAGACCAAAAAATGCCGAGTTGATATAACGCAGCAGCTTGTAACTCAGACCAACATCCTGACTGATCATGGCCTCTAGTTTTGGAATATTGACATCCGGGCGCTGCACCTCAGCCAACAGGCGCATCAAGGCCAGTTGATTTGATGGCATGCGAGTGCGACGCACCAGCTTGGGACGACTGAAAAAATGGCCCTGAAAATAATTAAAACCCAATTCCTTACAGACTTCATATTCATCGGGTATTTCAATATTATCTGCCAGCAATTTGAGATGGGAATGCTCTTGCAAGACGCTGAAGTGGTAACGCAACTCTTCTTCACTCAGGGCCTGGACATCAACCTTGACGATATTCGCCAAGGCCAGCAATGGCAGGCCGGCCTCGGAATAGACGTAATCGCCAAGCGCAATGGTATAACCCTGCCGGACCAGGAACTTAATCCCATCGATCACCTCGGCATCAGCACCCACCGCTGCCGGCACTTCAACTATCAGGCGATTTTCAGGCAGCGGCAGGGGGTATTTTCCGGTAATAAAACCACGACTTAGCCTGACAAAGGCCTTGCGCTGAGCGACCAGATTATCGACACCAATCTCGGTCAGGGCATCAAGAATCACTTGCGATGCGGCGGCATCGTCGCTGTCACAGACCAGTTCACTGTCTTTACCTGGCTGGCACAGCAATTCATAACCAAAGACATGCTGGGTACGGTTATAGATAGGCTGACGGGCTATTAATAATTCAGGCATAAGGTCTCGACTTTTTACTACAGCGCTTTAAGACAATAACTTTTAATATATCGTCCAACAAACGACATTCATTATAAATAGACAAACAAAATTAAACCCCGGCCAACGAGACCTACAACAGAACCAGCGTCGCCAGGCCAAGAAAGGCAAAAAAACCAACCACATCAGTCACCGTCGTCAAGATCACAGAGGATGACAGCGCTGGGTCGATACCCATCTTGCGCATTATTAACGGGATAGTAGCCCCCGCCAGGGCGGCAGCGAACAGATTAATCAACATCGCCGCGGCGATAATCACACCAATCAGAAAATTTTCAAACCAGAACATGGTCACTGCGGCAACTACCAGGGCCCAGAGCAAACCATTCAAGCCACCCACCGCCAGCTCTTTAATAAGGATATGCCGGGCATTGGCCGGGCCGATATGCCCCAGTGCCATACCGCGGATCACCAGGGTCAGGGTTTGACTACCGGCTACCCCACCCATACTGGCAACAATCGGCATCAACACCGCCAGGGCCACCACCTGCTCGATGGTGGCATCAAACAGGCCTATCACCCAGGAGGCAGTCAGAGCCGTAAGTAGATTGATTCCCAGCCAGATACCGCGGCGACGCGAACTAACCACCACCGGGGCAAAGATGTCGTCCTCTTCATCCAGGCCGGCCATACTCATGATCGAGTGTTCGGCCTCGTCTCGAATAACATCAACCACGTCATCGATGGTAATACGCCCCAGCAGTTTGCCATCAGCAGCCACCACCGGTGCCGACACCAGGTCACGCTTTTCGAATAGTCCTGCCACCTCACTTTCAGGCATATCAGCAGGGATGGGCTGAAAGTCACGCATCATCACCTGACCGACCAGCTTGCCGGGATCTTTGGTAAGAATATCGGCAATCGACAACAGGCCAATAAACTTGTCATCGTGATCCACCACAAACAGGTGATCAGTCATCTCCGGCAGTTCGCCACGCAGGCGCAAATAACGCAATACCACATCAATCGTCACGTTAGGGCGCACGGTAACAGTGTCGATATTCATCAAACCACCGGCGCAATCCTCCGGGTATGACAATACCGCCTCGAGACGAATACGGTCCTGCTCGCTCATGGACTGCAGCACTTCACTGATCACCTTGTCCGGCAGATCCTGGAGGATGTCAGCCAGATCATCAGTGTCGAGACTCTCAGCCGCCGCCACCAGCTCATCGGCCTCCATCTCCCGAATCAGCTTGGCACGGACATCATCATTTACATAACTGAGGACCTCACCACTCTTCTCTGCCTCAACCAGCTCCCAGACCAAACCACGTTCATTCTGTGGCAATGATTCAAGCAGATGGCTAATTTCAGCAGGATGCAGCTCATTCACCATCTGGCGAATATTGATCAGGCGGCCGCCTTCTAGGGCTTCAGAAAAACGCTGTAAGCGTTTTTGTGATTTATCCTGTTCGTGAATTTCTGCCATGAGCCAAACAAGCCGGTTAAAACACGCCTGAACGTGAGTAAAAAATAGGAATAAGTCTAAGGGCCTGGCAAGACTGGCGCCAGCCCTAAATAGAAAAATTTTCAGCCCTGGCGGTTTAGGCTATCAACAAAGACCTCAACCTCTGTTGCCGATGACATTCGTAACACCCGCCGGACCTTTCTTATTAGCGGCTTCACATCACAGTTCTGAATAATATTTTTCACCTCCGGCAGCATAGCCGGCTGCATACTGAACTCAGTCAGCCCCAAACCAAGCAATAGTCGTGTGTAACGTGGTTCGCCCGCCATCTCACCGCACATCGCCACCGAAATCTCAGCCTTATGTCCGGCCTTGATGGTCATATCAATCAGGCGCAGCACCGCCGGATGAGTTGGTTGATAAAGATAACTAACATCATTATCAAGCCTATCTGCGGCCATGGTGTACTGCACCAGATCATTAGTGCCGATAGAAAAGAAATCAAGATGCTTGGCAAACACGTCGGCCAGAATAGCTGCCGCTGGCACCTCAATCATCCCCCCGACCGGCATTGCATCATCAAAGGGCCTGCCCTGCTGTTGCAGTTCGGCCTTGGCCTGACTGATTAACGCAAAACTCTGCTGCAACTCCTGAACACTGGCAATCATGGGAATCATCAGGCTAACCGGCCCTTCGGCTGAGGCACGCAAGATGGCCTTTAACTGATTTAAATACATTGCCGGGTCACGCAGGCAAAGACGAATCGCCCGCAAGCCGAGGGCTGGATTTGTAATAACGTCATGGGTTTCCTGGCGGCCATCACTAGCAAGTACCTTATCCGCCCCCAGATCAAGGGTCCGAATAGTCAATGGCCGACCACGCAACTTTTTAACTATCTTGCGATAGATATCAAATTGTTCATCTTCATCAGGCAATTCAGCCCGATTCAAAAATAGATATTCGGTGCGATAGAGGCCGACGCCCTTAGCCGCGACCTTATTCATTACCGCCAGATCTTCAGGCAGCTCGACATTGGCCTGTAACGAAATAACCAAACCATCACGACTAACAGCCGGTAACTGTTTTAATTTATTCAGCTCGGCATGGAGACGTTTTACCTGACGTTGGCGACGACGATAATGGGCCAAGCCCTTCTCATCGGCACCGACCAACAGATCACCGTTATAACCATCCACCACCAGAGACTCGCCCTGCTGCAAATAGCGCAACGCATTTTTAACCCCAACCACCGCAGGAATGCCCAGGCTACGGGCTAGAATTGTAGTATGGGAATTAGGGCCACCATACTCGGTAACAAAGGCGGCAATGCCTTCATTCTGCATGGTCACGGTATCGGCTGGTGACAGGTCATTGGCGATGATGATGCAACCTTTAAGTCGGCCATCCATCGCTGTCTCGACATTATCAGTCTGGTTCAATAACACCCGCTGGATACGATTAACGACATGATCGACATCATCCTTGCGAGTACGCAGATAGGCATCATCCATCGCGTCGAACACTGACACCAGCGCATCGCGTTGCAGCTTCAACGCCCATTCGGCATTACAACCACGCTCGGCAATCACTTGCACCGGCGCCTCAGCCAATGCTTTGTCATTCATCATCAACAAATGGGTATCAATGAAAGACGCTATATCGACTGGGGTGGCAGCGGGGATCAACTGCCTGACTTCAGACAACTGCTGCTTAGCAACCCTGATAGCTTGTTTGAAACGATTCTGTTCCGCCTCGATCAAACCGGGTGGAATCAAATATTCGCGGATATTTAGTTGGTCGCGTTGTAATAAATAGGCCTTGCCGATGGCAATGCCGCGTGAAACCCCAATCCCTTTTAGATTCAGGCTCACCATAGAACGAGCTATTCGCCTTCGCCAAACCGATCGGCAATCAATGCCTCTAGCGCCGCCATAGCTTCCTGCTCGTCGGCACCCTCAACCACCAGCTCCAACTGAGTTCCCTTACTGGCAGCCAACATCATTACCCCCATGATGCTTTTACCATTGGCCTCGCGTTCACCCTTGCGCAGCATGACCGTGCTTTCAAACCGTGCCGCCAGTTTGACCAGTTTGGATGCGGCCCGGGCATGCAGGCCTAGTTTGTTAATAATTTCTATGGTTTTAGCAGTCACAACTTTCTGGCTCACAAACAAAGATGCCATCTCTGCCACCAGAGACGGCCTTATAAACCAGCTCGTCCAGTGTCAGCCCCGGATAATTCAACACCCGCACCAGCATCGGTAAATTTAAACCCGCCACCACCTTGATCGGCCGGTCGCACTCAAGACGATTGGCAACATTACTCGGCGTCGAGCCATACAAATCCGTTAACACCAATACCCCGCCGCCCTGATCCAGACGTCTGGCCGCAGCATGTGCCTTGTCTACCACATCTTCCGGGCAACAATTGTGCGACACGGAAATAATTTCCAGCACCATTGGGCACATGCCCAGAATCGATGATGCCGTTTCCAGCAAGGCCTGCCCGACATTGTCATGGGTAATCAGCAGCAGACCGGTGGTCATGACAACTCCCGATGTCGCAACAACACTTCGATATCACCCTCATGGAAATGACTCGCCATACGCCGCGACAAATAGACCGAACGATGCTGACCACCGGTGCAACCAATTGCCACGGTCATATAGGCGCGACTATCGGCCTGAAAACGCGGCACCCAGCGTTCGACAAATGAACTCAGATCATCAAACATCTCACCCACCAGTGGCTGCTGCTCAAGAAACTCGGCAACCTCCTGATCCATTCCCGTCAAGGCTCGCAACTGCGGCACCCAGTGGGGGTTGGGCAAACAACGCACATCAAAGACAAAATCGGCATCAACGGGAATGCCATGTTTAAAACCAAACGACATAAAGGTCAGCGTTAGGGAGCGCGCCTCCGTCAACATTCGTTCACCAATCAGATCGCGCAACTGATGCACATTGGTACGACTGGTATCGATACACCAGTCGGCATTGACCGCCAACTCAGACAGCAGCTTACGCTCACGAGCTATCGCCTCTGCCAGAGAAGTGCCGGAACGGGTTAGAGGGTGTTTGCGTCGGGTCTCGCTAAAACGTTTTATCAGAGTATTGTTTTCGGCCTGTAAAAACAGAATCTCACAATCCAGGCCATGGGCACGGATCTCGGCCAAGACATCAGGAAAACTGGCAAAATCATCAGTCAGATTGCGGGCATCAATACCCACGGCGGCATGTTCATAGTTGCCGCGTGGCGAATTTGCAATCTGCGCAGCAAATGAAGGCAACAGACTCAGGGGCAGGTTATCAATGCAATAAAACCCCAAGTCTTCCAGAGAATGTAAAACGATACTTTTGCCAGAACCGGACAAGCCGCTGACAATCACCAATTTCATGCTGCACCCTCTTTCAATAGACTGGCCAATCGTGTCTGCAGATCGATACTGGCATCATAGCCCTGCAGTCGGCACTGATTCAAGCGCACCGCAGTCTCAACGATCAAAGCCAGATTACGCCGCCCCGAACAAACTATAGACCAGGCGGGTACACTCACACCTAGCAGCTGCCATGACTGTTGCACGGGCTGAAGCCGGTCATAATTATCGACATTGGCATTTTCAAGTAGCAGAACCAGATCAAGACAGGAGTGTTCAAGCATAGCCTGCTCACCATACAACTGCGTCAGGCTAACCAAGCCCAGACCATGCACTTCTAAAAAGCCTTCAAAACCAGCGCGGCAACGGCCACGCAAACCATCATTATCAGCGAAAAATTCCACCGCATCATCGGCGATCAGGCGGTGACCTCTATCCACCAGTTCAAGGGCAAGATCACTCTTGCCTATACCGCTATCACCCTGCAACAAAACACCCTGGCCAAGCACCTGCAGCATAACTCCAGGCCGCGATTGCACTTGTCCAGGCATAACAAATATTGATTAGAGTGAAGAGGCTATTTGCTGATCAGCAGGGGGCCGTTGTCTGAACACATCAATTATTTCAGCTGAAGAATTGCATTGACGCAAACGTTCTCGCACCGCGGCATCACTGAACATTTCCGCCAATGAGCTCAGTAACTGCAAATGTTCTTCAGTCGAATCTTCCGGCACCATCAAGGCAAATACCAGATCGACTGGCGCAGCATCAATGGCATCAAAGTCGATGCCCTGCTCGAACTTGATAAACACGGCCGCAGCCCCGGCAACATTCTTAAAACGACCATGGGGGATAGCCACACCATGACCAAGCCCAGTACTACCAAGCTTCTCCCGAGCAATCAAACCATCAAAAATATCGATTTCTGACAAACCCGTTTCCGAGGACTCAGCCAACAAATGACTGACCGCCTCCAAAGCACGCTTTTTGCTACTGACAGCAACATTGCAGACAACTCGTTCGACTGATAATAATTGTGAAATTTCCATCTTTTATTCTTTTAGTGTTCTTTATTAAGTAGGTTTTTATGACCCCTCACAAAACCTTATACCAAACGCTTGCGTTCATTTGAGGGGGGAATAGACATCGCCTCACGATATTTGGCCACTGTTCGCCGGGCAACGTTAATACCCTCGCCTTCCAGTATCTTGCCTATCTTGCTATCACTCAATGGTTTGACCTGATTCTCGGCAGCAATCAATTTCTTGATCAAGGCCCGAATCGCCGTCGAGGAACAGGAGCCCCCCGCAGCCGTTGAAACATGACTGGAGAAAAAATACTTCAATTCAAAAACACCACGCGGGGTATGCATATACTTGCGTGTTGTCACCCGAGAGATGGTCGACTCATGCATCTCCAGTTCTTCGGCGATATCATTCAGCACCAGCGCCTTCATCGCCTCTTCGCCATGCTCAAGAAAACCACGCTGACGCTCGACGATAGCGGTGGCAACCTTAAGCAGGGTTTCATTACGACTAGTCAGACTTTTGATAAACCAGCGCGCCTCCTGCAACTGATTACGCATATAGGTATTGTCAGCACTGTTGTCAGCCCGTCGAATCATGCCGGCATATTGGGTATTGACCTTTAGTCGTGGCAACGACTCAAAATTAAGCTCTACCCGCCACTTGCCATTGTCTTTTTTTACTGTGACATCGGGAACGATATATTCTGCTGGGGCTGAAGCAATCAAACCGCCCGGACGGGGATTGACCGATTGCACCACCTCAATTGCCGCCTGCAAGGCCTCGCGAGACAGTTTCATCTTACGCATCAGCTGATTGTAATCGCGGCTACCCAACAGCTCGATATAGTCTCTAACCAGAACGATGGCATCGACCACATCCTGCTGTGAATTATCATAGTGTTTTAGTTGCAGCAACAAACATTCACGCAGATCACGTGCGGCAACACCAACCGGATCAAAGTTCTGCACCTGGTGCAGCACCGCTTCCAGCTCTTCCAGACCGACTTCTTCCGTTTCGGAAAAATCCAGGCCAGAGAGAATGTCTTCCAAGGTGGTTGAGAGATAACCATCATCATTGATCGAGTCGATAATGGCTTCGGCGATAATCATATCGGTATCACTAAAGGGGGTCATGCGCATCTGCCAGAACAAATGCTCCTGCAGACTTTCATCAGCACCGGACTGATTTTCAAAACCCCGATCATCATCGCTAGGAGTACTGGCTGCGGTACTGGCGGGTAAGACGCTTTCGTAAACATCATCCCAATTGCTATCGACCGGCAGCTCATCGGGCATGTCACTGCTTTGCATATCAACGGAAGAATCCGGAGCATTATCGCTGACAGTTTCAGCAACTTGAGTACTTGAATCAAACTCAGTCTCTGTTGCGTTGCCCGGTTCACTCTCAGGCGCAGCTCCCGCATCTTCATTCACTTCAAGCAATGGGTTACTTTCCAGCGCTTCCTGAATCTCAGCCTGTAAATCAAGAGTAGAAAGCTGCAGCAGGCGAATGGCCTGTTGCAATTGAGGTGTCATCGTCAGGTGTTGACCTAAACGAAGCTGGAGCGACTGTTTCATGCAGTTATATCTATTCCCGGCTCTACTTCAGTATATTGCATCGGACTATTGGCATAGAAGTTGAATTCTAGCGCAGAAAGCAGGTACATAGCAGTATTGTAATTTAGACAATATTAAACTAGCCCCCTCAAAGCTTGAAATTCTCACCCAGGTAAACCTTACGCACGTGCTCGTTGGCCAACACCTCATCCGGCTTACCTTGGGCAATCACCTGGCCTTCACTCATGATGTAGGCCCGCTCACAAATCCCCAGGGTCTCGCGAACATTATGATCGGTAATCAGCACGCCGATATTCTTTTCCTGCAAGTGACTAATAATTCGTTGAATATCAATCACTGATATCGGGTCAACACCGGCAAAGGGCTCGTCCAGCAGAATAAAATCAGGCCGCATAGCCAGGGTGCGGGCAATCTCCACCCGACGCCGCTCGCCGCCCGAAAGACTCATTCCCATACTTTCACGGATATGGCCGATATGCAGATCCTGCAACAGGCTTTCCAGAAGCTCTTCCTGCTCCGGTTTAGTCATCTCTGGCTGCACCTGCAATATCGCTTTGATATTGTCTTCGACGCTAAGCTTGCGGAATACCGACGCCTCTTGCGGCAAATAACCAATCCCCATTCGAGCGCGGGCGTGCATCGGCAGAGCGGTGATATCTTTATCATCGATATAGAGCCGCCCCTTGTCACACGGCACCAGCCCCACAATCATATAAAAACTGGTGGTCTTACCGGCACCATTCGGACCCAGCAGGCCTACCACCTCACCACTGTTTACTTCCAGCGTCACACCATTGACCACTGGACGTGAACGGTAAGATTTGAATATAGCTTCCGCGCCGAGAACACTCATTACTGCGTCGGCGCCTCATCACTGTTTTTACGTGGGTGAATCACAATCTGCACTCGCCCCTCACTAGCATCACTCTTGCCCGCCTTGACCAGTTTCTTGTCGGCGTCATATTCAATCCGGTTGCCCGAGAATTGATTATCACCCTGCTGAAAACGGGCTTCACCGCTCAACACCACCAGCGACTGTTGCGCTTCATAGACAATATTTTCTGCTTCACCCCAGGAACGTTCCTCCACCAGTTCGGCCTGATGATCAAAACGGGCCGGTTTACCTCTGGCAATAATCTTCTTCAGTTCCTGGCGCTGCTCGGCATAAATCACCAATTCGTCGGCTTTGAGACTGTCCGGCCCCTGGCGAAACACAACATTACCTTTATAGATGCTAATACCTTTGGCGTCATCGATTTTGAGACTATCTGATTCGATAAAAATCGGCTGCTGCTGCGGCTCGACAGCCGACACAGTCGTTAGCATTAATGCCAACCCAACAGCCAGACAAGATCTACTCCAATACATATTCACCTCGCACAGCAGACAACAGATGCACGCTTCCAACCCGGGTATCGACCTTCATTCCCCTGGCCGTGGTTATGCCAATACCATCATGGATAGTCACCACTTCACTGGTTTCGGCGATTTCCTTATCGGCATAAAACCAGACATCGCGAGTCCGCAGTTCCGTATCAGGCTGGTTGTTTTGATTCTGACGCAAAATTTTTACATCCCCCTGCAACAATACCGATTCACCGCCCTGATAGACCATGGCCAATTCTGCATCCAGCAACATCGGCCCGCCCTCTTCACGATAAATTTCCAGATGTGGCTGAACCAACTCGGCATAATCGGTTTCGGCGTAATGCATCATCGACACCCCTTGCAGCCGGTGCTTGGGCCGGCCATTTGCATCCATCGCCGTAATCTCGAAATCAGACATGGAATAATCCATCACCGCTACGGCATCATCCTGCGGCTGCCTCGCGCCTTGATCTTCCTGCCGCTGCAACCACAATCCCAAGACAGCCAACAACAACACCATCCACAGGGTCAGAGTGCGCTTTCTGATTGCAGCTGCCACTTTTGTCTAATCCGCCAGATAAACGGACATTTGCGCCGCCAGTGTACCCTGAGCTTCCATAATCAACTCACAGATATCACGAGCAGCACCACGACCACCACAACTGGGCGTTTGCCAGTGGGCATGCTGCTTCACCAGGTCATGAGCATCTTGCACTGCCACCGCCAAACCGACCTTACGCATCACAGGAAGATCGATCACATCATCACCGACATAGCCTACTTCGTTGGCTTGAAGGTTGAGCTGCTTCATCAACTCAACAAAGGCTACACGCTTATCATCCTGGCCTTGATAGAGGTGTTTAATACCCAGTCCATTCATGCGGTGTTCAACCACCGGCGAGCTACGCCCGGTGATGATCGCAACATCCACACCGCTCTGCTGCAACATCTTCATGCCATGGCCATCACGGGAGTTGAAAGCCTTATATTCATGACCATCCTTATCCATGAACAGACTGCCGTCTGTCAGCACCCCGTCAACATCGAAGATCAACAGTTTGATTTGTGCCGCCCGCGCCAAAATATCTTTCATCATCGCTACCTTATCTAAACCACGCCAGCGCGTAATAAATCATGCATATTCAACGCGCCAACCAACACATTATTCTGATCCACTACCAACAAGGCATTGATCTTGTGGGTTTCCATCAACAGCAAGGCTTCAACCGCCAAATCATCTGGCCCTACGGTGCGACCATTACTGGTCATCAAATCACCCACTCTGGAGTGATAAATATCGACCCCCTGATCGACGGCGCGACGTAAATCACCATCGGTAAAGATACCCACCAGCTTGTCCTGTTGATCGACCACAGCAGTCATGCCCAAGCCCTTACGACTCATCTCCATCAGGGCGTCGACCAATTGCACATCATCACCGACGCGCGGCAGCGTATCACCGCTATGCATAATGTCGCGGATCAACAGCAGCAGGCGCCGGCCCAGGCGGCCACCGGGATGGGAACGGGCAAAATCTTCAGCGGTAAAACCACGCTGTTCAAGCATCGCCACCGCCAGGGCATCGCCCATCACCAGCGACACTGTGGTGCTTGATGTCGGCGCCAGACCCAGTGGGCAGGCCTCCTGCTCCACACTGATATCAATATGCACATCAGCGCCCTTAGCCAGGCTGGAACGATCACTACCGGTCAAGGCAATCAAGGGCACCCCAAGACGCTTGATCAGCGGCATGATAGTGAGAATTTCCTCGGTCTCACCGGAATTGGAAAACGCAATAACCACATCCTTGGTGGTGATCATGCCGAGGTCGCCATGACTGGCTTCACCCGGGTGAACGAAAAATGCCGGACTACCGGTGCTGGCCAGGGTCGCCGCAATCTTGCTACCAATATGGCCCGACTTGCCCATGCCGATGACAACGATGCGTCCCTCGCAGGCCAGCATCAGTTCGCAGGCCCGGACAAAGCTGTCATCCATGCGTTCAGCCAGGGCGGCAACAGCTGCCGCTTCGGTCTCTACAACCGCCCGGCCCAGCTGTTTTAGCTTATCTCGTTCGCTCTGCTCAAGCGTTGGAGCTTGCTGTTCTGCCTTCACACATTATTCCTTTGCAGTTTCGGGATAACCGAGTTCAGCCAGCTTAGTGACAACACCTTGCTGATCCAGCCCATCACCTTTCACACTGACAACACCACTGGCCAAGTCCACAGCAACCGACTCAAGCCCGTTCATTTCAGCCAGACCGTTTTTAATGTTGACCACACAGCCATTGCACTTAACATTGGCAACCTTGATTTCCAGCATCTGCATCATTCCTTTCTAAATCAGGCCGTGGCCGACAGGTATAGCACTACCATATACCCGCAATAGGCGCTGAGCAAAATCCCGCCCTCAATGCGATTGATCTTGCCATGACCGCGAAAACCATAGGCCATCACAAAGAAAGCCAGCGTCAGGCCAATCATCCAGGGAAAGTCACGCGCCAACACCTCGGGCAAAAAACCACCCGGGCTAATCAGACCCGGCAGAGCCAGCACGCCAAGCAGGTTAAACATATTCGAACCGATGATATTGCCAATGGCGATATCGTGTTCTTTCTTGAGAGCGCTCACTATCGTCGCCATCAATTCCGGCATGCTAGTGCCAATGGCAACAATGGTCAGACCAATCATCAAATCACTGACACCAAAAGAGTGGGCAATATTCACCGCTCCCCACACCAGCAGGCGTGATGAGACCAGCAACACCACCATTCCCAGCAACAGCCAAAACAGCGCCTTGCCAGTGGACATCTCATCGGGCATCTCTTCGCTAAATTCATCCTCCAGCGGATCATCCGTTTTTGACTTCAAACCCAGATTCACAACCATGGCGATCATCAACACCATGCCGCCCAACAGCAACACCCCGTCCAGGAGGCCTAACTCACCATCCGACACCAATACATAGGCCAACAGGGAAACGGCCAGCAGGATAGGAATCTCACGCCGTACCGTATCGGAATGCACCGTTAGCGGCACGACCAAAGCCGTCACCCCCAACACCAGGGCAATATTGGTGATATTCGATCCCAGCGCATTACCAATAGAGAGCCCGGTATTACCCTCCCATGCGGCCATACCAGAGACCAACATCTCTGGCGCTGAGGTGCCAAAACCGACGATGGTCAAACCAATGATCATTGGTGAAACGCCAAAATTACGTGCCGTGGCGGAGGCCCCCATCACCATGCGGTCTGCCCCCCAGGCAAGCAACACAAAACCAGCTATGACAGCAATTATGGATTCCAACATGACAAATAACTCACAAAAAACGAATAAGAAAGAACGTCTATGACAAAAAATAGTGGCCATACAGACCGGCAAAAATCACTGCGCCGATCCAATTATTATTTCTGAATGCGCGCATACACTGCATGCCATCACGTTTTCTGATCAGACGCAGCTGATACAGCATCAGCAAGGCGGCTATCAGCACGGCAAAAAAATAGACCGCACTCAACTGTAGACGCTGACCGATCAGCAGCAACACCACCAACATGATCAGCTGAATAACGCCAATGATGACGCGATCAGACTCACCAAACAGAATCGCCGTCGACTTGACCCCGATCTTAAGGTCATCAGGTCGGTCAACCATGGCGTACATTGTATCGTAGGCAGTAGCCCAGAGCACGGTTACGATCAATAGCAACCAGGCCACTATCGGCACGGCATCAGTCTGGGCGGCAAAGGCCATCGGCACCGACCAACCAAAGGCCAAGCCAAGATAGACCTGAGGCAGATAAGTCAGCCGTTTCATATAAGGATAACTGGCCGCTAGTACTGCGCCGACAACCGACATCATGATGGTCAGGCTATTCAAAGTCAGCACCAGGGCAAAGGCCGTCACCGACAATACGGCAAACAATTGCAGCGCATCTTTCGGCGTCACCATGCCCACCGCCAGAGGCCGATTGCGGGTCCGCTCAACATAGGGGTCAAACTCGCGATCAGCGTAGTCGTTGATGACACAACCGGCTGAGCGCATCAGGAACACCCCAGCAACAAACACGGCCACCACCCACCAATCGGGATTGCCTTCACCAGCGATCCATAAGGCCCACAGGGTCGGCCACAACAACAGCATGATGCCAACCGGCTTATCCAGCCGCATCAGCAACATATAACCACGCAGGCGTTGTCGTTTAACCTTCAGCACTCATCTAAACCTTATGTTTAATCCTGAAACCTGTGTATTTCGGCAACGGCGGTAAAAATATCTCATTCACCAGTAATGGCCTGCCCGACAAACGAAACACTGAACGCCGCCCCCAAATCTGATCCCGGCACTGGCCAGCCACATCATCAGGTACGCCCCAGCGATAAAACAGATCACCCACATCAATCCTGGCGATCTGCATCGGGCTGCGCCGCATCGACTTGTCGCGAAACAACATCTCACCTAGCGGCCGACCACCCAAATGCGCCAAGCCTCGCGAACTGCCATGCAGCATTGACAGTGGCATCACGGTACGAGCATAGACTTTGATCTCACCAGCACAATACAGATGCACCTGTCGCACCAGCGCAATGGCCCGATCATCCAGGCCCAGCGCGCGACGTTCACACAATAGCGGCCGTTCAAACTGCTGCGTTAACAGCTTGACCCTGAAATCACCACCCCCAGCCTGACGCAGCCGTTTGGTTAGTGAGCCGGCATCAAACAACCACGCCGCCATTTCATCAGACAGACCAGCCGGACGTAGGCCATAACCAATACGCCAACCTGGCTCAGCCGCTATTTTACCCACAGAAAACCGTTCCAAACTTTTTGCCTGTCAAACAGAAAACCCAAAATAACGAATAGGCACAATTTAAAATTACACTTGTGACTATTCAGATTGCCCCTGAGTTGTTCGAGTACAAGGAAAAAACGCGCAGTTTACACTTGTAAATGAGCATTTTTGACGCCGTAATCGGGCAACTCAGGGGTGAGCTGAGTAGTTACAACCTAAACATCGCCATAACGCTGCCCATCACCCAACCAGCGATCGATCAGTGGTGCCACTCGATCCGGCCAGCGCTGCAACAATTCATTGGCCAACCGCCCGACTTCAGGCAACAAACCCTGATCACGTTCCAGGTCGGCGATGCGCAACCGCAGCACGCCACTCTGGCGCGTGCCCAGCACTTCGCCCGGGCCACGTAGCTCAAGATCACGGCGGGCGATTTCAAAACCATCATTGGTTTCACGCAATGCTGCCAGGCGTGCCTTGCCCTGCTGCGAAAGGGGCTTATGATACATCAAAACACAGCTACTCTTGACGCTGCCTCGACCGACCCGGCCACGCAGCTGATGCAACTGCGCCAGACCAAGACGCTCGGCATTTTCGATGATCATCAGGCTGGCATTAGGTACGTCGACGCCGACCTCGATCACCGTGGTCGCTACCAATAAATCAAGTTCATTGGCCTTAAAACGTGTCATCAACAATTCTTTCTCAGCCGACTTGAGCCGACCATGCACCAGCCCAACCCTTAAATCGGGCAGGGCTTCAGCCAACATGGTTGCCGCCTCTTCCGCCGCCTGACATTGCAACACTTCCGATTCTTCGATCAGGGTGCAGACCCAATAGGCCTGCCGACCCTCTTCGCCACAAGCCTTGTGCACCCGCGCCACTACCTCAGCACGCCGCTCATCAGAGATCACCACGGTCTCCACCGGTGTTCGACCCGGCGGCAGCTCATCAATAATAGAGCTATCCAGGTCGGCATAGGCGGTCATGGCCAGGGTTCGCGGGATAGGAGTTGCCGTCATGATGAGCTGGTGTGGCACCAGACCATCACGGCTACCCTTTTCACGCAGGGCCAGACGTTGGTGCACACCAAACTTATGTTGCTCATCGACGATCACCAGTCCTAGCCGATCAAATTCAACCTCAGCCTGAAATAGGACATGAGTTCCCACTGCTAAGGCGGCTTCGCCACTAGCCAGTAGCGCCAGATTTTCACGCCGCTGTTTCACTCCCTGCTTACCGCTGAGCCAGGCGATTTTCAGCCCCAATGGCTCTAACCAGACGGCAAAATTATTACGATGCTGCTCGGCCAGCAGCTCGGTCGGTGCCATCACCGCCACCTGATAACCGGCCTCGATGGCATGTGCCGCGGCGGCGGCGGCCACCACCGTCTTGCCTGAACCAACATCCCCTTGTACCAAGCGTTGCATGGGAAAGGGCTGGGCCAGGTCAACATCAATCTCTGCGATTACGCGCTGCTGCGCGCCAGTCAGGGCAAACGGCAAGGCCGCGAGTATTTTTTTGCGCAACAACCCCTTAGGCTTTAATAGCGGCGCAGCATCTTGTTGAGCCTTATAACGCAACTGTCGCAGACTAAGGTGATGGGCCAGCAACTCCTCCAGCACCAATCGTTGTCGTGCCGGTGTTTCACCTTCAATCAGCTCAAACACCGGCGTATCCGGCAATGGCTGATGCACTTCCAATAGAGCCTGTTGCAGCGTTGGCAGACCCAGTTCGTTTAGTAATTCATGCGGCAGATAATCCTTTATCTCACCCTGCCGCAACAGAGCCAGGGCCTGAGCCGCTAATTGGCGTAGTGTTTTTTGTGCCAGACCATCGGTGGCAGGATAGACCGGCGTTAGATGCTCCTCCTCTGATACAAGCATTTCATCGCCAAGCTGATGACATTCAGGATGCACCATCTCCAGCATCACCGGGCCACGTCGGGCCTCGCCATAACAACGCAAGCGTACACCACGATTTAAGCCTTCTTTCTGTTTGGCAGAAAAATGAAAAAAACGCAGCATGATACTGCCACTGCCATCACTCAGCCGACACAGCAAAGAACGACGCTTACCGAACTTTATGTCACAGGCCTCGATCTCACCTTCGATCATCACCTCGCTACCGGGCAGCAACGAGCCAATCGCCACCACGCGGGTACGATCCTGATATTTATAGGGCAGATGAAACAGCAGGTCCTCGACACTACGCAGACCGAGACGATCTAACCTCTCGGCCATGCGTGGGCCGACACCTTTAAGTGCTATCAGTGAAGAATCAAGAGACATGAAAACAGCTGCGCCAGCCGTTCAACTGGCGCATACAGAATAGTTAAGCCAATTCCAATACGGCGTCCATTTCCACCGCCGCACCTTTCGGCAATGAGGCAACGCCAATCGCGGCACGGGCTGGATAAGGCTGTTCAAAATAATCTGCCATCACCAGATTCACCAACACAAAGTGGCTCAGATCAGTCAGAAAAATATTGAGTTTGGCCACATCCTGCAACGAACCCCCAGCCGCTTCGGCGACGGCTTTCAGGTTATCGAAGACCTGACGAATCTGAACCTCCATCTCGCCCTTGACCATTTCCATGGTCTCCGGCACCAAAGGAATCTGACCCGACATGTAAACTGTTGTACCAATCTTGACTGCCTGCGAGTAGGTACCGATTGCCTTAGGGGCCTTGTCTGTTTGGATGATTTCACGTGCCATAAAACCTGCCTCTTGTTTTTCCGAACTTAAAAGTAGGGTGCGCATTGCGCACCATTAGCTTGCTGTACCAATAGATATTGGTGCGCAATGCGCACCCTAGCTTTTATCCGCGGGAACGGACGATCTTCAACACCGGCTCAATAGTGCGTATCCTGCGCATCAGACTCGCCAGGTGCTGACGGCTACGAACATCAATGACCATATTCATGGTGCTATGACGACCATCACGCTCTTCCATGTTAACGTTGTCGATGTTGCCACCCATTTCAGCAATCGCCGCAGCCACCGTGGCCAGCACACCACGCTGATTCAGAACATCAACCCGCACCTCAACAGTAAAGTCACCCTTAACGTCATCCTCCCATTGAGTCTCGATCCATTTCTCCGGCAATTTTCTATACTCAGCCAGATTTTTACAATTTTCTGTATGAATAACGATACCGCGACCGGAGGTGACAAAACCAACAATCTGATCACCAGGAATAGGACGGCAACACTTGGCAAAATTGACCATCATGCCCTCAGTGCCTTTGATCATCAACGGCCGAGATGTATCGATCTTTTCGCTCCACAACCACGACGGCATATAACGACTCAGAGTCCGCTTCAAGCCACGCTTGCTTGACACCGGGCCCGCCATATCCTGCGGCATCAAACGCCTTGCCACCAACATCGCCATACGATTACCTAGACCGATATCTTCCAGCAGCGCATCAATAGATTTCATCTTGAAATCTGTCAACAGAACCTCAACAACCTCAGCCGACAACTGACTGACCGAACTGGAATAGGTCGCTAGCTCGTTATCAAGCAAACGCCTGCCCAGCTGCACAGCCTCACCACTCTTGAGGTTCTTAAGATAATTACGAATATTGGCGCGCGCCTTACCGGTGACGACAAAATTAAGCCAGGCAGGATTCGGACTGGCATTACCGGCCGTGATCACCTCAACCGTCTGGCCATTCATCAACGCTGTACGCAACGGCGCAAGCTTGCGATCAATCTTGGCCGCCACACAACGATTGCCAACATCGGTATGCACGGCATAGGCAAAATCCACCGGGGTCGAACCACGCTTAAGCACCATGATTGCACCCTTGGGAGTAAACACGTAGACCTCGCGAGGAAACAGATCAATCTTGACGTTCTCAAGAAATTCCAGCGAATCACCAGCATTCTGCTGCATTTCCAGAACATTGCGCATCCACTCACGCACCCGGGCATGGGTACCAAAACTGGATTCCTCACCGGTCTTGTAGAGCCAGTGGGCAGCAACCCCGGCCTCAGCCACCTTATCCATCTGCTCGGTGCGAATCTGCACCTCTACCGGCACGCCAAATGGCCCGAACAATACCGTGTGTAGCGACTGATAACCATTAGCCTTAGGGATGGCGATGTAATCCTTAAACTTGCCCGGCACCGGCTTATAAAGATTATGCACGGCACCAAGGACGCGGTAGCACATATCAACCGAGTCGACCGAGATGCGAAAGGCGTAGACATCAAACACCTCGGAAAATGGCAGGGACTTGCGGCGCATCTTTTGGTAAATGCTGTAGATGTGTTTCTCACGGCCACTGATACAGCCAGACAAACCCTCCTGCACCAGCCGTTCACCAATGCTTGTTTCAATCTTGTCGACGATTTCACGACGATTGCCACGCGCCTTTTTGATGGCATCCACCAGGATACGATGCCGCTCAGGGTAGAGGGCCGCAAAACCAAGATCTTCCAACTCCAGCCGCACTGCATTAATGCCGAGTCGATTGGCGATGGGCACATAAATGTCCAGCGTCTCCCTGGCGATACGACGACGTTTGTCCGGCCGCATAAAACCAAGCGTACGCATATTATGCAGGCGATCAGTGAGTTTGATCATCATGACGCGAATATCGCGCACCATGGCCATCAGCATCTTGCGCATGTTTTCCGCTTCAGCCTCGGCCTTGGTCTCAAAGGTGATCTGGGTCAGCTTGGTAACACCATCAACCAGCTCGGCCACTTCTTCGCCAAACAGCTCGGTGATATCTTTCTTGCTGACAGGAGTGTCTTCGATAACATCATGGAGGATAGCGGCGATGACAGTTTCACTATCAAAACGCATCTCGGCCATGATAGTGGCCACCGCCAGAGGGTGGATAATGTAAGGCTCGCCCGATTTTCGTTTCTGATCCTTGTGCGCCTCGGCACCAAACAAAAAAGCCCGATGGATCAGATCGATCCTATCGGGCTCAAAATATTTTTCTATTTCTGCACGAACCCCATCAAACAAGGGTTCCAGGCTTTGTGGCGAGAAGGACGAGGCGCTCTCCGCAGAATCACTGGTATTCAAACGAAGAACTCCTGCAATTAGGCGGCGTTGCCACCCTCTTCAACGACTTGTGTCGTCTCAGCCAAAATCTCAGCGTCAGCAACAATAGCCTCTTCATCAATCTCAGCTACAGCTGGCTCATCCAATATTGCAGGTGTAATCAGGTTTTCAGCAATCTCACGCAAGGCCACAACGGTGGGCTTGTCGTTTTCCAGTGGCACTAATGCCTCTTTGCCATTGGCCAGCTGACGGGCGCGCTTGGTAGCCACCAGCACTAACTCAAAGCGGTTATCTACATTGTCCAGACAATCTTCAACGGTTACACGTGCCATGCTGATTTAACTCCAAAAATTCGATAATGTTTGCTAACGGGCGATTATACACCAATTCCCTGGTTATTCACTCTCTGGCTATTCACTCAAAAGCGAATTAATCAAGTCACCCTGACGCGCCTTCTGCACCTCACGACGCTGACGTCGGGCACGCATGATAGCAGCCAGATCGGTCAGAGCCTCATCAAAGTCGTCATTAATCACCACATAGTCGTACTCGGTGTAGTGCGACATATCGGTAACCGCATCTCTAAACCGACGCTGAATCACCTCCTCGCTATCCTGACCACGGTCACGCAGGCGACGGATCAATTCATCACGGGAAGGCGGCAATATGAACACCGCAACACAGCCCGGCATGCGCGGCCGCACCTGCTCCGCCCCCTGCCAATCAATCTCTAGAATGACATCAACACCTTCGCGCAACTGCTGCTCGACCCAGATACGCGAGGTGCCATAGAAATTATCAAACACCTGAGCGTGTTCGAGAAAGACATCATCCGCCACCATTTGCTCGAAACTAGCAATGTCGACAAAATTATAGTTAACCCCATCCAGCTCACCGGGGCGCATCGGCCGGGTGGTATGCGAAACCGAAACGCGGATATCTCCCACCGACTCCACCAGCGCCTTGACCAAGCTGGTCTTACCCGCCCCCGAGGGCGCAGAGATTATATAAAGTGTGCCCGAATAGGGCGCCTGTCCGTCATGAGAACTCATTTACAACCTTCTTTTATTCGATGTTTTGGACTTGTTCGCGGATCTGCTCAATCAACACTTTCAGATCGACCGACACCCGGGTAACTTCAGCATCAATGGATTTCGATGCCAGGGTGTTGGCCTCTCGATTCAACTCCTGCATCAGAAAGTCCAATCGCCGCCCCACTGGTTCATCTCGTTCAAGGATATGCCGCACTTCTTGAACATGAGCGCTAAGCCTATCCACTTCTTCATCAACATCCATCTTCTGTGCCAGCAGGGCCAGCTCTTGTTCCAGCCGGCCTGGCTCAAGCTGATCTTTCAACTCACCGAGCCTATCTTCCAGCTTCTGCCGCAGGGCCAGACGCAGATCCGGCAGACGCTCATTCACCTGAACTACATGACCCTCGATATTATCGCAACGCTGCAGGATAACCGTTTTCAACTTCTCACCCTCACGGGCACGGCTATCAATCAGGTCATCCAGCGATTCATCCAACAGGCTCAACACAGACTGATACAGCGGAGCCATGTCCAGCTCTTCCACCTGCATCACCCCAGGCCAGCGCAACACTTCAAGCGGATTGATCTGCCCAGGATTGCTCAACTGGTGAGAGACATCCTCCAAGCCTTTGGACAAACGCTTCACTAACTCAAGATCAATGGCGAAGTCACGGTCCTTATCCGCCGCCTGAAAACGCAGACCACACTCCACCTTGCCACGTTTGAGCCGCTCAGCCACCAGCTCACGCACCTTTAACTCCAGACCACGCAGCTCATCAGGCATACGCAGACTGACATCGAGATAACGGTGATTGACCGAGCGTAACTCCCAGCGCAGGCTGCCGAAGGCGGTATCCTGCTCACGGCGAGCAAATGAGGTCATGCTTAAAATCATGCGGGACTCCTGAATAATCAAGGCCGCTATAGTAACTGTTTGAGACCCGCTTACAAAGCCACGCAGAGACCGACGTCAAAGATCGCCTTCAAAATATTGGTGCGACGACAGGGCCCGACCATCGACTGGTCAATACTCGCCAGACAGACAACAACATCAAACCAAGCAGCGGCAGCCCACCCAAACCAGCGCCACCCGAGCGTTTAACAACGCTATTAGCGTCGTCGACAACTGTCTCCTCAACATCTGGATCTGGCGGCGGCGCAACAAAGGTACCGCTGTTTACTGTATTTGTTGTCACCATAAACTCACCACCTTCACTATCAGTAGCAGTGACCTCCACCTTTATAGATGCAGCAACCATTTCTGTAGGAATGACATATATTTTGGTAATAGCACCAGGAATAGCGACATTATTTGCCAGCCACTCATAACTGACAACTACGCCACCACCCTCAGCATCGGTAGCCGCAGTGTTAATCACTGTCAGCGTTTCACCAACAGCAAACACCCCTTCAATACTTGGTGTAACCGTAAACTCAGGCAATACATTTGTTTTCTTTATCTCAATCTCGCTTAACACTGGCGTACGTACTGGCGACAGGCTGTGCAACTCAGCCTTCCAGCGCAGATCGGTATTTGGTGGCGGAAAAAAATCTGTTAATGGAAATATAAAATCTTCGCCTGACTTCACCTGATACCACTTCAAACCACCATCGTTACTGAGGTAATAATCAATCCAGGTATTACGACTGCCCGCCCCATTAACAGTGGCCGTAGCCGTTAACTGAGCAGTCCGCACAAAGCCATCGGCAACACTATTAACTGGCTCAGACACCACCCGACCGGCATCAGTACGATAAATAACATTGCTATGCAGTTTGCTCTGTTTAGAATAATTACCAACCAGCAGATCCAGGTGATCGTCGTCATTAAAATCTGCCAGCTTTATAAACCGGGTATCGTCGGCATCCAACCCCAACACTGTTCCTGGGCTTAAAAATCCGCCATTACAATCACTCAAATAGAGTTTGTTTACCTGGCCAGCGTTGCCCCGTTTATCATTGCCCACCACCAGATCCACACAATCATCTTTGTTCACGTCCCCGGTATCAACCCAGCTGGTATTGTCTGCTTCCGCATCAACACCAATAACGGTCCCCGCAGCAGGGAACCCACCAACGCCGTCATTCAAATATAGTTTGTTAGCTTGGAAAAGTTTTCCATCTTCGTCAGCCTCGGCAAAATTCCCAACTACGATATCAAGGTCATTGTCACTGTCCACGTCTACCACCGCCAGACTGGTACTGCCGTCCTCCTCCAGATCAACTTGATCACCAATAACTGCGCCCGCACCAAAGCCACCTGCACCATTATTTAAATAAACCTTATTGGCCTGACCGCCGTTGGCAACAATCAAATCCGGTTTACCATCTGGAACGCCAGCCAAGCTTCCAACATCAGCCAATAGGACGCTGTAAGTATCATCAATCTCACCGACAACAATCGGCGTACCTGCGGCAAAACTAGAGGTTGAACTGTCGTACAGGTACAGTTTATTTTCTTGATGATTATTACCAACCACAACATCAGGAAAACCATCAAGAATGAAGCTAGGGGCATTCGCGACTATGCTGCCAATATCTGCCAGGGCAATGCTATAAGTAAGGCCTGGAGCGCTATCAATTTCTACTCCAAGGTCAACAAACCTGCCACTGCCATTATTCAGATAATATTTATTGGCCCCACCATAATTTCCGACCACGATATCGAGAAAAGTATCACCATCCACATCAGCAATAGCGACACTGTAGGTGGCATCAGCATCGGCGTCAGCAACTGGCAAGGGATCGACACTATTATCAATCCCAACATAAAGACCTACCGAAGAAAAACCACCACTACCATCATTCAAATAAACCTTGTTAGGCTGGTTATACACCCCCACCACAACATCTAAACCATTAATACCATCTAAATCCGCAACAGCAACACTGGTTACATTTTCATCATCCTCACCAAAAGCAGCGCCTGACACAGCAAAACCACCGCCGCCACCGTTTTTATACAACCAGTTCGTTTGGTCATTATTTATGGCTATCAAATCCAGATCACCATCACCATCCATATCGCCCAAACTCACATGCTGGCTGCTATTGCTAGCAGCCACTATATTTGACCCTGAGGCATCAAAACCACCCTTGCCATCATTGCGATAAAACTTATTAGTCTGCGAGTCATTACCCACCACCAGATCAATATCGCCATCACTATCCACATCTACCAGACTAAGACTTCTGCTAGCATCTGTTTCACTGCCTAACGCTGTACCCGCAGCAACAAATTCACCACTACCATCATTCAGATAGAGCCTGTTTGTCTCTGCCTCATTCGCCACCACCAGATCCAGATCACCGTCACTGTCGACATCACCAAACACCAGGGCCTGAGTTGCAAACGCATCACCACTGCCTATTGATTCACCTAACGAAGAAAAATCACCCTTGCCGTCATTCCTATATAATTTGTTACGTTTATCGGCCGACGCACCTCCCGCATTCCCCACCATCAGATCAAGATCACCATCCGCATCCACATCAGCCAAGGCAATACAGGTAGTCGCATCTATTGCTGAGGCAAAACTTATACCTGTGGCAGAGAAGACGGCATTACCGTCATTCAAATAAAGTTTGTTGGTCGTCAGGTTGTTGCCCACCAGCAGATCCAGATCACCATCAGCATCGACATCACCCAGCGCGACACTGGTACTGGCATCGGTCTCACTACCTATATTGATACCCGCAGCAGAAAACACACCACCACCATTATTTAGATAGAGCTTGTTGGTCTGCGAGTCATTAGCCACCACCACATCGAGATCACCATCTCCATCAACATCACCGAAGGCAATCGCCGTGCTTTTATCTGACTCGCTGCCAATATCGCTCGCACTAAATCCGCTAACCCCCTCATTAATATAGAGCCGGTTGGGCTGAGCATAATTGGCCACCACCAGATCCAGATCACCATCATTATCATTATCCACATCCCCCAGGCTGGCGGCTCGGCTGCTATTGGCATCGGCGGTAATATTGGAAGCCGCCCCCCAACCGCCAACAAAATAGTCATGTGGCAGGCTTTGCTGAAACTCCAATAGGGTCACGTTTTTATCCGTCAG
The DNA here is from genome assembly GCA_965602225.1 of uncultured Gammaproteobacteria bacterium. Lineage (GTDB taxonomy): Bacteria > Pseudomonadota > Gammaproteobacteria > Tenderiales > Tenderiaceae > Tenderia. Next base: position 24,313 of record CBFCYE010000004.1, on the reverse strand, counting down.
CGACCAATTGGCCGTGGTTGAACCAGCCTTCAAACTCGCATCAGCAAAATCTTCCGTCAAAGGCAACCCAGGATCAGCCGCCGTCACTGCGCCATTCGCTGCAAAACACAGCATTAGCGCAAGCACGGCTCTCAGGGGAAGGATGTTTTTTTTCAAGCTTATCGCCTCATACATCAATATCAGCCAAAACACGGCTCTTGTTTCTGCCACCAGTGTAACCAAGCCAGCCTTGCAGGCAAACCTCTAGCCAGCAGGAATCATCACCTGGCCCGGCCAAATCCGCTATAATCCCGCCCCTTTCTAGCAGCCCGAATTATTTAAGGAGTCACCATGCGTCCAAGCGGCCGAGCCCCCGACCAACTACGCGAAATCAAACTGACCCGCAATTTCACCAAACACGCCGAAGGGTCAGTGCTGGTGGAATTTGGTGACACCCAAGTGATCTGCACCGCCTCTATAGAAGAACGCGTGCCGCGCTGGCTCAAGGGCAAAGGCAAGGGCTGGGTTACCGCTGAATACGGCATGTTGCCACGCTCCACCGGCTCACGCATGAACCGCGAAGCGGCCCGCGGCGGCCAGGGCGGTCGCACCATGGAAATCCAGCGCCTGATCGGCCGTTCACTGCGCGCCGTAGTCAACCTCGAAGCCCTCGGTGAACGCGTTATCACCATCGATTGTGACGTCATCCAGGCCGACGGCGGCACCCGCACCGCCTCAATAACCGGCGGTTATATCGCCCTTGCGGACGCCTGCCAGCATTTATTAGACAAGCGTTCTATCAAAAAAAATCCCCTGTTCGGCCAATTAGCCTCAATTTCGGTTGGAATTTACGAAGGTACGCCAGTTTTAGACCTGGATTACGCCGAGGATTCTAACGCCGAAACCGATATGAATGTAGTCATGAACGAGGCTGGCGCCTTCATCGAAGTACAAGGCACCGCCGAAGGCCACGCCTTCCGCCGCAGTGAATTGGACACCATGCTGGCCCTGGCCGAAAAGGGTATTGGTGAGCTGATCGAAAAACAGACCGCGGCGCTGCAGGGCTAAGATGTCGCTGAGAAATCAATCTCACCACGAAGAACACAGAGACCACGAAGGTTTTTCATGTGGCGGTTTGCTACTTAACGCCCAACAACATGGTGACTCTCATTATTTGAGTTACATACTTTTTCTCTTCGTGCTCTTCGTGGTGCAAATGAGGTATTCAGCATGAGCAGACGCATCGTTCTCGCTACCGGTAATCAGGGCAAGGTCAGGGAAATGGGCGAGATTCTCGCCCCCTTCGGCCTGCAAATCGTGCCTCAGTCGGAATTCGACGTACCTGAAGCCGACGAGACCGGCCTGAGCTTTGTCGAAAACGCCATCATCAAGGCCCGCAACGCCGCGGCCCATACCGGCCTGCCGGCCATTGCTGATGATTCAGGCCTGGAGGTGGACTTCCTCAAGGGCGCACCGGGCATTTATTCATCACGCTTTGCCGGTGTCGATGCGACCAGCCAGGACAATGTCAAAAAACTTCTGGCCGACATGAAAGATGTGTCTGAAGAAAAACGCACGGCACGTTTTCAATGTCTAATGGTCTATATGGAGCACGAAAACGACCCGACGCCACTGATCTGCCAGGGTACATGGGAAGGCCGCATCCTGCTCGAACAGCGAGGTGATGGCGGCTTTGGTTATGACCCAGTGTTTTATGTGCCGACACATAACTGCGCGGCGGCGGAGCTGAGCAAAGAGATCAAAAACCAGTTAAGCCATCGTGGCCAGGCCTTGCGCCAGTTAGCGGCGGCAATGAAAAAACCGTAGTTGTATGAGTATCGTGCCAAGCACTTAATTAATGGTGCGCAATGCGCACCCTACATGCTGTTGGCCGAAAAAATGAAGCACAGTTAACCCGATTTTTAACCAACGGAGCAACCGGCGCCCTGCAAGCGGTGGTTGAAACCAACATGAAAGCACCTGAATTATTAGCGCCCGCGGGCACCCTGAAAAACCTGCGCTACGCCTTCGCCTACGGCGCCGATGCCGTCTACGCTGGCCAGCCACGCTACAGCCTGCGGGCGCGCAACAACGATTTTGACCTGGCCAATCTCAAGATCGGCATCGACGAGGCCCATGCCCTGGGCAAAAAGCTGTTCGTCGCCTCCAACCTGATGCCGCACAACGCCAAGGTCGACACCTATATAAAGGATATGGCCCCGGTCATCGAGATGAAACCCGACGCCCTGATCATGGCCGACCCAGGCCTGATCATGCTGGTGCGCGAAAAATGGCCGGAGATGCCTATCCATCTATCGGTGCAGGCCAACACGGTGAACTTTCAGGCGGTTAAGTTCTGGAAGTCCATGGGCCTCGAGCGCGTCATCTTGTCTCGCGAACTGTCGCTGGACGAAATCGAAGACATCCGTCAGCGCTGCCCCGATATGGAACTAGAGGTATTTGTCCACGGCGCCTTGTGCATCGCCTATTCCGGTCGCTGCCTGCTGTCCGGCTACTTCAATCACCGCGACCCGAACCAGGGCACCTGCACCAACTCCTGCCGCTGGGAATACGGCATCGCCAACGCCTCTGAGGATGATGCCGGCGACGTCAAAAAGATCGAATTCGACGCCATGACCGCCATGAACAGCAGCGGCCTGTCCGACTGTGGCGACATCCCGCGCCATCCATTGGCCGACCGCACCTATCTGATCGAAGAGAAAAATCGCCCCGGCGAATACATGCCCATCCTCGAAGACGAGCACGGCACCTACATCATGAACTCCAAAGATCTGCGCGCCGTCGAACATGTCGAACGCCTAACCAATATGGGCATCGACTCACTCAAGATCGAAGGCCGCACCAAATCCCATTACTATGTCGCCCGCGCCTCGCAGACCTATCGCCAGGCCATCAATGATGCCGTTGCCGGCCGTGAATTCAATCCCAACCTATTGGGCGTGTTGGAAAACCTGGCCAACCGCGGTTACACCGACGGCTTCTACCAACGCCACCACACCAACGAACACCAGAACTATATGACCGGCTATTCCAAGAGCAACCAGCAGCAGTTCGTCGGTGAGATCACTGGCTACGATACGGAACGCAAGATGATGGAAGTGGACGTCAAAAATAAATTTGCCGTCGGTGATGAGCTGGAAATTCTATTACCCCAAGGCAACCAACGCCTGAAACTGGAATATATGGAAAACTTCTTCACCGGCAGCATGGAAGTAGCACCGGGCGGTGGCCATCAGGTCAAGATTCCATGGCCTGATGAAAACGTAACCATGGGGCTGATTACCAAGCAGTTATAACCTGTCTTATCAACTATAAACCCAATAAAAACTGTCGATAAACTTTACACTGCAAAAAAACCAAGCCAGCAACAAAACCATAACAACATGAAAATTATGAATTTTTTGTTTTTGGCGCACTAATTGCATATAAGTAATTACTGATTTAATTGTACGCCGGGAATAAAAAAATGAAAAAGATTGGATTTGCACTAATCGCCGCATTTGCCCTGAGCAGCGCACAGGCCTTGGCAGTACCTGTTTATATTGAAAACCCTGACGCAGACGTTTTCGGTGGCAGCCCCCAGTATGCCGGCACAGACATCACCAGCATTACAGGTACCATAGGTGGTGGTGACGTTGAAGATCTATTCAGCTTTTCTTGGAGCGGCGGCCTGTTTGACGCCACATCGTTATCAGCCCTTAACACCACGCTGTTCCTGTTTGACGAATTCGGCGCCCTTATCGACTCCAACGGTAGCAATGCCTCTGCACCCCTGACCAACGGTGACTACTTACTCGGGATTTCCATTAACGCTAACGATACTCGTCCCGAGAGCGACTATACAATCAACATCTCCTCAGTGCCCGAACCTGCACCACTGGCTCTGCTGGTTCTAGGCCTCACAGCTATTGGCCTGGCGAAACGTAAGCACAGCTAAACAAATTATTATTTGAACACCAAGCCCCTCTCATGAGGGGCTTTTTTTCGCCTAAGCACACATGAACTTCAAGCAGTTACACCCTTCTTTAATCTTCGTTATAGAGCGGTGCCACCCGAAACACTTCATCAAGCGTGGTCTGGCCATTGGCCACCTTCTGAATACCACTGACGCGCATGGGCCGCATCTCATCCTGCTGCGCCTGACGTTGCACTGCGGCAACATCGCAATCGTTTGAGTTGATCAGACGTTTGATCTTGCCCGACATAATCAACATTTCATAAACACCTACTCGACCGCTGTAACCGGTCTGGCGGCATTCAAGACAACCTACTGGTCCAAAGATTTTTTCCGGTACGGCAGCCTTCCACGGCCGACTCAAGGTATTCCACATCTCAACATCGGGTTCGATCGGTTGCTTGCAATGGGGGCAAAGGGTTCTCACCAGCCGTTGTGCCACCACCCCTAACAAGGTGGCACTAATCATGTAGTGCGGCACCCCCAGATCCAACAGACGGGTAATCGCGGAGACCGCATCGTTGGTATGCAGGGTGGAGATCACCAAGTGGCCAGTTAGGGCGGCCTGAATCGCCATCTCGGCAGTTTCAAGATCGCGTATTTCACCTACCATGATGATATCCGGGTCCTGCCGCAGCAACGCCCGCACACCGTCGGCGAAATTCAGATCGATGTTGTGCTGCACCTGCATCTGGTTGAAATCAGGCACCACCATTTCAATCGGGTCTTCGATGGTGCAGACATTGACCTCTGGCTTGGCCAAATGTTTCAGCGATGAATAGAGGGTGGTGGTCTTGCCCGAACCGGTCGGCCCGGTCACCAGGATGATACCGTTAGGTTGGCTTAGCAACTGCTTCCACTGCAGCTCTTCTCTATTATTAAAACCAAGATCGGTAAAATTTTTCACCAACACATCGGGGTCAAAGATACGCATGACCATCTTTTCACCAAAGGCCGTCGGCATGGTGGCCAGACGCAGCTCCACCTCGTTGCCGTCAGGCGACTTGGTCTTGAGGCGGCCATCCAGAGGCCGGCGTTTTTCTGCCAGATCCATGCGGCCGAGAATCTTCAAGCGACTCAGCACCGCCGCCATCACCGGGCTGGGCAACTGATAGACCGTGTGCAACATGCCATCAATGCGAAAACGGATATTGCCCTTTTCCTGACGCGGCTCCAGATGGATGTCACTGGCACGCTGGTCAAAGGCGTATTGCAGCAACCAGTCAACAATCCGCACCACATGTTGATCATTGGCATCTAGGCTACCGGCCTTACCCAACTCCAGCATCTGCTGACTATTAATCGCCTGCGGCGCGTGATTATCATCGGCACTGGCACCCAGCACCGAGCTGGAAACCGTATAGAACTCCACCAGATAACTGTCGATGTCCGAGGGGCTGGCCATCACCAGCCGCACCTCTTTTCGCAAGATGCGCGACAGCTCATTCAACCAGCCAGTGATATAAGGCTGGGCCGTTGCTACCACCACATAATCAGCAGCCAGCTCGACCGGCAACAGTTTATGCCGTTCGGCATAGGCATAGGAGAAGGCCGTGGTGACCAGGGCGACATCGACCTTAAGAGGATCGACACGCAAATAAGGCACCTCGGCCTTGCCTGCCATCCACTCGGTAAGAAAGTGCTCAGACAACTGTCGATGTGGCGGCTGGGCCGATTTGATGTTCTGCTCGGCAATCGCTGTTAGAGGGTGTTTGTCACCGGCATCACGAAAGCGCGCCTGAAGCTGGAGGTTTTCATAGGCCTCTTTTTCAAGTAAACCGTCGTCAAACAATAGATCGGCAACCTCTTTCAAACTCAGCTTGTGTGATTTATTTTGCGCTTTGCTGTTTTTCGGATCAGTCACAACACCCTCTTATGGCCATCGGCCAAATCAAATTTTATCTGCTGATTCAGCCAAGACGCCCTGGAGCTGATCAGGCGTCGGCCATCCGGCACAGGTACAATAACAGCATGAGCTTACCCATCGATCTAATACTACCCAAACTAGCACAAAGTCTCAGCCAGCACCCCAACGTAGTGCTGCAGGCGCCGCCCGGTGCCGGCAAGACCACACGCATTCCTCTGGCCCTGCTAAACGAAACATGGCTAGGTGAAAACAAGATCATCATGCTCGAACCCCGCCGCCTGGCAGCCCGCAATGCCGCCCACTTCATGGCCAACAGTCTGGGCCAACAGGTTGGCCAAACCGTGGGCTACCGGATTCGCATGGACAGCAAGATTGGCCCTACCACCCGTATCGAGGTGGTCACCGAAGGTGTGCTGACCCGCATACTGCAAAGCGACCCCGAGCTCACTGGCGTCGGCCTGGTGATCTTCGATGAATTTCACGAACGCAGTCTACAGGCCGACCTCGGCTTGGCCTTATGCCTGGAAAGCCAGACAGCCCTGCGCGATGACCTCAAGATACTCATCATGTCCGCCACCCTCGACGGCGCGGCGACGGCAAAACTGCTCGGCGATGCCCCTTTAATCAGCAGTGCAGGCCGCAGTTATCCGGTTGATATCCATTACGCCGCACCGCCACCTCGCGCCAGGCGCGAACAACTACTACAGCATCAGGCCAGCGTTATTGCCAAGACCCTGCAACAGGAAGGCGGCAGTGTTTTGGCCTTCCTGCCTGGCACTGGCGAGATCCGCCAGCTGGAACAACAACTACAAAACATGAAGCTGGATGATGACATCTTGATCACGCCACTCTACGGTGACCTGTCACTCGAAGCACAGGAGCTGGCCATCCAGCCAGCAGCACAAGGCAAGCGCAAGATCGTACTGGCCACCAATATCGCCGAGACCAGCCTGACCATCGAGGGCGTGCGCGTCGTCATCGATTCAGGCCTGATGCGAGTACCGCGCTTTGAACCTGCCACCGGCCTGACCCGATTGGAGACAGTTAATATCTCGCAAGCCTCGGCCGAACAGCGTCGTGGCCGCGCCGGTCGACTGGAACCCGGCTGTTGCTATCGCCTCTGGCCCCAGGGGCAACAGCTACTTGCCCATAGCACAGCAGAAATTCTCGAAGCAGATCTGGCCCCATTAGCGCTGGAACTGGCCCAATGGGGCTGCCAAAATCCAGAACAATTGCAGTGGCTCAACCCGCCACCAAAGGCCACATTCAATCAGGCCCAGGGATTATTGAAACAGCTGGGCGCGCTGGATAATAATTTTCGCATCACCGCCCACGGCCAGCAGATGGCAAAGTTGCCGCTACACCCACGCCTGGCGCACATGGTGTTAAAAGGCAAACAGATAGGCGTGGGCAAACTGGCCTGCCAAATTGCAGCACTGTTATCCGAACGCGACCCATTGCGCAAAACCGATCAGCGCGACTCAGATCTGCTCAGCCGCCTCAACCTGCTAACAACAAACAGCAACCAGACCAACCTGAAACGCATCAAACAATCAGTCCGGCAGTGGCAACAACAACTCAGCATCAACGACAACAATAACGATTTATCGCTAACCGGCGTATTGCTTGGCCTCGCCTATCCCGACCGCATCGCCCAGCGCCGCCCAGGCAAAGACGGTCGTTATCTGCTAGCCAACGGTCGCGGCGCAGAGTTTGGCGAATACGAAAGCCTGGCGAATGAACCCTATCTGGTGATTGCCGAACTCGGCGCCAGACAGACCGAGGCGCGCATCTTTCTTGCCACCGCCATCAACGCACAACAAATTGATGAGCATTTTAGCGAACTGATCGAAACAAAAAACATTATCGGCTGGGATCAACGCAGCAAGGCAGTACAGGCATTGCAACAACACTGTCTGGGGGCATTGGTGCTGGATGAAAGACCGCTAGACTCAGCCGACCCGGAACAAATCTGTAACGCACTACTCGATGGCATTCGTCAGACCGGGCTGCAATGCCTGCCCTGGAGCAAGGGCAATCGAAAGTGGCAACAGCGGCTAGAATTTTTGCATCGTCATGAACCGGACAACTGGCCAAACGTATCCGACCAGACCCTGCTAAATAATATAGATCAATGGCTGGCACCATTTCTTAACGGTATGAGTCGGCTCAGCCATCTAGCCAAACTTGATCTGCAAGCAGCACTCAACACGCAGCTTGACTGGCCACAACAACAGCAGCTGGATCAACTGGCACCGACACATATCCAGGTACCGACCGGTTCACAGATCGCCCTCGACTATGACAACGACCCTCCCATCCTAGCGGTGCGACTACAAGAGATGTTTGGCGCATGCGATACACCAACCATTGCCAACGGCAAGGTAAAACTGTTGTTACACCTGCTATCGCCAGGCCAACGACCAATGCAGGTCACGCAAGATCTAAAAGGCTTCTGGCAAGGCAGCTATGCCGAGGTCAAAAAGGATATGAAGGGGCGTTACCCCAAACACTACTGGCCGGATGATCCATTGCAGGCGGAGCCGACACGGCGGGCCAAGCCGAGAAAATAATTGGCTAATTCAGAACGGTATCGCAACTAGACCTTTTCATCCTGCCAGCCCATCGGCAGGGAACTCAATGTCAGCTCTCGACCTTCGCTAAGCATATATTCAGTAAACACCTCTGCCACCACCGACGGCTTTTTACCTTCGGGAAAACAGAGGTACCACTCGTCATTAAGCGGAAAACCTTCCACATCCAGCGCCACCAGTTCACCACTGTTGATCTCGTGCGCCAGGGCATAGATAGACAACATGGAGATCCCCAACTCGCCAATCACCGCCTGTTTGATGGCCTCATTACTGCCCAGCGCCATACTGCTGCGAAACTCGACGCTGCGATCCTTGACCATCCGGTCCATGGTTAGAAAGGTACCGCAACCCGGTTCACGCATGATGAAATTGTCCCGAGCCAGGGCCTCCACCGGGATATCCTTTTTATTCGCCAAAGGGTGGTTAGGCGAGGCCAGAATCACTAGCGGATTGGTCAAAAATGGAATGGCGTGTATGCCAGGCCCAGTCGGCGCCTGACCAACGATGTAGATGTCATCCAGATTATCTTCCAACCGCTCCAGCACCCGGCGACGATTAGTCACTTCCAACGCCACGTTAATGCCCGGATATTGCTTGCAAAAGTTACCCAGGATACGCGGCGCAAAATACTCAGCCGTGGTCACACCCGAGATATGAAGGTCTCCCATCTTGACCCCCTTGATATCGGAGACCGTCATTTGGAACTCATCCAGCGAGGCAAACACCGACTTACAGGTTTTGAGCAGCTCTTTACCTACCGCCGTTAGCGCAATCCGCTTGCCAACCATCTCATACAGAGGCATGCCTATTATCGAAGTAAGCTTTTTAACCTGCATAGAAACAGTGGGCTGCGTCAGATGCAGCTCCTCCGCGGCCTCGGTAAACGAGCCATTTCTTGCAATAGATTCAAACAGCTGCAGCTGCCTAAAGGTTGCATTACGTATTTTTATCACTGACCGACCCTCTCAAGAATAGAGAAAGGTCTATTGTACCAATAAATTCTTTCTATTTTTGTTTATACTAACAGTTCGGCATAATAGCCCACGTAGACAACATGGTTATCTACTTAGCGCACATGGGAACAGTCTTTTATCTCCTCCCCCTCCCCCCAAAAAAAGACAACCCCAACCCCCATGTGCGCACTTTTTTAAATTCACTCTAGATACAAAACCAATCAAAACCCCAACCACCCTGACCTGAAAACAAAATAAATATTCATACACCTAGCATTTTAATATAGACCATAAGCTATACTAACTATAAAAACTTTCGATTATTATTTATATAATAAATTCGGCATACTCTTCCTCGTAGTAAATAGTTATCTCTTTTGGCGCACATGGGACGAGTCTTACCCCTCCCCCTCCCCCCCCTTAAAGACTATAAGGTTCCATGTGCGCATTTTTTTACTCCTCCGGAAACAACCACCAACAAATTAAATTTTCCAACGCCACTATACTCAACCCCATCAGCAATAAACCAAGAGCTCTACATGGGCAGGCTAATTAAATACACGACTGTTTTTCTTCTGCTCGGACTGTGTGCCGCGCCAATTTTATTGCTACAAGCCATTAGCGCTGACCAGGCCAGCGTCCAAACCAGCTCTGCCGTAGACAGTCATTCAGTCGCCAAAGTAAAACGCATCCTCAAGCAGCTGGACTACGCCGCTTACTTCAAACGCCAATGGCCGCTGCGGATAACTGAAGACGACCTGAATGCTGGGCTCAGCCTAGCCGCTCGCGGTATCAAGCGAATACAGGGTACGGCGCATTTATCTGCCACCGATGGCGCAACTCTTAAGCTGTCACTTCACACGCCAGAAAATCCATTTGGGCCTTTTATTAATGCCAGCCTGCAGCTGGCAACAAACAGCAAAGGACTGGTTTTCAAACAACTTAGCATCGGCAAAATTTCATTTAATCAGCCAATAGCTCAAAGAGTTGTTGAGTTCGCACTGGCACAGCTGCTTGGCAAACAACAAAGCAGGCAACTGCTGGATTCGGTAAAAGGTATTAAGACAAACAACAACAGCATGGTGATTCAATATCAGCCCCTGCCCGACCTGGCCAAGATAGTCGCCGGCGGACTGAACCAATCCGGCCTGTTTGGAGCAAATATCAACACTCTGGGTTCAACAGAATCAATCCAGCGTTATTACAACCAGCTGTGCCAGAAATATAAAAATAGTCACAATAAGAACTTAGGTCACTATCTAGCTACACTGCTTTCATCCGCATCACAACATAGCCAATTCCCGCAACAAGCCGTTCAGGAAAATCAGGCCGCGCTGATCGCAACAGCCATCTTTTTTGGCAGCTACAAATTCAACACCTTGCTCAACAATCTCATCCCAGACAATGAGATTAATCGTTGCCAGAAACGATCTCCTGTAAGTTATCTGGCACGGCGTCAGGATCTAAGCCTGCATTTCATTTACTCGGCCATGTTCAAAATCCTGTCTGACCACGACATCAGTTTTGCCATCGGCGAATTCAAGGAACTCAGCGACGCACTAAGTGGTGGCTCTGGATTTAGTTTTGCCGACCTGGCGGCCGATCAGACGGGCATCATGTTTGCCACAGTGGCAACCCAGCCAGAGACTGCTTTGCAGCTACAGAAAACAAATTTGAACACGGAAATGACATTCTTTCCGGCCATTACAGACCTGCCAGAAAATATTAGCCAGAAAGAATTTGAACGCCGCTATGGCGGTGTTGATGGCAATGCCTACAATGAACAATTAGAAAAGGTTCGTGACCGCATCAAACAGCTGCCGCTGTATCAAAAAATTCAATAACGAATTGCATACCAGGCACGGCCAACCAGCTCATGCAGGGCATAATACGAACCACCAATAGCAGAGGCATTCGGCAACAACAACAGCAACCAGTCATCATCCAGCAGGGTAAAACGCGTCGGCGCCGGGATCACCCGCAGGCCCACCTGTTCGAAGACCGCCACTGAACGCGGCATGTGCATGGCATCGGTCACCAGCAACACCGTATCGATACCTTTTTGTTGCAACAGCCGCTTGCTTAGCTGGGCATTCTCAGCCGTATTGCGGCTTTGGTCTTCCAGCCAGACATTATCGATCTGAAAATCCTGTAGCAGACTCTCTGCCATCACCTGGGCCAGACTCTTGCCCTCGGGATCAAACACTCGGCCACCACTGACCACAATTGGCAAGTCGGTCAGGCGCTGCAGATAGGCACCATATCGCACCCGCGCCAGCGAGGTATTGCCAATCGTATCACCACCGTACTCAGGCGCATTTCTGTAGCGTCCGGCCGACAGCACCACGATGGCCTGGGCGGGTGCCTGCCTAACCTCGGCCTCAGTCAGGGCCGGATAACTTTGCAACTGTTGCTGCATCAAACCGGACACCAAGGGAGTACTAAGCAGATAGCCGCTCATCAATCCCAACCATAGCAGCGACTTGCCCAACTGAGGTTTACGCCGTAACAACAGCAACCCGATCAAAATGGCCAGCAGAAACCCACCCGGCGGAAAGACCAGGCTCTTTATGATTTTGCTAATGAAGAGTTCAAACATGGCGCGTAGCGTAGCATTTCTCCACGCCCAACCAAATTAAAAAAGGCCTCGAATGAGGCCTCCTAAAAACATATCGACAATAACTACCAGGCCCGACTAAACATCACCTGCCAACTCAACTGAGCGTGGCTACTGGTAACACCACTGGCGCTGGCAAAACTAACCTCTGGTGCATAACTGGCGGCAAAATTAAGCGCATCCGTTTGAGACAATTCATAACCAAAACCAGCCGTGTAATGATCTTCAACCACCGCCGGAAACAAGACATTCAAATATTGATTCGGCACCGGGTTATCCGACAGGTTGGCACCAAAGCGCAACACCAGATCATCATTCACCTGATAGGCCGCCCCCAGAGTGATTACGTCCTGATCATCCCAATTCTGGAACAGGATCGCAGTCATTTCTTTCCCGGCAAAACCACCATTGCTGGCAACATTATCGGCGTTGAAGACCATGGTGAAATTCTGCATCACATCAGCCCACTGGATGCGTTTCACATCTGCCGCCAACTGCCACTGCGAATCGATCTGTTTCGATACTCCCAGCGCCAACATGGCTGGCCATTGAAAATTCTTGACCGTCATCTTGCCCGACACAGGAATCACCGTATCCTGATAACCACTGCCGGTATTCATGTTGACCGCCATCTGCATATTGGCCTCGTCAGTCTCAAGGTCATTCAACCAGGTCTTGGCATGATAACTGGCCGCAAGGTTAAAACCCTTTTCTACTTCGTAGACAAAACCCAACTTGCCACCAAAACCAGTACCACGGGCCTTGCCACTATAATCACTGCCATTGCTGTAATCGAAATAGGCATAGTGCAAGGCTGAAATACCAGAACCCGCACCAGAAAAAGGCTCATACATGCCACCAAAGGCATCCACCAGACTGCCGCTAATGCTACCGGCATTCTTGGTCGAAGCCAGATCAACAAACTGACTTTCACTCATGGCCATCTTCAGATCCAGACCGGCCCAGACAAAATCAACCGTGGCACCGAAACGCCAGTTATTGCCAGCATCATAGGCCAGCGGCAAGACAACACGCCCCACCGACAATTCGCTGCGATTTTGCAACGCTGGCGAAATCGCCGCCTGGGCAGGGTTGCCCATAAAACTGCTACCGGAAAAATCCGTGCCCATGCCACCCTGGGCAAACATGCCCATGCCGACAGTCCACTCACCATAATGCTTGGCCCAGCCAATCGCCGGCATATAATAGGCATCACCATCAGAGCTGACCGACTGACTACCGGCAGAAGCCCCAACATCTGGCCCGAGCTTCCCCAAGGCCACATCCAGGCGTTTCCTGTCAGGCATTAATGAAAGGGTGGCCGGATTATTCATCACTGCAGCCACGCCGTTGTCATAGGCCATGCTCGTGCCGCCCATACCCAGAGCAATCGGGCCATAACCTTCCATGTTCATGCCATTGGTGGCGAAGGCGACAACGGGGCATGACATTACTACTGAAAGCAACAACTGGCGGGGCAGGATCTGCATCAAAACACTCCTTAAACAACGGCTTAAATCTAAATTGCGGCGCAGTCTAACCCATTCCATATAATTAACTTATACTAATATCCTATTATCTATATCGTTATTGGATATATAGAACAGCTAACTAAATCCAGTCAAAAGGCACTGTGCTAACATCAGCCGCCGTTACAGCTCATCAAGACCCATTGCCCATGTTTAACTTCAGCGCCCTGCCACCACTCAGCCTGTATCTACACATCCCCTGGTGTGCGCGCAAATGCCCCTATTGCGACTTCAATTCCCATGAAGGTAAAAACGGCATCCCGGAAAAACAATACGTCGCCGCCCTGCTCAGCGATCTGGAGCAGGAACTGCCTGAGATATGGGGCCGCCAGGTACACAGCATCTTCATTGGTGGTGGCACGCCCAGCCTGTTTTCGGCTGAGGCGCTGGATGAACTCTTGTGCGGCGTTCGCGCCCGCCTCAATCTGCCCGCCAATGCCGAGATCACCCTAGAGGCCAATCCGGGCGCAATCGAGACCGGCAAGTTTCACGAATTCCGCGCCCTGGGCATTAACCGTCTCTCCATCGGCGTACAGAGTTTCAATGACCACGCCCTGCAACGCATCGGCCGCATCCACGGCCGCAGAGAGGCAATCCGTGCTGCCGAGCAGGCCCACGATGCCGGCTTCGATAATTTCAATCTCGACCTGATGTTTGGCCTGCCAAAGCAGTCATTGGCAGAGGCACTGGAAGACATTCACACAGCTATCGCCCTGGAACCGACTCATCTGTCGCACTACCAACTGACCCTGGAACCTAACACCGCGTTTCATCACAACCCACCAGTGCTGCCGAAAGATGAACTGTTGTGGGCGATGCAGGAGCAATGTCACGAGAAACTGGCCGAAGCGGGTTACGGCAACTATGAGGTATCAGCCTTTGCCAAGGCCAACCGCCAATGCCAGCACAACCTCAACTACTGGCAGTTCGGTGATTACCTCGGCATCGGCGCTGGCGCCCATGGCAAGATCAGCAACGCCCAGTTTCAGACCATCACCCGGCGCAGCAAACTGCGTCAGCCGGAAGCCTATCTGCAACAGGCCAGCAGCCCCGAGCGCATCAAAACAGAGCAGAAACTAACGCAAAAAGAAACTGGCTTTGAATTCATGGTCAACGCCCTGCGACTAACCGAGGGTTTTGCCCCGCACCTGTTCGCAGATCACACTGGCCTGCCAATCTCGACCGTTGAACAGGCATTACGTCAGGCCGAAGAAAAAGGGCTGATCAACTGGGACGTCAAACTGATCCGCCCCACTGAACGCGGCCGCAACTTTCTCAACGATCTGCTGCAACTGTTTTTGCCCTAATCCCGGCGCTGTGGGAAAATGCGAGGCCTACCAAGATCTTAATCCCCTCCCCCTTGATAGGGGAGGGCTAGGGTGGGGGTAAAAACTCTAAATTTGGCACCAATCTGAGAAGCCCACCCTCCCCCTAACCCCCTCCCCTCAAGGGAGGGGGAACAAAAACAAACAACTCAAGGATGCAAAACAATCCATGGCAACTCTGGTACTACAAGGCCCACGCCTGACCGAGCAAGAAGCAATCGCCCTGAGCGAGTCTTTCAAAGGCCGACTACAGGAAGGCAAAGGCTATTATCGCGTCCAGATTGATGCTGAGATTGACCCAAAAAAACTGGCCATGCACAAACAACAGGAAGATTTCGACATCAACCTGCTGCCCGACGGCTTTGATCCATCACAGGTCAGACTGCTGGTCACCGACATGGACTCAACCCTGATCAGCATCGAGTGCATCGACGAGATCGCCGACTTCATCAACGTCAAACCGCAAGTCTCCGAGATCACCGAGTCGGCCATGCGCGGTGAGATCGATTTCGAGACCTCACTGCGCCGTCGCATCGCCCTTCTCACCGGCCTGGAAGAGAACGCCCTGGAGCACGTTTACAATGAACGCCTGCAACTCAATCCCGGTGCTGAACTAATGCTCGCTGGCCTCAAGGCCAATGGCATCAAGACGGCCCTGGTCTCCGGTGGTTTTACCTATTTCACTGACAAACTCAAAACAAGATTAGGCCTGGACTACACCCTGGCCAACACGCTGGAATTCGAAAACGGCAAACTCACCGGTGAAATCCACGGCAACATCGTTGGCGCTCAGGCCAAGGCTGATTTGTTACTGCAAAAGTGTGAAGAGCTGGGCATCAAACCGTCACAAGTCATTGCTATGGGCGATGGTGCCAACGATCTGGTGATGATGAAACAGGCGGGACTGAGTATCGCCTATCATGCCAAACCCACAGTCCAACAACAGGCACACACCTCGCTCAACCATTGCGGTCTGGAAGGTCTGTTGGGCCTTCTGGGTATTGGCTAATAAAATGTAGGGCGGGTCCCACCCGCCAAAAGAATTCTTTACGAAGCCGCTTGGCGGGTGGGACCCCCGCCCTACATTAGATCTTTTTGAACAACATATCCCAGATACCATGCCCCAACCGATGGCCGCGGCGTTCAAACTTGGTGATTGGACGATACTCAGGCCGTTCGGAATACTGCCCGGCACCCGCCAGATTCTCAAAGCCCTCGGTTTCATTCATCAGCGCCATCATCCATTCAGCATATTCCTGCCAGTCAGTGGCCATATGAAAGACACCACCCGGTTTGAGTTTGCTGCGGATCATCTCAATGAATGCGACCTGCACAATGCGACGTTTGTTGTGACGTTTTTTATGCCAGGGATCAGGAAAAAACAGCAACACCCGATCCAATGAGCCATCCGGAATCTGTTTTTTCAGTATCTCGATGGCGTCATGACAAAAGACCCGCACATTGCTTAAAGCCTGCTCCTCAACTCTGAACAATAGCCGGCCAACACCGGGGCGGTGTACCTCGATACCGATATAGTCATTTTCAGGCTGGGCCTGGGCCATATCGGCCAGGGCATCACCCATGCCACAACCAATCTCCAGCACCCGTGACGCAGAGCGGCCAAACAAGGCATCCAGATCAAGCAGTTCCTCGCCCGGCTCCAGGCCGTATTTTGGCCACAACTCTGCCAGCGCCCGTTCCTGCAAGTCAGTCATGCGACCTTGGCGACGAGCGAAACTGCGAATGGTGCGGAGTTTTATTTCAGGTTTAATATCAGTCATGACAAGCTCCCGCCCGCAATTCGCGGGCGGACAGTAAAATTAGAGAGCACTAGAAAAATGTGCCCGACAGTGGCGACGAGGCACTGGCATAGCGTTTACGCGGCATGCGCCCGGCCAGATAGGCTTGACGACCCGCGATCACGGCATGTTTCATTGCTGAAGCCATCACAACAGGTTGCTGGGCACAGGCAATGGCCATATTCATCAACACACCATCACAGCCCAGCTCCATCGCTAAAGCAGCATCAGATGCCGTCCCTATCCCCGCATCCACCAACACCGGCACGCTCAGTTCTTCGACGATAGAACGAATATTATAGGGATTACAAATTCCAAGACCTGAGCCAATCGGACCACCCAGAGGCATCACGGCAGCACAGCCCAAGTCCTCTAGTTTCTTGGCAATCGTCAGATCATCGGTGGTATAGACCATGACATCAAAACCGTCTTTGACCAGAATCTCGGCCGCCTTCAACGTTTCAATCACATCAGGAAACAGGGTTTTCTGATCCGCCAGCACTTCCAGCTTGACCAGCTTATGGCCATCGAGCAGCTCACGCGCCAGACGACAGGTACGCACCGCATCCTCGGCATTAAAACAACCGGCAGTATTGGGCAGGATAGTGTATTTATCCAACGGCACTACGTCGAGCAGATTTGGCTCGTCTGGATTTTGACCGATGTTGGTGCGGCGGATCGCCACAGTAATGATCTCAGCAGCGCTGGCCTCAGTGGCTAGGCGGGTCTCTTCCAGATCCGCGTACTTACCCGAACCCACCAGCAGGCGAGAGTTATATTCAACACCGGCAATGATCAGAGGGTCATGACCGCTGGTTTGAGCTGTATCCGACATGTAAATTTCCTGTGTGCAGGGGTATAAAAAGAAAGCGGCGATTATAGCGCGTTGAGCACCATTCCCCTACTAGCCGCCGCCGATGGCATGGACAATCTCGATCTTGTCACCCGGCTGCAACTGATGTTCAGCGTGGGTACTGCGCGGCACAATTTCAAGATTGACCTCCACGGCCAGGCGACGGCCAACCAGCTCCATCGCCGCTATCAGCTCTGCCACAGTGTATTGTTCGGCCACCTGACGCGGCTCGCCATTGACGATAATTTCCATAAGACTCTACTTTTTCTCAAATTCGATTTTTGGTTTGGCGGGATTTTACTATAGATTGAACATCCGTTCGTGACATCCATTTGCTCAGAGGCACCTGGCATGGGTAATATGCCAGACCATAAAACAGTCACCACACTGTTATCAGCAATACATTCAAGTGCTTAGCGAACACTTTTTAAATAGCCACGGTCTGCGCCACAGATAACCATACAGAAGCGGCCGTTTTTACCGATATAAATACTAACAATGTTGTATAAATAAGCAGCGGAAAAACCATGACCAAACCCAGCTATAGCCTCAAGATTATTTGCCTGTCACTTTTGTCGGCCTTGCTTATTGCATGCGGTGGTGGTGGCGGAGGTGGGGCTGCCAGCGGTGGTGGAGGCGGCGGCGGTGGTGGCTCAAGCGCACCAACCATCAATTTCGTGACATCCGGCACCATCACCAAATACTATTTTCTTGGCAGCCTGAGCTTCTCAAACGCGGCCACCAGCCCGACCAATCCAAACAGCACGGTTTCATATACCAGCAGCGTCCCATCAGTAGCCACCGTTAATCAATTTACGGGGGATGTCAGCATTCTGACTACAGGCACCACCATCATCACCGCCTCGGTCACCGCTGAAGGCAACTACACGGCCGGTTCCAACAGCTATACCCTGGTGGTTACCAATGAAGTGCCTTTTACCGCCTGGGTTGGCACCAACGACACCAAGGTTGATTTACCAACAGCCACATCTGGCTTACAGTTTTATAGTAGTACCGACAAAGACTGTAGAGGCTGTGCTGGAAATTATTCGGTCAGTTTAAGCGGCACGACCGTCACTGACACCGTCGCAAAACTAAACACTACCTCCTATTACACCTTGGAACGTAATGGCCAACCCAGTGACCCAGCTGCGGTATCACAAAGCCGATTTTCGGCCCGTAAGGGACATGAATTAATCACCTATCAAAACAGGCTCTGGCTGATTGGCGGTGTTGGCGCGGGACTTCAAAATGATGCCTGGTCCAGCAGCAATGGCGAAGCCTGGAAACAGGAAAACAGCGCGGCCTTTAACTCAGGCATAAATGACCACCAACTGATCATTGATTCTAATTCTAAAATCCGCTTAATAGGCGGTCTAATCGCTGGCACCACCCTAAACCCAAATATTTACGTCGGCCCCGTCTCCCCCAGCTGGGGCGCCACCGCAAGCCTGCCCGGTTTCGGCAAACGCTCAGGCCATCAGATCAGTACATTCAACGGCAAACACTGGCTCACTGGCGGCAGCACTGGCGCTACCTTTATCACCACGCTCTATACCGCAGACACCTGGACATCCACTGACGGCCTGATCTGGACTAATGCCAGCCCCGGCACCAGCTTCACCGCCAGAAGAGGCCACCAAACAGCTGAATTCAACGGCAAGCTGTGGTTAATCGGCGGCTATAACAGCGGCGGCTATTTGAATGACATCTGGTCGTTTAATGGCAGCACGTGGACCCAGGAAACGGCCACTACCGCCATATTCTCGGCACGAAGAGACCACAGGCTTATCACATTCAACAACAAACTATGGCTGATTGGCGGCGAAGACGGATCTGTATTAGCTGATATCTGGTCATCCTCCAACGGCACTGCCTGGACCCAAGAAACGGCTACCGCAGCGTTTGGACCCGTTTTTGATCATAGCCTCGCTGTTTTCAATAACCGCCTATGGCTGGCCGGGGGCCAAATAAGTGCTGGAGGCACTCTCAGTAACGAGGTCTGGTCATCCGCCGATGGCAGTACCTGGATACTGGAAAACAGCCCGTCCGAATTCACTGGTCGCAGCAATGTCCAGGCCACCTCATTTGCCAGCAAACTGTGGCTGTTTGGTGGCGAAGCTGAGACCACCAACAACGATATCTGGTCAAGTACAACCGGTATTAGCTGGGCAGAACAAAGCAGCTCAGCAGCCTTTACCGCTCGAACCAACCATCAAATCGCCGAGTTAAATAACACCTTATGGTTAAGTAGTGGCCAGTTGACTAATGCAAACAACGCTAACGACATCTGGTCGTCTAGCAATGGCACAGACTGGACACAGGCAACCACCAGCGCGGCCTTCCCTGTCCGCAGCGGCCATCAAATGCTTGTTGATGGCGCCGGCCAATTGTGGATTTTGGGCGGCTGGCAAGGCTCCAGCACTTATCTGGATGACGCCTGGTCAAGCCCTGACGGCACCACCTGGACACAACATACTGCAAGCGGCGACCCACAGAGTTTTGGTGAACGCGGCTATCACCAAAGCGTCGTCTACAACGGCAAACTCTGGGTCATCGGTGGTTATGATGGGACTTTACGGAAAGACGACGTCTGGTCCTTTAACACCGCAACAAACACCTGGACTCAAGTCACAGCAAACGCGGCATTTAGCGCCCGCCGCAAACACGAAGTCGTCGTCTTTGGCGGCAAGATGTGGCTTATCGGTGGTGAAGAATTCGGCGGCGGATCAACCCCGCTAAACGACATTTGGAGCTCAACAGATGGCAACACCTGGGCCCCTGAGGGCAATGCCGAATTCCCGGCCCGCCACTCTCACAGCGTTGTTGAACACGGTGGCGAGCTTTACCTGATTGGCGGTATCGATGCCAACGGCAAGAAACTTAAAGATGTCTGGAAGAGCAGTGATGGCATCAGCTGGCGCCGCGCCTTTAGCAACAGCATCGTCTTTCAATAATAAACTTCAGATTGGCCTCCGGACATTACCCGGGGCCGCTCTCTTCGGTTAGAATGATCGCCAACTGAGCGGGTATCGTATATCGGTATTACCCTAGCTTCCCAAGCTAGTGAGGCGGGTTCGACTCCCGCTACCCGCTCCACTCTATTGTGTTTTTTGTAAGCGGAAGTTCCCCAGATACAACTCATCCATGCCGCTGTTTTGAAAACAGCGCAGTGCGTCCTGTGGTGTGCAGACAATCGGTTCATCACGGACATTAAACGAGGTATTCACCACCAGACCATAACCGCTCAATGATTTAAACTGTTTAATCAGATTGTAATAACGCGGATTGCTCGTGGCGCTGACGGTTTGGATGCGGGCCGAAAAATCCACATGAGTCACCGCTGGAATATCCGACTTGGCCAGATTAACCCGTTCAATGCCTGTTACTGCCCGCTCTTTATCACTGAGTTCTATGCAACGCCCCGCCTGAACTGGTGCCACCAGCAACATATACGGACTGGCCTGCGGCAACTCAAAATAGTCTTGTGCATCTTCGACCAGCACTGAAGGCGCAAACGGTCGAAACGACTCGCGGAACTTGATCTTTAGATTCATCACCGACTGGGTTTTGACTGAACGTGGATCGCCCAAAATGCTGCGATTACCCAGCGCCCGCGGGCCAAACTCCATCCGCCCCTGAAACCAGCCAATGACCTTTTCTTCGGCCAGCGCCTGTGCGGCTGCCGCGATCAACTCAGCGTCAGTCAAGCGTTGATAAACAACACCGGCATCGTCGAGCACGGCCTGAATTTCAGCATCCGTAAAGCCCGGGCCAAGATAGGCACCCTGCATGGCATCGACCTCGGCAACCGGCTGACGCGGCTGTTGCTGGTGCAGGTAATAACCCACCAGGGCCGCCCCCAGCGCACCACCGGCATCACCAGCAGCGGGTTGAATCCACAGTCCATCAAACAGACCTGACTTGGCCAGCTTGCCATTGGCGACGCTATTCAGCGCTACGCCACCGGCAAGGCAGATATTCTCAATGCCGTACTCCTGTCGCAGCGAGGCCGCCATTTTCATCACCACCTCTTCCGTCACCACCTGAATCGAACGAGCCAGATCCATATCCATCTGCGTGATCTCGGACTCGGGCTGGCGTGTGCCACGGCCAAACAGTCTGTCGAAACGTTTGTTGGTCATGGTCAGGCCGGTGCAGTAATTGAAATACTGCATGTCGAGGCGATAAGAACCGTCGTCGGCGATATCGATCAGGTGCTGTTTAATCAGCTCGACATATTTGGGCTCACCATAAGGCGCCAGGCCCATCAGTTTGTATTCACCGCCATTGACCTCGAAACCGGTGAAATAGGTAAAGGCGGAATACAGCAACCCCAGCGAATGCGGGAAGTGAATCTCTTTCAGCGAACGAATCGAATTACCCTCACCCAACATCACCGAGGTGGTGGCCCATTCACCGACGCCATCCATGGTCAGAATCAGCGCCTTATCAAAGGGCGAGGGGAAAAAGGCTGAAGCTGCGTGGGAAAGGTGGTGTTCAGAAAACAGCAGACGCTCACGCACGTCAAACTCTGGCGCTAACGTCTGCAGTTCTTGTGTCAGCAAACGCTTCTGAAACAGCTTCTCCTTCAGCCACACCGGCATGGCGCGGACAAACGAGCGAAAGCCCGATGGTGCAAAGGTGTGATAAGTCTCCAGTAGCCGTTCAAATTTGAGAAAGGGTTTATCGTAGAAGACGATATTGTCGAGCTGCTCCAACTCGATACCCGCCTCAGACAGGCAATACTCAATCGCCTGATGCGGAAAATCAGCACAATGCTTTTGCCGATTAAAACGCTCTTCCTGCGCCGCGGCGATAATCACGCCGTCCTTGATCAGGGCGGCGGCGCTGTCGTGGAAAAAGGCCGAAATGCCGAGAATCCACATCTCAGAATTGATTCTTGAAGTCATCAGGCGGCCAGGACTTGTCCTGTTGCTGCCAATAACTGTTTGCCTGTTTCTTTTTCAAGGCCAGAGCATCACGGCCTATCAGGCGAAACAACAATGACACTGGCGTGATCACCAAAAAAAACACCAAACCCAGCAATAAACGTGTATTCACAAAACCCAGCCAGTGGCCAATCCACATCCAGCCTCTTGCCAAAGGCCGTAACCAGGTTGGTGCCAGCCAGGCCAGCAGCAACGCCACCAGGGCTATCAACAACCACGGCCACAGTGACGCATGGCCATAAAAAAACTGCCATAGCGCCACCGCCGCAGACAAGCCAGCCAGCACCACACCAAACTGTCGCAAGAATCGCGTTGTTAATTCCATACACTCAAAGCCACAAACCCCTCAACCCAAGAAACAGCCATAGTCATTTGATTTACAAAGAGAATACCACCCACAGAACCGCAATATAAGCCTACCTCAATTCACTCACCAACAATATTAAAGGCAACTTATCTGTTTCTTTACTACCTTAAATAACAATAACTTAATAAAAACTCTAGAATTCCGATAATACTTATATATGAGAAATGTTTTTTTAACGAGTATTTACAGAGCAATGATTTCAGCGCTATTGCTGATGATGCTCAGCGCCTGTGGTGGCGGGGGCGCCCCGCCAGCAAGCAGCAGCCCAAGCCAAGCCACCACCCTCACCCAGACTATCAGCCTAACCGCCCCAGGCCCAATCAATAAAATATACGGCCAATCAAACTTCACCAACCTCGCCTACGGTGGCATCGGCACCGGCAGCATCAGCTACAGCAGTAGCGATACCAACATAGCGACTGTCAATGCCAGCTCTGGCGAAGTCAGCATCATCGCGGTCGGCACAACCATAATCACCGCAACCAAAGCCGCAGACAGCCAATATGCAGCGGCTAACGTCAGCTTCACTCTGGTCGTCTCAGCCGACACGCAGGCTATCAGCTTCGCCGCCCCTGGCCCGCTGAGCAAAAGCTATGGCGATGCCAACTTCATCAATCTTGCCAGCGGTGGCACTGGCAGCGGTGCCATTAGCTATAGCAGCGGCGACACCAGCATTGCCAATGTTGATGTTAACAGCGGCGAAGTCAGCATCGTCGCCCCTGGCTCCGTCGTCATTACCGCGACCAAGGCTGCTGATGCACATTTCAGTGCTGCCACGGCCAGCTACACCATCAACATCCCTAAATTAACTCAAAGCATTGCCTTTGCCGATGCTGGACCTGTGTACAAAATCACTAATTCAGCCAATTTCAGCAACCTTGCCAGCGGTGGCGCTGGCACCGGCATCACCATCTATAGCAGCAGCAATACCAGTATTGCCTCGGTGAATTCCAGCACTGGCGAAGTCAACATTAATGCCGCGGGCACAGTCCTTATCAGCGCCCTGAAATACAGCGACGCACTCCACGCTGCAACACAGAAAAGCTACACGCTGATTATTGCCCCCAGCTCAGCCAGCTTCAGCGCCTGGATTGGCGCCACAGATACTGAAGTCAGCTTCGACAGCAATGCCAACGGCTTAAACTTTATCCGCTCCACAGATGAAACCTGTGACCTGAGCAATTACTCAATCTGTACCAATGGTCAACTCGATATCGCCAGCAACAGCGTGATCACCGACACCGCCGCCAAAGCAAATCAAAATGGCTGGTATTGGCTGCAACACGGCACCCTCAACAGCACCCCTGCTGCAGTGACACAAACAAAATTTAGCGCCCGCGAATATCTGCAAACTGTCGAGTTTAATAACAAGCTATGGCTTGTAGGTGGCAATGATGGCGGCTATAAAAACGACGTCTGGTACTCCCATGACGGCATTAGCTGGACACAAGCTACCGCCAATGCTGCCTTTTCCGCGCGCTCCGATCATCAGCTGCTAAGTT